>CAVFVP010000007.1:0-70196 GCA_963625945.1 Agathobacter rectalis | reverse complement strand
ATCCCACAAAAAAGCAGAAAAGCCCAACCAGCAGCGCAACGACGCCAGCCAGGGCTTAGCAATGATAAAATAAAGGCTTTGCCATGCCCACCGGCTGGCAGAGCCTTTATTTTATGCCCTCCGCCCACGGAGCAATTCAAGCCCCGGCCCTACATTCTTGGAATGTAATTATGAGATTGAACCAACAGGTTTACATCACAACCATAAACCCACCGATGCCCCAAAGGCCATCTGCATTTTCCAAGATTCCGACTTGTCGACACACCACAACACAGCATGTGTGTCCTGATTAGAATCCGGGTGGGACGGGGAATTTGGCGATAAGGCTGATTTGCACTATCTTTGTGGGTTGAAACAGCCGCAAACGGGCGGCGTGAGTTTCGACCAAGAGCAAAATATGGCAGAAGAACTGGAACTAAACAACGGCGGCCGCCAGCCTAGCGACAATGGCGGCTACGACAAGCTGGTCACCCTTACCCCGCGTGAGCATATCAGGCGGCGTCCGGGCATGTACATAGGCAAGCTGGGCGACGGCTCGCAGAGCGACGACGGCATCTATGTGCTTGTGAAGGAGGTGGTGGACAACTCTATCGACGAATTCAACACCGGCTATGCCAAGCCGCAGATAACCATCGATGTGACCGACGGCACGGTGAGCGTGCGCGACTATGGCCGCGGCATCCCGCTTGACCAGGTGAGAGACGCGTCATCGAAAATGAACACCGGAGCAAAATACGACACCGAGAACTACAAGCGCTCGGTGGGCCTCAACGGTGTGGGCATAAAGGCCGTGAATGCGCTGTCGAGCGAGTTCTACATACGCTCGGTGCGCAACGGGCAATGCTCTTGGGTGCGTTACCGCGAGGGTCTGGTGGAGGAAGAGAGCGGCATCACGGCTGCCGACGAGGGCGAGGAGAACGGCACCCTGGTGCGGTTCAGGCCCGACGCGACTATTTTCAAGAACTATGCCTACCGCGACGACGTGGTGGAGACCATGGTGAAGAACTACTCGTTTCTGAACACGGGGCTGACCATAATGCTCAACGGAGTCAAGTACCACTCGCGCAACGGTCTGAGCGACCTTGTGAAGGAGAACATGACCAACGACGCTCTGTATCCGCTGATGCACTTCAAGGGCGACGACATTGAGGTGGTGATTACCCACGCGGCCCAGATAGGCGAAGAGTTCTACTCATTTGTAAACGGCCAGCACACCACACAGGGCGGCACCCACCAAAGCGCGTTCCGCGAGGCCATATCGCGCACCATCAAGGAATTTTACGGAAAGAACTTCGAATACGCCGACATACGCAACGGCATAGTGGCCGCAATCAGCATCAAGGTGGAGGAACCCACATTTGAGTCGCAGACCAAGATCAAGCTTGGCAGCAGCGTGATGTGGAAAGACGGCCCCACCATCTACAAGTTTGTGAACGACTTCATCAAGAAGGAGCTCGACGACTACCTGCACAAGGATTCGGCCACAGCCGAGATAATGCTGAAAAAAATACAGGAGAGCGAGAGCGAGCGCAAGGCAATTGCCGGAGTCACCAAGCAGGCGCGAGAGCGTGCCAAGAAGACCGCTCTCAACAACAGCAAGCTGCGCGACTGCCGCGTTCACTTTAGCGACACCCGTGCGCCCAAGGACAACGACCGCCGCGAAGAGACGTCGCTGTTTATCACCGAGGGACTGTCGGCAAGCGGGTCGATTACCAAAATACGCGACGTGGAGACACAGGCGGTGTTCTCGCTGCGTGGCAAGCCGCTCAACACCTACGGCCTGGAGCCCGTGAAGGTGTACAAGAACGAAGAGTTCGGGTTGCTGCAAGCCGCACTGAACATCGACGACGGAATCGACAACCTGCGCTACAACAAGGTGATTGTGGCCACCGATGCCGATGTGGACGGGATGCACATACGCCTACTGCTGCTCACCTACTTCCTGCAGTTTCACCCCGAGCTGATAAAGACAGGGCACCTCTACATACTTGAGACGCCACTGTTCCGCGTGCGCAACAAGAAGGAAGCCAAGCGCAAGAGCCGCGCCGCCGGAAAAGAGGCCAAGAAGCAGAAAGTGGAGACCTATTACTGCTACAGCGACGAGGAGCGAGTGAATGCTATCAACAAGCTTGGCGACAACGCCGAAATCACTCGATTTAAAGGACTGGGCGAGATATCGCCCGATGAGTTTGCCGACTTCATCGGCCCCGAGATGCGCCTAAACCGGGTGCAGTTGCGCAAAGAGGACTCGGTGAAAGAGCTGCTTGCATTCTATATGGGCAAGAACACCATGGAGCGCCAGGAATTCATTATGGACAACTTGATTATCGAAGACGATGAAGACATCACACTGCACTGAGGCAGCCGGCAAGCGCATAGCCCTGTTCCCGGGCTCGTTTGACCCGTTCACACGCGGCCACGAGTCGATAGTGGAACGCGCATTGCCACTCTTCGACGAGATAGTGATTGCCGTGGGCATCAACATCAACAAGCAGGCACTCACCTCGATGGAAAAGCGCCAGGAACTGATAAGAAACACCTTCCGCAACGAGCCCAAGGTGAGAGTAATCACCTACGACGGGCTCACCGCCGATGCGGCCAAGACTTGCGGCGCACGGTTCTACTTGCGCGGCGTGCGCATGATTCAGGATTTCGAGAACGAGATGAACATGGCCGAAGTGAACCGTGAGCTGTCGGGACTGGAGACAGTGTTGCTCTACACGCTGCCAGAGTACAGCCACATCAGCTCAAGCATAGTGCGCGAGCTGGTGAAGTGGGGCCAGGACGTGAGCCGGTATCTGCCGCGCAACCTCGAGCAGTCGCTCGTGCCGCCATCGTGGAGATCCACCGGCAAAAATGGCTGACGCACACATCTACAACAGAAAAAACAAAGACATACACATTTCACACACAGAGAGAGCACAATGAGGAAATTAAGGACAATAATGCTTGCCGCACTTGCGTGCATGATGGCGGCAAGCGCACAACGGCTGCCCGAGGTGATGCAGAAGCTGATGAACGCCGAGTATGCCATAAGCAATTTCTACGTCGACAGCGTCGACGAGAAGAAGCTGGTGGAGGATGCCATCACGGGAATGCTGAGCAAGCTCGACCCGCACTCGACCTATACCGACGCCCGCGAGACCAAAGAGATGGAGGAGCCACTGCAGGGCGAGTTCAGCGGCATAGGCGTCCAATTCAACATGCAGAAAGACACCCTGTATGTGATACAGACCATTGCCGGCGGTCCGTCGGAGCGTGTGGGCATCGTGGCCGGTGACCGCATTGTGACCGTCAACGACACCACGATAGCCGGTGTGAAAATGAAGAATACCGACATCATGAAGCGCCTGCGCGGCAAAAAGGGGTCGAAAGTGACTGTGCAAGTGAAGCGCCAGGGCACCCCCAAGCTCATAACCTTCCGCATCACTCGCGACAAGATACCACTATATAGCGTCGACGCCAAGTATATGCTCAACGACAGCACCGGCTACGTGCGCATTTCACGGTTCGGGGCCAAGACCTACGATGAGATGATGGAAGCCCTCGACGCCCTGAGTGCGCAAGGCATGCGCCAGCTTGTGCTCGACCTCTCGGACAACGGCGGCGGCTACCTGCAGGCCGCAATCGAGATGAGCAACGAGTTTTTGAACAAAGACGAGATGATAGTCTACACCCAAGGCAACAATGCGCCGCGCAGCGAAGCTCGCGCCGAGGGAAACGGCCGCTACAAGGACCTGCGCATGGTGGTCATGGTCAACCAGTATTCGGCCTCGGCAGCCGAGATTTTCACCGGAGCCATGCAAGACTGGGACCGCGCCGTGGTTGTAGGCCGCCGCACCTTTGCCAAGGGACTAGTGCAGCGTCCGTTCCGCTTTGCCGACGGGTCGATGATACGCCTGACCATTGCGCGCTACTACACACCATCGGGACGATGCATCCAGAAACCCTACATCAAGGGTAACCGCCGCAACTACGATGAAGACATCGTGCGCCGCCTGAAAGACGGAGAATACTACTCGATCGACAGCATACAGTTCAACGACTCGCTCAAGTACACCACCCTGCGCAACCACCGCACCATCTATGGCGGCGGAGGCATAATGCCCGACGTGTTTGTGCCCATCGACACCACGGAATACAGCGACTACTACCGCGACATGGTGGCCAAAGGCATAGTGAACCAGTATTGCCTGACCTATGTGGACAAGCACCGCAAGAGCCTGCTGAGCCGCTACCCCACAGTGGCCGACTTTGACCGTGGCTTTGAGGTGAGCGATGCCGAGATGCAGCAATTTGTGGACATGGGCAAACGCGACAGCGTGAAGTTTGACGCCAAGCAATACGAGACCAGCAAGCGGCTTATGCGCAGCGTGATCAAGGGACTCATTGCCCGCGACGTGTATACCGACGCCTCGGCCTACACGGTGATAATCAACCACGACAACCGTGAGCTGCAGGCCGCCCTGGGCGTGCTCAACGACCGCGCGCGGTTTGACGAGCTGCTCAAACGTGGCAACACCGAATACGACGCGATTGCCGCACGCCACAAAGCGGCAGCCGAAGCCGCCAAGGCGAAAGCGAAGAAATAAGCCCGCCTGCCGCGGGCAGCACACCCGCAAGAGAGCGCTTGCGGGTGATGCGGGAACAACGACACACGCAAGTGGCCGGGCAACTATCTGCCCGGCCATTGTGATACAGGGCTGCCTGCGAGCCACAGCCCCACATCTGCAAAACCATAAAAAAACGTATATATTATGGCCAAAGTAACCGACATGACGAGCGGGCCATGCATGCCGCTCATTCTGAAGTTTGCGCTGCCGCTGCTGCTGGGCAACATGCTGCAGCAAACCTATATGCTGGTGGATGCCGCCATTGTGGGACAGACCCTCGGCATCAACGCCCTTGCCGCAGTGGGAGCCGGCTCGAGCGTGATATTTCTGATACTCGGGTTTTGCAACGGCTGTTGCGGCGGCTTTGCCATCCCGGTGGCCCAAAAGTTTGGAGCCCGCGACTACCGGTCGATGCGTCACTTGGTGAGGTCGAGCCTCAAGATCACCGCAGTGGCATCGGTGGCAATAGCCATTGTCACATGCCTGCTGTGCCCCCACATACTGCAGTGGATGCAGACCCCCGACCAAATTTTCGACGACGCCAACACATATCTCATAATCACCTTTGCCGGCATTCCGGCCACATTCTATTACAACTTGCTCTCGAGCATCATCAGAGCACTTGGCGACAGCACCACCCCATTCTGGTTCCTGCTTTTTTCCACCGTGCTCAACATTGTGCTCGACCTTGTGTGCATAATGGTGCTCCACTGGGGCGTGGGCGGTGCGGCAATAGCCACCGTGGCATCGCAAGGACTGTCGGCAGTGCTGTGCTACGCGTTCATGTCGACCAAGTTTGATGTGCTCAAGCCACAGGCTTCCGACGGCAGACGCTCCATCATGAGCCAGGCGCGCATACTGCTGTCGGTGGGCGTGCCCATGGGGCTGCAGTTTTCGATTACCGCCATAGGCAGTATCATGCTCCAAAGCAGCAACAATGCCCTTGGCGCCGACTACATCAGCGCCTTCACCGCAGCGATGCGCATCAAGATGTTCTGCATGACGCCTCTTGAGAGCCTGGGCATAGCAATGGCCACATTCTGCGGGCAGAACTACGGAGCCGGACTGCCCGGGCGCATCACGGCCGGCATCAGAAGCGCCATCAAGATGATGCTTGCCTACTCGGCTGTGATGATAGTCGTGCAATGGACCCTGAGCGAGGTGGCCACCATGATGTTTGTGGCCCCCAGCGAGACAGCGGTCATCGACTATGCCGCACGGTTTCTGCACGTGTCGGTATCGTTCTATCCGGTGCTGGGCACACTGTGCATACTGCGCTACTCAATCCAGGGCGCCGGATTCACCAATCTGGCCATGTTCTCGGGTGTGAGCGAGATGGTGGCGCGCATTCTGGTCAGTGTGCTGGCTGTGCCGCTTTGGGGCTTTTGGGCCGTGTGCTTCGGTGACCCCACTGCATGGATTTTTGCTGTTGCATTCCTTGTTCCGGCATCG
This sequence comes from Agathobacter rectalis, assembly GCA_963625945.1. Taxonomy (GTDB): domain Bacteria; phylum Bacteroidota; class Bacteroidia; order Bacteroidales; family Muribaculaceae; genus Sodaliphilus. The sequence continues at coordinate 64,131 of CAVFVP010000007.1, read as the reverse complement.
GTCTACGTCGACCGTCGCCTGCGCCGCTCGCTGCACGGTGCGGCATGCGGCAGAGCCTGAATCACAGCCCCACAACGGCACACGGCATTTTTAAATACTTATTAAATAAAATAATTGCCTGGCCTACGGCATATTTTAGTAAATTTGCGATTTAAAGCTAACCACACTGCTATTATGAAAAAAATCAAAGTGAGAATAGTGAACCGCAGCACCAACGAGCTGCCTACCTACGGCACACCGCAAAGCGCCGGGATGGACCTGCGCGCATGGCTCGACGAACCCGTAACCCTGCAACCACTCGAGCGCCGGCTAATACCCACCGGAGTGAGCATCGAGCTTCCCGAAGGATATGAGTGCCAGGTGCGTCCGCGCAGCGGCCTGGCCCTGAAGCGCGGCCTCACACTGCTCAACACGCCAGGCACCATCGATGCCGACTACCGCGGAGAGATAGGGGTGATAATGGTGAACCTCGACAGCAAGCCGCAGACCATCGAAAACGGCGAGCGCATTTGCCAAATGGTGGTGGCGCGCCATGAGTGTGTGGAATGGGAGGCTGTGGACACGCTGAGCGAGAGCGAGCGAGGCGAGGGTGGCTTCGGGCACACAGGCGTGAAGTGAGCCGCAGTTTTCTTATTGAATCGCAGAACAAACAAAATGAACATTCCATCGAAACATATAGCCACCGCACTAGTGGCACTACTTGCGGCCATTCCCGTGATTGCCGGCAGCAAACGCAGCAGCCAGGACATGACCGCCGACCAGCGTAAGGCCGAATACGTGTTTGTGGAGGCCCAAAACCAGAAGTCGCTGGGGCACCCCGGTGCCTTCTACGACCTCGTGAAATATGCCCACGACCTCGACCCCGAGAACACAGCCATAGGCTACTATCTGGGCTACTGCCTGGTGACCATGGACAACCCCACCAAGAGCAAGGCCGAACGCGGACTCGCGTTGATGAAGACCCATGTCGACGCCGTGCCCACCGACTACTACGAGGCATCGTTCTACAGCGACGCCAGTATGGCCATGGGGCGCAAGGACGAGGCTTTGCGCGTGGTAAAGCGCCTGGTGGAGCTCGACCCCACAAGCCTGGAGTCGCAGATAAGGCTGGCCGAGTGCTACCAGCGCATGAACAACTTCGGAATGGCCATTGCCACCTACGACACCATTGAGCGGCACCAAGGCAAGAGCATAGAACTCACAGCCCGCAAAATCAGCGCATACTCGGCGCTCAACGACACCGTGGGAGCTTTGCGCGAGACACGGTCGCTGCTCAACTCGGCTCCCAACAATGCCACCTACAACATGGCACTGAGCAAGATGATGCTGCAATTCGGCATGAACGACAGCGCCTTCCACTACATTGACCAGGCCCAAAAGCTCGACCCCGACAACGGCATGATATACCTTACCAAAGCACAGTATTACAACATGCTCGGCGACTCGGCAAGCTATGACCGCGAAGTGTATAAGGCACTGATTGCCCCCAACCTCGACGTTGAGTCGAAAATCGACGTGCTCGCCACCTACACTAGCACGCTGCTTCAGCGCCAGGACACCACACCACGCGTGGAACGCCTGTTCAAGGTGCTGCTGCGCCAGCATCCGCACGAAGGCGCCATTCACGACCTCTACAGCGAGTATCTGGTGGCCCGCCACGACTACACAGGAGCGGCCGAACAGCTCGGATACCTGCTTGACATCGACCCCACCGATGCCAAAGGATGGCGAAAGCTGATGATAGTGAACATGATGGGAGAAAACTACCCAGCAGCCATCAAGGCGGCACAGCGTGCCCTCGAATATAATCCCGACAGCATCAACCTCTACAAATACATTGCCCCCGCCTACTTCCAGATGAAGGAATATGACAAAGCACTGCAGACCTACAACGAGGCCCTGCACCGCGTCGACACCACCCAGGCGAGCCTGCGGTCGGACCTGATAGGCGGCAAGGGCGACGTGTATTTCGAGATGGGCGACACGGTACGGGCATTTGCCGCCTATGAGCGCGCGCTCAAGGCCTATCCGGGCAACGCAAGCATCCTCAACAACTACGCATATTTCCTTGCCGAGTGCGACTCAGCCCTCGACAAAGCCGAAAGCATGGCAGGAAAGGCAGTCAACGCCAACCCCAACAACGCCACATTCCTCGACACCTACGCATGGATTTTCTATAAGAAACACGATTATTCCATGGCCCTATTCTATATCAAGAGCGCCGTCGACAACGACGACACCGGCAGTGCCGACGTGCTCGACCACTACGGCGACATACTGTGGTTCAACGGCAAGCACGACGAGGCCGTGAAGCAATGGGCCGCCGCTCTTGAGAAAGACCCTGACAACGCCCTTATAAAGGAGAAAGTGGAGAAAAAGGAATGGATAGGCCGCACGGCAAAATGACGGCCAGGCAGAACACACCCACAAGCACAAAAACGCAATAACATGGCTACAAGAAGAATCATAATCATGGCTGCCGCCACAATGGTGCTCACACTGAGCGCCTGCGGCACAAAGCGCGCCGCCACAGGCAATGCCGCCTACACATCTCGGAATACCGAGTCGCCCACCACAAGCACGCGACTCAACGCCATAGCCGAGGCCACCGGCAACTGGACCACCCTCAGCGCCGGCGGCACAATAGGCATCAGCGGATCGGGCAACCTGTCGTCGAAAATGCAAATGCGCATGGAGCGCGGCAAGAGCATCTACATATCGCTGCGCCCATTGCTGGGCATCGAGGTGGGCCGCCTGGTGGTCGTGGGCGACTCGGTGATAGTGATCGACAAGCTGCACAAGCGCTACATTGCCGCCGACGCATCGCTGCTCACCGACGGCGTGCCTGTCGACGTGACGGTGCTGCAAGACATATTCCTCGGCCGCCCCTTTGTGCTCGGCGATGGCACATTCTGCAAAAGCCTGATCGGCAAAGTGAAGATGACCAACGTAGACGGCACCATGGTGGTGGAGCCGCGCAACCAGTATGCGGGATTCACCTATAGCTTCGCCTTCGATGGCGACAACCACATAAAAAGCGTAGACGTGACACCCGCCGGAGCAAAATCCACCACCTACAGCGTGACCTACGGCAATGTGGCGAACACCGATGCCGGGCTTGTGGCCGGAAGCGTGAGTGCGACATCGAAGATAAAAGGGAAAGCCTACACGCTCAGCATCGACTACAGCGGCATGGGCTGGAACGAGAGCGTGAAAATCGACACCAAGATACCCAGCGGCTACACACGCATCGACAGCAAGCAGCTGCTCGACATGCTGGGAAGCGGCCAATAACCGCATCCACGACACAAGCCTCCACACATAGAAAAAGAGATGACAGGCATGATTGAAATAAGCCTATATGACAGCAGCATGAGCCACGAATGGAACGAAGCCGTGCGGCAAAGCCGCAACGGCACATTCCTGATAGAACGCGCCTATATGGACTACCACAGCGACCGCTTCAGCGACTGGTCGCTAGTGGCCCGCCGCGCAGGACGCATCGTGGGACTGCTGCCCGCCAACCGCAACGGCGACACACTCTACAGCCACCAAGGACTCACCTACGGAAGCTGGATAGTACCGTTTAAGCATTTCGACGCCACAGTGATGACCGACATAGTCGACGCCTCGGTCGACTTCATGCGCAGCCACGGCATAGGCCGCCTCATCTACAAGCCGGTTCCACACATCTATCACCGCTATCCCGCCGACGACGACCTCTACGCCCTGTGGCGCAAAGGGGCCAAGTGGGCGGAATGCAACATCAGCACAGCCATCGACCTCAACAATCCCATACCGCTTGACCGCGGCAACAAGAGCGGTCTGAAGACAGCCATGCGATCGGGCGTGACCGTGGGCGAGAGCACCCGGTTGCCCGAATTCTGGCAGATACTGACCAGTGTACTGCAGGAGCGCCACTCCACCATGCCCGTGCACACACTTGCCGAGATGAAGCTGCTGCAAAGCCGCTTCCCCAAGCAGATACGCCTCTATGCCGCATCGGCCGACGGCATCATGACCGGGGGCACACTGGTGTATGTGTGCGGCCCGGTGGCCCACTGCCAATACATTGCCGCCAACGACCACGGCCGCGATACCCACGCACTGACGGCAGTGTTCACCCATGTGGCAGAAGCGGCACGCCATGAGGGCTGCCGATATCTCGACTTCGGCATATCGAACGAAGACCACGGGTTGTATCTCAATGCCGGACTGGTGCAGCAGAAAGCACGGCTCGGCGGCCGCGGAGTGGCCTACAACACGCTGCAGCTCGACATCACACAATAAAATAAAAGAAATGGCAAAACACGGCGGCATATCACGCATGGCCATCAAAGCGATGGGAATATTCGGCGGCGTGCAGATGGCAGGCATAGCCTGCTCGATACTGCGCACCAAGCTGGTGGCTTTGTGGATAGGTCCGTTGGGCATGGGTCTGTTTGCCATTTTCAACCAGGCCCTCGACATGCTCAACACCGCCACCAACCTGGGAGTGCGGTCGAGCAGCGTGCGCGACGTGTCGCAAGCCATGGAACACGGCGACACCAGCCAGGTGGCACGCATTGTGGCGGTGGTGCGGCGGTGGTCGGTGTGGCTGGGCATGGGCGGAGCCATTGTCACGGCAGCCTTGGCTCCGGTGCTGAGCCGCCTGTCGTTTGGCGACGAGAGCCGCCTGTGGGAATTCATTGCACTAAGCATTGCAGTGCTCCTTGTGGCACTGACCAACGGCGAGTATGCCGTGCTGCAGGGATCGGGACGGCTGAAGCGGCTGGCAAGCGTCACGCTGTGGGGTACACTCGGCGGCCTCGCCATATCCATCCCGCTATTCTACTGGCTGCGCGAGCAGAGCATCATGCCATCGATAATCGCCTATGCGGCCTGCTGTGCGGCAGCTGCAATGTGGCTGCGCGCCCACGACACCGCCGGCAAGACACACGTGACAGCCAGTGAGGCATTCGGCATGGGAATGGGATTCGTGCGCCTTGGAGCCTACATGACAGCCGGCAGCATAGTCACCCTTGTGGCCTCATATGCCTTCAACGCATGGCTCAACCACGCCGGCGGCACTGCCGAAGTGGGATTGTACCAAGCCGGCTACACCCTTGTGAACAAATACACCGGGCTGGTGCTCACCGCCCTGGGTATGGAATACTATCCCCGCCTTGCCCGCGTGGCCACAAGCCGCCGGCGGCTCGGCACATTTGTGTGCCAAGAGATAGGCATCTGCATGATGGCCATGGCTCCGGTGGTGGTGGTGTTCATGCTTCTGCGCGCGCCCATTGTGACAGTGCTCTACTCCAACGAATTTGCCGGAGTGCTCACCATGGTGTCGTGGTGCCTTGTGGGCACGGTGCTGAGGGGGCTGTCGTGGTGCATGTCGTTTGTGATACTGGCCAAAGGCGACGGCCGCGTGTTTCTCGTCACCGAGACGCTGAGCGCGGCCGCCGGACTCGGTCTTAACATCGCATTCTACAACCGCTGGGGACTCGACGGCCTGGGAGTGTCGTTTGCCGTTTGGTATGCCGTGTATGTGGCAATAGTGAGTGTGGTGTATTTCCACCGTTACAAGTTGCGCCTGTCGGGCCGTTGCCTGATGAGTGCCGCATGGGCCATGGCGGCAGCCTTGTGCGCCCTTGCCGCTATGCAAAGCGGTAATGTGGCAGCTGCCGCAACGGTGGCGGTTGCTGCAGTGGCAGTGAGTGCCGTGCAAGCAAGGCGCATGTGGCGGCACTAAGGTGCTATGGGCACTATAAATCAAGCCAATAAAGAGAAGATTAAATTTGCTAAAATCGCAGAAAAAACTTTGCAAAGACAAAAATAGTGCCTACCTTTGCAAGCGAATAGAAATTAAGAATAACGGTGAGGAATCTCAGATGCAAAGATGAGATTCTTCTCCTTTTTACTAATTACAAAATTAAACATATTACCATGGCTATAAGCTACATGACAAAAGAAGGCTACGACGCCAAGATGAAGGAGCTCGCTCGACTGGAAAACGAGGAGCGCCCCGAAGTGGTGCGCGCTATTGCCGAAGCACGTGAGAAAGGCGATCTATCGGAAAACGCAGAATATGATGCTGCCAAGGAACGGCAGGGAATGCTCGAGGCCAAAATCTCGGAGCTGAAGAATCTGGTGGCCACTGCCCGCATTATCGACCAGAGCAAGTTACAGACCGAAGAAGTGCAGCTGCTCAACAAGGTGACCATAAAGAATGTGAAGAACAACGCTAAAATGACATATACCGTGGTGAGCGAGACCGAAGCCAACCTTCGCGAGGGAAAAATCTCAATCACCACTCCCATCGCCAAGGGCCTGCTGGGCCACAAGGTGGGCGATGTGGTGGAAGTGCAGGCTCCGGCCGGCAAAATGCAGTTTGAAATTCTTGAAATAGGCATTTGACCATGGCATCAGTATTCAGTAAGATTGTGGCTGGCGAAATACCCAGCTATAAAGTGGCCGAAGACGAGAACTACTATGCGTTTCTCGACATCAGCCCCGTGGCCAAGGGCCACACGCTTGTCATCCCCAAGCATGAGGTGAACTACATTTTCGACCTCGACGAGGCCGAGTACGAGGGATTGTGGAGCTTTGCCCGCCGCGTGGCCAAGGCCATGAAGCAGGCACTTCCGTGCCAGCGCATAGGCGTGGCCGTGATGGGCCTTGAAGTGCCACATGCCCACATTCACCTGGTGCCCATCAACAAGGAAAGCGACATGAACTTCTTTGCCGACAAGCTCAGCCTGCCGGCCGATGAAATGGCCGCCATCGCCGCCAAGGTGAACGAGCAGTTCAACCTCGACAAATAAAACGACAAAAGGAAACGCTGAAAATCCTCTCATCGGAGGGTCTTTATCACATAACCATAAAGGCTGGATAAGATGATGAGCCGACACGCCGTCGGCAACAATCTCTTTTCCGGCCTTTTTCGTGCTTATCAACAACAAAAAGAAAAAGGACTACAGAAAAATGAAACGTGACGCAATCGACTTGAGCAAGAGCAATGTGTATGCGCTTTTTTGCAAGTATTTTTTCCCGACACTGATGGGTATGCTGGGTATGTCAGCCGTAACGGCAATCGACGGCATATTCATAGGGCACGGCGTGGGCAGCCAGGGCATCGCCGCCGTCAACATATGCATACCGCTACTGATGATTCTTACCGGCGTGGGGCTTATGGTGGGCATGGGATGCTCGGTGGTGGCTTCGGTGCACCTGGCACGCGGAAAGGCCAAAGCAGCCTGCATCAATGTGACCCAAGCCATGATATTCTCGTCGCTGGTGGCACTTGTGCCCACCGTGATTGTGGTATCGGCACCCGAGGCCGCCGCCATGGTCATGGGGTCGTCGCGCACCCTGCTGCCGCTGGTGACAGACTACATGGTGTGGTTTGCCCCGTCGTGGGTGTTCAACATGTGGATTGCAGTGGGACTGCTGGTCATCAGGCTCGACGGGTCGCCGCGATATGCCATGATGTGCAGTCTGTCGGCCGGAGCGCTCAACGTGGTGCTCGACTGGCTGATGATATTCCCGATGGGAATGGGAGTGAAAGGCGCCTCGATAGCCTCGACCATAAGCATCATTGTGGGCGGGCTGATGGTGATTGCCTACCTGACAAAATTCTCGACACAAATCAAGTTCTACCGATTGAAGATGAGCGTAAAGAGCCTGCGTCTGACGCTGCGCAACATAGGCTACCAGTGCCGCATCGGATCGTCGGCTCTGCTCGGCGAGAGCACACTTGCCGTGCTGATGTATATGGGCAACCGCACCTTTATGCACTACCTTGGCGACGACGGCGTGGGCGCCTTCGGCATCACGTGCTACTACGCTCCCTTTATTTTCATGATAGGCAACGCCGTGGCACAGTCGGCCCAGCCGATAATCAGCTACAATCACGGTCTGGGCCTGCGGCGGCGCGTGTCGCAAGCCACCAGCATAGCCATTGCGGCGGCAGTGGCTTGCGGCGTGATAGTGGCATCGGCCTTCACACTGTGCCCGCGATTGCTGGTTGGGCTGTTTCTCGACCTGCGCAGCAACGCCGCGGTAATTGCCGTTGAGGGACTGCCGCTCTTTGCCACAGGCCTTGTGTTTTTCATATTCAATGTGACCATGGTGGGCTATTATCAAAGCGTGGAGCGACCGCTTCCGGCCTCAATATTCGCCACACTGCGCGGACTGGTGCTGCTGGTACCCGCATTCATGATAATGCCGCACGTGATGGGCAACGACGGCATCTGGATGGCAATGCCGGTGTCGGAGGCACTGACAGCGGTGACAATCGTGGCTTATGCCGCAGTGCGTCACCATCCGCACCTCAATCGTGGCGTGCGGCGGAAAAAGAGCTGAACCCGATGAGGCACGACAGCGGAATTATTGCTAAATTTGAGGCCTGATTCAAATTGGAGTCGGGCCTCATTGCCGTCAGGCAATACCGACGGCCCACACACTTAACCAAACGCTATGACTATAAAAGACAGATTCGAGGCGCTGCTTCGCGAAATGAACCAAGGCATCTATGAGAAAGAGACCGAGATTGCGCTGTCGATGTGGGCAGCCGTGGCCGGAGAGAGCATAATACTGCTCGGCCCTCCGGGAGTGGCCAAATCGATGGTTGCACGACGGCTAAAACAAGCGTTCAGCGGAGCCCGGTCGTTTGAATACCTGATGTCGAGATTCTCGACCCCCGACGAAATTTTCGGTCCGGTGAGCATAAGCCGCCTCAAGACCGACGACTCCTACGTGCGGGCAACCGAGGGCTATCTGCCCACGGCCGACGTGGTGTTTCTCGACGAGATATGGAAAGCAGGGCCCGCCATTCAGAACACCCTGCTCACAGCCATCAACGAGAGGCTGTTCCGTAACGGCAGGCACGAGGTGCGCCTGCCCCTGAAACTGCTTGTGGCAGCCAGCAACGAGTTGCCCGCCCGCGGCGAGGGTCTCGAGGCACTATGGGACCGGTTCATAGTGCGCGTAGAGTGCCGCAACATCACCAACGACGACAACTTCGACCACATGATCACCGCCGCCACACAGCCGGCCGACAGATGCCCAAACGGCATAAAGCCACTGCAAATCACGCAAGAGGAATACGACAGCTGGCGCGCCGAAATCGACAAGGTGGAACTGCCGGCCGAGGTACTGCAGATTCTGCATCAAGTGAGGAGGGCAATGACATCGGTAAAGGTGGAGGGCGAGAGCGAAAGCCGCGACGTGTATGTGAGCGACCGCCGCTGGAAGAAGATTGCCCACCTTATGCGCACAAGCGCATTCATGCACGGCCGTGACAAGGCTACCGTGGCCGACATGCTGCCGTTGCAGCACTGCCTGTGGCAAGAGCCCGAGGAACACGACGGAATAAGAGACGACCTCATACACATACTCTTTGCCACCATTCAAGTGCGCCTCGACGAGATAAAGACAGCAATTGCCGACGAGATAAGAGCCAAACGCGCATCCGAGGCATTGGGGCGGGTGTCGGCCCGCACACTGCAGCGCGACAACAACAAGCGCCTGTTCAACAATTTCTATTACCACGTGCTGCGTCACGGCAACGGCCACTCTTATATTGTGGCCCACGACTACCAAAACCTGCCCATGGCCGGCAGCGGAAAAGGCCAGACACCCGAACGCGGCATAGAGTATGCCGACAAGAACAATCCCAACGTGACCATCCTGCGCACATACAAGCATGGCACCGCGCCTGTGGGCTCAAGAGACGTGAGCCTGTCGCGGCGGGCCGACAGCCTCATCATAGACAACACCCAATATCCCATTGAGTTGAACGATGGCACACAGGCCACCGATCCGCCCCGCTCCACCCAAAGCTTCCGCGACTTCTACACCGAAGTGGAAAAGCTCAATGCCGACCTCACGGCATTAGCCGCCAAGCTCAACGACAGCATGCTGACAAGCAGCAGCGACCGGAACCTGATTGACAACACGCGCCGCCGCATCCAGCAAGAGATAGCATTTATGCGCGTCGACATAGCCAAACTCGATGACTGACTCCTCGAAACTATCGGCCTACTGGGACTTCCTGCTGCACGGCAGGGGTACAATGCACGTGAGCCACTACCTGAAGATGATTGAAATCTTCGTGAACACGGGCGAGATAGCCGGACGTGGCGTGGCATGGCCCGAAGACCAGTTGTGGCGCGAATACGACGACCCGCTGGTGGTGTACCTGATACGGCTGATGAGCGACCCGCAAATCAAGGCCCAGGTGCTGGGCAGCCGCATGTGCGGCAAGATATTCTATTCCACCGTGGGACGTTTCGTGGTGGCGGCAAAGCATCAAGAGGAATTCTTCACACAGCGGCAATGGACCGAGAGAAACAATGCCGAAAAAGCACTCGACTGGGGCATAGACCAACGCACCGACGCATGGCGGAAACTGCTACAAGAGATCGACGGCAACCATAGCGACGACGGTTTCGACACCGGGTTTTACCAAAGCTCATTCGCCAGCCATGGCGTGACCGACGACACAACATGGGCCAAGATGATCGCCGACTGGGTGCAAGCCATAAACAGCAAGCGTGAGAAAGGCGTGAACGATTATGTGGAAAAGCACGGCGAAGCCCAGCGCAAAGTGATGGGCGGACTGATGAGAAATGCCCAACAGGCCATAAAGAAGGCCGGGACCGACGATGACAAGGCCGTGCAGGCATGGCAGAACATGAACGGGCGGTGGGACGAGCCGGAATTCATAAAGCAAATGAGCATTGTGAACATACAGAAACGGTATCCGCAGCTGGAGCAGATAGTGAGGCTAATGGGCCGTGTGCCTAACAGCAGCGGCAGTGACCATATGGCAGTCTCCACCGAACGCAAGACTGCCATGCAGCACTCAGCCGGAAGCGACATCGACGGAATAACCACTGGGCGCGACCTGACCTCGCTACTGCCCATAGAGATGGCGCAATTCACCGATGCCGACACCGAAGACGCCTTTCTGCACCGCTATGTGCGTGGCCGCCTGCAGACGTTCCGCTACCAGTCAAACATGGCAAGCCAGTCACGGCGGCTGAGCCACGAGCACGCAGCACGCAAGGGCCCCATGATAGTGTGCGTGGACACATCGGCGAGCATGTATGGCGTGCCGCAGCGCATAATCAAGTGCCTGCTGGGCATGATTGAAGACACGGCCGAGAAACAGCAGCGCGACTGCTTCCTGATAGACTTCTCGGTGAGCGTGCTGGCTGTGGATCTGATGCAGCGCCGCAAGCAGCGGCAATACGAGGCGCTGGGACTGCGACCACAGGAATATGCCTTCGAGAAAGGCCATGTGCCATTCATAGGCGGCGGCACCGATGCCGGCAATATGATGGAAGCCACATTCAGACTACTCAACGGCGAGAACGGTAAGTATGTGAATGCCGATGTACTGTGGGTGTCGGACTTTCTTATCGACAAGCCCGGCGACAGCCTGATGCACACGATGAAGTCGTTCAGGGAAACCGGCACCCGGTTCTACGGACTGCGCATTGTGCCCAAGGGCGAGGAACGAAGCGGGTGGGAGCCATACTTCGACAAGATAAGCGACGTGGAATATCAAATCACCAGAAAATATTGACACAGGCCAGCGAGCCGGCAACAGCAAAGGCGCGTGCAAGCCTTTTGGGCGCGTGGTCGTACCTTGAGGATGAGTAAGGAAAACTGCCATACACTTCTTATTGGAATCTTTCTTTGTCTCGTTCACAAAGTTTCTGCCGATTTTTTGCCGATTATCGGCAAGGAATAACTAATTTTGCGCCTTGAAACGGAACTTATTAAGCATTAAGCAATAAACACATTATGGCAAACAGCACAACGAGTGCCTACAGCAAGACCAACGACTTGAAACGAATTAAAATCTCACTGATTATCACCACATACAACTGGCCCGGCGCACTGCGCTTGAGCCTGATGAGCGCTGCCCGGCAAAGCCGTATCCCCGACGAGGTGATTGTGGCCGATGACGGGTCGGGAAACGAGACCCGCGAACTGATTACCGAAATGGCATCAACGTTCCCCTGCCCGCTGAAACACGCATGGCAGGCCGACCAGGGATTCCGTGCCGCCGAGTCGCGCAACAACGCATTGCGCGTGTGCAGCGGCGACTATGTGATACTCATCGACGGCGACATTGTGATGGACTCCCATTTTGTGGAAGACCACGAGACATTGGCCCAAAGAGGGCATTATGTGATAGGCAGCCGCGCAAAGTTGACCCCATACCTCACCACCAAGCTGATTGCAGCCAAGTCGCTCGACGTGAAATGGCACTCGGTGGGTGTGAGGCGACGGATGAATGCCATGCGACTGCCGTTTTTGAAGCGGTTCACACAGAGCTACAAGAACGACCAACCTCTTTACGGCCGTAGCTGCAATATGGCCGTGTGGCTTACCGACCTGAAAGCAGTGAACGGATTTGACTCGGCACTGGAGGGATATGGCTATGAGGACACCGACCTGATTGCCCGCCTCAACAACCTGGGGTGCGCCCGCAAGTTTGCCAAACTGATGGCAGTGGAATATCACCTTTACCACAAGGAAAAGCCTTTTGCTCCAGGCAACAAGCACATCTTCATGCAGAACATGAAGGCCGTGGCCTGCCGCAACGGCATCACCAGGCGGCAATAGGCCACGCGCACAAAGCTGCGGCATGCAGCCCTCTCATTTTTGAAATTCATAACCGTTCCACTAGATAAAGGCGGGGCTGCCTCGATTGAGAAGCAGCCCCGCCTGATTTTCTATTGGGTTGACGGGAAGAGTCTTAGAAGCCATACCCCGTCGCGATGTGTGACAATATTAGCGGATAACCTTCACGGTCTCCTTGGCGCCATTGACATAAGCGATGCGCACGAGGTAGATGCCCTTGGCCACGCTTGAGAGATTGACAGCTGCGCCGGCAGCCACCTTCTGCGATGCCACGAGAGAGCCATTGATGCTGTAGATGTTCACGAGAGCGTCGGCAGGAACAATCACGTTGTCGGCCTTAACCACTACCTTGGTGTCGGCAACCACGGTCTTGACATCGGTAGGATCGTTGGGAACGAATGTGGCAGGAACCACGCCATAAGCCTCAATGCCTTCAACAGCAAACTTCACTGTGGTGTCATCGCCCTTGGCCGACACATACTTGATGCCGCTGTGGTGAAGCGGATTGGTGGTGTCGAGATCAATACTGCCGGGAACCGACACTGCGAGATCCTTGTTGCCGGCTGCAGTTGCGTCGGCCTCAGTCATAGGAGCTATGTAAGACCAGTACACATTGTTCTCATCACCAGAAATCTGGCACACGCCGGTGATTTCGTCGCCCGAGCCTTCGAGCAGCACTGGAGAGTTGTCGATAAGAGTGGCAGCGGCAAGAGTAACCGACTCGCCAGCAGCATCGGCATCCTTAATGGCCTGCAGAGGCAGACGGTAAACGCCGGGAACGTAGCCCGAAACCGAAGCTCCCTTCTGGAGGAAGAAGTAGAGGTAGCCGTTAGTCTCATCCATGTAGAACGTGGTCATTTGGTCGTCGGGGAGCACGGTCTTGTAGGGAGGATTGTGCTTCTTGGCCTCTTCGGCAGTGTAGATGTCGCTCTTCTTGAAACGGAAGATGCCCAGACCCGAGAATTTCTTAGCAACCCAATACACGTTGGTGCTGTCCATAGCAAATCCGGCACCGATGGCGCCATAGGCCCAAGGATTGCCATAGTAAGACAGCCAGTCGTTTTTGAAGAAGAAAGGCTGTTCGCCATAGAGACCCACAGTGTCGGCATTCATTTCGTGGATACCCACGTTGCGGTCGGCGATGTAGATTTTATTTTCCGACGGAACGATGGTCATCGAGAACGGATCCTGGAAAGCCTCATAGCCCACATTGTTGAGCACAGTCACGCGATAGAAGATGTCGCCTGTGCGGTTCACATAGAAGAGCTCACCGTCGCCAGCTCCTGCGGTGGGATACTGATAGCGGAAGTTCTTGCCGGCCACAGCCACATACACGCGGTTTTTGTAGCTTGCAAGGTTGAAGGCGTGGTCGCCAGTGGCAAACTTGGTGTCGACTACAGTGCCGGCAGCGTCCTTATACATGAGCTTGCCGTCCTTGGTGGCGAAGTAGAGGCCAGTGGGGCAGCCCAGAGTGGCAGCCTTGCCCGAGATTGATGCATCGCCCTCGATGTCGAGGTATGACCACTGGTTGGCCTTATTGTAAGCGTCGACGGCATTGGTTGCCACGTAGCACTTCACGGCTTTCTGGTCGGCGTTGAACACGTCGGCAGCAAGCACGGGCACATTGACGTTGAGCACCTTCAGCGTTTTGATGGTTGAGGGCACAGCACCGGCTTCCATATAGTTGACCGATGCGGGGATGGTCATTGTCTCAAGCTTCGGGCAGTTGGCGAAGGCGTTCTTCATCACGTTGGTGGTGGTGTTGGAGAATGCCACGTCGGTAAGTTCCTGGCAGCCGTCGCAGAGGCCTTGCGGTATTTCGTTGCGGCCGTCTTCAATCACAAGGTTCTTGAGGGCCGAGCCGTTGAACATATTGCTGCCTGTAGTGGCTTTGCTGTATAGTGTGAACGACTCAACGCCGGCCTTGTAGAATGCGTAGTTGCCAAATGAGGTGACATTGGGCAGCACCACGGTCTTATAGGGCGAGAATGCGAGTCCGTAGTTGTCGACCGACTCTACAGTGGAGTTGTTGAAGCTGTTGCCGAGGTTGCTCTGGTGAGCGGTGACAAGCAGGCGCTTTCCGTCGGCAGTGGTGAGGACACCGTTTTCAATCTTGAAGTTGGCGTTGCCGTCAGCCAGTGTGATTGAGGCCAAGGTCGGCACCGGAGCGAAAGCAGCGTTGCCAATGGTGGCGATTGATGCTGGCAGGGCCACGCCGGTGATATTTGTTCCGGCATAAGCGCTTGCCCCCACGCTAGTGAGGGCAGAGGGCAATGTGACAGTACCTTCAAGTCCGCTGTTGATGAACGCATAGCTCTGGATGCTGTTGAGGGTCTCAGGCAGGCTGATCGACTTCAGGGCCTTGCAGTTGCTGAATGCATAGTCGGCAATTGTGGTGGCGTTGCCCAGCTGCACATTGGCAAGAGCCGAGCAGTCGGCAAAGACGCTTGACGATATTTCGGCAACAGCTGCAGGCAGCACGATGCTGGTGAGAGCCGGGCAGCTCTTGAATGCCTGTGCACCGATTGAGGTGAGTTTGCTGTCCTTGATGTCGACAGTAGAGAGGACTGGGCAGCCGGCAAACATTTCGCCATAGATTTCGGTGGCCTCGCCGTTGAAGGTGACCTTGGTGAGGGTCTTATAGCCGCGCAACGGGTTCTGGTTGCTCTTGTATCCGTCATACGACAGGTTGCGGCCTATCACGATTTCCTCGATAGGTGGATACCACTGGGTGGAGTCGCCGCCCCACATGCCGTTGGTGAGCTTGATTGTCTCGGTGCTGCTCTTGAAGGTGAGTTTCTTCAGGCTTGAGCACTTTGCAAACTGGTTGCTGATTAGGGCACCCGTCACACCGGCGGGAATGAAAGCCTCGGTGATTTTCGAGCAACCGTTGAATGCGCCATTACCTAGCGATGTTGCCTCTTCGGGAACAGGATAGTTGGTGAGCTCAGAGCAGCCGTTGAATGCGTTGGCTTTGATTGAGACGCAAGTCTTGGGGAGAGTGACCTTAGTGACTGTGGCATTCTTGAAAGCGTTCATGTCGATACCCACCACTGTGTAGGTGATACCGCCTTCCTCGAAGGTCTCGGGAATTTCAATTTCGCCTGTGTAAGCACCTGTTGTGGCATTTGACTTGGCGATGGTGACGTTAGTCTTCGACACCGTGTAGACCACACCATTGTGGACGATAGTCTTGGCTGACGCGACAAATGAGCCGACCGCTAAACAGGCCAAGCCCACGGCTATGCCGCGCAAACATGTGAAGTAAGAATTTTTCTTCATGTTTCAGTGTTTAATTAAAGTTATTATATAATGGTTATATCATCTGGTTGATAATTGCGTAGCGGGCGGCACGCCATGCGGCGGCAACCGTTGGGCACAAGGCGGGACAATGACGGCAATTGCGGCTCGCTGGCCGCTTGTGCCAATGCGCACAGTCCCCTACTCAATCGTGCTATGCAAATGTAGTGATTTTCTAACACAAAATGCAATCAAAACCGTTTTTTTTACATTAATGATAAATATGAGACGTGATGAGCGGGAATGACAAAAAAAACAAAAACCGCTCGAGGCAAAGACCTGAGCGGTTGATTTCTGACGGTGTGGGCACTGAGGGATTCGAACCCCCGACCCTCTGCTTGTAAGGCAGACGCTCTGAACCAGCGCCTGGGCCGTCGGTTGATTTTCTTCTGAATCATCATGATTTTGCGGTCTGAAAATTTGTTGAAATCGGCCTTTTTGGGGATGGGTTGAGTCCGACAGCATTTGCCACATCACAGGTGACAGCCGCAAATTATTTGGGCCGAAAACTGCGTAAGAAATGTAATTGTGATGTAACTTTGCACATGTAAATGTCCCAGCCGTCGGTTACTGGTCGCCCCAAGGCGGCATTGCGGCCTGACGGCAGACGCTTAATCCCCTATAACTCAAAAAAAGTGACAGAAGAAATGAATTTGAGTCCACTTACCGCCGTCTCCCCCATCGACGGACGCTATCACGGCAAGACAGCACAGCTTGCCAAGTATTTCTCAGAATACGCCCTCATTCGCTACCGTGTGAATGTGGAGGTGGAGTATTTCATCGCTCTGTGCGAAATTCCGTTGCCTCAACTCAAGGGAGTAGATCCAAAGGCGTTTGAGGCCCTGCGCAGCATCTACCGCGACTTCACCGAAGCCGACGCCCAACGAGTGAAAGACATTGAGGCTGTGACCAACCACGATGTGAAGGCCGTGGAATACTTCTTGAAAGAGCGCTTCGACACGCTTGGACTTGAGGCATACAAGGAATTCATCCACTTCGGGCTCACGTCGCAGGACATCAACAACACCTCGGTACCCATGGCCATAAAAGACGCCGTGAACGAAGCCTTACTGCCCCTGCTGCAGCAAGTGGTGGACAGGCTCAACACACAGGCCGAGGAGTGGAAAGACATCCCCATGCTGGCCAAGACCCACGGCCAGCCAGCATCGCCCACACGCCTGGGCAAGGAAATAAAGGTGTATGCCTACCGCCTGGAACAGCAGCTCAAGCAGCTCAAGTCGGTGCCAGTGAGCGGCAAGTTTGGCGGCGCCACGGGCAACTTCAACGCCCACCTCATAGCATTTCCCGGCATCGACTGGCGCGGCTTCGCCAAGCGGTTCCTCAACGAGAAGCTCGGGATTGAGCGCGAAGCCTTGACCACCCAGATTTCAAACTACGACAACCTGGCAGCCCTGTTTGAAGCCATGCAGCGCATCAACACCATTATCATCGACCTCGACCGCGACGTG
This sequence comes from Agathobacter rectalis, assembly GCA_963625945.1. Classification (GTDB taxonomy): domain Bacteria; phylum Bacteroidota; class Bacteroidia; order Bacteroidales; family Muribaculaceae; genus Sodaliphilus. The sequence goes on along the minus strand of CAVFVP010000007.1, from coordinate 46,717 downwards.
TGGATGTACATTTCGATGAACTACTTCAAGCAAAAGATAAAGGCCGGAGAGGTGGGCTCAAGCGCCATGCCACACAAGGTGAACCCCATTGACTTTGAGAACAGCGAGGGCAATATGGGAATAGCCAACGCCGTGCTCACATTCCTGGCACAAAAGCTGCCGGTGTCGCGATTGCAGCGCGACCTCACCGACTCGACCGTGCTACGCAACGCCGGAGTGCCCATGGGTCACATGATGATAGCCCTGGCAAGCACGCTCAAGGGCCTGAACAAGCTGATCCTGCACCGCGAGGCAATTGATGCAGACCTTGACAACATGTGGAGTGTGGTGGCCGAGGCCATGCAGACCATACTGCGCCGCGAGGGATATCCCAAGCCCTACGAGACACTGAAGGCACTCACCCGCACCAACGATAAAGTGGACGCCAAGCGCATAGCCGACTTTGTGGAGACCCTCAACGTGAGCGATGAGGTGAAAGCCGAGCTCAAGGCCATAACCCCACACACCTACACCGGATATTAAAACCGGGAGGCGACTGCGCACAGCGCGGCACAAAACCACACGCGGCGGCACACCTGCACCCATGCCTCACACAGGCCTGGCGGCAAGTGTGCCGCCAGGTCGTTGACTACCCCTCAACGGCAGCCTGCTGGCAAGAAATGCCACATTTTATAAAAAAGATTAAAGAGGCGGCCGCATAATTTGCTTTTGGTTCAAAAAACGCTATCTTTGCAAGCAGATAGAGTATGTCAATGCCAAGTGCAATGCACAGCGGAAGCGAAATCCCGCGTAGCAGACTACTACAACAACGCGGCTCAAGAACAAAAAACTCATTATTAAAAGCATATAAACAAAAAAGAGGCCGAGATGGCCAAAACAATCATTCAAAACAAAATACTAACAATTAACGTATCAATTATGGATGAGAATTTAGAAAAAAAACCGAAAAGACCACGCATCGGCGACGCAAAGCCAGCAATTGAGGACAACGAATCGACCCGTTACGATAAAGTCGACTTCAGTCATGAGGCACAGGGAGATCAGGCTACCACACAGACCGATTACCAGGGCGGCTATCAGCAGCGCCCCTATGCTCCGCGCCAGCAACGCCCCTACAACCAAGGCGGATACCAAGGCGGTTACCAGCAGCGTGGCGGTTACCAGCAGCGTGGCGGCTACCAGCAGCGCCCCTACAACAACCGTTATAACCAAGGCCAGCCGCAGGACGCCAACGCCCAGGAAGGCGGTGCACCGCAGCAACACAGCGGCTACCAGCAGCGCCCCTACAACAACCGTTATAACCAAGGCCAGCCGCAGGACGCCAACGCCCAGGAAGGCGGTGCACCGCAGCAACACAGCGGCTACCAGCAGCGCCCCTACGGACAGCAACAGCGCGGCGGGTACCAGCAGCGTCCCTACGGACAGCAGCAACAGCGTGGCGGCTACCAGCAGCGCCCCTATGGACAGCAGCAACAACGCCCCTACGGGCAACAGCGTCCCTACGGGCAACAGCAACGCCCCTACGGACAGCAACAGCAGCGCCCCTACGGACAGCAGCAACAGCAACGCCCCTACGGAGCAAAACAGCATCCGGGCAAGCGCCAGCAGCAACAGGCGCCACGTCCACTCATGCGTTTCACTCCACGCCCTCAGCCCGTGGAATATGAGGAGCCGGCTATCGATCCCAACAGCGAGATCCGTCTGAACAAATTCATGGCCAACGCCGGTTTGTGCTCGCGCCGCGAGGCCGATGAGCTGATTCAGAAAGGCGTAATCAAGGTCAACGGCGAGCCCGTGACCGAACTCGGTGTGAAAATCACTCCCAAAGACATCGTGGAATATAACGACAAGGTGGTGAGCGCTGAGAAAAAATGCTACATTCTGCTCAACAAGCCCAAAGACTGCGTGACCACCAGCGAGGACCCCAACGGCCGCAAGACCGTGATGGACCTGGTGAAAGGCGCATGCCAAGAGCGCATCTACCCTGTGGGCCGTCTCGACCGCAACACCACAGGCGTGCTTCTGCTGACCAACGACGGTGACCTGGCCTCTAAGCTCACCCATCCGAAATATGTGAAGAAAAAGATATACCAAGTGTGGACCGACAAGCCCATCAGCGAAGAGGACATGCAGCACATTGCCGACGGCGTGGAGCTTGAAGACGGTCCCATCCATGCCGATGCAGTGAGCTACGTCTCGCCCACCGACCGCAAGCAGGCAGGCATCGAGATACACTCGGGCCGCAACCGCGTGGTGCGCCGCATCTTTGAGGCGCTGGGATACCATGTGGTAAAGCTCGACCGCGTGTATTTCGCAGGCCTCACCAAAAAGAACCTGACCCGCGGACGCTGGCGCTACCTCACACAGGAAGAAGTGAACTTCCTGAAGCAAGGCTCATTTGAGTAAACGCTGCACACACAGCCCACTGCCCGAGTGCCACACACGGCTACGGGCAGTGTGGTTTTTTATCACTCTACACAAGGAAACAAACGATCAAACTTACACACATAGCAAAACATCATGGCACTAAAAAGAACTAAGATTGTCGACATCTTCGACCCCCAGTTGGTTGATGAGAAAGTGTGCGTCAAGGGGTGGGTACGTACCCGCCGCGGCAACAAACACGTGCAGTTTGTGGCACTCAACGATGGCTCGACAATTAAAAATCTGCAGATTGTCATCGACTTGGAAAAATTCACCGACGAGGAACTGAAACCCATCACCACCGGCTCCAGCCTGCATGTGGAAGGCACACTGGTGGCATCGCAGGGCAAGGGTCAGAGTGTGGAGGTGCAAGCCGAGAGCATCGAAGTCTACGGCACTGCATCGGCCGACGACTACCCATTGCAGAAGAAAGGCCACACCCTGGAATTCCTGCGTGAGAAGGCCCACCTGCGCATGCGCACCAACACCTTCGGGGCAGTGATGCGCATCCGCCACAATCTGGCCTTTGCCATACACAAGTTTTTCAACGACCGAGGCTTCTTCTACCTCAACACCCCGCTCATCACCGAAAGCGACTGCGAAGGCGCCGGCGAGATGTTTCAGGTTACCACCCTCGACCTCAACGACCTGCCTCGCACCGAGGAGGGCAAAATCGACTACAGCGCCGACTTCTTCGGCAAGCAGACGAGCCTCACGGTGAGCGGCCAGCTCGAGGGCGAGCTCGGAGCAACAGCCCTTGGAGCAATCTACACCTTCGGTCCCACGTTCCGCGCCGAGAACAGCAACACCCCGCGCCACCTTGCCGAATTCTGGATGGTGGAGCCCGAGGTTGCCTTCAACGACATCAACGACAACATGGACCTTGCCGAAGACTTCATAAAGCACTGCGTGCAGTATGCCCTTGACCACTGCAAGGACGACATCGAGTTTCTGAACAAGATGTATGACGACACGCTCATCGAGCGCCTGCAGGGCGTGCTCAAGGAGAAGTTTGTGCGCCTTCCCTACACCGAGGGAATCAAGATACTTGAGGAGAGCGGCAAGAAGTTTGAGTATCCCGTGAAGTGGGGAATCGACCTGCAGAGCGAGCATGAGCGCTTCCTGGTCGAAGAGCACTTCAAGCGTCCGGTGATACTCACCGACTATCCTAAAGAGATAAAGGCATTCTACATGAAGCAGAACGACGACGGCCGCACCGTGCGCGCCATGGACGTGCTGTTCCCGCAGATTGGCGAGATAATAGGCGGATCGGAGCGCGAGGAGAACTACGATAAGCTGATGCAGGCCATCGAGGAGCGCAACATTCCCATGAAGGACATGTGGTGGTACCTCGACACTCGCCGCTTTGGCACAGTGCCCCATAGTGGCTTCGGCCTCGGCTTTGAGCGACTGGTGCTGTTTGTGACCGGAATGAGCAACATCCGCGATGTGATTCCGTTCCCGCGCACGCCCAACAACGCCGAATTCTAACCGTAGCGGCCTGGAAACAACGGGTCGATGAAAAGACATTGCGCCCCGCAGCCCCCTTGATGGGAAAGGCTGCGGGGCGCTTTATCGGTGGCCGACGGCAGTGTGCCTCAGACGGTGGGCAGACTGGTACCGTCGAGCTGGCGGTAGAGGTTGAGCGCGTAGATGTCGGTCATTGCGCTTATGTGGTCGATGGCCGCCTGCACACGCTCAAAGGTGGAAGCGGCATCTACGTCGTACTGCTGCGGGAACTTGTTGAGCAACAGCCGCGAATAGTTGCGCTCGGGGTGCAACGTGGCCTCGATGAGCTTGTCGAGCAGGAAGTTGATGATGCGGTTGCCGGCGAGGTCGATATCGACCACATAATTGGCACAGTAGAGGCGCGAGTAGGCCGTGCGGCTACACTGCCGGTAGCCCTCGGCCAGGACGGGCGATATGTGATCGATGAGCGAGCCCTCGAAACGGCCCTCCATTATGGCATCGAGGTTGTCAACAAAGACGAGTGCACACTCCTTCACGAGCAGGCCAACTATGCACGAGCGCAGATAGGCAATCTTCTCGTTGGGGTCGGCCACGCGTGAACGCACCTCGGCCTGGTGCCGGCGGGTGGGTTCGTCGAAAAACGCCGACAGCAGCTCAATGGTCTCGTCGGTACCCAGTATTTTAAGCTTGTGTGCGTCCTCGATGTCCATCACCTGGTAGCAGATGTCGTCGGCCGCCTCAACCAGAAACACAAGCGGGTGGCGGCAATAGCGTTCGTGGCCTAGCTTGATGAGCCCCAACCGGTGGGCTATACGCTCGAATATCGCGCTCTCGGAGGTGAAGAAGCCAAACTTGCCGTGAGAATTAGCCTGTGTGGACGAATAGGGATACTTGACAATCGACGCCAGAGTGGAATAGGTCATGGCAAAGCCACCCGGACGGCGGCCGCGGAACTGGTGGACGAGAGCTCTGAAACTGTTGGCATTGCCCTCGAAGCGGGTGAGGTCGGCCCATTGCTCGGGGGTGAATTCCCCTTTGAGCTTCAGACCTGCCCCCTCACTGAAAAATGCGCCTATGGTTCTCTCGCCCGAATGGCCGAAAGGCGGGTTGCCCAAGTCGTGGGCAAGACATGCTGCAGCCACTATCTCGCCCATCTTCAGTAGCTTGGCATTAACCGGATTCGACGGGTCGGCCGCTATCAGGCGCTGCACCACCTCGTTGGCCATCGAGCGCCCCACACACGACACCTCGAGGCTGTGGGTGAGTCTGTTATGCACGAAAATGCTGCCAGGCAGCGGAAACACCTGCGTTTTGTTCTGCAACCGGCGGAAAGGCGAGGAAAACACAAGGCGGTCGAAATCGCGCTCAAACTCGCTGCGCACGCCGCCGCTGCGGCTGTCGGTATAGTTCTCCAGTCCCAGACGTGTGTCGCATATCAATGAGTCCCAATCCATTCTCATATCATAAAAGAGTTATTATAAGCCAAAAAAGTAGTAACTTTGCAAAGTTAAATAAATAAGGTTGAACAGGGAAACGACAACCAGGATAATTTAGACTTAATAAAAGATGACCCAAGACCACGATGCACTCAAGCGCATATGTCTGTTTTTCGGCGACTATGCCACTTACCTCATGGGCTGTGGAGCCAACTGCACCCGCATCAATAAAAACGTGAGCCGCATGGCCGAGGCATTCCACGTGCATGTGGACATGCTGATGCTTGCCACCCATTTCATCATCACCGTGTGGGACAGCGACCACACCCACTCCTACCACGAGTCGAGAGCTCAGGTCCACGTGCCGCTAAGCTTTGCCGCCAACACCCACTTGAGCAAGCTCAGCTGGGACGTGTATGAAGGCCGGTGCGACCTCGACGGCGCCATAGAGCGCTACCACAGCATCATCCAAGCCAAGCACATACCCAGCTGGATTGTGATGATTCTGGTGTCGGTTGCCAACGCATCGTTCTGCCGTCTGTTTGGAGGCGACTTCACTTCAATGTGCATCGTGGCCGTAGCCACTTTTGTGGGCTACTACGTGAAACTTGTGCTGCTCGGAGCCAAAGTCGACGCACGCATCATGTTCATTGTGTGCTCATTCATATCGGCCGTAATCAGCACCTCAGGCTACATATTCGGCTGGGGCACCACACCCGACCTGGCACTCGGCACCAGTGTGCTCTACCTTGTGCCCGGTGTGCACTACATCAATTCGATCAGCGACCTGCTCGACGGCCACTATCTGACGGCCTTCAGCCGCTTCATGATGGCCATGATGCTCACCGTGTGCCTGTCGCTCGGGCTCACAGGCGGCATATTGATCATGAATCTGAACATATTCTGACGGTCGGGAACGAATCCCCACCCGTCTGTTTTCACAAATCAAAGAGAACCACAAGAGAAAAAATGACACTTATACTGAATCTGCTACAAGACGCATTCTTTGCAGCGCTGGCAGCCATAGGCTTCGCAAGCGTGAGCAACCCGCCGCTCAACGCATTCAAGTTTTGCGCACTCATTGCCGCTGTGGGCCACGCCTCGCGCTACCTGCTGATGAACGTGATGGGCTGGCACATAGTGACAGCAAGCTTTGTCGCTGCGGTGGTGATAGGACTGCTGTCGATATACATTGCCCCCAAGGTGAAATGTCCGCCCGAGACATTCGGTTTCCCATCGCTGCTGCCCATGATTCCGGGAATCTATGCCTACCACACGGTGCAAGCCTTGGTGCTGTGCGTGAGCTCCAACGACGAAAGCGTGATCAGCCACTACAGCAGCCTGCTGATATACAACGGGCTGACCTGCACTTTTGTGATCGCCTGCATGGTAATCGGCGTGGTGGTGCCCATATTCATGTTCAAGCGCGAATCATTCAGCGCCACACGCTGAGAGCGGAGTTGCCAGCCACGTGTGATGTTCTATTCGCCGCCCAAGCGTCAGAGAGACGGGCGGTGCGACACATCAGCGGCAGGCAAAATGCGCATTTGTGGCGGCGCGGGTTGTCAGTTGCAGAAATTTGGATTATCTTCGCATTATCAAAAAAATCCCTGAAAGCGGAAATTCAAAAAAACAACATTTCTACAAATGAAGACTCGTATACTTTACACACTTGTACTGGTAGCACTGCTGTGCTCTTGTGGCAAGGCCAAATTCACTGTCGACGGCACCATTGAGGGCAGCGGCGACACCACCAAGCTCGTGCTTGAATACTCAAGCAACGGCAGCTGGTTTCTGGTTGACTCAATCACCACCTCGGGCGGCGACTTCAGCATAAGCGAGGATGCGCCAGAGTATCCCAACATCTACCGCCTGCGCCACAACGCCCAGTCGATATATCTGCCTATCGACAGCATCGACCACATAACAATAAAGACCAGCCTCAAGAACTTTGACACCGACTACACTCTCAGCGGCAGCGACCACGCCAAGCAAGTGATGGAAGTAGACAAGGCCGCACTTCAATTCAGCGGCGGCAAGGGCACCGATGCCGAGATGCAGGCATGGAAACGCAAGCTGAGCGAGCAGATTCTGCAAGACCCGAGCGGAATAGTGTCGTATTACATCATCAACAAATATGTCAACGAGGAGCCTATCTTCGACCCGCTCAACGACACCGACCTTAAGATCATAGGCGCGGTGGCCAACGCCTTCAACACCTTCAAGCCCAATGACCCCCGCACCCAATACCTGGTGAGCGTGCTGCTCGACGGCCAGAAGCGCCGCCGCCAAGCCAGCCAATCGGCAGGCGACACCATATATGCGCAGATGACCAACATCATCGACATCACGCTGCAAGACAAGAACGGCGTGAACCAGTCGCTGTCGAAAGTAGCCTCACAGGGCAAGGTGGTGCTGCTCAACTACACGGCCTACAGCGCCGAGTTCTCACCGGCATTCAACAAGATACTCAACGACATCTACACCAGCTATCGCAACAAGGGCTTGGAGATTTACCAAATAGGGCTCGACGCCAACGAGGTGGACTGGCGCATGGCAGCCAAGAACCTGCCATGGATCACGGTCTACGACCCGCTCGGCGTGCAGTCGCCCAACGTGACCGCATATAATGTGACCGGCATCCCCACCGTGTTCATCATAGGCCATAACGGCGAGGTGGTGGAGCGCGTGACCGACATGTCGGTGCTTGCCGAAAAAGTGGCCAAGGTGATGTGACGCAACGCCACACCGAGGCACAACCGCAACACAGAGTGGGCTGCATCGCAATCGCGGTGCGGCCCACTCGGCATTATGTAGAGCCGTGGCCGAACGGCATGAAAAGACACACGGCAACGCCGTGGCATGACGCGTGCGCCGGTCTTCGTTCTTTTCGAGTGGGGTTAGAATGCGTTTTTCAGCGGCCCGATTTGCGGTCGAGGATGGATTGCCAGAAGTCGAGATAGCGCCGTGCCACCACGGGTGCGGCATTGTGCCGCTCTACAAACAGGCGGCTTTGCCGGCTGAACTGCGGCAACAAGTGGCGGTTGAGCACAAGCCACTCGAGGCGTGCGTCGACATCGCCCGGCCTGGTGGGGTCGACGTTGACTATTGGATGAAGGTCACTCTCGGCTATAAGGTCGTAAAACTCCGGTTCGGCACCGGAAACGGCCACAAGCCCCTGCGCCATGGCAATCAAGGCATTGGTAGCAGGTGTGTAGGAATATAGCTGGTCGAGAATCACGTGCGACGAGCGCATGCGTTGTGTATATTCGTCGTAGGGCACACTTTCCACCACCTCCATTTCGCACAAGTGCGGATAGCGGTCGTGCACACGCCTCAGCGCCTCGAGCATCACATCAGTGCCCTTTATCACGTTGCGGTCGCGCTGAATGCCTATGAAAAAGCGCACGCGCTCAGGCGTGCCGTCAATTGGGGCTACAGGATGCAGCGAGGCGGTGTCGACGGGAATGCCCATATAGGCCAGACGCCCGTCGGGCACCTTGCCATTATAGGCTGCCCAGTATTCATACAGGCAAGCCGCCACGCCATCGACGCGGCCAATCACGAAGTCGCTGTAGCTGTGCATGAGCGGCAGCTTCCAGTTGTCTTGCCGCTGAGCCACATATTCGTGCGAGCCCACATAGGGCGAAGGCTCATTGCCCACAAAGTAGTCGCTGTAGCGGAAAGTGTGCCCGTCGTGGCATGCCGAGTAGTAGACATAGTCGGTGCCTAGGGCCGACAGCACAACCGCCCTGTTGCGACGGCACAGGTAGTCCACAATGTGCCGCAGCCTCTCAGGCCGCAGTTTGAAGAAAATGGGGCTTGCCAGCTCCACCACATCATAGCCACGCATGCGAGGCAAAGCCCGCAGCACATCGGCCACATAGCGCACACGTCCGAGAGCACCGGGACGGCGGGTGAGGTTGATGTCGCGTCCGGTGTTCATCCACCGCGAGCCGTCGCTTGCCACGACGGCGGTGTGACCCATTAGTTTGAGTTGCTGCGCCAGGCAATTGTGCATATTGCTTGCATCGCCGGCAAAAAGAATCTTCATAACGGTTGCAGAGATTGCTTGCTAGACAAAAGTAACACATTTATCGCTAACACCAAAATCGGCACCGCGAGGCCCCCGGTTTGCACAAGTCGGCATTTAGGGCTACCTTTACGGCATGAAACACGCCACCGAGCCATCACAGGTCACATTTTCGGTCATAATACCGGTGCACAACCGCGCCGGCGTGGTGGAGCGCACCCTTCACTCAGTGGCATGCCAGACGAGCAGCGACTTCGAGCTGATACTGGTTGACAACGGGTCGACCGACGACTCGCTGGATGTGCTACAGCGCTTTGCCGACAAGCATCACGGCATGCGAGTGAGCATAGCCGAGGAACACACACCAGGAGCATGCGCCGCACGCAACCGCGGCCTGGCAATGGCACGCGGCGAGTGGGTGGTGTTTTTCGACAGCGACGACGTGATGCACCCAGAGCTCATCGGCAGTTATGCCCGCCGCATAACATCGTGCGGCGGCAAGGCCGACGTGGTGATTGCCGGGGCGCGGCTGATTGCCGCCGACGGGCACGTGATGAGACGGCTACCCCAGTTTGTGACCGACTGCACGGCCCAACAGATACTGCACAGCATGCTCTCGACCCAGTGCTTCGCCGTGAGGCGCGATTTGGTGACCGAGGTCGGCGGTTGGGACAACACACTGCCCCGGTGGCAGGACTATGAGCTGGGCGTCAGGCTGCTGCTGCGCGGCGCAAAAGTGACCGCCGTGCGCGAGGTGCTGGTCGACGTGATGGTGAGTGGCGAAGACTCCATTACCGGGACAAGTTTCAGCCGGCAGCATTCAGTCCTTGAACATGTGCTCGACTTGGTGGAGAGCCACATCAAAGAGAGCGGCCCGGCCAACAATCAGCGTCTGCTGCGGCTTGTCAACTACCGCCGCCTGTCGCTTGCGGCAATCTATGCCAGCGAGGGAGCCGACAGCCTTGCCGCGCCACTGCTTGAGCGGGCCGTCGACGGGATGAATCCGTCGGCCGTCATGCGCCACCTGCTTATGTGGCTCTACAGGCGCATTGCGGCCGGCAAACGCGGAAGCGCCCGGATAGCCCACCTGCTTATCCGCTGAACCTAGGCTCCATCGTAGCTAGAACGGACGCGCACCACCTATGCCTTAAAAGCGTGAAGCCAGCACACGACACCCCGAAAATCGGGACAACGGGCGTATTCCGGAAAAATATGCTTAAATTTGTGGTTCAAAAAACGCTAATCAAGAAATAAAGAGACATGAACAAGGCATTCAGACTTGTGCTGCTCGCGCTCACTGTTGCAATCACAACAGCTTGCGGACACACAGCATCAAACGACAGCGGAAAAGAAGGCACCCCCGACACCACAATACATCACGCAACGCTGCTCAAGATAAGCCACGCCGAGAAATACACGGTGGTTGAGATTGAAAACCCGTGGAAACAAGGCAAGGTGCTGCACCGCTATGTGCTGGTTCCCAGCGACGGGGTGCTGCCTGGCGACCTGCCACAGGGCACTGTGGTGCGCACACCCGTGAAGAGCGCACTTGTGTATTCGGAAGTGCACACAAGCGCGATGGACGAGCTCGGAGCCGGCCAGACAGTGAAAGGAGTGACCGATGCGCAATACTTCACCGACCAAGCCATTGCCCAGGGCATCAAAAGCGGCAAGATAGCCGACTGCGGCTCATCGATGGCTCCCAGCGTGGAGCACGTGCTTGCCATGAAGCCCGACGCCATACTGCTGTCGCCATTCCAGGATGCCAACTACGGCCAGATAGCAAAAATCAACATTCCCATAATAGAATGTGCCGACTACATGGAGAGCACCCCGCTTGGCCGCGCCGAGTGGATTAAGCTGATAGGCGAGCTCACCGGCCAGCGCCACCGTGCCGACAGCATCTTTGACAGCGTGGTGGCAGCCTACGAGAAGTGCCGCGCCACAGTGGCAGCGTCGAAGGCACCCAAGCCCACCGTGATTACCGAGACGGTGGTGTCGGGTGTGTGGAACGTGCCTGGCGGCCGAAGCTACATGGCCCATATGCTTACCGATGCCGGAGCCGCCTACCCGTGGGCCGACGACAACAGCGCGGGCTCGCTCGCCCTCGACTTCAGCCAAGTGCTCAACAAGGCACAAAACGCCGACCTGTGGCTGATAAAGACATTCAACATAGGCACCTATGCCGACCTGAAGAAAGCTTACGCGCTGAATGCCGAGTTTGCCGCCTTCAAGAACCACAAGGTGTGGGTGTGCAACACTGCCGCCTCACCGTTCTACCGTGAGTTCCCGTTCCACCCCGACAAACTACTGCGCGACCTGGCATCAATTTTCCACCCCGAGACAGGAATCACGAGCGAGGCAGGCTATTACAAACCACTGGCAGAATAAACACTTGACACACACTCATCAACACATATCCATAGCCAGCCACGCACGTCCTGCAATTGTAACCGTCACACTTGGCGTGCTTGCAGTGTTGCTTGCGGCATCGTGCCTTGTATGGGGGTCGGTAGACATCGACCCCAGTGCAATAGCGGCCATCCTCACCGGTCACAGCAGCGGCAACTATGCCTGGGACGTGATAATCACCCAAAGCCGCCTGCCCATGATAGCCACATCGGCACTGGCCGGAGCCGCACTTGCCGTGGCCGGACTGCTGTTGCAGACCACCTTCAACAATCCGCTTGCCGACCCAAGCGTGCTTGGAGTGTCGGCCGGAGCCGGATTAGGCGTGGCGGTGGTGATGCTCGCCACCGGCGGCAGTATAGGCAGCATGCTGGGGCAAGGATTCGGCGGATACATGGCCACCATGGCCGCCGCCATGACAGGCGCAGTGGCAGTGCTGGCAGTGCTGATGCTCTTTGCCGGCATAGTGCGCAGCGCCACCATGCTGCTCATAGTGGGCATAATGGTGAGCTACCTGGCATCGAGCGTGATCTCGCTGCTCAGTTCGGTGGCCTCACACGAGGGCCTTCAAGGCTATGTGGCCTGGGGATTCGGCAACTTCACAGGCATCACCACCGGGCAATTGCCCATGTATGCCGGCAGCATAACCATTGCCCTGGCCGTGGCGGTGGCCATGGTGAAACCGCTCAACGCCATGCTGCTGGGCACGCGTTATGCACAAAACCTGGGAGTGAACGTGCGCAACGTGCGCAACGTGCTGCTGCTCGTGGCAGGAGCCTTGACCGCTGTGGTGACCGCATTCTGCGGCCCCATAGGGTTCATAGGCATGGTGGTGCCGCACATTGCACGGCTTGCGACTGGCACAAGCAGCCACGGCCGCCTGCTACCCGCAACGATGCTCGCCGGAGCCGACGTGGCACTGCTGTGCACCCTGATAAGCGTCACCTGCAGCAGCCACGGCGTGCTTCCCATCAATGCCATAACGCCCATCGTGGGCGTGCCCGTGATCATTTATATAATAGTGAACCGCCGACGCATACAATATTTCAACTGACACTAATGCACACTGCACACAACCACATACTCACCACCCACAACCTGACCGTGGGCTACCGCAAGGGCAAGCGGGCAACCGCCATATTGAGCGGCCTCAACCTGAGTGTGGCCACAGGCACCGTGGTGGCGCTGCTCGGGCGCAACGGAGCCGGGAAATCGACCCTGCTGAGAGCCATCACCGGTGCCGAAAAGCCAATCGACGGCCGCGTGGTGATCGACGGCCGCGACACGGCCGCCATGAGCAGCCGCGAGATGTCGCGCAAGGTGGGACTGGTGTCGACCGAGCGCGTGGCTGCCGGCGGACTCACCGTGATTGAACTTGTGGCATTAGGCCGCCAGCCACACACCGGCTTCACCGGCAGGCTGTCGGCAAGCGACCGCGAGACGGTGGGCAAAGCCATTGCCAGTGTGGGAATGGAGCACATGGCCGGACGGTATATGGCCGAGCTGAGCGACGGAGAGCGGCAAAAAGTGATGATAGCAAAAGCCATTGCCCAAGAGACCCCGCTGATTGTGCTCGACGAGCCCACGGCGTTTCTCGACGTGGCAAGCCGCATACGCACCATGCAGATGCTTCACACGCTTGCACGCGCACAAGGCAAGGCCGTGCTGCTCTCGAGCCACGATGTGCAGCAATCGCTACTGCTGGCCGATGCCCTGTGGGTGATCACCGACGACGGCCAGGTGGTGAGCGGCACCACCGAAGAGGTGGTGATGAGCGGAGCCATGAGCCGCACGTTTGCCGATGCGTCGATAGCATTCAGCGCATCGATGTGCGACTATGAGGCCGTGCTGCCCACCACACGCACAGTGGCGCTCGACAGCCCCGACCCAATGCTCAGGCGATGCATTGCCAACGCCTTGATGCGCAACGGCATTGCCATCAGCCCCGACTCAACGGTGCAAGTCAAGGCCGAATCGCTCTACCGGCTCGAGGCAAATGGCCGCAAAGCCGACAGCGTAGCCGACCTTGTGGCAATCATCAACGGCTAAGCACATCGGCCCCGGTAATGGGCCTTATCACGCGGCACGGATTGCCTGCCGCAAGCACCCCTGCGGGAATATCCTTCACCACCACACTGCCAGCCCCTATCACCGAGCCGGAGCCTATGCTCACTCCCGGAACCACCGTCACATTACCGCAAATCCATACATCGTCGCCCACAGTGATGGGCAGCGCATACTGGAGCAGCTTGTTGCGCTGACGCGCATCGAGCGGATGGCCTGCCGTGTAGAACGAGCAATGAGGCCCAATGAACACATTGTCGCCAAACGTCACCTTGGCCTCGTCGAGAACAGTGAGGCCGGTGTTGGCAAAGAAATCCTCACCCACCGAGATATTGAAACCATAGTCGCAAAAGAAATCGGGGATAATCTTCACCCGCTTGCCCACATGCCCGAGCAGACCGCGCAGCATTGCCTCGCGCTCAGCCTCGCGCGACGGCGGCAGGGCATTGTAGTCAAAGCATATCTGCTCACACACCTTGAGGCTTGCGAGCAGGGCAGGATCAGAGCCGTCGTAGGGGCGCCCCGATGCCATTTCGGCAAATATGGCATCGGCAGGCGCCTGGTTGCCATAGTCATTGATATCCATAAGAAATCGCATTAGTTGTTTTCAACGTCACAAAGATAGTGAATTTACACCTTTCGGCCGACAAAGCAGGGCACCCGACAGGCAATTGGCCACCATGGCGCAACTGCACGCCGCACCTCAGCCCGCAAGCGATTGCGACAAGCTACACAGGGCAAAAATAACGGCCAAGACGGCACAAAGCGCATTTAATAAGGTGTAAAATATTGGCTATGCGAAAAATAATGCTTAAATTTGTCCGATTTTTTACAAGATTTTTAAATACGCAAAATGGTAACACCTACAAAAAAAACCATCGTCCTTGGTGACGGACGCGAGATTACCCTCGAGACAGGGAAACTTGCCAAACAGGCCGATGGAGCTGTGGAGCTGCGCTTGAACAACACGATGCTTCTGGCGACAGTGGTTTCGGCCAAAGAGGCCGAAGACGGGGCCGACTTCATGCCCCTGCAAGTGGAATACAAAGAAAAATATTCAGCCTTTGGCCGCTATCCCGGCGGTTTCACAAAGCGCGAAGGCCGAGCCTCGGACTATGAGGTGCTCACATGCCGCCTGGTTGACCGCGTGCTCAGGCCGTTGTTCCCGTCAAATTATCATGCCAACACGTTTGTGAACATCATCATGTTCTCAAGCGACGGCATCGACCAGCCCGACGCATTGGCCGGACTGGCAGCATCGGCCGCAATAGCCGTTTCCGACGTTCCTTTTGAAGAACCCATTGCCGAAGTGCGCGTAGCGCGCGTAGACGGTGAATTCGTCATCGACCCCACATTCGAGCAGACTAAAAATGCCGATATAGAATTAATGGTAGGTGCTACATACGACAATATAATGATGGTCGAAGGCGAAATGGACGAAGTGAGCGAGGACGACTTGATTGCAGCCCTCAAGGCCGCCCACGAAGCCATCAAGCCCATGTGCGTGGCACAGAAGGAGCTGGCAGCCGAGCTTGGCGTGACCAAGCGCGAATACTGCCATGAGGTGAACGACGAGGATATACGCGAGCGCGTGCGCAAGGAGTGCTACGACAAGTGCTATGCCGTGGCCAAAGCCGGCAATGCCGACAAGCAGTGGCGCAACGACAGCTTCCAGAAGGCATTCGATGATTTCATGGAGACCATCCCCGAGGAGGAGCGCGAGGAGAAGACACCGATGGTGACCCGTTATTTCCACGACGTGCAGCGCGACGCAGTGCGCCGTTGCATTCTCGACGAGGGCATCCGCATGGACGGCCGCAAGACCAATGAGATACGCCCCATCTGGTGCGAGACCGACTATCTGCCTTGGCCTCACGGCTCGGCAGTATTCACCCGCGGCGAGACTCAGTCGCTGGCCACAGTGACCCTGGGTACCAAGCTCGACGAGAAACTCATCGACGATGTACTCAACCGTAGCAACGAGCGATTCCTGCTCCACTACAACTTCCCGGCATTCTCAACCGGCGAGGCCCGTCCGCAGCGCGGCATCAGCCGCCGCGAGATTGGCCACGGCAACCTGGCCCACCGTGCGCTCAAGCGCATGCTCCCCGACGACCTGCCCTACACGGTGCGCATCGTGAGCGACATTCTGGAGAGCAACGGCTCGTCGTCGATGGCCACAGTGTGCGCCGGCTGCCTTGCTCTGCTCGATGCAGGTGTGAAGATGAAGAAGCCGGTGGCCGGTATTGCAATGGGCCTTATCACCGATGAGGGCAATGTGAAGCACGCCGTGCTGAGCGACATCTTGGGTGACGAAGACCACTTGGGCGACATGGACTTCAAGGTGACGGGCACCGTTGACGGCATCACAGCCACACAGATGGACATCAAGTGCGACGGACTGCCCTACGAGATTCTTGAGCAGGCATTGCGCCAGGCCAAAGAAGGACGCCTGCACATCCTCAACATAATCAACCAGACCATACCCGCACCGCGCGAAGACTATAAGCCACACGTGCCCCGCATCGTGGCCATGACCGTCGACAAAGAGTTTATCGGCGCCATCATAGGCAAGGGCGGCGAAGTGATTCAAGGCATCCAGGAGCAGACTGGCGCCACAGTTACCATCGATGAGATCGACGGCAAGGGAGAAATTGAAATCAGCGCCGCCAACAAGGACAGCATCGATGCTGCTGTGGCTCGCATCAAGCAAATCATCGCAGTGCCCGAGGTCGACAAGGTGTATACCGGCAAGGTGCGCAGCATTCTTGAATTTGGCGCGTTTGTTGAGTTCATGCCCGGCCACGACGGCCTGCTGCACATAAGCGAAATCAGCTGGAACCGCCTCGACGACATGGAGGCCAGCGGCCTGCACGAGGGCGACGAGGTGACCGTGAAGCTGATTGAGATTGACAAGAAGACCGGCAAGTTCCGCCTCTCGATGCGTGCCCTGCAAGAAAAGCCCGAGGGCTATGAGGAGCAGCGCCAAGAGCGGCGTCCACGCCGTGAGAGCGGCGACCGCGGACCGCGCCGTGAAGGTGGCAACCGTGGACCGCGCCGTGAAGGCGGCAACCGCGGACCGCGTCGCGAAGGCGGCAAGCAGGCTTCACGCCAGCCGAAACAGGCCGAAAACAATAACAGCGAAGAGTAAATCCACGCACAGCGCGGATAACAACACCGCATAACACAACAGCAGAAGCTGCTTGGGCAATGGTCCCAGGCAGCTTCTGCCGCTTTATTAATGCTGTTTACATTCTTGTATATGACCTATTCATATCCATGTATTTCGATGCTGTCACTGAAATGTATCACTTTCATGGGAAGACCAAATTTCCTATTATAAGGGTTATATTTAGGCAAATACAGATGGGACAATATATTTGCCAGTTGGTGACCGGAAAGAATCTTTTGTATGTAGGCATTATATGCCAATTCACCTAACAATTCATATGGATATTCAGACTCCCCACATCCATAGAATGTCGGTTCCCCATTGAGTGTTAATATTATAATTGAGTATCCTTCACCCGAAAGGCCAAATGACCTTGCCTCATAAAAACCAAATTGAAAATTAAGATTGGCCCCTGTACTGACTCTTTTGTCATCAGATACCGTGTCGCACAAGTCTATTATCACGCACCTTTTCCTCAAGGGCATTTTCTTCAGGTTGGCTTTTTTTCTTTGTTTACGTGTCAATTTTGCATCTATTAACTCATAGGCAATTCTGTAAACCTCGTCAGTTTTTATTGAATCTTGAATTGCATTACATTCTATGGGGGTTAATACAATATCTTCCAAAACATAGGCTTGGCAAGGGCAAATCGCCAAAACTCCAGTAACAAATACAAGGAGAATGCTTATTCTAACTAATTTCATATATTCTCTCACTTATTTTCTAATTAATAATCTGATGTACTTTTCAAAATCTCCACGCTTTATTTTTTATGTTTGGCTTGTAATTTATCTCTCATACTTTTATCATTAATAAAAACCTTATACCCATCTAATTTCCAAGGAATTGGGATATCATTGGGTCCATTCAGCATATGACGCGCCCATACTGGTGAAAAGTTCGCGGCTGTCATAATGTTTATATATTGTTTATAGTTGAGCAAACCTTTTTCTAGCGAATTCTCTGCTATTTCACATAAAAAATCCAGTCCATTGCCAACCACGTACACTCTGCCATCCATCGTCAAAACTTGTGTCTCAAAGGGATGCGAACAATGTAGCTCAGCGACATTGTACACTCCAAACTTGAAATCCAACCCTTTCACCCACTTATCACTCATCAGATCCCAAATACCATAATCTTGCCGCAAATCCCCCCTAGGTCTTTGGGCAGTAGCTGGTGAAACGGCCGATCTATAGAGGGAATCCACTGCCATTAATACTGAATCCGTTTTCAACGAGTCAATAACATAATTTGATCGAACTGAATTTGAAGTCAATTCACAGGCAGCTATTTTATTACAGACTAATATTGTCATAAAAAAGAATAGGCCAATTATCTTAAATATAGTTTTCATTTTATGTGTGTGAATTTAACGTGTAACTCTTCTGCCGCCTTTTGCTCATACTTCATGGCCTCGCTTTCAGCCTTTTTTGCAGCAACGTCTTGCGGCAAGCCCGAATAAGAGCAAACACATGCACTCTCATAGGCAGCATGAGCAGCTTCATGAACAGCCACAATTGCAATTTTTTGATTATTTATCATATTAGCACCAATATATGATGCGTCTTCCCCAAGTTTGCAGATAATATTATAGTAAAATAATGTGATATCAGAGCCAACCCACTTTCCGCTTTTATCAGTATATTGTACTGTATGACCTAAAGGTATGAAATTCTGCCCTTCAACGTTTTCTATTCTGATATTGGATTCGTCATTGATGGTAACTGTTATTTTTCGATTGTTTGCCAATAGGCTATTAAGAATATCCTTCCCTGTTTTTGTCAGCATTAGGTTGTTACCAAAACGTTGAGATTCAAAGCTAGCATTATCTGACCATTTATTTGCTTGACAATCATAACTGATTCCTTTCCCGTCAGAGCCCATAATGCTGTCGCCATCGAGGTCGGTGAGGTTGAAGGGGTCGTTAGCGCAGTAGGCCATAGGCGTGAGCGTGGGGTAGCTGTCGGCCAGGGCATCGGGGGTGGTGAAGCGCATCAGCAGCGGGTCGTACCACCTCGCGCGGTTGTCGGTCCAGCCCAGGCCCGCGAAGTCGACCCACTGCTTGCCGCAGTGGAGACGGTCGGCTGTGCGGCCGGTATTGGCGGTTATGTGCACCGGGGCTCCGCCGCTCAGGTAACCCACCGACTGCTCGAGGCGGTGGTCGGCATCGGTCACTGCACGCGCGCTACCCAGATGGTCGCGCACTATGAAGTGGTAGCTCACGCTGTCGCCTTCGATGTCGGCATATCCGGCTTCGTTGTAGAGCCGGTAGTAGCGGCCGTCTTCTATCTCCAGGTTGCCTATGTAGCGGCGGCGCACCGTCTTGCTCTTCTTCACGGGTTTCAGGGTCACCTGACCGGTCTTGCTGTCGGTGCGGCGCACGAGTGTGGTGTAGGTGTGCATGGTGCTGCTGCCGGTCTTCACTCCGTCGGCGCGGTAGTCGATGGCTATGCGGTCGCTGTCGCCGAGCCATATCATGCCCGGCAGTCCGAGCGGGTTATAGGCTATTCTGGTGATGCCGCGGCTTGCGTCGGCTGTCAGCCGTCCCGCCGCGTCGTGGCTGACAGCCGAGCTGCCGGTGAATGCGATGTGCGGAACGGTGCCCACATAAGGGCCGGCATGCTGTGTGACTGCAGTCAGCGTATTGCCTTCGTAGCTGAGCATGAGACTGTCGGTGCGGGCACCGGGCAGGCCGCGGGATATCGCGGTGACGTTGCCGTTGAGGTCATAGTCCATCTCCTCGCGCAGCACGCCGCTGTCGCCGCTGCTCTGCAGCAGCTGGCCGAACGTGCCGTAGCTCAGGGTGCGGTTGCCCAGTGCGGCCGCCCCGCTCTCGTCGATGGCCGATATCTGTCCGCCGTAGCATGGCTGCCCGTCGGTGTCGGCATAGTGCAACGCTTCGCTGTAGTGCTGCGAGGTGATTGCGGTGGGCCACCCGTGGAGGTCATAGGTGCGGGTCACGGCAGGCGCAGTGCTGCTGCCGTAGGATGTGCGCCATATGCGCCCCAGGTCGTCGAGCTGGTGGCTGGCGAGTGTGGTCCATTCGCCGCCGTTGAGTCTGTGGCGCACTGCCGTGAGGCGGCCACGGGTGTCGCGGTCATACTCATAGTCTTCCACGAAGCGGCCGGTGGCCTTGGCCTCGGAGAGGGTGCAGGCGATGCGGTGCCGGCCCACCGGGTGGTTGCCGAAGTCGTATTCTGTGGTCTCCGCTATGCTTGCCGACTGTCCGAACAGGTCGCGCTCGGCACGATACACGGTATTCCCGTGACCGTCATAATGCACTGCGCTCACGGTCACCGTTCCAGCAAAGTCGGTCACAGCCTCGCCGGTGGGCAGACCCTGAGCAGTGCAGGCAATCGCATGCATGCCGGCCGTGGTCTCAATAGGGGGCAGACTGTTCCAGTGGCTGTAGTCGTCATAGTAAAAGGCGCGGTCGGCGACGAAGCCGGGCAGTGCGCAGCTGGTGGTATACTGCAGGGCCGTCTCCATGGGAGCCGAGGCGTCGTGCCGCTCCACGAGCAGCGAGTCGGCCCACTGCCGCTGCAGGCTTTCGCGGGTGGCGGTAGGCATCACGGCACGCCCCTTCAGCGCCACACGCATCTGCGGGTCGTATTTTGTAACGTTCCATTCGCCCGACAGGCGCTGCTGGCTGTCACGGCTGAATATGAGCCGGTTCAGGCGGTCATAAACGTATTCGCTCGTGGCTCCGCCGGGAACGGTTTTGGCAATCAGGCGGTCGCGGCCATCATAGCTGTAACTGAAGCACAATGACTGAGCCTTCGACAACGACTTCGGGTCGGACTCGAGCATAGCCGCGGCCTTGGGAGTGACCACAAAACACAGGCGGTCGGCAAGGTCATGGACGTAGTAGGTGTCGGCCATGTCGCATACGGCGCGGTCGGTGCGGCGCTCTAGCAGCATGCGGCCGTGGCTGTCGGTGAATGTGGCGCGAATGCGCCCGTCGGGGTCGGTGGCCACGGTCACCTTGAGGGTCGACTCGGGTCGGCAGGTGCCGTCGGTAGTGAGTTGGCCGTCGGTATCAATCTCATAGGCGATGCAGTGCAGGGGCAGTGTCTCGCCCCACTCGGTGGATATACCCTCGCCCCACTCGCGGTTGAATGTGCGCTCGTAGCGCCACGAATGCCCGCCGCCGCTGTTCCACACCTCGCCTGGCAGGGTCTCGACCGACGGGAGGCACTGGTCGGTGCCGTCATAGGTGTGCTCGCTGTAGGGATAGGCGTCGCCATGGTAGGCCGCCGCATCGGGCAGTGTCGTCAGTGAGCCGCCACAGTCGTCCACGGGAGCCGGGATCCATTGGCGCCACACCTGCCCGCGGCTGTCATAGCCGACCATGGTGACCACGTCGGTCTCTCCGCGGGCCGCCGCCACGTCGACAGTGGCACGGGCACGCCCGAGACCGTCGTAGTGGGTCACGGTGATGCGCGAAGAGGTGTGGTCGATGGCGGGGAGCGACTTTCGTCCCTCCACCGGCTCGACAACGCGCACCGTGTTGGCCGGCGGTGTCTGGGCATTGGCTGATATGGCAGACATAAATACGGTCATGGCTGGCATAAGCTTTCTGCAAATATAAGCAATCTCATCCATTGTCAGATTTTTTGAGGGGTTATTCCTTAATTATTTTGAAACTGAACAGGCTATCGTCAATTGCCACGGTTATCAGTCCCGCACCTTTCGGCAACCGAGACGTATCACAATCAATGCTGTTCATGCCGCTTGCCACATGCACCGACTTTCCCCACACGGAAGTTCCTGATGGCGAATAAACGGTTATTGCCACAGATGCCGACTCAGGCGTATTGAGGGTTACAGTAGTACTTGAAGCCACTTTTGTGGGGCTGACGTTGCACTCGGCAGAGAGCCCATTCAAATAGCCGTTGAGCCTGCCCGATTTGTAAGCCACCGTTTTCGTCTGAGGTCCGAAAGGCAATTTTGCTTCCTCCGCCCTTATTGCGGCATTCACTGAATCTTCATTCAGCTCCTCTGTCTGGAAACGCGGTGGAATATACAGGGAAATAGAGGCCGAATCAACGACATTGCCATAATAAAGAGTGTACACAGTCTGCTTCGCCACAATCGGATATCGGAAACCCCTGGCGAACCATCTTAATGTAACTACTCTGTGACATACCGAGTCGTTGCTCAGGCAACTGTCGATTCCCAGGTCGCTTACCGGGAGCACATCAGAGGCCAGAGCCGACACGGTGGTGGTTCCGATCCGTGTGCTTTGTAAAAGGAGCACGTGTCTCAATGAGTCGCCATCTGGTGTTATCATACGCCCGGCTGCAATGGCACGGGTTGTGGTGCGACCGGTCTGACGCATCCATTGTGTGCCGTCGGTTCGCCCGGTGGCACAGAATATGCCGCTTATGGCATCGCCATCGCCGAACGGGTATTTCAGCAACGGCTCTGCTATGCTGTAGCTGAGATTCTCGCCAGGAGCTGAGAACGTGTGTCGTGAAAGCACCCCGCAGCTGTCAACCTTGATGAGGTCGATGTTTCCGGAACTTTCCAGCAGAATTCCGTCGTCTGAAGCAGCCACTCTGGAAATGGTTTTGCGGCGGCTTAATTTGAGCGAAGCGAAGTCCCAACATCCGCCACATGGCGCAGTCCCCGGTTCGTTGAGCAGTTGATACCCCACGAGAATGTCGCCCGAACGTGGCATGTTCTGCTCCATGACAAGTGAGTACCCGCTGTGACCCAAGGCACTTATCCCTAATGCGGCAAATATAGCCAGACAAAATGGTTTGATTTTTCGGTTTGTTGTGGTCATGCTGTCTGTCATTTTTGATTTTTGTAGCAGTATTCAATCTGTTTCAGAATGAATCCATTCATGTCATAAATTCCATTGAAGCGTCCAAACGAGTCGTAGCTGAAGCTGGTGGTGATGCCGCGGCTGTCGGTTGCCGAAGCCATGCCAAGAAGCCAATGATAGGTGAATGTCGACACGTCATGGCCTTCGGCCGCTGAGCGTATGGAGTTCATTTCACTGCTGCCGATGTCACTTCTGCCAATCAAATCGCCCGGTTTTGCTCCCGACGGCAAAGCCGCACAAAGTTCGTCATATCCCATTCCCTTGATTTCGGCTATTGGATAAAGTCCGTTGTAGGCCCAGATATATGAAGCCAGCACGATGCCATTGTAAGAGATTTCTGACACATTGCCCCAGCCATCATAGCGGTACCGGTATTCCGGAATTGAAATCGCATTTGCCAAGGCTGGGACAGTGGATTCCGATTGCCCAAGCCTCCACGAGGTTTCCACATTGCAGAGTGTGGCCATGCGGAACGTAGCTACCGGGCGGTTGTTACTGTCGTATTCGGTGCGGTGTCCGGAAATGACACGGCCGCTGCACATGGTCACATCTGTTTCTATGAGGTCAATCGGATGCCCGTCGACGTGTCGATAAGTGTAATAGGTGGTGGTCTCCTCCCCATCGGCGCCACGGAAAGTTTTCGACCTCATCAACTGCCCCCAGGGCTGTTGTGTGTAGTTGCTGTTATAATAAGAAAACGTGGTGCCGGTCACATATGTTGCACCTGTGCCGTGTTCGGTGTCATATTCAATGGTTGACGCACTGGCCAGTTGCCGGTTGAAGGGAATCAGACGATAGGGACTTGTAGCATAGTCATATATGCCTCCGCCTCCGGTTGAAGCATCAGCTTCCAGAAACTTCGTGAACGGGCCTGAAAACAGTCCGCTACTGCCTTCTTTAATGTCATATTCAAATGATTCCTGCTTGTATGTGTTGCCGTTCAGGGCATACGACTTACCGGCGAGGGTCCCCCTCTTAAATGCCAGCGACGTGTGCGTCCTGCGCGATGCCGGCACCGAATTGATGAATGCGCAGTTCCCGGTATAGTCCCTCAACGTGGCTGACCGTTGTGATGAAAACCGGTGTGTGATATCTAGACCGCCAGAAAGGTGCTCAGTGACTATAGGGTATTCCACTTGCGATCCCCCGAATGCCGACGGATAAAGCCCTTCGGAAAACTCAGTTCCATATTCGGCATATTTGACACCCATGCTGCCGTCGCTGAGCATAGTCAGCACGTGGTAGCTACCGGCCGTGAAGCCAGGCTTTTCTGAAATTGTGCCGCTGCTATTGCCTGTTGCCGGGTCGGTGTATGTGAATGCCCTCTCCATGTCTGCACCGTCGCCAGGCACCGACTTGATTGAGGCAATCCTCAATCCACCCCAAGCAGCCCCTCGTCCCTTGACGGTGGTCGATCTGGATATTGAAATGCCGACATACGCCACAGCGTCGTTTGCTACCATATAGTTGTATACGTCGGAAGCCGTCACTGAATTTGAACCTCCTTTTCTGTCGGTCATCCAGTTGTAAGGATACAGCAGTTTCAACCTGTAGACTCCAGTTTGCTTGAAAGAATTCAGGTTTACCGTGACCATGCCGCTTGTGGCATTTGCGCACTGCACATAGTCAAAACACCAACAGCCCACGGTTTCCCCTTTGGGTGACACCAGTTCTAGTCTTGGTGATTTTTCCTGAAAAGTCAGACTGCTGTGGTGGTAATAATATTCATTGCTTCTGTCGTCCAATCCTGTTCCTCCGTCCATTAGCGGCTTGACGAATTTGTTGAGGTCGATTTCTATTGTCACATTCTCATTTCCATCGTAATGGCTGATGCTAAGCTGGCTGTCAAATGCTGATGTGGTAGTACTGGTCAGTGATATGTCGCTGAGCACGGCCTTTTTCCCGCGAAGCCGGTGATTTTCTTTCTGCATGACCGTGCTGTCTTCACTGCCTACGGGAGCAGAACCTAAAAACGAATAGTCGTTGGACTCCCAATCGAGTTCAGTATACCCTCCAGTGGCATAGGTGATGCGGTTGAGCACGCCGTTGACTGCCGTGACCGGATTCACTTTACGGTTGGAATTTCCATAAAGGCGGAGAAGGGACTTGTTACAGGCGCCGTTGTAATAGCCCCACTCGTCTTTGGCCAGAAAGTAATTGCCGTCATCTGCTATGCTTGAATTGTATTCCATGCCATACAGGTAAATGCAGTGTCCCGAGCTGTCGGTCTCAGCCACCTTGTCGAGAAACGTGCGCACCACATCTTCCGAAATGCCTTCATGCGTTGTGTAGGTTCCGACCTTGTGGCTTGACTGTTCAAGTGTTATTTGCTTGACGCACCTTGATTCAGCCGATGTGTCATAGACCCTTATGGCTTTTAAAATGCCACCGGCGTATTCAAATGCCACCCTCGACGTCTTGGTGCGTATCTCACTCAACAACCGTGGCATATAAGTCACTGAGATGCTTGAGAAATCCCCGTTTGTGGTTTCATAAGGCGGGTTGTCGGTCTGATACCAGTATGTTTCACTCAGTCCTGCATTCTCCCTGCGCGTCTCCCCGTCTGAGTAGATGAATGTGACTTCATCGCCTTGAGGACTTTCAATTCTGCCTAAATGCCATGCTGAAATGTAGTAAAGAGAATCGGCCTGTAGACTGCCACCATTGAAATAAGAATAATCCCACCGTGATTCTTCCATCTGATCGAATGTATATCGGTTGCCCGATGCATCAGTGACATGGAATGCCGTCGGTGTCGTAGCGCCAAAGTGCATTTCATCAAGTTTGACGGTAGGGGTTGAGCTTATCGTAGCATTCTTGTTGATATCGTAAATGAAAGTGCCCGACAATCCCATGCAGTTGAAGCGGTATAGGTCGTTCGACAAATCCAGCTTGCCGTCTTCGTATTGGCCGCAAATCATATAAGGTATTCCCCTTTCGAAATCCACAACCGGATTGTACTCAACGCTTCTGTTGACCACTTTTAGCCAAAGGCTGTCACGCTCCAAATCCGTCATGTTGAATATCCCCCTTAACGGGGTGGCATTGCCGTTTGAAAGGTGAAGATGGTTGCAATTCGGGGCCTCGTCGGGAATACCGCATACACTGCGGGCCACAGCACCGCCGGCGTTGAGAGTCCACCCTATGCCAATGCTTCCCGACAGGTCGTCGACCTTGATTCCGCCACCGATGTAACTGATGCTGATGGGGATTTGCAGAGAACCTTGTTTGATAGTGTAGAGCGGCAATGTGATATCCGGAATCCCATGAAAAAGCGACACCGGAATGTCAACACTGTTCATCAAAGGCTGTAACTCAGGGGATGGCGGTATCATGGTGAAACCGGTAGGTGTATTACCGGAATTTTGTTGTTGCGGCACAGCCGGAAATCCGCTAGCCAGCAACAATGTCATCATAATGGCTGAAACAATTCTCATGCTATTAGTGGCTTTTCTGTGTTGGTTATATGTTGGTTCTTAATTTTTGCAAACATAACTATAATTTTATATATAACAACACTAAAGCTGTTAATATTCCCTAAAAAACAAACGCCATAGCAATGTTCTTTTTTTCGCAACGCCGCTTAAATGCTGAAGTCACACTAAGCATTGCATCCCTCCGCCAGAACCTTCAAGACGTCGTTCAACAACAATGACACACTTGCCACAAAGAAAAAAAACACCAAACATTCACATTTTTTGCCTAATTTTGTGTTTATTGAAATAAAAGCACAACAAATATGCACACTTTCACACTTTGCAACACGGCGCGCATAGCAGTCACAATAACATTCATCACCATAAGGGTGGCAAGTGGATTCGCCCAAGCCCAAGACACCAACCACGGCCAACAGGAAAACTTCATAGGCACGCAGCTGATGTCGCTCGGGCTATACGACGAGGCCATAAGACACTACCTTGACGCATTGGCCTACTTTGAGAAGCACAAAATGACAGCCGAAAAGGTGCGTACAAAGAATCATATATTTAATGTGTATTACCGCACACACAGGCTGAAAGAAAGCGAAGACATTCTGCACGAGGCCATGGCCGAGACCAGCCCGGCCGACACGATGCTGCGCGTGAGCATCCTGAACAACCTGGGCATTGTGTATGCCGCCACCCGCCGCTACGACAAAGCCTTTGATGCCTATGAACAGACCCTTGAGCTGGGGCGCAACAGTGCCGAGGCCAAAGCGTCGGCACTAATCAACATTGCCGACCTCTACTTCAGGCAAAACGACATGGCAAAAGCCGAGCACTACCTGGGCGAGGGACTTAGGCTGACAAATGCAGGTATAAGGCCTACCAGCCTGGCTCAGATGTACCTCAACATGGCGCTTGTGGGCGTGTGCCAGAACGACAGCCGCAAGGCCAGGGAATATGCCGCCAAAGCCAACGTGATACTGCCCCGGCTACCGAGAGACGCCAAGATAAACGCCCTGGCTCAAATAGCCGACATACACCTCAATCTTGCCGACTCAATCACTGCCCTACGCTACATCATCCAATATGAGACCGAGCGCGACTCGGTGCAAGCCAACATAAACAGCGCACAGCTCCAACAGCTGCTGGTGGCCTACGACACCAATCGCCTGAAAGCCCGCAACGAGAACCTTGCCCTTGCCCTGAGCCGCCGCACAATCATAGTGTGGGCCACATCGATAATAGCACTGTTTGCCATCATACTGATACTCACGCTAATCCGCAAACACAATGCGATGAAGAAGGCCAACGGCATCATCAGCCAACAGCAACAGCAGCTGCTCGACCTTGAAAAGGAAAAAGCCGAGCGCGAGCGCATCACCCAGCAACGCATCATCGACGAAAAGCAGCGGCAACTGCTGTCGTTCAGCACCGAGCAGGCCACCAGCAACGAGTTTCACACCAAGCTCGAAGGTCAAATCACCGCCGCCATCCGCACCTTGCCCGCACACGGTGCCGACACGGCCAGAGCTATGCTCACCGATGCCATGACGCAGCTGACACACCACCGCGAGCGTGCCATAGCCGACGACTTCCGCACCTATTTTGAGCAAGTGCACCCCGATTTTTTCAACAGGCTCTATGCCTTGCATCCCAACCTGACACAAAACGACCTCAGACTGTGCGCATTCCTCTTCTTGGGGATGTCGACCAAAGAAATCGCCTCGGTCACATACAAGGAAGTGCGCTCGGTGGAGACCTCACGCCTGCGTCTGCGCAAGAAACTCAACCTTGAGCCAGGGTCCGACATAAGCAAGTACCTACATTCAATATACAGTTATCAGTCAGGCAATTAGACACAATGTAGTAGTATTGTAGTAGTGCGCTGTCTTGCTTTTGGCCAGAGCCAACACTATTTTTGCGCTGTATCAAAAATTCAAGATTTATGAAAAGGACTTTCTTTTGTTTAGCCGCAGCAATTCTCCTCGGCAGCACCACTCAGACGGTGAGGGCCGCCGAAACTGTGCTGACCGAGACCTTCGACACCCAAGAAGATTTCAACAAATGGACAATCATCAACGTCGAAGAAGGGACCACTACCTGGACTTACCGCACAAGCACAGGCAAGCCTATGAAATCGAAGTGTGCGCAAATTCTGAAGCATTCGCCGAATGCCGCCAACGACTGGCTGATATCACCAGCCTTCACGCTAAAAGCCGGCACAGTGTATGAGCTGTCGTTCAGATGCACACCCGGAACATTCAACAAGAAAGAAAACCTGAAAGCATATTTGGGCACCGACACTACCGTGGAGAGCATGACGGTCCAGCTTATCGACCTCAACGGCATGCTCCGCGACGATAATGCCGACATTACCCGCAAGGCAGAAATCAGCGTTGCCACCGACGGCACCTACCGCATAGGCTTCCTGGCCTATTCCGACGCCAACATGGGCCGCATCGACCTCGACGATGTAACCATAACCGCCAAAGCAGCGGCAGTAGCCCCCGGCCCGGTCACCGGCCTCACCGCCACAGCCGGCGACAAGGGAGCGTTGACAGCAACACTGAGATTCACTGCCCCGAGCGTGACGGCCACCGGCGACAGCCTCGCCGCAATCCAATCGATAGTAATCACACGCGACTCGGCCGTTGTGGCCACCATAGAATCACCCACCCCAGGTGCCGACATGGCCTACACCGACAGCAGCGCCGTGCAAGGCTTCAACACCTATGAGGTGGTGTGCCTTGCGGCCGACAGCAGCCAGAGCGTGGCAAGCGGCACAACGGTGTTTGTGGGCATCGACATCCCCAACCCAATTGACAATCCACGGGCATCGACAGTAAACGACGGCAAAATAAGCCTCAGCTGGCAAGCCCCGACCACATCGGTCAACGGCGGCTACTTCGACCCCAAGTCGCTGAGCTACAAAATCACCTGCCCCGCCACCGGCGACTCAGTGGTGGTGAGCGGCACATCACACACATTCACGCTGGCCAAGGGCGAGCAGCAAGTGCTTGAATATGTCATTGCCCCGATTGCCGAAGCCGGAACAGGCAAGGCAACCAACTTCAACCGCGTGATTGTGGGCAATGCCATCACCACGGCCTATGCCGAATCGTTTGCAGGGGCAAAGGCGTCATCGCCATGGTATCAAGACTCAGACGAAAGCGATTTCAGCTGGGTGATCGACAATCCAGAGAAAGAGGAATACTCCGACCCCGACGTGAAAAACTACACAATCTATGCCCAAGACAACGACGGCGGCGACCTGATAGCAAAATCGTTCTACCACAACGAAGACGAGACATCGCGCTACTGCTCGCCGATATTCGACCTGTCGAAGTGGGCCAACCCCGTGTTCACCTTCTATCAGATCAACGGTCCGAAGAGCAGCCTCAAAGTGCAAGTGAGAAAAGTGGGAGGCGAATGGCAAGACGTGGCCGAGCCCGTGTGGGAAACCGGCATCAACGGTCTGCAATGGAGCCGGTGCAGCATTCCCGTTGCCAATTTCACCGACGGCGAAGTGCAATTCTCATTCCTTGCCTACGGCGGCGTGAGAGCAATGCACATCGACAACATCACCATTGCCGAAGCCGGTTACAGCCACGACATTGCAGTGCGCAGCCTCAAGGCATCGCCACAACGTGCCAGCATTGGCGAGACCACCACATTCACAGCCGACCTGCGCAACTTTGGCGGGCAGAGCGAAAATGACTACGACGTGGTGCTCTACCGCGACGGCAAGGAAGTGGACCGCAAGCCGGGCAGCGAGCTTGCAGCCACAGCCAGCACAACCATAGACTTCAGCTACACGGCCACACTCGACGACGCCATGCTCGACAGCAAATCGCAATGGGTAGCCAAGGTGGAGCTTGACGAAGACCAAAAAACGGCCAACAACGCATCAGACACCGTCATATGGTCGACCCGTGGCAACGACGTGCCCGATGCCTCAGGCCTCACCGCAGCCGTAGACAACGGTAATGTGGCCCTCAACTGGACTGCAGGCATCAACCGCGATGCGACCCCCAAGGGCGAAATTCAATATGTAACCGACGACTTCGAGTCTTACACCCCGTTTGCCACCGACAGCATAGGCGGTTGGACAGTGATCGACAAAGACGGGTCAAAGACTTGGAGCTCAAAATACCCAACCCGTCCGCACGTTGGCGACCCGCTGGCATTCATGGTGTTTAACACCTATGAAGGCGGCGTGCAGACCGACGACAACCAAGACAACATATTCTTTGCCCACTCAGGCAAGCAATACCTGATGGGATTCAGCAACGAGACCTACGGGTCAGCCAACAACGACTGGCTCATCACTCCGCGCCTCGACGGACGGTCGCACACGGTAGACTTCTATGCCCGCATCCCCATGGGCCTGTCGGGCGACGACGTTATCGCAATCTCATATTCCACTACCGACACCGACCCCGACAGCTTCATACCCCTCAACGGCGGCAACGACATCACCGTGAGCGACAACTGGAAGCACATTGAGGCCACAGTGCCCGAAGGCGCACGCTATTTTGCCGTCAACCTGAAACTGTCGCGCATGTTCTTCATGCTCGATGACTTCACCTATGCCGCCCACGACGGCTCGCTCGACCCGCTCACGCTCAAGGGCTACAACGTGTATCGCAACGGCGAGAAAATCAACGGCGAACTTGTGCCCGACAACAATTATGTGGACACCGACGCGCCCAAGGGCGAGAACACATATAAGGTGACCGCCGTGTATGAGCAAGGCGAGAGCCGATACAGCAACGAAGTCACTGTGAACACCGCCCAAACAGGCATCGAAAGCATAAGCGCCATGCAGGCCACAGTCACGGCAGGCACCGGCGAGATAAGCGTGGCCTCCAACAGCACGGCCACAGTGGCGATCTACTCGATCGACGGCCGCAAAGTGGCCAGTGGCACAGTAGCGGCAAAGGCTAGCTTCGCCGTTCCGGCCGGTGCATATGTGGTCACCGTCGGCGGCAAGGCCACAAAGGTGATTGTGCGATAAGCCGCACCGCCGCCGACTCATACCGAGCCAACGGAAAAAGGCAGGGCTGATTCCAAACCAAGGGGAATCAGCCCTGCCCTCTTTATACATACACCGCCTCAAGCCAGCGAAGGCAATCAGCGAGGCAGCACCGGGCGCACAGTGAGGCCTGTGTTGCGCGACACATCGTTGGCACCCACGCCACTGCCTCCACAGTCGAAGTAAAAAGTGCCCGCCTTGCCGCCATCGACGGCCGTTGACGTCCAGCACACCCCACCCGAGCCGTGACGGCACAGCACCTTGTCGGCATAGTAGCCCGACGCCGGGAAGAAAATCGAGCGGCCATTGACCTTGCTAGTCACCTTAAAGCCATTGCCAGTCCAAGTCCACACGCAACTGCTGCCCAGCTCGTCAAACTCGGCCCTCGACGGCATGCGGCACCCGCCGCCCCACTTCACCGCCGCCACATCGTCGGCAGCATCAAGAGTCGCCTTTTTGTCACGACTGTCATATTTTGTCAAACTGTCGGCCACGGCACCCCATTTGTAGGTGGCCCAGGAGAAATCGGTCTTGGGCTCAGTCTCGCCAAAAGCAAAATAGCTGCCATCGGCCGAAACCGAGTCGGCACCCACATTGGTTTCGGCCCACCGCAGACCCGAAGGCAGGCCCAAGTCGACAAAGCGATGGCCATTGACCACATAAACACTGTCGCCAATGCATTCGACCGCAGCTGCCTGCTGCACGGCATTGCCCTTACCGCCCGAGCCGCAGGAACTCAGCAAGGCAATCACTGAAAGGCAACACATTGTCGTCAACGCCATGTACCAACGCACCGACTTGCAAGCAGCAGTGCCCGCAGTAGCCTGCAAACCGTTTTTCACCGAGGCAGAACGGACAAGGCCATTAAACTCACGAGAGGAGCTGGAGTTGCACCGCCCCGGGCAGGCGCACTCAGCCATTGGATGTTTTTCCCATTCCATAATCAATTGTTTTTTCGGCAAAATAAATGCATATTCCCGCTAATGTCAATAGGCCATTGGCTAAATTGCATGAAAAGGGCGCATAAATGTAGGAAATGGGCATTTTCCAAGCCTCAAACGATGCATTGCCAAATTTTGCCATTCACCATATTTACACTAACTTTGCCCCGTGCGAGAGAGCGGCACGATTGTTGCTGCCTCGCACAAACCGGCATGCCCACACCACAAGAGCTGCCGTCCAAGCGATGACAAGACTGTTAGGACCACACACACGCCTGCTCATTGCCGCCATTGTGCTAACGGTGACGGCCGCGTTGCCGTGTAGCGTCAAGGCACAGGCCGCCGAGCCCGACTCGGTGACGGTGAGCCTTGTCACCTACTATCCCGGCAGCGAGATTTACGAACTCTTCGGGCACACCGAGGTGCGCGTGACCGACAGCAACGGCCTTGACGCGTTTTTCAACTACGGCGTGTTTGACTTCAACACCCCCAACTTTGCGTTGCGGTTTGCCTCGGGTGAGACCGACTACCTGTGCGTGGCCGTACCGGCCTATATGGAGAGAGACCGTTTCACCCCCGGCCGGAAAGCCGTGGAGCAACGCCTCAACCTCACGCAAGACGAGGCACGGCAAGTGCGCCGCAAGCTGCTGCGCAACATCATGCCCGACAGTGCCACCTACCGCTATAAATATGTGAGCGACAACTGCGCCACACGTCCGCGCGACATCATAGAGGGAGCGCTAGGCAACCGCCTGCACTGGCCAGCCGACAGTGCGAAAGCCACCTGTCGCGAGGTGATGGCGCACTACAACCGCAACTACCCGTGGGAGCAGCTAGGCATCGACATAGCCCTGGGCTGCGGCATCGACACTGTGCTCACAGCCCGCCAGCGCATGTTTGTGCCGGTGCTGCTGATGCAGGCAGCCGCCGGAGCCACCATCGACCGCAACGGACACCGCGAGCCACTTGTGGCAGCCACCACCGTGCTCAATGCCGGAAGCGACGACGGCATCGCACTGCCCCCCACACCATGGTATCGCACCCCCATGGCAGCCGCCGTGGCACTGCTGCTCATAGCCGTGGGCATGAGTGTGC
This sequence comes from Agathobacter rectalis, assembly GCA_963625945.1. Lineage (GTDB taxonomy): Bacteria > Bacteroidota > Bacteroidia > Bacteroidales > Muribaculaceae > Sodaliphilus. The sequence continues at coordinate 13,377 of CAVFVP010000007.1, read as the reverse complement.
GCGACATTCGCCGCCACCGGCCGTCGCGATGGTTCGACACCACACTGTGGACAGTAGCCGCACTGGCCGGTGCCTTTGTGTGGTTCCTGATATTCATATCCACCCACGAAGCCACATCGCCCAGCGTGAACGGACTTTGGCTGCACCCATTCTACGCCGTGCCGGCAGTGACCGCATGGCTCAAGCGCGGCAAGACACCCACACGCATCGCCGCCATAGCCATGCTCACCGCTATTGGCGTGGCCGCAGTGTGTTTCGCCGCCGGCCTGCAGCAAGCCAACGCGGCATTCTACCCGATTATGGCAGCCCTTGCAACAAGGCTGGTCCTATACATCAAGACACCCGGCCAGGCCGCCACAACGGCCATGGCCAAAAAGAACAACAAAAGACACTGAACGCGCAATGCACATCGACCGACAACGAATGAACCGGCTTGCCACCTCGATAGTGGCATCGATGGTGGCCCTATCGGCACTGTCGCAGGTGAAAGGCAACCAGCCGCAGCTGGTTGTGGGCATCGTTATCGACCAACTGCGCAGCGACTATCTGGAGCTACTCCAGTCGCAGATGGGCGACGGAGGCTTCAAGCGCCTGATGCGCAACGGCGCCAGCTTTGACAATGCCTCGTTCAACTGCCAAGTCGACGCCACCTCAGGCACCGCCCTGCTCATGACCGGAGCCTACCCGAGAGTGAACGGCGTGACATGGTCGCAGACCTTTGACCAAGACAAGCTGACACCGGCCGACATATTCGCCGACAGCCGCTACATAGGCAATTTCACAACCGACAAATATTCGGCAGCAGCCCTGCTGACATCGACACTTGCCGACGAGGTGCGCATCGACAACAACGGGCTGGGCAGCGTATATGCCCTGGCCGCCGACGCCCAGACAGCCATCGCCCTTGCCGGACATGCCGCCAACGGAGCGTGCTGGATCAACAGCGCCACCGGCAACTGGGCATCAACCACCTACTACCCCGACGTGCCCCAGTGCGTGCAGACACGCAACTACAGCAAGCCACTGAGCGCCAGGCTCGACACCATGCAATGGCAGCCCCTGCTGCCCGCAGCGAGCTACACGAGCGTTCCCGAGTCGAGCCGCTATTACGCTTTCCGCCACACATTCGGTCGCCAGATGCGCGACCGCTACACGGCATTCAAGCAGTCGGCCCTTGCCAACGAAGAAGTGGCAACCGTGGCCATCGACTGCCTCAACAGCCTCAACCTGGGCAAACGGGGCCAGCTCGACATGCTCAACATAGGCCTAACCGCCGCACCGGTAAGCTGGTCCAAGAGCAAAGACGGCCGTTTTGAGCTTGCCGACACCTACGTGCGCCTTGACCGCCAGATAGCGCGCCTGCTGGCCGCCATCGACCGGGCCGTGGGGCTCGACCAGGCCGTGGTGTTTGTGGCCAGCAACGGCAATTTCGACACTGGCAGCCCGGTTGACCCTAAATTCAACATTCCCACAGGCGAGTTCCGCCCCGACCGTGCAGTGTCGCTGCTCAACATGTATCTGATGGCCGTGCACGGCAACGGCAACTGGGTGACCGGATACCACCACGAAAGTTTTTTCCTGAACCGCAAGCTCATCAAGGAGCGCAACATCGACCTTGCCACGGTGCGCCGTGAGGCAAGCCAGTTTCTGCGCCAGATGAGCGGAATCACAGCGGCTTACACATTTGAAGAGATACTAAGCAACCCTGCCAGCGACGAGATGAAGGAGCTGAGCCGCACCATGGTGCCCACGCTGAGCGGCGACGTGATGGTGGAAATCGCGCCCGGATGGGACGTGGTGACCACAAGCGGCAAGCAGAGCCAGGTGAAGCACGTGCGCGCCACGGCAGCCTGCGCACCGCTCATGATACTGGCTCCGCAAGTCAAGGCGCAACGCATCACCGGCACCATCGACGCAGCCCTGCTCGCTCCCACGGTGGCCCGCCTGCTGCGCATCCGCTCGCCCAATGCGGCCCGCCTTAGCGCGCTATCACTGCAATAGTGCCATTCAAATTCTTCACAATCAAAACATTTTTACTAACTTTGTGGCTTGTAGCCGAGCCATGTCAGCGCCCCTCGGCGAGGCGGTGCCCCTGACTGACTTTTGGCTGCCACTTACTACGAAACAAAAAACATTCACAATAAAAATGGGATTCAACAACATTCTGAAATCAATTTTCGGCAATAAAAGCGACCGCGACATGAAAAAGCTGTTGCCAATAGTGAATCAAATCAAGGCCATATACCCTGAGATTGAGAAGCTTAGCAACGACGAGCTGCGTGCCCACTCTGCAGCCATACGCAAGGCGCTGAGCGATGAGGTGCAACCTATGCGCGACGAGATAGCCGAGACCAAGAAAGAGATCGAGAAGCTCGACTATGAAGATCGCGAGCCGCTGTGGGACAAGATTGACCAACTGAAAAAGGACATTCTTGACCGTACCGAGGAAAAGCTCAACGAAGTGCTGCCCGAGGTGTTTGCAATAGTGAAAGACACGGCACGCCGCTTTGCCCAGAACGAGACCATCGAGGTGACCGCCACCGACTTCGACCGCCAGCTGGCCGCCGAGGGACGCGACTTTGTGCACATCGACGGCGACAAGGCCATCTACCAGAACCACTGGATAGCCGGCGGCAACGAGGTGACATGGGACATGATCCACTACGACGTGCAGCTCATTGGCGGCATTGTGCTTCACCAAGGCAAAATCGCCGAGATGGCAACCGGTGAGGGTAAGACCCTTGTGGCCACACTGCCGGTGTTCCTCAACGCCCTTGCCGGCAACGGCGTGCACGTGGTGACGGTGAACGACTACCTCGCCAAGCGTGACTCCGAATGGATGGGTCCGCTCTACATGTTCCACGGCCTGAGCGTGGCTTGCATCGACAAGACCGAGCCCAACAGCGAAGGACGCCGCCAGGCCTACAACTGCGACATCACATTCGGAACCAACGCCGAGTTCGGCTTCGACTACCTGCGCGACAACATGGCCATGCGCCCCGAGGACTGCGTGCAGCGCGAGCACAACTTCGCCATTGTCGACGAGGTTGACTCGGTGCTCATCGATGACGCCCGCACCCCCCTCATCATATCGGGTCCCGTACCCAAGGGCGAGGACCAGCTCTTCAACGACTTCAAGAGCAACGTGGAGCGTGTGTATGAGGCACAGCGCCGCCTCGTGACCAACCTGCTGGCCGATGCCCGCCGCCTGATGGCAAGCGACAATTCCGACGAGGTGAAAGAAGGCTCACTGCTGCTCTACCGCGCATTCAAGGGTCTGCCCAAATACAAGCCGCTCATCAAATTCCTCTCGCAAGACGGCATCAAGCCGCTCATGCTCAAGACAGAGGCCTACTACATGCAAGACAACAGCCGCGAGATGCCCACCGTGACCGATCCGCTCTTCTTCATCATCGACGAGCAGAACAACACCGTGGAGCTGACCGACAAGGGTATCGATGTGCTCACCAAGGGCACCAACGACCCGAAGTTCTTCGTGCTGCCCGACATTGCAAGCGAGCTTAGCGAGGTGACCAACGAGCCACTGAGCGATGAGGAGAAAGTGGCAAAGAAAGACGCCCTGCTCCAAAACTACTCGATTAAGGCCGAGCGCGTGCACACCGTGACACAGCTGCTCAAGGCCTACACACTCTTCAACCGCGACGACGAGTATATCGTGACCGAAGACGGCAAAGTGAAGATTGTGGACGAGCAGACAGGCCGCATCATGGAGGGCCGCCGCTACAGCGACGGTCTGCACCAGGCCATTGAGGCCAAGGAAGGCGTGAAGGTGGAGGCCGCCACACAGACGTTTGCCACCATCACGCTGCAGAACTTCTTCCGCATGTATCACAAGCTGGCCGGTATGACCGGTACGGCAATCACCGAGGCAGGCGAGTTCTGGGACATCTACAAGCTCGACGTGGTGACCATCCCCACCAACAAGCCCGTGCAGCGCATCGACATGCCCGACCGCGTGTATAAGACCCAGAAAGAGAAGTTCAATGCCGTGATTGAGGAAATAGAGGAGATGCGCAACCAGGGCCGTCCGTGCCTTGTGGGCACCACCTCGGTTGAGGTGTCGGAGCGCCTGAGCCGTCAGCTGCGTCTGCGCCACATCGACCACAACGTGCTTAACGCCAAGCTCCACCAGAAAGAGGCCGAGATTGTGGCACATGCCGGCCGCTCGGTCAACGGCAAGGGTATGGTGACCATTGCCACCAACATGGCCGGCCGCGGTACCGACATCAAGCTCACCCCCGAGGTTAAGGCCGCCGGCGGACTTGCCATCATAGGCACCGAGCGCCATGAGTCGCGCCGCGTCGACCGTCAGTTGCGAGGCCGTGCCGGCCGTCAAGGCGACCCGGGCTCATCGGTGTTCTACGTGTCGTTTGAAGACAAGGTGATGCGCCTCTTTGCCAGCGAGCGCGTGGTGAAGATGCTCGACCGCATGGGTCTGCACGACGGCGAGCGCATCGAGTCGGGCATGGTGACCAAAGCCATCGAGAATGCCCAGAAGCGCGTAGAGGAGAACAACTTCGGCATACGCAAGCACACACTGGAATACGACGATGTGATGAACAAGCAGCGCAACGTGGTGTATGAGCGCCGCCGTCACGCACTGCAGGGCGAGCGCATCGGCACCGACATCATCAACTCCATCTACGACAGCGTGGAAGACACGATAAAGAAATTCGGCAACGATGACTACGACGACATGAAGATGCAAGTGCTGCAGACCTATGCCATTGAGCCGCCGTTTGACGAAGACGAATACCGCCGTCTCGACGACAAGGAACTTGTGAACAAGCTCTACAGCGCCGTTATCGAGGCTTTCAACCGCAAGTCGGCACGTCTGGCCGAAGTTGCCAACCCTGTGATTTGCCACATTGTGGAAGAGCAGAAGAAGGGCGGCTTCCCCGAGCCTATGGGCGTGGTGCGAGTGCCGGTGACCGACGGCCGCCGCGTGTTTGGCATCGTGGTCGACATCAAGGAAGCCTACGAGACCGAGTGCAAGTCGATTGCCAAGGCTTGGCAAAAGGCTGTGCTGCTGCTCACCATCGACGAGTGCTGGAAAGAACAGTTGCGCGACCTCGACCAGCTGCGCCAGTCGGTGCAAAACGCAAGCTACGAGCAGAAAGACCCGCTCGTGATATTCAAGCTCGAGAGCTTCAACCTATTTGAGGCAATGCTGGGCGTGATGAACAACAAAGCCATCTCGATACTGATGCGCGGCCAAATACCCATTGAGGCCGAAGACCCGGGCAACCTACAACACGGCGAAGACCCGGCCGAAGAGCAGCGCCGCCGCCAGGAGCAGAAGCAGATGAGCGAGAACCGCGGCGATGCCGTGGCCGATGCCGAAGAGGCACAGCGCCAGGCAGCCGGTCCGCAACGTCCACGCGCCACTCAGCCCATACATGTGGGTCCGAAGGTGGGCCGCAACGATCCCTGCCCCTGCGGCAGCGGCAAGAAGTATAAGAACTGCCACGGACGCGGTCTGGTTTAAGAGCCACTCCGCCTCCTGCGACAAATAATCCAAAAGCGCATTCTCGCCACCAACGGCGGGGATGCGTTTTTTGTTTAAAGATGATAGATGAGAGTTGAGAGATGAGAGATGAGAGTTGAGAGTTGAGAGTTGAGGGTTGATGGTTGATGGTGGAGCGGACAGAAGGACTTGGTTTTGTTTCCCACAGATTCCACAGATGTTCACAGATTATTAATGCATCCACCAGCCAGCCTCTCTCAACCCTCATCTCTCATCTGTAATCCGTAATCTGTAATCTGTAAACTCTCAACTCTAAACTTTCAAAAACCGTTACATTTTGCGCGTTTTGTAACCGCACAAGGGCTTTTTGAACGCTTGATTCTGCTGCATTGTCCTAAATTTGCAACAAGTCAGTGGCAGCACATTTGTCCACTACCATCAACATTTAACAGCACCTGCAATTATTATTGAACCGCAAAATATTTATCAACACCAAAAACTCACAACGACTTATGAAACATTTTTTACTATTAGCTGCCGCCATCACCGGGCTGTGCTGCGCAGCATCCACTCCATGGGCACAAATCAAAGACAAAATGCCAAGAGCCAAGACTCAGGCTCAATCGCCGGCTCAGGCACAAGCAATCAGACAAATTATCAGTCGCGCCACGCCATCGCAGTTCATGCCTAAAACCATAAATGCTTATGGAAAATTCACCCAAGTGGCCAGTGAAGCTACGATCAGTGCCATGGCCGGTGCCGATTTCGCAATACAATCTAAGGCCATAATAATCGACACCACCACAAGCAAGGCAGAATATGACGGCGGACTGCTCACAAAGCTCAGCCCCGACAACAAATGCCAGTACATTATTGAGAATTCAGACGGAAAAGAAAGTTCACAGCAGACTTCTACCTATAAGGCGATAGGCACAATATCGTACTTCCACAACAGCAAAAACCTGCTTGACTCAGCAAACTACGACTTTGATTACAGCATGGGAGATCAGTCACGGAAACTGGCCTTGTATCATAAATATGGTTACGACAACAATGCACAGTGCATCATTTTCAGAGAAATGGAATATGCCAACGGGAATCTTTGGTATGGGCCAAACGGCAGTGCCTATGATTACAAGGCAGCAACCGACAGCACCCCAGAAAGCGTGTCAACCGTGACAGATGGTTTTGTAATAAAAAGATACACTGTGCTCGAAACCAACCCCCAGGGGGCACCCACGAAAGTGAGCTTTATATACGGTAGCATTTCTTCAGAGAAAACCGACACCACCTATGAAATCATATTCAGCGACATTGAGTGGGCAAAGGCCAATGCTCCCAGCAAGATTTTCAAATTGGGACTCGACATGAGCTATACCATTTACAAAGACATAACACTACAAAACGTGCTCCAAAACTGGGTAACCAACGACAACCAGCTAAAGTGCTGCAACTACAAGCTCATCTCGCACAGCAGATTCTATGTCGACCACAGCGGAACAGTGACTGTGGCTGTAGAGGGCAATAATATAACCATTGCCGTGAAAGACAAAGACGACAGCGAATACGACAACACCTTCGTCATTGACCGCGACTCCGATGGCAACATAAACGTTGACGGCGCATGGGATTCTTACAGCCTTTATCAATATCCAGACAACCTGCCCGACTATGCGGTTAAATTCATTACCGGAACCACCGCCAATCTTTTAGACATACAAAGGACAAGCGACTTTACACAACCGACAACAATAGGCGAGCATCTCTACAGCCCAGTGCCATTCACGCTTGAATATGACAACAACGGAGCCCTCACACGCATCGTCTACAAAGACAATGCATCAGAGGAAGGCGACGGCTTAATCACCCAAGAGCTTGACTATGCGATTGTGTTCAGCGACTTCAACCCCTACACAGGCATATCACAGCCCGAGGCCAAAGCGCAGTGGAAAGCAATTGGCGGCAATGGCACCATTGAGGTGAGCGGCACAACCAACGGCATGCCAGTGGCTGTCTACAGCATCAACGGCAGCCTCGTGCGCCACGGCGCCGGAGGCCAGACCATCGACGTACCCGCAGGCATCTACATCGTGAAAGTGGGTGCCAAGGCTTGCAAGGTGATTGTAAGATGATTCGCGATTAGCACACACACCATAACCGATTCTTGAACAGAACGGCACCCCCTGACGGGCAGCTCAGCCTGAGTTGCCCGTCAGTTTTTTTGCCGCTTCAGCTTCAGGGTAATATTCTTCCCTGCCAAACCCGGCACAGCCGCAAAACGGGCCATCAGCAACAGTGCACGACAACCTTAATTATTGTTAAATGCGAGCGTTATCTATTTGAAAAGACACTGGAAAAAGCTAATTTAGCAATACAATAATACTTATACGAATAGAATTATGAACAAGTTTTACTTATTATTATGGGTAATGGCCGTGGCTATTGTTGCGGCATTGCCGGTGGCGGCGGCAACAACCGCTACAACTGTTGAGTACAAAGGATTGTATTACACCCTCACCAAGACGTCGGACAGCGAAGGCGAAGCGCAGCTTGTGGCGCCCACAAAGGGGGTCTACAGCGGCGACGTTTCCATCGCCCCGCAATTCACTTATTCGTCGGTAAAATACTGGGTGACATCGATTGGCAGCGGGGCTTTCCAAGATGCCTACGGACTGACAAGCGTGTGGATACCGTATAGAGTAAGGAGCATTGGCGATTGGGCATTCTATGGGTGCTACAATTTGACAAAAGTGGAAATAGGCAGAAAAGACGGCGAGGGAACCCCAAATCTGGTGGAAATAGGCTCGACGGCCTTTTTGGGATGCCGAAGCCTGGCCTCGTTTGCCTATGGCAATGCATCATACCCGCGACGCATCAAGAATATTGGTGCCGGCGCATTCTTGGGATGCCAGTCACTCAAGGAGTTTCCTTTTTCAGACAGCACTAAGTCAATCGGAGCTGTTGCATTCAGAAACACAGGACTCACATCAATAAAAGTAGGTACGGAAGATGGGGTTTCCTACATTAATAATGGAGCATTCTCAGATTGTAAAAGTCTGACGACCATAAGCGTTAGAAACGTCGCCATCAGTAATAAAGGATTCTATAATTGCACCAGCCTCCGCGAAGTGACAGGCCACGGCTCATTTAAACAGCTCAGAGAAGTTGGAGATTCAGCTTTTATGGGTTGTACTGCGCTTGAATACATATCTCCTCAAATAAACCCTAGGACTGAAATACATGCCAAAGCGTTTTATGGATGCAAAAGTTTATGGAATTTACACCTCGGAATGGATGCAGCTAAGATTGGTGATTCAGCATTCTATAACTGCAAGGCGCTTGAATCATTTTTATTTTTTAACGTTACCTCCCTAGGTAAAGGCGCTTTTAGCGGCAGCGGGCTAATAAGAGTCAAATTACCAGACTACTTTTATTATCTATCCGAAGGATGCTTCAGCAACTGCACAAGCCTGATACAAGTGGACTTCAATAAAGCCATAACAATTGGCAAATCGGCATTCTATAACACGCAGCTGTCATCTGTGAAGTTGCCCACCACCATCAAGACCATATACGACAACGCCTTCGGCAAATGCAACAACCTGCAGGAGGTGTACTGCCCGGTATCAACTCCGCCAACGATTACCTCCACATTCTCAGATTACGACATTGTGAAGCGCGCCACACTATATGTGCCTAATAACAGTGAAAGCCAATATCAGGCAGCTAACGGCTGGAACAAATTTGGCAGAATTGTGGGTGCCGACCTCTCAGGCATCGATGAAGCCAAAACCGACATGGTGGCCGTGAAAGCCGGCAACGGCACCATTGAGGTGACGGGCTCAGCCTACGGCACGCCTGTGGACATCTACAGCATCAACGGCAGCCTCGTGCGCCACGGCGCCGGAAGCCAGCCTATCGATGTGCCCGCAGGCATCTACATTGTGAAAGTGGGTGGCCAGGCATTCAAGACTGTGGTGAGATAACCATTGATTTCCACATCGCCGCGCTCTGGCAAGCAATGCGTGAAAAGAGCGGCACGATACAAAATCCGCCTTATGTAACGGCGAAAAGTGTCAAACAGTAAAAAGCATGCTGATTTTGATGGAATGACACTTTTTGACAGCAAAAAAAGTGTTGGGAAAATGCCAAATGTGGCTATATTTGCTATGTCAAAACACAGGAACAGCTTTTTAAGAAAAGACACATTAAGTAGGGTATAAAAAGGAAAAAATGGTAAGCCACAACCCTAATGCCAGCTACTGAAAGACACACAGTGAACAACCGTCCGCCATAGCACTCTCCAAGAGAGTTATGGCGGACGGCTTTTTGCAGATGCGGTGTCCCTATGGTGGCCGATGCGGTGTGCTGCTGTAATTTATAATTCACCGCGCTGGCGGCTGTGGCACCGGACGTGTATGTGGGTGTTTTATTACTTGAGCTGATAGGTGACTGTGGTGACCACACGCAGGCGCTTCACATAGGGAGTGTTGCTGTCGCGGTTCTCGATTGAGAACTGCCCCTGGTCGGCCTTGACGATGCGTCCGAGCTTCATGTCGCCCTTTGAGGCAAACTGTTCGGCAGTGGTGCGTGCGTTCTCAATGGCTTCGTTCATCATGCGTGGCTTGATGTCGCGGAACTTGGTGTATTCATAGGTCACCTGCTGCGATTCGTCGTAACCGCCGCTCACTACGGCAACCCCTTTGGCCAGGAGCTCGCCCTGACGTGCCATGATGGCACGCACCTTGTCGACCTTAGAGCTCGTGACGGTGATGACCGACGAGATATTGTAGCGGGCAGCGATATCGTTGGAGCTGTAGTCGTTGGCGGTGCGGTCGTTGGTAACCGGAGCGTTGACGCTTATCTCGTCGTCGGTGATGCCATTGCTTTTAAGGAAAGCGCGCACAGTGGCGGTATTGCTGTTGATTTGCGCATAGAGCTGCTGCAAGTCATTACCCACCACCTTGGTAACGATGGGCCACGTGACCTTGTTGGCCGGAATTTCCATCTCAGACAGCCCCTTGACTGTCACCACATGGTCCTTGTCGGTGAAGTTGTCGATACCACTCTTGAGGCATAGCCCCAACACTACGACGGCCAAGGCCAGCATTGCGGCCGAAAGCAGATTGCACTTCTTGTTGTCCATAGCTTGAAAATTTAAATGGTCAAAGTTTAAAGATTGGTTGATTTTGCTTGTTAGACACAAAGCGCAGCGCCCGGTTTAACGGCCGGGCGCTAAAACGGATATTTTTTCGGTGTGTTTTTTCGGAGTGTGCCCAGTGAGACCTCAAAAATGGCGGGCAGAGCCCCGGCAGGGGGGCAGCGTCAGGCATTGTAGTGTCCCTGCTGATAGAGGCGTGCAAGGAAATCCCAGTTGTCGAGCAACAGGCGGCCTGTGGGGTCGGAAGGCAGTGCGGCATCGGGAACAAGCCCCATGGAGAACACCCGGCGCACCAGCTCCATGGGATAGCGGCCATAGCTGGTGATCAGCGTGTGGGCCTCGCTGCGGGCAGCAAGACGGTCGTAGCAGGCATTGGCGGGATGGCAGATGAACTTGGCCGCATCGGGCACGACAACGACACCCTTTTGCGGGTGTGCCATCACCACGAAGTTGCTCCGGTTCACAAATTCGGGATATAGGGCATGACCTGCCGACGGGCGGTTGAGCGTGCCGAGCAGAAATTCCTCTAACTCGGCATAGGTGGCAAAGAAAACAAGTCGGTCGCCCCCGTTTGCTTCAACAAACCGTTCATACTCATCGCAAGTGACGGCGGCCTCGTCAGCCAACTGCTCAGGCAACTCGGCATCGGCTATGAGCCTAATCCACTGTCCCACGGAGAGCGACAAAGGCCCTGTGGGGTTGCCTATCATGGTGCGGTCGTCGAGATTGCGCAAAGCCTCATCACGGTCACGGCACACTCCAGCCGCTATGCGCCCGGCCTCGAGACTTTTTTGGGCAAGAGTCACCTTTGCGGCAGGAGGCATGAGATAGCTGTGGAAAAACAGCCACCGACTGAGGTCGTAGACACTTGATGCGTCGCTGTCGTCGCCGGTCTCGATGCCAGTAATCAAATTGTATTCCACCGGATTGGGAGCATCGTCGTAGCAACTGTCGAGCTGCGCGAAAAAGAGGCGCGCCAAGCGTGCTATATCCTCATCGAGCGGATTGAGCATGCCGTTGTGCGGCGTAAGGCCTTCGAGCGTGTACCAGACGACAAAGCGCAAGTCGTCGAGATTTAGCTCATAGTTCACATAGTTGTCGCTACGGCCGTAGAATGGCAACGGGGAGCCATACAGGTGCTCATGCATCATGGTGAAAGCGCGCCACAGGCCGGCATCGGCCACCACATCCTGGTAATAGCCTACCACGGCAAGCACCACACGGCGGCGCGCCGCATCGGTCAGGCACGGCATCAGGCGCGACTCGTCCCACAAGGCAGCCAGGCGCATTGCGAGCGCAAGATAATACTTGTCGCTGTCGGTGACACGCGGACAGTTGGGCTGCATGAGCATGAACTCCTTAACTGAAATTTCCATGATGAGCTTTCTTGATTTTGGTTTGCATTGCGGCATGACTATTAAGTTGCGGCACGATGGCGGGAGCTTGATGCCCGTGCGTGACAGCCGTGTATGCGGGAGCGCCGCCTTCCCTTGAAAACCTTGCAGGCCACTAATGCGTCGGGTCCCGACGATTAGCAGCCTGCAAAAGTATTGAGCCACGAGTGGGACTCGAACCCACGACCTTTTCGTTACGAATGAAATGCTCTACCAACTGAGCTATTGTGGCTGGTGATGGCGCTTGCAGTCGGCGCTGTGCCTTACAGAGGCACCCTTACCGTCGTGCATTGCGCTTTTAACAGTGCAAAGGTACAACTAAAATAGCGATTGTTTGCTATAAGTGATGGTTATTTTTGCCTTATTGAGCAATAATTTAGCCAGCGACGGATAAGAAATGGCCGGAGCTATCTTGGTGACCACAGTCGACGAGCTTGTTCCGTAGTAGTAGGAATAGCTCGATTGCGTGTAGGTGGTGACATCGACCGGTGTGATAGTGAAATCGATGTCATCATCGGGAATCTTGTTGATGTCGATATTGCCCGAAGCGTCGGAGCAGCGGTCGATCACGTCGAGCACATAGTCGCGCAGGCCGGTAAACTCATAGGTCTTGGTTGAGCTGCTATACTCGGCATAGAATGAGTTTTTGCTGTTGGTGAGGCTGTCGCCGTCGAAAAACTCGTTTTTCTTGCCCTTCTTGACCATGAGCAGATATTGCGGCGGAGCCACATCATAGGTGTTTTTTATGGTCTCGATGGGGAGCGAGAGAGCGAGGGTGTTGATCACCGACAGGTCGCTTCCCACATTGGCCTTATAGTTACTAAGAATTTGCTTGATGGGAAATTTCACCTCTACCTCGTAGCCGGCAGGGCCCATGACCACAGCATCGCCTGCTGCAACCATTTGCTTGACATCGTCGTCGACAGTGAGCTTCACATTGTTGTTGACGAGCACCTCAGGCGTGATGCCAAGATATACCTGCGACTTGGCGACGATGGTGTCGCCACCGTCGGTTTTCTCTTCGGTAGCGCGGTAGAACACTTCGAGCGACGAGTCGTAGAAATTCATCACACGGCCGCGGCCATAGCTGTTAGCGATGTAGATTCCCGGAAAATGCTTGACAAAGTTGGTGGGGGTGTTGAATGCGTTGCCGTCGGTCACATAGAGCTTAAACAAGTCGCGGGCCAGGCTCACCGGCATGGGCACGTATATTTTGCGGTAGCTGCCTTCGAACACCGAGTCGTTTTGCAGGCTGTTGGCAGAATAGGTGACCGAGCCAAGCAGGTCACTCTTGCTGTAATAGCCCTCGGGGTTGAAATCGCTGTAGATGGGGC
>CAVFVP010000006.1:0-74229 GCA_963625945.1 Agathobacter rectalis | reverse complement strand
TCATGTGCTCTAACCAACTGAGCTATTGAAGCAAGATGTGTTGGCAACCACTCGGCAACCTTTCCGAGAATTGCGATGCAAAAGTAACTTGATATTTTGAAATATGCAACGTTTTGACCGAAAATGTTGCTAAAAAAATGCGTTTTTCATAATTTTATCAATGACCAACACCGTTAATTCACGTTTTAGTAGTACTTTCGCACTAAAATCCAGTAATATGAATAAGACATTCAAAAACGTTGCCCTTGCGGCCTTTGTGGCTCTCGTGGCCTCTCCCGTGGCCACCGGAGCGCTTAAGCGTGCCGACAATGCCGCAATAGTGCGTAATCTCGACATATTCAACAGCATCTATAAAGAGCTCAATACGTTTTACGTTGACACGCTGAATCCGCAAAAGTCAATCGAGACGGCCATCAATGCGATGCTCGACGACATTGACCCATATACCGAATACTACCCGGCCAAGAAGCAGGACGACCTGATGATGATTTCAACCGGCGAGTATGGCGGAATAGGGTCTTATATCATGCTCGGGACCGACAAGGCCGTATATATATCGGAGCCTTACGAGGGCAGTCCTGCGGCCAAGGCTGGTTTGCGGCCAGGTGACCGCATTGTGAAAATCAATGGCAAGAGTGTGAAAGGTTGGACTCAAGACAAGGTTAGCGAGAACCTCAAAGGCCAGGCCAACACTAGCCTGACGGTGACCGTTGTGCGCCCCTATTGCACCGACAGCGTGAAGACATTCAACATTGTGCGCGAAAAAATAAAGGTGAATCCGGTGCCATATTATGGTGTGGTTCGTGGCAACATAGGCTACATCAACCTGTCAACGTTCAATGAGCAAAGTGCCGAGGCCGTGAAAAAGGCTTTGCTGGAATTCAAGAAAAATCCGCAGGTGAAATATCTGGCGCTCGACCTCCGCGGCAATGGCGGCGGACTGCTAGAGAGCGCCGTGCAAATCGTGGGATACTTTGTGCCCAAGGGCACGATGGTGCTCAAGCAGAAAGGCCGGCTCAAGCAGAGCGAGAAAATCTACAAGACCACCGAAGAGCCCATAGTCCCCGACATGCCGCTGGCGGTGCTCGTCGATGGCGGATCGGCATCATCGAGTGAGATTACGGCGGGCTCGCTGCAAGACCTCGACCGTGCGGTGGTTGTTGGATCGCGGTCGTTTGGCAAGGGCTTGGTGCAGACCACCCGCCAGTTGCCTTTCGACGGCTTGCTCAAGGTGACCATCGCAAAATACTACATCCCAAGCGGACGCCTTATTCAGGAAATTGATTATAGCCACCGCAATGCCGACGGCACATACAAAAAAGTGCCCGACAGCCTAACCAACGTGTTTACCACGGCCCACGGCCGCAAGGTGCGCGACGGCGGTGGTATCACCCCCGACATAAAAATCAACTATCCCGAGGTGAACCGGCTTGTGTATAACGTGGTGCGCGACCATTGGGCATTCAACTATGCGACAAAATATGCGTCGACCCATGCCTCGGTGCCGTCGCCTGCAAAGTTTGAGGTGACCGACTCGATTTTTGCTGATTTCAAACGCTTTGTCGACCCCAATAAATTCAACTACGACAAGGTGTGTGAGGAAGGTGTAGCCAACTTGAAGAAGGTGGCCAAGACTGAGGGATATATGAACGACAGCACGGCGGCCGTGTTTACCCAGCTGGAAAAGCTGCTCAAGCACGACCTTGGCCATGACCTCGACGTGAACAGGAAACAGCTCAGCGGCCTCATTGCCGACGAGATAATGAAGCGCTATTATTACCAGCGCGGCCAGATAGAAAACACGTTGAACACCGACGAGGCACTCGACAAGGCCGAGGCTATGTTCACGAAGCCCGGGGAATACAAGCGCATGCTGAACTTGAACTGACGTAATAAGAAAATACAGGCAACAAACAACCGGAAAATCGGCATGGCTACCACACTTGGTGACTTTATGGAAATAGGTGCGTTGTGCGACTTGCTCAATGGCAAGGCGCGCGCCAAAGCCCTTGCCCGCATGGTGGGCAACGAAAGCAACCGCTTGATGAGCATCGACGGCTTGGCCGGATCGGCAGCAACAATGCTCATTTCAAGGTTGCCGGCTCTGGATGCTCCTTATCTGGTGGTGGCCAACGACCTCGACGATGCCGGCTACATCTACAACGACCTGTGCCAGATCAACGGTGAGGCGCACGTGCTCATATTCCCGTCGGGCTACAAGCGCGACATTAAATATGGCCAGGTCGACGCACCGCAAGAGATTTTGCGCACCGAGGTGCTCAACCAGTGGCACACCAATGCGGCCCTTCGCTGGGTGGTCACTTATCCAGAAGCACTTGCCGAGAAAGTGGCCGAACGCAGCACGGTGGAGAACAACACGCTCAATCTGTCGCGCGGAGGGTCGGCCGACCTTACCGATACGGCTTGCCGGCTCCGCGAGCTTGGCTTCAGCGAGGTCGACTATGTGTACGAGCCGGGCCAGTTTGCAGTGCGTGGCTCGATACTCGACGTCTACTCGTTCAGCAACGAATTGCCCTACCGCATCGATTTCTTTGGCGACGACATTGATAGTATGCGCACCTTCAACGTTGAGACACAGTTGAGCGATGCGCAAGTCGACTCGGTGAGCATCGTAGGCTGCCATGGCAGTGAGGCCGATGCCGGGACATCGCTACTGCAGTTTGTGGGCTCAGCCACGGTGCTTGTGTGCCGCGACGCGCAGTGGCTCCGGCAGCGGGTGAAGGCCATAGGTGAAGAGCAGATGTCGGCCAATGCGCTGATTGCAGGCGACACCGACGCCAACGCCCTTGGCAAGGTTGTGGACTTTGCCGCATTTGATGCTGCTCTGGGCGCAATGCGCCGCATCGACATTCATGATGGCAAGAGCGGCGGCAAGGCCGATGCGGTTTTGCACATGCACTGCTCGCCGCAAGGTATTTATCACAAGAATTTCGATTTGATAAGCGAGTCGTTCAGCGGATTCCTTAGCCGGGGCTACCGCATTATGATATTGAGCGACAGCGCAAAGCAGATAGAGCGCTTGCGCGTGATATTCAATGACCGCAACGACGACATAGCTTTCACGCCCGTGCTCAGCACGGTGCATGAGGGGTTTGTGGACGACGACAGCCGCCTATGCGTGTTCACCGACCACCAGATTTTCGACCGTTTCCACAAATACAACCTCAAGAGCGACAAGGCACGGTCGGGCAAGCTGGCGCTGTCGCTAAAAGAGCTCAACCAAATCGAGGTGGGCGACTACATTGTGCACGAAGACCACGGAATAGGCAAGTTTGGCGGCTTGGTGCGCACAGCAATCAACGGCACTCCGCAGGAAATGATAAAGCTCGTCTATCTCAACGGCGACATAATTTTCGTTTCGATACATGCCCTTCACAAGCTGTCGAAATATCGCGGCAAAGAGGGGCTTGAGCCACGCTTGAGCAAACTGGGCTCGGGCGCGTGGGGCAAGCTGAAAAGCCGCACTAAGAGCAAGCTCAAAGACATTGCCCGCGACCTCATAAAGCTCTATGCCCAGCGTCGCAATGAGCGCGGCCATGCCTATCCGCCCGACGGCTACATGCAGCATGAGCTCGAGGCGTCGTTTATCTACGAGGACACCCCCGACCAGCTCAAGGCCACACAGGCCGTGAAGGCCGATATGGAAAAGGACAAGCCCATGGACCGCCTGATATGCGGCGACGTGGGGTTCGGCAAAACCGAAATTGCCATCAGGGCGGCATTCAAGGCCGCCACCGACGGCAAGCAAGTGGCGGTTTTGGTGCCCACCACCGTGCTCGCGTTCCAGCACTACAACACCTTCACCGAGCGTCTCAAGGACTTCCCGGTGAGAATCGACTATCTGACGCGCGCCCGCAAGCCCAAAGAGGTGCGTCAGTTGCTGGCCGACCTTGCCGACGGCAAAATCGACATAATAATCGGGACACACAAGCTCATCGGCAAGACGGTGAGGTTTCACGACTTGGGGCTGCTCATAATCGACGAGGAGCAGAAATTCGGCGTGGGTGTCAAGGAAAAGCTGAAACAGCTAAAGGTGAACGTCGACACGCTCACCATGTCGGCCACACCCATACCGCGCACACTGCAGTTTTCGCTCATGGGAGCGCGCGATCTTAGTGCAATCACCACCCCTCCGGCCAACCGTTATCCCATCCTCACGTCGCTCAACTCGCTTAACGACGAAGTAGTGGCCGAAGCCATCAATTTTGAGCTGTCGCGCAACGGCCAGGTGTTTTTTGTCAACAACCGCATCGACCTGCTGCCCACGCTCCAAAACATGATCAGGCGCGTGGTGCCCGATGCTCGTGTGGTGGTGGGGCACGGCCAGTTGCCTCCCGAAGAGCTTGAGCGGCGCATCATCGACTTCTCCAACCATGACTACGATGTGCTCCTTGCCACCACCATCATCGAGAGCGGCATCGACATGCCCAACGTGAACACCATAATCATCAACAATGCACAAAACTATGGCTTGAGCGACTTGCATCAGTTGCGTGGCCGTGTGGGACGCTCGAGCCGCAAGGCATTCTGCTACCTGCTTGTGCCGCCTGGTGCTCCCCTCACTCCGGTGGCCCGACGCCGCCTGCAGGCCATTGAAAGTTTCAGCGACCTTGGCAGCGGCATCCAAATTGCCATGCAGGACCTCGACATACGCGGTGCTGGCAATCTGCTCGGTGCCGAGCAGAGCGGATTCATCGCCGATTTGGGCTACGAAACCTATCAGAAAGTGCTCAAGGAGGCTGTGCTCGAGCTGAAGACCGAGGAGTTTGCCGACACGTTCGGGCAACGAGACTCTGGTCAGCAGGATGCCGATGGGGCAGAGCCTGATTATGTGGCCGACTGCACTATCGATACCGACCTTGAGCTTATGTTCCCTGCCACCTATGTGCCGCAGGAAAACGAGCGCATATCGCTCTATCGTGAGCTTGATGCCATGGAAACCGACGCACAGGTTGCCGAATTTGAGAGCCGCTTGCGCGACCGCTTCGGCGAAATTCCCGAAATGGGGCGCGAGCTTATTCGCATAGTGCCGTTGCGTCGGCTTGCCCGTCGGCTCGGTATTGAGAAGATTGCCCTGAAGCAAGGCCGCATGTATGTGTATTTTGTGGGTAAGGAAAATGTGGCCTACTACCAGTCTCCGGCATTCGGCCGCATATTGCAATATGTGCAGATGAACCCGCGCCGGTGCAACTTCCGCAACGTCAACGGGCGCAACTCAATCCTCATTTCGGGTGTGAGGCGCGTGGAGGCGGCGCTCGAAATATTGCACACGGCTGTCAAGTTGCCGTCGGCATAGCTACCTGCAATTTTAATTTCCCACTCCACGATTTTTCGGGTGTCGACCTTAAGGAACATGGGGTGGCAAGTTCAAGATGAAAAAATCATAAAGACATGTTTTTTAGGGGGGAAGTTCCTATTTCCCTTAAATCGTTATTGTCATGGCTCTATGGCCTTCAGTGCCGCTGTGGCGTCAATCCCTATGAAAAGCGGTGTGTGGAAAACTGAAAGCGGGTTTTGGTCTTGTGTTTTGTCGTAAAGAGCACCGTTTTGTTGAAATTTTGTTACGGAAGATTGTACTTTTAATGCAAAATAATAGCATAAACTGAAAAAAATAATTAATTTTGCCGTCATCAAGACTTGCTTTAGGTTGTAAAGTCTAATTATTTTTATTCATTCTCTAAACATTTTTCATTATGCGTAAATTTACACTTATGCTTTTATGCGCCTTTATGGCGGTATTAGCATGCTCTGCTACGCAGTCACGCGACGAGTTCACCTTCACCAAGGTGCCCGCGGCAAGTGGCGTTGCGGCAGAGACAGCGACGCGCATCAGTGCCACCCAGCTGGCAAGCGGCAGTGCCTACACCGCCGGCAGCCTCAGCTCCAAGGCACGTGTCGTGTCGGCTGCGCGTAAATCGCCGAAGGCCAAGGTCGCAATCGACGACTTTGCCGGCTCGCGCTACGTGATATCCCACGCCACAACAGGTGTGGTCACGGCGCGTGAGGCTACAGTGACAAAGGTTGGCACCGACAGCCTTTCGATCAGCGGTTTCGTGTACACAGATGTAACTGTGGGCGCAAAAGTGGATGTGGCTACCGGCAAGGTGACCATTTATCCGCAGTATGTGGCCACGGTACAAAACTATCCCGTGTGGATTTGTAGTGTGGATCAAGACAAAAACATCTACAGCACTACCGACCCCATAGAAGGAACAATAGATGAAAGCGGAGCTCTGCACCTGGAGACCGCTTTCGGCTTTTTTGTGACTTCGGGTGACAAGAAAGGTGCCTATCTCACTATAGGCATTCAGAGCTATGCCGACGTGGCAAAAGTCAACGGCCGTGTCACCACACAGGTCATCAAGTATGACGGTTACTTCTCGACCAAGCGCCGCTCAGTCACTCCAGTCACCGACTGGGTGTATGTGCGCCAGACAGCAGCCGACAAGCTGCGCATAACCCACTTGTCGAGCGATAAGGGCTACTTCGATATCGACGCCAAGCTCAACTACGACAAGACCATCAGCATCGACCCGCAGACCCTGCTCTCGATAGCATATTCGGGCTCGTTCAGCTGCTATAAGTTCACCGAGACAGTGAAAGACACCACCGTCACTATTTCAGCCCAAATCCTGAGCCCCATTGCCGGAACATTCACACAAGACGGCGACTCGGCTAAGATTGCACTGGGCAAGTGGATGGTGGGCAGCACCTCGGGCGGTGTGCTTAACCTTTTTGAAAGCAGTGCATTCAGCACTTCGGCCTCAGTGGTGTTCCCCGAGAAGCCCCAAGCCAACTTCGAGGGCTCGGGTACCGAAGCCGATCCTTACTTGATTAAGACAGCTGCCGACCTCAAGGCTCTCTCTGTGACTGTCAACACCGATGCCACCAAGCGCGGCAGCGCCAAGACCGACGTCCAGAGCTCAACATACTATCCGGTATATGCCGGCACCTATTTTGCTCTTGCCGCCGATATCGACATGAGCAACTTCAAGGAGACACTCGACCCCATCGGCACATCAGCCATCCGTTTCGCCGGTACGCTCGATGGCCGCGGTCACACCATTAAGAAACTCCAGTTTGTTGACTACGCTTACGACTATGTGGGCCTCTTTGGAGCCACCGCACCAGAGGCTACTATCAAGAACCTGCGCTTCAGCCAGCCCAAAATCACAACAGTGGGCTACAACGTGGGTGTGCTTGCCGGACGTAACTTCGGTACAGTCGACGGCGTCACAGTCGATACTGCAACAGTAAGCTCCGATGGCTACAACGTGGGCCTTATCGGTGGTTACAACTTTGGTACAATATCTAATGTGAAAGTTCACAAAGCCACAATTTCGGCCCTTGGCTACGTGGCAGGTGTGGCAGGCTTCTGCTACGGCAACGTGTTGTCGTCTAGTGTTGAAGGCGTTACAATCCGACTTCTCTACAAGCAGCAGTTTGCCGGCGGTATTGTGGGCTACATAAGCCGCATTAAAGGCCAGGAAAACAGCAAGCTGCTCGATTGCTCATTCTCGGGTACCATCTACTCGTCGGCTTCTGAGATTTGCATGGGCGGTATTGCAGGAGAGGCCGCTTACACTGAGATTGCCCGCTGCTACACTGCCGGACGCGTGCTCAGCAGTTCAAGCGTGCAAAACTACATAGCCGGCCTTGTGGGCGCAGCATGGGTGTGCGACATCCACGACTGCTACGCAACCGGTGTGGTCGATAACGAGAACAGCGCATATGCAGCAGGTCTCGTCAGTGAAGATCCTGAAACCAGCGATGAATACGGCGGCACCACCATCACCAACTGCTATGCAGCCGTGCAGCTCACCACTGCTTCTACCGACTCTATCGCCGGTCTTGTGGGCAAGCCCAAATACATCACAGTAAAGAATAGCTACTTCGATGCTCAACTGGCCAACATCAACCACCCCGAATGGGGTAAGAGCACAGCCGAACTCACTTCGGCTGCCGGTATCTCGGGCTTCGACGCCAGCGTTTGGAACTTCACCGAGGGTCTGTATCCCCGCATCAAGGCAACCGACACAACCGATGTGGCTGTGGTTTCGGCTTCGCCCATTATCCTTGCATCGGCCGACAACGTGAAGCTCGTGAAGAGCGACTTCGCCTACAACTCGGCAGGCAACGTCAAGTGGCGTGCCGTGCAAAACGGCTCTTACAGCACCGAGGGCGGACACGCCTTTACGTTCAGCAACGGTGTGGGCAAGCTCAACTATCAGCAGTATACCGACACTGTTGAGGTTTCGTGCAACAACGCATTCAAGCTCTACTTCATCAATGTGGCTCCGATGCCATTCAAGGGCGACGGTTCGGCCGAGAACCCATGGGAAATCGGCACACGCGAGGAGCTGAAACAACTGATCAGCATCTCTAACAACGCCACACTCACATTCAATGGCAAGTATATCAAGCAAACCGCCAACATCGACATGCAAGGCGACACTATCCAGCCTATCGACAACGACAACAGCGGCAAGCTCCACTTCCTGGGAACTTACGACGGACAGAAATACACCATCGACAACTTCGTGCTGAGCACAGCAGGCTTCTATGCCGAAGGCAACTCTTCGGGCAAGCCCGCAGGCGAATTCAACCCCCGCGACGACGGCAGCACATACTATGGCGGCCTCTTCGGCACAGTGGGTGCCAGCGGTGTGGTCAAGAATGTGACAGTGGGCAGCAAAGCCGTCTATCACATGTTCTGCTACGGCGGTGCCATCGCAGGCCAGTGCTATGGACGCATCGAGGGCTGCTCTAACTTTGGTAATGTCTACACCTACTATTCTCGCTCAGGCGGTATCGTGGGCCAGCTCAACAAGGGCGGCGTGGTAAGCGGCTGCTACAATGCAGGTAACGTCTACGTCGACAACAACCAGGCTGGCGGTATTGCCGGTTACGCAGCTCAAGCCACCATCGAAAACTGCCAGAATGCAGGCGAGGTGGGTGCCGTATACTTCAACTCTTACCAAAAGGATGGCGTGCAGGCTAAGGCCGGCGGTATCGTAGGTGAAGACTCGAAGTGCGTCATCAACAATGTGCTCAACACCGGCAACGTGGTTACCTACAAGCAGGTGGGCGGTATCAGCGGTGTCACTTCAAGCTCTGCATTCACCAATGCAGTGAACTATGGTACTGTGGTTGTCAAGTCAGACAAGGCCACTTCGGGCCACATCGCAGGTGCCAACACCAGCTCAACATTCGAAAACTCGTTCTATGCAAGCCAGCTGTCGAAACTGGGAGCCGTGGCCAACGGCAACCACGATGGCGTAGAGGGCAAGACCACAACCGATCTTGCTTCGGGCAGCATCAAGACCCTTACCGACTCAATCTGGACACAGAAAGCTGGCAGCTATCCCACACTGGCCGCAACTGGCAGCTGGCCCGAGGCTCAGCTAGCATCGAAGGCAACAGTGTTCTTCGCTGAAGGCAACTTTGCAAGTGCTGTATTGTCGCCCGCCACTCTGGGTAACACCCAAGAGGTGACCTGGTCGGTTAAGGCCGGCAAGGCATTCGCTGTGACCGACGGCAAACTTGTGCCCACAGTGCCCGCATCGGGTGCCGTGGCCGACACTGTGGTTGCCGTCATGGGTAACTATAAGCGCTATCTGCCCGTTGTCACACTCAACGCGGCAATCCTCGAAGGCAGCGGTACAGCCGAGGCTCCTTACCTCATCAAGACTGTGGCCGACTACAACACACTGGCCGACTTCGTGAAGTCGACCGGACACGACTACGAGGGTAGCTACTTCAAGGTGGTCAACGACCTTGACTTCAAGGATGTCACATTCCAGCCAATTGCCGACGGACCTAACGGATTCGCAGCCGACTTCAACGGCAACGGCAAGACATTCAGCAACATCAGCTACGACTCAAGCACCGACAACACAACTACGGCTCACGCCGTGTTTGGTACAGTGCTCGCAGCCGGTTCAGTGCACGACCTCACCATCGATGAGTCTTGCAAGTTTGGCTCTTACACCTATCCTGCAGCATTCGCCTCGTCGCTCTACGGTAAGCTCTACAACCTCACCAACAAGGCCGCTGTGGCCGCAGGCAACTACTATGCCGGCGGTATTGCCAGCTTGGCCAATGCTGGTGCCTCAATCAAGAATTGCGCCAACTATGGCGACATCACAGCCAAGTATGGCTATGCTGGTGGTATATTTGCAGTCAGCGTTGCCGGCACGGGCATCGAGGTCGACAGCTGCGTCAACGAGGGTATGATCTCGTCGGCAAGCTACCTGGGCGGTATCGCCGCACAGGCATCGGCCATTGTGAACGCCAGCGTCAACCGTGGCACAATAGCGTCTACTGCCAAGTATGCTGGCGGTATGCTGGGTGTGGCTCTCGCTCCGTCGAGCGCAACCTACTGCCACAACGAGGCCGACATACTCGCCGTTGAGGACGCCGGCGGTATCTTCGGCCAGGTGGCCGCACACACTGCTCCCTACCGTTGCAACATCGACAGCTGCTACAACATCGGTGCAATCACTGCAGCCACAAGCTCTAAGAAGAAGTCTTACTACATGGGCGGTATCGTGGGCTACGCTACCCGCGGCATCACCCTCAACAAGTGCTACAACACTGGCGAAGTGAAGGCTGAGTCGAGCGACATCATCCTCTACACTGCTGGTGGCATTGTGGGCTCGAGCAGCGCAAACAGCACGGGCTACAACTACTTCACCGACTGCTGGAATGCTGCCAACGTGAGCGCCTACAACAACGTGGGCGGTATTGGCGGTGCAATCAGTGGCGACACCACCGCAATCATTGTACGCTGCTACAACTTGGGCAAGATCTCAAGCAACAGCGCCACTCTCTCTAACGCCGGCGGCCTTGTGGGTAACGGCGGCTATGAGCTCAGCGACAGCTACAATGCAGGCGAAGTGACCGGTACCGGCTATCAGATTGGCGGTATCGCAGGTTACCTCACTGGTCACCCCTACGACTTCCACAATGTGGCCAACTACGGCTCAGTGAGCGGTACCACTTCCAAGTCAATTAAGATTGGCGGTATCGTAGGTATGGGTCGTGTCGACATGAAGAATTGCTACAACTTTGGCGATGTGACGGGCTACGACGCTGTAGCTGGTATCGTGGGCTTCCCCGGCAATGCACTTGCCGAGACCTACTACACCTACATCACCCGCACCTACAATGCTGGTAAGGTGACAGCTACCAACGGCACAGCCGGCAACATCACTACTCAAAACACCAGCTGCAAATACTATTCGTGCGACTCGGTTTATTTCGACAACAGCATCAACGAGGCTGGTAGCTACGACACCGAAAACGGCGTCAAGGGCATCACCAAGCGTGAGTTTGTCGACCTCAAGATAAGCGACGCGTTCGAAAATGCCGAGGCTACATATCCTTCACTCAAGGTGTTCAAGAACAACGACTACAACAGCTTCGCAGTGGCTATGCTCCTGCTTGCTGACGGCGAGAAGACCGACAGCGTGACCCATAATTTCAAGGTGGGTACTCCTGCTGGAGCTGTGTGGACCGCTTCGTCTAACCTTGTGATTGATGGCAACGATGTGAAACTGGCCAACAAGACCAACGGCGAGAGCGCAACCATCACGCTCACCGTGGGCAACTTCAGCCGCACCTATGAACTCACTCTCTACTATCCTTCAGGCATCTCGAGCAACATCGCCGACAAGGCTGTTGCAAGCCGCGTATACTACAACCTTGCTGGTGTGCGCGTTGAGGGCCCGTCGGAATACAACCCGGTAGTGATTGAGCGCACCGTCTACACCGACGGCACTTCGGCATCGGCCAAGGTTATCTACCGAGCCAAGTAATAAAGCAATAAGCACATAAATGCCCGCCCACGGGCAGGCATCCCAATAGCGCAAGAGCCGCGAGGACCTGAGTCCCCGCGGCTCTTTGCGTGTATTGGGATGGTGGCATTCCGCCAATTTGCGTGCAATGCAGTTTTTCATAGGCGGTATGTGGCAATATGTGCGTTCCGCGAAACCACAGGGAACGTGTCGGTTTTAGATAATCACTGCCAGCCTATCGTGGGCGGGAAGTGTGGCAAAAATGTCAATCGGCCCGCTTGCCGTGATGAGGCAAGCGGGCCGATTGACGGTTGGGCGCGTGGATTGGGTCAGGACTCATAGTGCTGGCAGGCTTCTTTGAGCTTCTGCGCTATCTGCATGCGCACTTCACGGGGGCGCAGTACCTCGATTGTAGGGCCAAACGAGAGCAGTTTCTGCATCAAGTCGTAGGTGAACCGCATGTGGTAACTGAATATCGAGTAGGCGTCGTGCAGCTCTTCGCGCTGTGAGTGGTGAAGCGGCAGTCCGCGCAGATATTTGGCCTGTGTCACGTTGGCCTTGATTACTATGTCCTTTGGCTCGCTTTGGTCGGTGCTGATGCCGAAGCAGTCGGCGAAATACTCCTGCGGGCTGAAGCTTTCGGGGATTGTGAAGCTGTGGCCGGTAATGACAAGGTTGCTCATGCGGTCGAGCGAATAGGTCTTGATGCACTTATCGGCCACGTTGAATCCTATCACATACCACCGTTGTTCAAATATCTTCACAAAGTAGGGCTCCACTTTCACTCCCTCGCTCAAGTTCACGCGGCTGTAGTTGTTGTAGCTGAATGTGATGCGCTTGTTTTGACGCATCGCCTCAATCACCACCGGCAGGTTGCCGCGGCTCGAGGGCACGTCTTCGAGCAGAATGCGTGCCGACATGTCGTGGGAGTCGCTGAGCACACCGCTTATCGACACCGAGTTGAGCAGCCACTCCTGGAGTTGCAGGTTGCTTTCGCTGGTGTCGGGGTCAATATAGTATTCGTAGGTCGATGTGTCGCACATGATGTCGATGCTGAACGTGTCGGCAATGCCGTGGCGATAGTTGTAGAACGTGCGTCGGGCCAATGGCTCACCCTCGCTGATGTCGGCCTCGAGCCAGAGCCTGTTGAGCTCCTCGCGGGTGATGCGCTTGTAGCGCTTGATGGTGGTGATGATCCACACGTATTTGTTGATCAGGTTGTGTGCCATTTCTTTGTGGAGTGATGATTGACGGGATGGTTATGCGTTTTCGGCTTTCTTGCCTGTCGACAGCAGGGCAAGGCCGGCCATGGTGAGCACGGCGTTGAGCAGGAGCAGCTCAAATCCTAGCGTGTAGCCGAATGAGTTTTTGAGCCATTGCTGCACAAAGAAGCTGATAACGGGCGCTGCGATGCACACAACGGGCACGAGGCGGTCGCGCACGGCGCTCTTGCACATCATGCCAAAGGCAAAGAGACCCAGAATGGGACCGTAGGTGTAGCTTGCCAGGGTGTAGACTGCGCTAATGGCGTCGCTGTTGCTGATGAGGTAGAACACATAGATCACGATGCCCATGCCGGCAGCCATCGACACGTGCACCAGTTTGCGTGTGCGCGACAGTGCCGAGTCGTCTTGTTTGCGGTCGGCCTCAAGAATGTCGACGGTAAACGAGGTGGTGAGCGATGTCAGGGCCGAGCCGGCAGCCGAGTAGGCGGCAGCAATGAGGCCGAGGATAAACAGGATGCCCACTATGATAGGCATGCCGGGGTCGGCTGCCACCAAGCCAAACAGCTCATCGCTTTTCTCGGGAAGGGCCAGGCCTTTGGCGCGTGTGTAGAGCACGAGCAGTGTGCCCAGAATGAGAAACAGGCTGATTACGAAGAATTGAGTCACGCCGCTCACGATAAGGTTCTTCTGCGACTCCTTGGCGTTTTTGCAGGCAAGGCTGCGCTGCATCAGGTCTTGGTCGAGTCCGGTGGTGGCAATTACCATAAACACACCGGCAATGAACTGCTTCCAGAAGTATGTGCCCTCTTTGGGGTTGTCGAAGAAGAACACGCGTGACGTCTCGTCGCCGGCCACAGCTTTCACCATTCCGGTGAAGTCATATCCGAGCCCTTTGGCAATGAAGAAGATGCACAGCACCACCGACATCACTAGGCAGAAGCTCTTGAGCGTGTCAGTCCAAATCACTGTTTTCACACCGCCTTGCAGCGTGTAGAGGAATATGAGGGCGATGGTGGCAACCACATTGACAATAAACGGCACGCCAAGCGGACCGAACACAAGCAGCTGCAGCGTGACGCACACCACATAGAAGCGCACTGCGGCGCCAAGCATCTTGCTGATGAAGAAGAACCACGCGCCGCTCTTGTGGGTGCCGGCGCCGAAGCGTTGCTCAAGGTAGCCGTAAATCGACACTAGGTTGCGCTTGTAGAACAGCGGAATGAGCACATAAGCGATGGCAAAGTATCCCACCACGAAGCCCAGCACCATTTGCAGGTAGCTGAAGCCTTTGGCTACCACCATGCCGGGGACAGATATGAATGTGACACCCGAGATGGGGGCACCGAGCATGGCAATAGCCACGATAAACCATGGAGCCTGGCGGTTGCCGTTGAAAAAACTTGCGTTGTCGCTGCCCCGTGAGGCTATCCACGACACTAGAAACAAAACGATGAAGTAGCCGACAATTGTGGCCAATACTATCCAAGGGGTCATTTCAAATAAAGTGTTATTTTGTTAATAGGATGATAAAATGCTGAAGGTCGACTCATTCGCTGTAGAGCAGATACTGTTGGCGCTGTTTTTTGAATTTTTCGATGTCGGGTTGCCATGAGGCCTTGATCTCGTCGGCGCTTTTGCCGGCCATGATCATTTTGCGCAGTCCGTCGCCGCCGGCCAGCAGGTCGAAGAATCGTGTGAAGAACTTCTCGCCAATGTTGAGAGTGCGGTATGCGTCAATCACATAGTTGAGGTTGATGCCGCCGGCAATCACACTGTCGTGGTTGGCATTGCGCAGGTCGGCACCATAGCACAGCTTGTCGAGTTGCGGCGGATTCTTGGCGCCAGGAATGCTGCGCGGCGTGAAGGTGAAGTCGTGGCCGGCTTTCATGTCGGGGTGGCCATATACTTGGAACGGGGCCAGTGTACCGCGGCCCAAACTCACCGGAGTGCCCTCAAAGAAGCATGTCGACGGGTAAAGGTAGACCGATGTCATGTTGGGCAGGTTGGGCGATGGGGCAATGGGTAGCTGGTAGCGTGTGTGGCGTGTGTAGTTCTCACAGGGTATAACCGTGAGATTGGCTTTTTTGCCGCCGTCGAGCCATCCTTCACCGTTGGCCATGCGGGCAAGCTCGCCCATGGTCATGCCGTACACGATTGGTATAGGCAGATAGCCAACGCCCGACTTGAATTTCATGTCGAGAATCGGGCCGTCGACATACATTATGTTCGGGTTGGGGCGGTCAAACACCACCACTTGCTTGCCATACTTGTTGCAGGCGTCCATAATGTGAATCATAGTCACATAGTAGGTGTAGAATCGCAGACCCACATCTTGCAGGTCGACCACCACCACGTCTACTTTGTCCATGGTTTCCTTGCTGGGCATGGGCAGCGAACCGTCGTAGAGCGATGCAATGGGTATGCCTGTGGGCTCATCTATGCTATTGCCCACTTTCTCTCCTGCATCGGCCTTGCCGCGGAATCCGTGCTCGGGCGACAGAATTGTTACTACTTTTATGCCTTGACTGAGCATCACGTCGAGCACATGCTTGTTGTCCACGATGCCCGTCTGGTTGCTCAGCAGGGCTACGCGCTTGCCCTTGAGCAGAGGCACATACACATCGGTGCGGGCAGCGCCTACCACCACAGGAGCGTTTTTGCGCTCGCATTGTGGAGCGGCGCATGAGGTCTTGTTGTTGCTGTTGTTGTCGGCACAAGCCGTCATCGCCTGGGCCGAAGCAATACATGTGGCGCAGGCAAGTGTGAGAATTGATGTTTTAAGCAGATTCATAATTTATGAAAATAGTACGTTAATACGTAGTTTTTTAGGTTGCTGTCGAATTGCATGACGATTATGTGCGGCATAGTCGGTGAAGGTGATTTTAGGCTAAGCCGAATGCAAAGTTAGTAAAAATGCTCTACCGTTAAAACAGTTGTGGGCAAAAATGTAGCACACCTTTTCTTCGTGCCGTCAAAGCGTAAAGCCACAAAAAAGATTCATGCCGACCTTTTTGCGAGGCGGCATGAATTGAAAAGGAGCACTAATGTGCTATTGAAAAAGCTGTGTTATTTCGAGTATTGCTTGATGCTTACCGTTTTGCCCATGAACAGGATGGCGCCGCTATTGCACTCGCGGATTATGTAGATGAACGGGCTGTCGACAATGAAATAGTTGGGGGCAGTAGCGGTATATTTATCGGTGGCTCCAGAGGCTACTACGACTTTGGTCCCGTGCTCATCCACATCGATAAGTGCGGATTGCCTAGTAGCACCCATAAAAGCTTTCTTTGTTGAGAATTTTCCGAAATCAGCAAAATCGGAGAAAGCGCTCTTTATGCCCATTTTCACAAGAGTGGCACCAAGGTCGTAATTGAATTTGCCTTTGAATTTGGGCAGGCCTATTCTGTAGTTGCTTGCATCGCTCTTTGCGGCATTGTCGAGCATGTAGTAGAAATCATCCAAAGTCATTTCGCTTATGTATTTGTTGATGTCAATGCTTCGGTTGGGCAGCAGAATGTCCATCTCGAAGGAGCCTTTGTAAGGGATTTTAAGCAGGCTCACAAAGTCGCTGTCGGTGTAATTCTCAAGGAACAGCTCCTGGAACATCATGGGTACTTTTTCGCTTATGTTCTTGTGATTGTGGAAGATGTCATCGCATGTCTCCTTTTTGTCAAACGGGTTTGCCCACCAACCGTCAAAAGTTGTTGTGTTTACGACACAAAATCCCGCATGTGAAGGAATGTTGTCAAAAAGCGACGGTATTTTGCCTGCGGTGGCATTGCTGACCCATTTGTTCACAATGTCAGCTGCATTGTTGTTGTCAAAGTCCACTCCCTTGAAATCAGTGCCATAATTGTCGGAACAGTTCTTTATGAACTCGTCGAAAACGCTGAATCTGTTGTTGTATACGAAGAAGTTTGAAGTAGAGAGGTTTGAGCCTGGCACGCATTTTGGCAAGTCCTCGCGCAGGTGCTTGTAGTAACTATTGACCTCATTTATGTTGTAGCTTATGCCGAGCACTTTCACTATCTCGTTATAAGTCTCGCCCTGGGCGCCGTTTGCCAGCATTGCCAGCACTTGTGCCATGCTGTAGGGCGAGATGAATGTGTTGTCATCCTTATGTTCCTCATTGAGCGCCTTGAAAAAGTTGAAGGCAAAGTCGTTGGCTTCGGTTGTGATTTTCTGCTCAGTGGGCGACAGCTGTATCTTTTGGTATCCGCTTTCCTGTGGCTCGTCGCCTGTGTGATTGCATGCAGTGGCGGCAAACAACGTGACAGCTGCAATAGTGGCGTGTTTGAAATTAAAATGTCTCATAATAGTTTTTTATAGTTCGTTAGTTCGCTGTTTTGAATCCGTATAATAAATATTTTATTTTTTTGACCGAGGTGGAGCTTTCCTTTGAGAATGTGACGCTCCAGTTGGGTTCGTACGTGTTCTCTACTTCGTCATATGTGCCTGCGAAGTCAGACCCACCGGCATTGTATGAGTAAGCCAAATAATATGTGTTGTTATAGCTTTGTCCCCATCCCCAATTCATTCGTAGGTAGGTGTATTTGATCCCGTCACGCTCGATTTGCATTTGGGTGTTGCCTGAGGCTGATTGCATGAACATCCATGCCGGGCATCTGTTGTGTTCTTCCTCGGTGATTCGGTGTGACTCGTCCCACTCATAGTTTATAACCATTTTAGCCTCACTGGTTAGCGCTCCGTCGATGATAAAAACGTGTCTTCCCTCAGATCCATTGTTGTTAATCATTTCACCAGCAGCGTAGACAGGGGTGTTCGACTTTAAGCTGGTCATTACAGTACTGAAATTGTAGCTGTCGGTCTTGCTGAACGATAGCTTGTAGGTCTGAATGCCCTGGACTCCTTGTTCCCCACAGTATAGCTGTTGTTCCAAAAGTATTCTGTTTCCAAAATAGAGCCGAGGTAAGCGAGGAACATGGCCTGGATATTGCTGGATGAGAAAATCGAGCTCCATCCGTCGGTTGAAAATTCAGTGACGTTGAACCAGTTGTCATTAATAGTAGGCATATGTGCTGCCGAAGGCAGTGTGATGCCCAAATTGTTGCTGGCCCTATAGTGCGCTATGATTTGGCCGCAGGCCACGGGAACGCATCCGGAAGGGCAATGCCGCCAATTTCCCGCGGTGTCTTGTCTCAGAATCGTGTAGCTGTTGTAAGGGCCGTTTTGGCTCCAATTGGTTTTGAGGATGTGCGGGATTTCGTCAATGCTGCTTACGTATGACGAATCGGTCGCAATCCACATCCCATCGCCGTAAGCCGAGCGTCTTTTGGCTTTGTTGGCGCCTTTGGTGGGACTTTGCCGATTGGCGTCGATCAGCGACCAAACGTGATCTCGGCGCGTCTCGCTGCTCACTCTCTTTGCCGCCACTCGGTCAATGAGGCCTTGAATGCTCTGGATGGCAGGGCTCTCGACATCGAGCAGATTGAGCATCCCTCGTCAGAGAAAGCGAGCACTGGCGGCATGCGTTGGTCGCCCGATATCAGCTTCCATCCCTTGTCGAGGTTAACACAATAAGCCAGGGTGTCGCCGTCTTTACAGACGGGGACAATGCTCTTAACCTTGGCGCTCTTGTGGACGATGTTCAGAAACCTGTTTAGCATCTGCTGGGTCACGCCATAGTTGGCTGCGAATGCGTCTGCGCTGGCTTGCGCGCTGGTCGTCTCGGGAGGGCTCTCAAAGGTGTCAGCCTCGTTGCAGCCGGTCAGCAATAGCCCGGCGGCGATAATGGTCAATAATGATAATGTAACTCTCATAATATTAATGTGCTATAAAAGTTGGTTTTTCAACGATTATATAAATCGTGTGCGCAAATGTATGAATTGTTTCTCAGATGCCACAAATAAAGTTGTAAAATATTTTAATACAAATTGCATTTTTTTGAGATTTGCATAAAGTGTTGATAGTCCGAGTAATTAGAAAAAGTGGAATGACAAATGCCAGGTGTGGAGACCTGTTGTGCGGATATGCCAGCATATTTGTTGGATTTTTGAAAGGCGAGTCATTGCCGTTTGCCAAGTTTGTGGTAATTTTGCAATGCGCTAGGGGCTTGAAAATAAAATGCGGCTTGCCGCAAACCATCCAGCGAACGACAACCACTAAAACACACAAAAAACACAGATAATCATTATGCCCGAAAATGAAATAATAGAGCGCATCAAATACTTGATCCGCAATCTTAATTACCGCCAAAACGAATTTGCCGAAAAAATTGGAGTCAATGCCTCCAATCTGTCAAAGTATATCAACGGGCGCTTGCCGGTGAGCGAGTCGCTGGTCAATCGCATAGTGGTCAATATGGGAGTGTCGAAGCAATGGCTTGAACACGGTACCGACCTTCCGTTTGCAAAGGCACAATCCGCGCCCGCGTCGGTGAACGTGGCCCCCGCCGACCTTGATGGCCCCCGCAATGGTACTCCCGTATATGACATCGACGTGACAGCCGGCACCATGCCACGGGCGCAGATGTTTGCCGACGAACAGATAATAGGTACTGTGAACTTGCCCGATATGGTGAGCCGCGACAGTCGCATAGTGCGGGTGAGCGGCGACAGCATGAGCCCTGTGATCCGCAATGGCGACTTTATAGCTGTGCGCGAGCTGACCAATACCCGACAGATATATTGGGGCCAGATATATGTGGTGATGCTCGATGACTACCGTATGGTGAAATACGTGCGCCGCAACAGCAATCCCGCCATGGTGACGCTGCACAGCGAGAATCCGGCCTACGACGACATGGAGGTGTTGCGCGACGAGATTCGCGACTTGATGTTTGTGCAGGCTGTTTTGCACTTTGATGTGCGTATGTGACCACAGGGCCAAGTGAAAACAAAAAGTCAAAAAAAGTACCGACAATGAATCAAGAGAAAATAACAACCTATACATTATCCAACGGATTGCGGTGCGTGCATGTGGCGAGTGAGTCGCCAGTGGGGTGGTGCGGCCTGGTGGTGGATGCCGGCAGCCGTGATGATGCCGAAGGCCAATATGGCTTGGCACACTTTGTGGAGCACACGATATTCAAGGGCACCACACACCGCCGGGCATGGCATATCATCAACCGCATGGAGGCTGTGGGCGGCGAGCTCAATGCCTATACCACAAAGGAAGACACCACCCTCTATGCAACCTTCCCGGTCGAGCATTTCGGCCGCGCTATTCAGCTTATTGCCGATTTGGTGGCATGCTCAGTGTTCCCAGAGGCCGAGCTGGATCGTGAGCGAGGTGTGGTGCTTGAGGAAATCGACTCTTACCGCGACTCGCCAGCCGACGCCGTATATGACGATTTCGAAGACCTGCTGTTTGAAGGCAGCGGCATCGGGCACAACATCCTCGGCAACTGCGCCCATTTGGCTTCAATCACCAGCCGCGATTGTTGCGACTATTTGAAACGCCTGTATGTGCCGTCAAACATGGTGCTGTTCTCGATGGGCAGCATTGCACCATCGAAGGTCGAGACCATGGCTGAGAGGCACTTTGGCCACTTGCATCATCCACTCGTGCGCACTCCGCGACAACGGCCTGTGCAAGTGCCGCCTCAACGGTGCAATGAGCCTGCCGACCTGCACCAGAGCCACACCATAATAGGAGCCCGCATTCCTGGCATGCACGACGAGCGGCGCTACGCCATGTCGTTGCTCAACAACATAATGGGCGGACCGGGCATGAACTCATTGCTCAATGTGCAGCTGCGCGAGCGGCGGGGATACGTCTACACGGTGGAGTCGAGCGTCACGCCATATACCGATTGTGGACTCTTTGAGGTGTATTTCGGGTGCGACAGCAGCAATGCCGACAAAAGCCTGCGCATTGTGGAACGCGTTTTGCGGCACTTGGCCGAGACGCCGCTCTCTCCTAGGCAACTCGCAGCCGCCCAAAAGCAATATTGCGGCCAGCTGTTGCTCGCCAGCGACAATGCCGAGGCCAACGTCATAGGTGCCGGTAAGTCGTTGCTGTATTATGGTCGCGTGGGCACGCTGTCGGAGTCGATAGAGCACATACGGGCGCTCAGTGCGGCCCAATTGATGGACGTGGCCTGCTTGTTGCAGCCCGAACTTTGCTCTGTGCTCACATTCGGGTAGGCCCGATGGTCGTGGAAATGCGATTTCGCGCTAAAATTCGCGCTAAAATGTGGCGCGCAAAAGTTTTTTTGGCTCTATTGTTTGCTGTGATGGCGCAAAATTCGTATTTTCGTAGCATTAACGGGTTTTGCATGCGGCCGTGCGCCGGCATGTGGCCTAAGCCTCAATGGGGCTTTCCCGTGACAGTTTGCCGAAAAATTCTATAAAACAAATAAACAGTATTGACTATGAACGATGTTAATCATTATCTGCAGCCTGCCGAGAAGAAAATGAGCGAGGCTGTAGGCTATTTAGATGAGTCGCTGGCCCACATCCGTGCCGGCAAGGCCAATGTGAAAATTCTCGACGGTGTGCGTGTTGAATACTATGGCAGCAAGATGCCCATAAGCAACGTGGCCAATGTCAACACACCAGATGCACGCACCATTGTGATTACACCGTGGGAGAAAAACATGTTCAAGGTGATTGAGAAGGCAATCATCGACTCCAACGTAGGCATCATGCCTGAGAACAACGGCGAGGTGATTCGCCTGAACATTCCGCCACTCACCGAAGACCGCCGTAAGCAGCTCGTCAAGGAGTCGAAGGCCGAGGCCGAGAAGGCTAAGGTGAGCGTACGCAACGCCCGCCGAGAGGCAATTGAGGGCTTGAAGAAGGCCGTGAAAGACGGTATGGCCGAGGACGTGGAGAAAGACGCCGAGGGCAAAGTGCAGAAGTTGCACGACAAGTTCCTTAAGACTATCGATGAACTCTTTGCCGCAAAGGAGAAGGAAATCCTCACCGTCTGAGGTAATAAAAGACGTGACACAAGCGCGGCCCGGCTCTTCACATCAGTGGAGCCGGGCCGCGTCTTTTATTGTCGGGCCCTTTGTGCGGCTAATGCCTTAACGCGGCGTGCATGTGACTACCGTGGGCTTGTCGGGTTGGAAATTGTCGGTAATGGTGACAATGGGTGCGTCGGAGTCAAGATTGCTGACTGTGAACGTGCGTGAACTTACCCAGTTGGTATAGACCACTTGGGCCGTGAATGTGTCGCGCTTGCGGTGGTAGGCATAGCAGCCTGCTGTGGTGTAGGGGATGGTGTGCCCGCTGATGCTTGTGAGCGGCAAGGTGAATGCCCCGTTGAAAAATGGCGGAGCCATGCGTGTGGAGTGTCGTGCCCACTGCTTGTATCCCACTGCTATGCTGTCGCAAGTGCCGTCGGCCATGGTCACTACAAGGGCACGCTGTCTGTTGTAGCTGATAAGTTGTAATGATTTTATGCCCAGTTCGTTGCTGGCGAGTGATAGGCTGAAGCCGCTGCCTGTTGCGTTGCCCTCGAGGGGTGGAATCGACATTGAGGCCAGTTTGCGCTCAAGCGACAGCTGCCGCTTGGCGTTTTGCTTCAATGGCGCATCTTTAACTCCGGGCATCAGCTGCTGCCACACGCACTTCAGCTCATCGTACGGGCCATGGCCGAGGCTTATGCCGTTGATGGCCACCACCAGCTGCCTGGCCGGGTCTACTATGATATATTGGCCGTAGGCACCGTCGGCTCGTGCCACGCCCGGCTCAAGGCATCGCCACATCTGGTAGCCATATCCTTGGTTCAGGTCGCTTGGTTCCTTGCCAGGATGCCATTCAATTTGCACTTTCTGCATATCGGCCACCCACTCGGCCGGCACCACTTGCTTGCCGTCCCACTTGCCGCTGTTGAGCATCATTTGCCCGATTTTGGCCATGGCCTCAAGGCTGAGGCGCAGTCCCCATCCGCCGGTGCACACTCCGCTGGGGCTCAGTTGCCAGTCGGCCTCGTCGATTCCGAGTGGAGCAAACAGCCGTTCGTGCAGATATTGCACCACAGTCTTTCCCGTGACCTTTTGCACGATGGCTGACAGCATATAGGTGCAGAAGCTGTCGTAACGGAACCGGTGGTCGCTGCCCAGTTTGGGGTTGGAAAGAAAGGCTTGCTCCCAGTTGCTGTGGCGCAGGGGCAAGTCGCCTGGAGTATAGGCTCCGGCATCCATCGTGAGCAGATGCCGCACGGTGAGTGCCGCACAGGCTTCGCTCACAGTGTCGGGCAGGATGTCTGGGAAAAACACGGCCACGCGGTCGGTTAGGCGCAGGCGGTTGTCGCCTATGGCAATGCCCACGGCAATCGACGTCAGGGTCTTGCTGCACGAGAACAGCGTGTGCACCTCGCCTTGCCTCCATGGAGCATTGTGCCCTTCGGCCACCACATGGCCGTTGCGCACTATCATAAGGTGATGTATCTCGGTTTGGGGCAAAGCTTGAAGCGAGTCGACGAGCCGTTCGATGGCTTGCGGGTCGATGCCCTGTTCGGCGGCGGTCGACCGTGGCAGCCTGGTCTCGGCTGTGATGCCAGGTGTGGCGGTTGCAATTAGGGAGATGGCCAAGGCTATGGATTTCAGTCTCATTGTCATGTGGTGGTCTTATGTGTGTGAATGGTGTGTGACGCAAATCAGGTGAGAGGGATGGTGGTCCAGTGGCTGGGCACCAAGTCGGGCGTGGGGGTGGTTTTGCTCCAGTGCTCAGGGGCAATCACAATGCGGTCGGGGTCGGTGTTGAGCCACGCGCCCCACCAGCCGTTGAGCGAGGGCGATATAATGCAGTGGCTTGCTTTCATCAGATAGGCAATCAGGGTGGCCTCATTGGCAACCGGATAGCCCGAAATCTGCACACTTGCGCCTTGGAAATCAACATTGGCGCGAGTCCAGGCGGTGTCGGTGGTGAATACCACAAACTGCGGTTTGTCGAGTGCCGTGAGCACGTTGGCAACCGCCCAGTTGAAGTAGTCGGCGGTGACTGCGCCGCTCTGCGGCTCGCTCACCAGCGTGGCCACGCTTTGCGGCTTGCGCAATAGCTTTATCAGCTCCCACGAACGTGCCGGCAGTTGGCGGTCGGCCACCTCAAATGAGGCCCTTACTTCGCTGTCTACATTTGAAAAGTATTTAGGCGACAGCCACCTGCCTCGCAAGTAGCAATCGTCGAGACTTAGTATGCCGGGGTCGAACCCTGCATTGGGTATCTCGTCCACTATGCGCCCCGATGGCTTTATCAGCTTCGACATCAGGCGTCCGGTGGCACTGTGCATGCCATATGGTTTTAGCTGTTCTGGGGTAGCCTGGATGTAGTGCTGTAGGGCAAAGCGCGATTTTATCCACCTGCCTTTTCCTGCCACGTTGATCAGCGTGTGCGGGTCGATGGCCCGCATGGCTGTGTAAAGGGCGTATTGAAACATCTGCT
Organism: Agathobacter rectalis; assembly: GCA_963625945.1. GTDB lineage: Bacteria > Bacteroidota > Bacteroidia > Bacteroidales > Muribaculaceae > Sodaliphilus. The sequence goes on along the minus strand of CAVFVP010000006.1, from coordinate 49,830 downwards.
CGGCCACACTGCCCTTGATTTCAATAATGTTCATCGGTTGTGCTTTTTGCTTGAGGCATTTGCCACAACTGCAAAAATAATGAAAATTAGCCCTGGCCGCCAATAATTTTTGTCTAAAATTGGCACGGGCAAAAACTAAATGCTTACATTTGCATTCATAATTATTTTGGCCAACATGGGTAAAAACGAATTATTTGCAATTCCCGGCCGACTCTGGTCGGGGACAAAAAGCGCCTGTAAGCGCTTTGGAGTATGGTATAAATCACTTTACAGAGGAAAGCCGTGGTACATAAAGACAGCTGTGGGTATAGCCACGTTCTTTGTGTGCTTTTTCATATATTTGATTGCCGTCGACGTCAACTTCTTGTGGCTCTTCGGCAAGTCGCCCTCGATGCACGACATCATGAATCCCAAAACGGCAAATGCGTCTTACATCTACAGTGCCGACGGCAAGATGATAGGTAAGTTCTATAACGAGAACCGCACACCCGTTAAGTTCGACGAGGTGAACCCTACATTTTTCAAGGTGCTTATCGACACCGAGGACGAGCGCTTCTACGACCATTGGGGCATTGACGTGCAGGGCCTTTTTGCCGCTGCCAAGGACATGTTGGTGCACGGCCGTTCGCGCGGTGCCTCCACCATCACGCAGCAGTTGGTGAAAAACATGTTCCGCGTGCGCACCCAGTATTCGACAGGTCTGCTTGGCTACATTCCCGGTGTGAGAATGCTCATAATGAAGACCAAGGAATGGATTCTTGCCACCGAAATCGAGATATTCTATCACGACAAGCAGCGGATTCTCGAGATGTATGCCAACACCGTCGACTTCGGAAACAATGCCTATGGCATCAAGACGGCGGCACGCACCTACTTCAACACCACCCCGGCCCAGCTCACCATTGAGGAAAGCGCTGTGCTTGTGGGTCTGCTCAAGGCCACTTCGAGCTACAACCCGCGCCGCAACTACGACCGCAGCCTCAAGCGCCGCAACGTGGTGCTCCGCAACATGCTTGAACATGGCGACCTCACAAAAGCCGAGTGCGACTCGCTGAGCCGCCTGCCCATCATGCTCCAGTATCATCCCGAGGACGAGTTTACCGGTGTGGGACCATACTTCCGCCGTGCCGTGCTTGAAGATCTCAAGGACTGGTGCGCCGACAATGGCGTGGACCTATATACCGACGGCCTGGAAATACACACCACTCTCGACACACGCATGCAAAAGTATGCCGAGGAGGCTGTGAAGGAGCAGATGAAAGTGGTGCAACGCAATTTCCAAGCCCACTGGGGCGATGGCGACTGCTGGGTGGATGAGAATCAGCAAGTGATTCCGAATTTCGTGGCCGACAAAGCCCGTCAGTGTGATTATTACAAGACCCTTCAAGCCCGATATGGCGGCAATGCCGACTCAATCGACTATTATATGAACAAGCCGCGCAAGATGCACATCTTTGACTACGACGGCGGCAAGGACGTGGAAATGAGTGCGATGGACTCGGTGCGACGTATGCTGCACTACATGCACTGCGGCTTTGTGGCTATGGAGCCTGAGACGGGCTATGTGCGAGCCTGGGTGGGCGATGTCGACTACAAGACGTGGAAATACGACAAGGTGAGCGCAATGCATCAGCCCGGGTCCACGTTCAAGTTGTTTGTCTATGCCACTGCTATGGAACGCGGCCTCACCCCGTGCGACCGCCGGCTCGACGCATATATCGACACCATGGTGCTCAACCGCCGCACTCACCAGCTCGAACGCTGGGCTCCGCACAATGCCAACGGCCGATTCTCCGGGGCCAACATGACGCTGCGGTCGGCATTTGCACAAAGCATCAATAGCGTGGCTGTGCGAGTTGGCAACGAGATGGGCCTCTCGAATGTGGCGCAGACGGCACGCGACATGGGCATCAAGTCGCCTCTCGACGAGACACCGGCATTGAGTCTGGGTTCAAGCGACGTCAATCTGGAAGAGTTGGTAAGCTCCTACTGCACAGTGGCTGCTGACGGCATGGCGCATGAACCGGTCCTTGTGACTCAAATAATGAGTGTGGGTACCGACGGCGTGAAAAAAGTGATTTACACAAGCGAGAAAGAGAAGAGCGCTGCCCGCAGGGCCATATCGCACCGGGCAGCCTATCTGATGCAGAAAATGCTCGAGGCCAGCCGCACCGATGGCGGTGGCACCTCAATGCCAATCAACGCCTATGTGCCTTATGGCGACTGTGACTGGGGCGGCAAGACCGGTACCAGCAATAGTCATGCCGATGCATGGTTTGTGGCAGTATCACCCAAACTGGTGTGCGGCGCATGGGTGGGCGGTGAATACCGCCAGATTCACTTCCGCACAGGCAAGCTCGGCCAGGGAAGCCGCACGGCGCTGCCGGTGGTGGGCCTGTTCCTGCGCAAGCTGTTTGCCGATGCAGCGTTCAGCAAATACCGCGCGCGCTACACCAACGACCCCGACCTCAACAGCCTGGCGGTGGGTTGCGCCAACGAATATCAGCAGTCGGGCAACGATTCGGTTGACTATGTCGGCAACGACTCAATCGACATAGTGCAAGCTGTCGAAGAAGACATCAACGGGACACCTGAGGGCGGTGCCACACCGGCCGAACCCGTAGTCACTGAGCCGCAGGGAGGCGGCACTCCGGAGGAAAATGTGAAGAAGGCCTTCGGCAACAAGGAAAAAGAGAAGGAAAAGAAAACTAAGAAGTCTGTCGAGCCTGAAATTTAGGCACATAGGCCTCAGTCGGCAGCTGGTTGACATCCGACGCCGAAGTGTCGGCTTTGACATGAATGATTAAATAACACCATATATAATGACACGAAAATACGACTATTTGATAATTGGTTCCGGCGTGGCAGGCATGAGCTTTGCGCTGAAAGTGGCAAAGACGGGCACTGTGGCGCTGATTTGCAAGACGTCGCTCGACGAGGCCAACACCGACTTGGCCCAGGGCGGCGTGGCATCGGTAACCAATCTGCTCGTCGATGACTTCGACAAGCACATCCACGACACAATGGTGGCTGGCGACTGGCTCAGTGACCCCGATGCCGTACGCAAGGTGGTGACCGAGGCCCCCGGCCAAATCAAGCAACTGGTGGAGTGGGGTGTCAATTTCGACAAAAAGGATGACGGTACCTACGACCTTCACCGCGAGGGCGGACACTCGGAGTTCCGCATTCTGCACCATGCCGATAACACCGGGCACGAAATTCAGCAGTCGCTTGTGAAGGCCATCAAGGCCAACGACAAAATCGATGTCTATGATAACCACTTTGCAGTTGAGGTGATAACTCAGCATCATTTGGGCAAAATAGTGACTCGCCGCACCCCCGACATTGAGTGCTATGGCGCCTATGTGCTCAATCAAGCCACGGGTAAGGTCGACACGTTTCTCTCTCGCGTGACGCTGATGGCCACAGGCGGCATCGGCTCGGTTTACCGCACAACCACCAACCCGCTCATCGCCACAGGCGATGGCATAGCCATGGTATATCGCGCCAAGGGCACGGTGCAAGACATGGAGTTTGTGCAGTTTCACCCCACGGCCCTTTATCACCCCGGCGACCGCCCCGCATTCCTCATCACCGAGGCAATGCGCGGCTATGGCGCAGTGCTGCGCAACTTGTCGGGCGAGGAGTTTATGCAGAAGTACGACCCGCGGCTGTCGCTTGCACCACGTGATGTGGTGGCGCGTGCCATCGACAACGAGATGAAACAGCGTGGCGACGACCACGTCTACCTCGACGTTACGCATAAAGACCCTGAGCAGACCAAGCTCCATTTTCCCAACATATATAAGCATTGCCTGGGCATAGGCGTCGACATTACCAAGGATTACATTCCGGTGGCTCCGGCGGCCCACTATCTGTGCGGCGGCATCAAGGTCGACCTCAATGCCTGCTCATCGATCAAGCGGCTCTATGCTGTGGGCGAATGCTCGTGCACAGGACTGCACGGAGGCAACCGCCTGGCTTCGAATTCGCTTATAGAGGCTGTGGTCTATGCCGATGCGGCAGCAAAGCACGCCATTGAACACCACAACGACTATAATTGGCGCGATGATGTGCCCGAATGGAACGATGAGGGCACGCAGCACCCCGAGGAAATGGTACTCATCAGCCAAAGCGAGAAGGAAGTGGGCGAGATAATGAGCACTTATGTGGGTATAGTGCGCAGCAACTTGCGCCTCGACCGTGCCTGGAACCGCCTCGACATCCTCTATGAAGAGACCGAGAAGCTGTTTAAGGAAAGCAAGGTGTCGCGCCGCATCTGCGAGCTGCGCAACATCATCAATGTGGGCTACCTGATCATGCGCCAGGCCAAGGAGCGCAAGGAGTCGCGCGGACTGCATTACACCATCGACTATCCGCCCAAGCCCAAGAATGCCGATGATTTGAAATTCTGATTTGCTGTTAGCCATTTGCTTATGAAACTTCGTGGCATAAACAGGCATCACACCGCATAATGCCGCGGCAACGGTTTGAAAAAGAAACCGGTGCCGCGCTTGTTTTTGCGGTGGTGCGTGGTGATAATCAAGGCTCTGAGTAGCGGACCTAGCTGTGTGCTGCAGTAGGAAAAATAAGAATTATTATCCAAAAGCGGGGAAAAACAACTTTCGTGCAGTTTTTAACAATTTAAATTTGCGATTATGCGTCTGTCGCGTTAATTTTGTGACACTTCGATACGATTCGATACTGGAAAACCAAAATACAACTGATTAATTATCATAAAACAACCACGCACTATGAACCAAGACGCCATTTATGCCTTTGTCAGGCAAATCAACTCCGATTTTTTCGGTCCCGCATTAGTGTTCCTCCTTTTAGGCGCCGGAGTCTTTTTCACGATTCGACTAAACTTTGTGCCGCGCTATTTCTTTCGCACGGTGAAGGGTCTTTTCACCTCGCGCGACAAGTCGCGTGCCAGTCGGTCCGATGGAATCAGCGCATTCCAGGCACTTGCCACAGCCGTGGCCTCGCAAGTGGGCACTGGCAACATAGTGGGCGTGTCGATGGCGATGTTCATGGGCGGCCCTGGTGCATTGTTCTGGCTTTGGGCAAGCGCCATGCTGGGTATGTCGACCAATTTCGCCGAAGCCATACTGGGCCAGAAATATAAGACGCACACGGCCGACGGGCATATAATAGGCGGTCCGGCCTACTACATACGCAACGGTCTCGGTAGCCGTGTGCTGGCCGGCATATTCTCGGTGTGCTTCATTTTGGCACTCTCAATAGGCATCATGGTGCAGTCCAACAGCATCAGCGGAGCCATGGACACCCTGTTTCACGGCCAAGTGCAAGCCATTTGGTTTGGCGTGGGATTGGCCATTTTGGTGTCGCTCATTTTGTCGGGAGGCATTGAGCGCATCGCTCCGTTTGCCGAGCGCGTGGTGCCGCTGATGGCAGGTGTGTTCATTGTGGGAAGTCTGGTGTTTATCGGTCTGCATCTCACGAGCGTGATTCCCGCCCTTGCCGATGTGTTCAAGTATGCATTCACTCCCAAGGCCGGTGTGGGCGGAGCCGCGGGCATAGCGGTGATGACGGCCGTGCGCTATGGCGTGAACCGTGGCTTGTTCAGCAACGAGGCCGGTTTGGGCACCACTCCCCATGCCCACGCCATTGCTAAGGTGCGCAATGCTTATGACCAAGGTCTGATTGCCATGGTGGGTATTGCTGTCGACCTGCTTGTGTGCACGCTCACCGGGCTGTCGCTTCTGCTGTCGGGGGCGCTCGACCAAACTAGCCTTAACGGCATCCAGCTTATGCAATTTGCCTTTGGAACCAAGTTTGGTGTAGTGGGCGACTGGATTATAGCCGTGTCGCTGTTTTTCTTTGCACTCAGCACCATGGTGGGGTGGTACTTCTTTGCGGCGCAAAATGTGCGCTATCTTTTTGGTGAGCGCCCGATTATAGCCTACCGTGTGATAGTGGTGCTGCTTGTGGTGCTGGCGTCGGTGGTTGAGGTGCCGCTGATTTGGGAACTTTCCGATACGTTCAACTTCTTTGTGGTTGTGGCCAACGTGATAGCAATCCTTTGGCTCTCGCCCAAGGTGGTGGACGAGGTGCGCCGCATGCGCAAGGATTTTGGCAGCAAGTGACGGGACTCCGTCGCTGCTGGCTCCAGAATGTAGGGCACATACGCACCAGCCGGCAAGACGGGGGCAATGTGAACTGCACTCGGCCACGGCATTTGTAGATTAAGAGCTTATTGATTGGGTCTTATTGTGCGACAAAAGGGCACAATAAGACCCAATTTCATAGGCTTGTGCGGTTTTTAACAGTGTGGTTGTTGCCCTTTTGGATTTTATTAACTACTTTTGAATCCTTTTATGCCTTTTGCCGTGCAGACCTGTGACGAACTGCCGTTGCGGCAATGCCATGTGCATGACCGGGGAACTGTCTTAGCATAGATAAAATATAAACTTAAATACTCTTTTTAACAACACTGACACAAGGTTATGAAACTAAAACTGTTTTTGCTACTCACGTTGCTTGTGAGCCTGCCGGCAATAGCCCAGCAGGCATCGTTGCGCGGCGTGGTAATCAACTCCAAGAGCAGCCAGCCGGTGGCAGGAATCACTGTGATGCTCAACGGGCAAGGGGCTTCGGCCACTACCGGACCCAATGGTGACTTCTTGATTACCGGCGCCCAGGCCGGAAGCGACCAGCTTTTGGTGCTTGGCTATGGCTTTAAGGACTTGACTCTCGACGTGACAATTCCTGCTGGCGGAACTACCGACGTGGGCACCCTAAAGGTGGTACCGTCGGACTTCAGCGAAGGTGCCGCCTACACCGAAGCTTCGCGCGACTTCACACTGAGCGAGTCGCAACTTGAAGACGAAGAGGGCAACTCGCAAGCGGTGGGTATGCTCACCGGTGCGACCGACAACCCGTTCTATCAGGCTGCAAGTTACAATTTCTCGGCCATGCGGTTTCGCCAGCGCGGCTACAACAGCGAGTACACCGCCACCTACATCAACGGCATCAGTTTCAACGATGCCGTACGTGGCCGTTTCAACTACTCGATGCTTGGCGGCCTAAACCAGGCTTTCAAAAACAAATCGATAGGCATCGGTCTCGAGTCGACCAGCTTTGGCTTTGGTGACGTGGGCGGTGCCAACAATATCACCACCTATGCCAAGGATTATGCACCGGGTTTCCGCGGCAGCGTTGCCTACACCAACTCCAACTACCGTTGGCGCGGAATGGCCACATATAGCACTGGCATGACCGAGAAGGGCTGGGCTCTGACACTGTCGGCCATAGGCCGCTATGCCAACGAGGGCGTGATTCCCGGCTCGTTCTACAACAGCTGGGGTTACTTCCTGGCGGTGCAGAAGCAGTTGGGTCAAAACCACTCGCTGGCACTCACCACCTTCGGCTCTCCCACATCGCGTGCAAGCAACTCGGCCACATTTGAAGAGGCCTATCAGCTCACCGGAAACAACCTCTATAACAGCAACTGGGGCTGGCAAAACGGCAAGAAGCGCAATGCCAAAGTGGTCGATTCGTTCGACCCCACGGTGTTGCTCAACTGGATATGGGACATCAAGCCCGGCACCAAGCTCAACACTGGTGTGGGCTTCCACAAGTCGTTCTATGCATCATCGGCCCTCAACTGGTATAACGCCCGTGACCCGCGCCCCGACTATTACCGCTATTTGCCCAGCTACTATTCCGACAATCAGGAAATAGTAGACCTCTACACCGACAAGTGGACCAACGACGAGAGTTTCCGCCAGATTAACTGGGATGAGCTGTATCAAGTGAATCAACTCAACAACTATACTGCCGACAAGACTGGTACGGAAAAAGGTTCTACCTATATCCTCGAGAAGCGCCACAGCAACCAGGCAAGCTGGATGCTGAGTACCAACCTCAACTCACGCCTGAGCAATGTGCTCACTCTGCAGGGCGGCGCAAGTGCCAACTACACCGTGTCGTCATACTACAAGACCATCAAAGACTTGCTTGGCGGACGCTACTGGACCGACGTTGACCAGTATGCCGAGCGTGACTTCCCGAGCGACCCCAACATGGCGCAAAACGACATGAACAACCCCAACCGCCGCGTGGTGGTGGGCGACCGTTTCGGATATGACTACAACATTAATTCAATCAATGCACAGCTGTGGTTGCAAAACACGCTCAATCTGGCTCACTGGGACCTCAACTATGGAGCCGATGTGCGCTACACCTCATACCAGCGCGACGGCAAGATGCGCAACGGACGCGCCCCCGAAAACTCTTACGGCAAGGGTATCCGCCACAATTTCGTGGACTGGAGCGCAAAGGTAGGAGCCGTGTACAAACTCGACGGCCGCAACAGCTTCCACATCCATGCCTATTATGGAACTCATGCCCCGCTGCCCAATAATGCCTATGTGTCGCCACGCATTAAAGACGATGTGATCACCGACCTCAAGAGCGAGCGCATCCTTTCGGGCGATGTGAGCTATGTGTGGAACTACCGCCGCTTCATGGGCTCAATCACCGGCTATTGGACCGAGTTCTGGGACCAGACCGAGCGCACTTCGTTCTACGACGATCTCAACAGCACTTTCATGAACTATGCCCTCACCGGCGTGCGCAAGGAGCACAAAGGTGTGGAAGTGGGTCTCGCCTACAAGGTGACCTCATCGGTGACAATGAGCATTGCGGCCAACTTGGCACGCTATCAATACAAGAACCGTCCGACCGGCACTCGCAGCTATGAGAACGGCTCGCAACCCGACGTGACCCAAACGGTGTATCTGAAGAACTTCTATGTGGGTGGCACTCCGCAAGAAGCCTACTCAATAGGCTTCAACTGGGCTGCTCCCAAGCAGTGGTTCTTTGAGGTTAACGGCGTGTGGATGAACCGCGCCTATATCGACCTCTCGCCCATACGCCACGAAGCTATGGACAACCTCTACACCACTGTGGAAACCCAGGCTGAGCTTGAGGCAAAACTGAAAGAAATCACCACTCAGGAAAAGCTTAACGAGGCTTTGGTCATCAACATGAGCATAGGCAAGCTCATCTATCTCAACCGCACTGCCTCGCTCAACATCAACCTCACCCTCAATAATCTGCTCGACAACCGCAACATCCAGACGGGCGGCTACCAGCAGGGACGATTCGACTACACCAATTTCACCACCACCAAGTATCCCAACAAGCTTTACTACGGTCAGGGATTCAGAATGTATCTCAACCTTGGCGTGCGGTTCTGATGGTGATGTGCCAACCACGAATTGCAAACACAACACACATTACAATAAACACAAGAAAAAATTACAATATATCACACATATAAAAATTATGAAAGGTATAAAGACGATATTAAGCGCAATGCTCCTCGCTGCCATGGCCGTGAGCTGCAACGACAATTTCGACACCCCGCCAATGGTGACCCCCACGGCTCAAGACAAGGCCAATATCACCATTGCCGAGTTTAAGGAAAAATACTGGCAAGACGCACCCAACTACATCGACACCGTGAAGGAGGATCTGGTGATTGCCGGACGCGTGGTGAGCAGCGACGCCTCAGGCAACATCTACAAGAGCCTCTACATTCAAGACGAGAGCGGTGCCCTCACCATGAGCATCAACTCAAGCAGCCTCTACACCACCTATCGCGTGGGGCAGGAAATAGTGATTCCGCTCAAGGATATGTATGTGGGCAAATACAATGGCCAGCAACAGCTCGGCTATCCCGACTATTATGAAAAAGGCAGTGTGTGGGAAGCCACATTCATGTCGCTTGAGCTGTTTAAGGCTCATGCTCAGCTCAACGGCCTGCCCGATCCCGACAAGGTGCAACCTGTGACTTGTAACATCACTGATCTTGCACACGATGCCGCCAGCCTGCGCAAGTGGCAAGGCCAACTGGTGCGCTTCGACAATGTGAAGTTCTCTGATGCCGACGGCACAGTGACATATGCTGATGAGAGCTCATCTACCAACCGCAATATCGAAGACGAGTCGGGCAACACACTGGTGGTGCGCAACAGCAACTACGCCACATTCCGCAGCTCAATCCTGCCACTTGGCAAGGGTAGCGTGATAGGTGTGCTCAGCTACTACAACACCCGTGCGGGCAGCAATGGCACATGGCAGCTCTATATTCGCTCTACCGACGACTGCATTGGTTTTTCTACCAGCACCAAGGGCACTGCCAACGACCCCTATACCGTCGATGAAGCCATTGAGGGGCAAGGAACCAAGAGCGGATGGCTCACCGGTTATGTGGTGGGTGCCGTGGCTCCTGAGGTGACTGCCGTCAAGAGCAATGCCGATGTGGAGTGGAGCGCTCCCACCACACTCGACAACACTCTTGTTATAGCTCCGTCGGCCGACTGCCGCGACTACACCAAGTGCGTGGCCATCTCGCTGCCGCAGAGCACACCGTTCCGCACTCAGGCCAACCTCAAGGACAACGTGGAAGTGCTCGGAACCCAAATTTGGGTGAAAGGCACGTTTGCAAGCTATATGGGCATGGCCGGCGTGACAGGCAACAGCGGCTCTACCGATGAGTTCCGCCTCTCGGTGAGCACCGGTGGCGTGACCAGCCTCAACGAAAACTTCGAGAACGGCATCCCGTCGACGTGGACCAACTTGAAGGTGAAAGGCAACAAGGATTACTTCATTGCTTCCTACAATGGCAACTCATATGCAAAGGTGACCGGTTACAACGGTACCGCACCATTTGACTCGTGGCTCATAACCCCGGCCATCAACATCAAGAAGGCCGAGAAGCGCATGCTCTCGTTCCGCACCAGTGTCAACGCTTACAGCTCAACCGAGACTAAATTTGAGGTTTATGTGATGTCGACAGCCGACCCCAATACCGCCAAGATGCAGAAACTGAGCCCCGTTTTGGCCACTGCTCCCTCTTCGGGCTTCAGCGATTGGGCGGAAAGCGGCAACCTCGACCTCAGCGAATGGGCCGACGGCACCTACTACATCGGCTTCCGCTACACTTCGCCCAAGGCCGACAACTATGCCACATGGCAACTCGACGACGTGAAGTTTGGCGATGGCTCATCGGTAAATCCTCCCACACCGCAAAGCGGCACCCGTGCCGACCTTGAGACGCTGAACAACAGCACAGCCACCGGCTATTACGGCACCTACAAGACCTCGGCCGGATGGGTGGCCACTAACTGCAACGTGCTCAAGGGTGGTGACGCAGACAGCAACCCCACATTTAAGTTCATCGGCTTCAAGACCAACTCAACCTCAGAGTATGCCTACGCAGCTTGCCTCAACGGCAAGGTGGGAGCTGAAGGCACTCTGGTGTCGCCCGAACTCACTGGCGGCATTGTCAGCCTTAGTTTCAACTATGGCCTGGCTTATACCGAGTCCAACGGCGTGAAATTCCGTGTCGATGTGAAGCAAGCCGGTACAGTGGTCAAGACGTTCACCGTTGAGAAGGCCGATGCAGCTAAGTACACAGCCTATACCTTTAGCGAAGATGTGAACGTGGCAGGAAACTTTACCGTTGAGTTTACCAACCTGTCACCATCGGCCAATTCCAGTGCCAACAAAGACCGCACTGCCATTTGGAATGTGACTTGGACACAGCCGTCGACCAAGGTTGCACGCGACGCGCGCTCTTTCGTGCGCTGATTGATCATGGTTGAACAGTAACACAACATCCACGTTATACCACAGCGGGAAGCAAGTCTGCATCAAAGCTTGCTTCCCGCTGTGTTTTTTAGGCCTGCGGCACAATTTTGCGGCTATGGGGCGATTGTGAAACCAGTGTTTGCATCGTCGGCAAATATTCTTTAACTTTGCGTGTTAATAGCAACACGATTAATATGTCCTTACAATGAGAGTAAAGATACACCGCGAAGGTCAAAATATAATATTCGCCCTGCTGTTCATATTGCTGGCAATCAATGTGCCGGCATATATGTTCATTGAATACCGCCCCATCCCCATAGCCATGATAGTGGTGTCGGTGGTGGTGTTCTTGCTTGTAGTCAATTTCTTCCGCTTGCCCAAGCGCCATTTCAAGCATTGCGACGACCCTCTGGCGGTGGTTGCCTCGGTCGATGGCACTGTGGTGGCGCTCGAAGAGGTGTATGAGGATGAATACCTGCACTGCAACATGATTCAGCTGTCGATATTCATGTCGGTGTTCAATGTGCATGCAAACTGGACTCCGGTCTCGGGTCTGGTGAAGTATGTCAAGCATCATGCCGGACGGTTCATGGCAGCCTATCTGCCCAAGTCGAGCACTGACAATGAGCGCTCGGCCATAGTGATTGAGGCTAACAACGGCCACGACATAATGGTAAGGCAAATAGCCGGAGCAGTTGCCCGCCGCATAGTCACTTATGTGGAGCCAGGCGAACATGTGGATTTTGACGATCATATCGGCTTTATAAAATTCGGCTCCCGTGTGGATGTGTATCTTCCGCTCGACACCGAAATATTTGTGAAACTCGGTGACAAGACGTGGGGCGGAGAGACTCTGGTCGCCCGCCTAAAACCAGCTGACAACAATGAAAATACTGAAAGCAATAAAGAATAACATACCCAATGCAATCACGTGCTGCAATTTGCTTTGCGGCGTTCTTGCCTCGGTAGCCTCGTTCAGCACGTTTGACCAGGTGGGCGTGTGTGGCCTTCAGGGCTATCAAGCCGCCTTTGCGCTGATTGCCCTCGGCGCGGTGTTCGACTTCTTCGACGGTTTCGTGGCGCGGCTGATAGGTGCTTCGAGCCCGCTTGGCAAGGAGCTCGATTCGCTCAGCGACTCGGTGAGCTTCGGGCTGGCTCCGGCACTGGTGCTCTACAACATGATGCATCTGGCCAATCCGGGCAGTGTGCTTTGCTTTGGCGCACTCATTATTCCGGTGTTTGGGGCATTGCGCCTCGCTAAGTTTAACGTCGACACCACACAGACCACCACGTTCCGTGGCTTGCCCATTCCGTCGAATGCCATATTCTGGATAGGCTTCACGTCGTGGTATGCCACTCACCACACCGTCAGCCAGTGGTTTGTGCTCGCGCTCGCACTTGTGCTGTCGTTGCTCATGGTGTGCAATTTGCGCATGTTCTCACTCAAGCTCCACAGCCTGTCGGTCAAGAAAAGTTTCCGCCAGTGGCTGTTGGCTGTGGCATTTGTGGCATTTGTAGCATATGCCGGGCTAGAAGGCCTGGCGTGGGGCATCGTGTTCTATGTGGTCCTCTCGGCTGTTGCCGGCACGGGAGTCAAGCAGGCTTGACGGTGCTGCCATAGTGATGCGGTAATGGTTTGTTAACCGGGATTTGGCGTTTTTTAAGTGAATCGGGTGCCGCAGTGGCACGATGTTTGCTTTTCAATCTGTGCCAGGCATTGTGTTGAGGCATGTGTTAGGCTTCTCCGACTACAATTGTCGAGGCGATAAGTTTTCTTGAGACAGATTAGTAATACTTGGTTCCTTTAAAATCCACACTGCTATGTTTAAGTTTCTCTTTTTATTGCTGCTGGTTTTCTTCCTTTGGCCTGTTTTGACCTTGGCGCTGAAACTGTTCAGACTCAAGCGCAGTGTGCGACGCGCATGGGAAGGAGCAGGGCAGACAGCAGGTCGGCCTAGTGGCGGCTTCACTGCAGACGGCCGTCAGAAGGTGTATGGCAGTTCCGATGGCGAATATGTGGATTTTGAGGAAGTAGTCGATACCGAGCCTAGTCGGCCAGTCAACACGCAAGCGGGCGAAGACGACGATTTTGTGGCCGAAAGTCAAGTGGTGGATGCCGAGTTTGAGGAGATACCTTAGTTAGAGGCTTTAATGTGCGCAGACAGTGTGGAGTGGACTGCGCTTATGTGATTCGTGCCATTGCTTGGTGGTACGTTTTTTTTCGCTATTTTTGCAAATGGAATCAAGATAAAATAAATTTAGCATGAAGATGTTCAGCTTTATTGCCACCATAGTGGCGTTGTTGCTGTGCGGCAACAGTTGCCAGGGCAAAAACGGAACCGGCTCCAGTGATGTCGACACTACCAGTCAGGCGACTCAAGTTCCACAGTTTAATGCCGACAGCGCCTATGCCTGCATCAAGGCACAGTGCGACTTCGGGCCGCGAGTGCCAGGCACCGATGCTCACAAGCAGTGTGCAGCATTCTTAGAAAAATCTTTACGTGCGTCGTGCGACAGCGTCACTGTTCAGCATGGCACCGTCACCACATTCGACGGCAAGAACCTGTCGATAAGCAACGTTATAGGAATCATCAACCCCACTGCCGAGCAGCGCATATTGCTCATGGCTCACTGGGATTGCCGCCCATGGGCCGACAATGACCCCGATGCGGCAAATCACCGCAAACCCGTCATGGGCGCCAACGACGGCGCCAGCGGTGTGGGCGTGCTGCTTGAGCTGGCCCGCGTTATGGGTACCCACCGGCCCAACGTGGGGGTTGACATAGTCCTTGTGGATGCCGAGGACTGGGGCGACAGCGACAATGAAGACAGCTGGGCGCTGGGCGCACAGTATTGGGCACGCAATCCGCACTATGGCAACGCAAAGCCTATGTTTGGCGTAGTGGTCGACATGGTGGGTGCCACGGGTGCGAAGTTTGGCAAGGAATATTTTTCCATGCAATATGCGTCGAGCTTTGTGAATATGGTGTGGAACGCTGCCGCCACGGCGGGCTATGGCTCTTATTTTACCACCACCGATGGCGGAGGGGTGACTGACGACCACGTGTCGGTAAACCGCATCACCGGAATCCCGTGTCTCGACATAATCGACATGCGTCCCGACTCGCCTACCGGCTTCTATGACGGTTGGCACACAACCCACGACACTCTCGACCGCATTGACCCGACCACTCTGAAGGCAGTGGGGCAGACGCTTGCTCAGGTGATTTACAGTTATTGACCGATAATTACACGACTACACATCAAAATATGACAGTAAAAACATTAGCGCTAATGTGCAGTAGCATGATTCTTGGGGCTGGCGTCTGCCAGGCGGCCATAAAATACCCTGTGGCAAAGAAAGTTGACGTTACCGACGACTATTTTGGCACAAAGGTAGCCGATCCGTATCGCTGGCTCGAAAACGACACTTCGGCCGAAACGGCCGAGTGGGTGAAAGCTGAGAACAAGGTGACTCAAGACTACCTCAAACGCATCCCGTTCCGCCAGGATGTGCGTCGGCGCATCACAGAGCTTGCCAACTATGAGAAGATGGGCGCCCCATTCAAGGTGAAGGGGAAATACTATTATTTTGACAACAACGGCCTGCAAAACCAGAGCGTGCTCTATGTGAAAGACGCCCTCGACGGCCAGCCGCGCGTGGTGCTCGATCCCAACAAGCTGAGCGCAGATGGCACTGTAGCTCTGCAACAACTCAATTTCTCGCACGACGGACGCTATTTGGCTTATGTGATAACCCGCAACGGCAGCGACTGGAACGAGATTTATGTGCTCGACCTCGTCACAGGCAACCAGCTTGCTGACCACATAAAGTGGGCCAAGTTTACCGATGCCCAGTGGCTAGGCGACGGCTTCTTCTATAGTGCCTATGATGCGCCTGAGGATGCCAAGTCGTCGAAAAACGAATACCACAAAGTGATGTATCACCGCCTCGGCACACCGCAGAGTGCCGACTATGTGGAATACCGCAGCATGACCAATCCGCTGCTGTTCTATCAGGCTTCGGTGAGCGATGACGAGCGCTATGTGTTTGTGTGGGAGAGCGATGGCGACGGAAATTGCCTCTATGTGAAGGACCTGAAAGACCGCAACCCGCACTATGTGCGTCTGGCTGGCAACATGAAGTTTACCCACACACCGATAGGTGTAGATGGGGGCAAAATATACGTCCACACCAATGCCGATGCGCCATGCTGGAAGGTGGTGGCTTTCGATGCCGAGAACTTGGGAGAGAACAATGTGGCCGATTTTATCCCGGAAAAGCAGTGGGTGCTCTCGAGTGCGGAGATGGCCGACCACAAGTTTATCATCACATACGACCGCGACGCCTCTAACCATCCTTATCTGTATTCGGCCGACGGCAAGGAATTGGCCGAGATAAAGCTGCCCACATTCGGATCGGTGAGCTTCAGCTGCAAGAATTCGGAGAAGGAGGTGTTCTACACATTCACATCGTTTACCACGCCTGCCAGCGTGTATGGCTACGACATGGAGTCGGGAACGTCCAGACTGGTGTTTGCCCCAAAGGTGAAGCTCAACCCGTCGGACTATGTCACTGAGCAGGTGTTTTTCAACAGCACCGACGGTACCCGCATCCCCATGTTCCTCATCTACCACAAAGGCATAAAGCGCGACGGCAAACGCCCGACGCTTGTTTACGGCTATGGCGGTTTCAACATCAGCCTCAACCCGTCGTTCAGTTATTCCCGCGTGCCGTTTGCCATGCTCGACATGGGCGGTGTCTATGCGGTGGTCACTCTGCGCGGAGGCGGCGAATATGGCGAACAGTGGCACGAGGCTGGCACGAAGCTGAAGAAGCAGAACGTATTTGACGACTTTATTGCTGCCGCCGAATATCTGGTTAAGGAAGGATACACTTGCCCCGGCAAACTTGCCTGCAACGGTGCCAGCAATGGCGGCCTGCTTGTGGGCGCTGTGGTTAATCAGCGCCCCGACCTCTATGCGGCTGCTGTGCCACAGGTGGGCGTGATGGACATGATGCGCTACCACCTGTTTACAATCGGGTGGAATTGGGCTCATGACTATGGCCGCAGCGACGACAGCAAGGAGATGGCCGACTATCTGTTGCGTTACTCTCCGCTACACGCCATCAAGAACGACGGCACTCGCTATCCGGCTATAATGGTCACTACAAGCGACCACGACGACCGGGTTGTCCCTGCCCACTCGTTTAAGTATGCGGCCACGCTGCAGGCATCAAACACGGGCGATGCTCCAAAGATTATACGCATCGACAGCAAGGCCGGTCACGGCCACGGAAAGCCAATCGCTAAGGTGATCGATGAGTACACCGATGTGCAGTCGTTTATCATGTACAACCTCGGGGTGAAGTATAAATACGGTAAATAGTCTTCTCTTTGAGCCTCTTTGGCTGGAAGGGGATGGCTGTAAGGCAATGTTGTTAAGGTATCGGTGGGGCAGAGCACCTCACAGTTGATACTTTAATGCATTTCATGTCAAGAACGGAGGCCGTGCAGCAATGTGCGGCCTTTTTTCAGAAACTTTTTTTAATTTGAAGTGTTGTCCCTTCCCCGAGCCGCAGTCTTGATTCTGTCGGCGTTTGGGCCGATGTAGGTGCAAGTCGCAATTATGGCAATTCACGTTTATTAATTGCCATAAAGACTCATAATAGCCCAAATTTAAGTAATTTTGCATTTGCTACTAAATTCTTTGATACATAAAAAGAAGAAAAACATGGCTAACAACAACCAAACCAACACGCCTGCCTCGCAGATGGCTCCCGTGTATATAATAACAGGCGCCGCAGGTGCAATGGGCAGCGTGGTTTCCCGCCAACTGGCCGAGCAGGGGCATCCCTTGGTGCTGGCGTGCCGCCACACCGAGCGCGGCATTGCCTTTGCCAACGAATTGAAGGAATCAACCGGCAATGCCGACATCACTTGTCTGCACCTCGACATGGGCTCGTTTGAGGGTGTGCGTGAGTTTGTGCGTGCTTTCAAGCAGCTCAACCGTCAGGTGGCGGCGCTTGTCAACAATGCCGCCGTGCTCACACGCAACCGCGAGATGAGTGCCGACGGATATGAGCGCATGGTTCAGGTCAACTTCCTGGGGGCTGCCATGCTCTCGCTGATGATAGAGCCCATGGTGGTGCCCGATGGCCACATTGTGCTCACCACATCACACACGCGCAACTTTGTGACACTTCCCTTCGAGTTCCCGGCTGTGAGCTCGGTGAGCCGCTTTGTGCCGCTTGCCGTATATGCCCAAAGCAAACTGGCTCTCACGCTGTTCTCAATCTATCTGTCGACCACAATGCGCACCCGCCGCGTAGCCGTCAATCTTGCCGATCCCGGCATAATCAACAGCAGTGTGCTCACCATGAACCGCGTGTTTAACCGCATGAGCGAGCGCATGATGACGCTAGTGCACAATCCGGAAAACAGCGCAATCTCAATCATGCGTGCACTCAATACCAAGGATACCGGCTTCATTTTCAAGGGGCTTGAGAACCAAATCAAGGTCTCGACCACCATTAAGAGCCGCGAGGTGTTCCAAAAATTGTGTGAGGACACCATGCGCCTGCTCAAGAAGGAAATGGCAAAGTGAGAGCGCTTACGTGAAAATCAAGAGCAATACCCGATATATGACAATCAAGAATCTGCTTTTCGACCTCGGAGGAGTGATAATAGGCGCCGACCGTGATGCTTGTGTGAGTGCACTCAAAAGCCTTGGCATGCGTGATGCCGAGCAAATGATAGGGCTGTATGTGCAGACTAGTGCTTTCGGTAGTCTCGAGAGCGGTGAAATATCGGCCGAGGAGTTTCGCGACGAGATGCGCCGCCACTTCGACCGCCCGGTAACCGATGCCCAAATCGATTCGGCTCTCGACGCTTTCATCAGCGGGCTGCCGGTGTACCGCCTCGAGTCGCTCAGAAAGCTTCACGAGCGCTATCGCCTTTACGTGCTGTCGAACACCAATCCCATTTTGTTCAATGGCCGCATTGCCGAACTGTTCAAGGGCGAGGGGTTGACTATGAATGATTATTTCGACGGCATTACCACCTCTTACGAGGCCGGCGCATGCAAGCCGTCGCGCAAGATATTTGACTACGCAGTGGCCACCATGGACATTGATCCGGCCGAAACCATGTTTTTCGACGACGGCCAGGTGAATGTGGATGCCGCAATATCTTTCGGGTTCAATGCGGCCCTTGTGCCTGAGGGTGGAGAGTTTGTCGACGTGATGAAGCAGCTTGGCTTATGATGCAAGACGTCATAGGCCAAGCCGACAGCATGCCGGCCCGTTCGCTTGCAGCCACCATCGGCATGTTCGACGGGGTGCATCTTGGCCATGCCACGGTGCTCTCGGCCTTGAGCCGCCAGGCATCGCTTTGTGGGCTCAAGACAGCTGTGGTCACCTTCAAGGAGCATCCACAAAATGTGCTTGGCAAGGCCGATACGCCGCTTAAGCTGATAATGCCGGTGAGTGAGCGGATAGAAGCCATTAGGGCGATGGGTATCGACTATGTGATTTTGCTCGATTTCACTCCTGAACTTGCCATGCTCGATTCTTCTGAGTTCATGCAGTGGCTTCACGGCCGATACGGCATCGACGTGCTTATGGTGGGATATGACCACCATTTCGGCCACAACCGCAGCGAGACCTTTGCCGACTATGTGCAAAACGGTGCAAAATGCGGTGTGCAGGTAGTGAAGGCTCCGGAATACCGCGGGCAATATGCCCCTGTGAGTTCATCGATCATACGCCGCCTGATATCAAGCGGGAAGGTCGACGACGCCACCCGGTGTCTGGGTCACGGATATTCCGTGAGCGGCATTGTGACCCATGGTTTCAGAAACGGGCGGAAGATAGGCTTCCCTACCGCTAATCTTGGCCATGTCGACGAGGCCGTGCTGCTGCCGCACAATGGTGCTTATGCGGCACGGGTGACTGTGATGGGGCGTCAATGGCAGGCTATGGTGAATGTGGGTCGCCGGCCCACTCTCGACAATGGCCGGCAGCTGAGCGTAGAGGCCAATATCTTCGACTTTGACCACGATATCTATGGCCAGCCCATGACGGTGGAGTTTGTGCGCTTTTTGCGCCTTGAGATAAAACTCGGTTCAATCGAAGAGTTACAAAAGCAACTCTTGGCCGACCGCGAGGCGGCACGTCTCATCCTCTCGAATGGCTGACGGCATGTGTCCGCCTTCACAAAAATGCTGAAAATTAACTAACACCTTTATACGACAATGGATATAATTAATCTGTGTGACCAAAATTCAATTGTGGGCCAGTATATGAGCGAGCTGCGCGATAAGAACGTGCAGACCGACCGCCGGCGTTTCCGTACCAATGTGCGCCGCCTGGGGCAGATAATGGCCTATGAGATATCGAAACGCCTCGACTATGCTACCATTCCTACCCAGACTCCGCTGGGGGTGGCCATGACCAATGTGCTGTCGGACAAAGTGGTGCTTGCCACCATATTGCGTGCCGGACTGCCTTTCCACGAGGGTTTCCTGAGCTATTTCGACAATGCCGAGAATGCGTTTGTGAGCGCCTACCGCAAGTATGTTGACGGCAGCGACGATTTCACTGTGCATGTGGAATACATAGCATGCCCCAACATCGACGGCAAGACCCTGATTGTGGCCGACCCGATGCTGGCCACCGGATCGTCGATGGAGCTGGCCTACCATGCGTTGCTCACTAAGGGCACTCCTGCCCATGTGCACATAGCGAGCGTGATAGCCACCGACCAGGCCATAGACTATGTGCGGAAGCATATCCCGACCGACAATATGACCATTTGGTCGTGTGATATCGACCACGAGCTCAACGAGCACAGCTATATCATTCCCGGTCTTGGCGATGCCGGCGACCTGCTCTATGGCGTCAAGGAATGACCGGAAGTCCAATTTATTGTAAAAACATAAAAGGAAAGCGGCAAGGGATTCCCTCTGCCGCTTTCCTTTTGCCCGTGGGCTGTTTTGCCTGTAGACTTTATTTTTTCAAGTTCATTCCCAAGCGCACGCCATCGTAGTTCGAGGCGATGTCGCCTACGGCCTCAATCTTTGAGTTGCCGGTGAGCTTGGTGGCTGTCTGCAGGAGTGATATGAGTTTCTTCGACTCAAACATGAGGCCTATGCCGTTGGTGGTGCGGGTCACGTAGGCTGTGGTGCTGAAGAGCAGTGTCTTGAGCTTTAGGGCACTTGTCGATGAGTCGTAGGTGTAAGTTCCGCTTAATGGAATTCCCTTTACTTTTGCGCTGAAGTTGTTGCTGCTGTCGAATGTGAAATAGGTGTTGGAACTGCTTATCCCCAGGTTGTTGTAGGTGGTTTTCAGCTGTTCTTTTACCTTGGCTGCCGCTACGGCGCCGCCTGCCTTGGCCAGCAGGTTCTCGCTTGTGAAGGCGCAACCGGGTTCGTTGTAATACCAAGTGCCCACAAGCTGGCTTTGGTCAATTTTCACGCCGCCAATCACCATGTTGAGCAGCTCGCTTGCCGTGCCGCTGTTGGCGATGCCGCCAATGATGTTGCCCAGCACACTGCCGGTGCTGCTTGATGAGCTTGAGGATGAGCTGCCTGTGCTGCCAGTGAGACCCGACATTGAGCCGCAACTGCTGCCTATCATGGCCACGGTTGCTGCCATTGCGATAATTGATTTTTTCATCATAATCTCGTTTTTGTATGTTTTATCGTTTGGTTTGCAAAATTACAAAAAAACGGGCGAAACGAGTCGCTTTTTGAGTGCGACAATAGACAAACCAATGCTTTTCGCCGACCAAAGCCCACTATGACCCAATGCTGCCGATGAGATGCTACTCGCCTTTGACTGATTATTAACAATATTTTCTATGCGCTGGGCAAGTGAATTGCCCACGATGCCGATAATTTTGCAAGCGTAAAAGTTGAGCCGTCGGCCTATTTTGACTATTTTTGCATAGTGCGCACTGAAGGCGCACGTCCGTGCAATCAAGGCTTGACCGTCAAGAAGAAAAAATTAAAAAAAACTAACGATATATGGCAACTAAAGAAAAGACAACAGACCTGGAATTGGGGCTTGGCGCTCCTGCTCAGGAACCCGAAACCGCACAGACAGGCGGCCGCAAAGCCGTTTCGCCCGAGAAGCTCAAGGCACTGCAGGTGGCTATGGACAAGATTGATAAGACTTATGGCCGCGGATCTATAATGAAGCTTGGTGATGACCACATCGAGAATATCGACGTGATACCCACAGGTTCGATTGGTCTTGACTACGCACTTGGAGTGGGCGGATATCCGCGTGGACGCATTGTTGAGATATATGGCCCGGAATCGTCGGGTAAGACCACTCTGGCCATCCACGCCATTGCCGAGGCGCAGAAAATGGGCGGTATTGCCGCAATCATCGATGCCGAACACGCCTTCGATCGTTTCTATGCCGAGAGCCTCGGTGTGGATGTAAACAACCTGTGGATTTCACAACCCGACAATGGCGAGCAGGCTTTGGAAATCGCCGACCAGCTCATCAGGTCGTCGGCTATCGACATAATCGTAATAGACTCGGTGGCAGCCCTTACTCCTAAAGCCGAAATTGAGGGCGAGATGGGCGAGAGCAAAATGGGACTCCAGGCACGCCTCATGTCGCAGGCCCTGCGCAAGCTTACTGCCACCATCAGCAAGACCAACACCACTTGCATCTTTATCAACCAGCTGCGCGAAAAGCTTGGCGTGATGTTCGGCAATCCGGAGACCACAACCGGCGGCAATGCGCTTAAGTTCTACGCCTCTGTGCGCATCGACATCCGGCGCCTTGGCCAACTCAAGGACGGCGAGAATGTGGTGGGTAACCTTACTCGTGTGAAAGTGGTGAAAAACAAGGTGGCTCCTCCATTCCGCAAGGCTGAGTTTGAAATTCTTTTCGGCAAGGGCATCAGCAAGGTGGGCGAGATTATCGACCTGGGTGTGCAGTTCGGCATCGTGAAGAAGAGCGGGTCGTGGTTCAGCTACGACGGCACCAAACTCGGACAGGGACGTGATGCCGCCAAGCAACTGATTGTTGACAATCCTGAGCTTGCCGAGGAACTTGAGGATAAGATAATGTCGGCAATGAAGGGCGAGGCACCTGCCGGGGAGTGAGCTTTTACTCCCACACTGAACAGACACAAATATGACACAATTCCAATAGCGGGCCGTGCTCCTTGAGTGGGGTGCGGCCCGCTCACTGTGGCGGCTCTGCCTGGTGGCTGGCCTGGCACGCGTGAGGTATAAAAAGAGCTATGGGAGCGGCATCCGATGCTGGTCGGGCTGCTCCCATAGCTTGTTTCTCTTGCTGATTCCTGAAATTCGGAATCGGGGGTGGTGCGGTGTTACTTAATCACCTTAACGGCTTCTTTAGTGCCATCGGTATAGGTGGTGACCTTAACGTTCACACCGTCGAATGCAGTGGCGCTTTCTACGCCGGCCAGGTTGTAATACTTAACACCGGCCACGATTTTTTCGGCAGTTGCGTCTTCAACCGAAGTGGCTTCATCGTAAACGACCTCAATCGACTGGAGGTAGGAGCGCTTGGTTGCCGAGATTGTGAGATTCTCAATTTTGGAGCCGTCGAGTGTGAGTTCAACTGAAGGCACTACGAGCGCACCGTCGACGGTTGTGGCCATTTCCAAGTTCTCTGATGTTACACCGTTGACTGTGAGCGTGGCTTTTTCGCTTGATTTGTATGCGCAAGCGCCGAGCACGATTTTGGTGGCTTTCACTTGGCCTGCCTCAGCTAGATTGAGCACCAGGGTACCGTTTACGCTGCCGGAACTGAACTTCAAGCCATAGGCGCCTTGTGCCTGAAAGCATTTTGAGGTAGAGGCAACCGATGCAATGTAATCCTTTCCGCTTGCAATCAGGCTATCGGTGGTGAGGAATGTTTCGGTGGTGAAATCTCTGCTTCCGTCAGTCTTTGTGGCGTTGCCGTTAAACACGATTTGGTAACTTGCTGCCGATGCCATCATTGATGCAGTGGCAGCAATAGCTGCGATAAGGGTAAAGATTTTTTTCATAAATAAGTTGGTTGAAAATGTGAATAAAGTTGTTTTGTATGTTTTTGTGTCAGTTAAAAATCTCATTCTCTGTAAGGTGTTGCAAAAATAGCAAAAGTTTTTCATTCAGCCCACATGTAGCTTGTTATATTTCAGCAAAAAATTCACTATTAGCTATTTATGCAATCAGGAGGGTGTGCATTTGAAAAATCTGGCCGTGCGTTAGTCTTCTCATTGCTTTGGGGAAACAAGAGGAGCAATGCCGCCGTTGCCCTCTTGCCGCATTGCTCCGCGATATCGTGACTTGCCGGGTGGGTGCTCGGTGCTATTGCTCTTTCACTAGAAACACTTCGGTGGGGAAGTGGTCGCTATAGCCGTTAAGGAACACGCCGCTTGAGTAGGTGCGCAGCGGGTAGCCTTTGCGGTCGCCCTCTTGCGTTTTCAGGAAATCGCGGTTGAGCACATCGGCGCGCATGAATGTGAGTCTCGGCTTCGCGTTGCCCTTGTAGTTCTGCAGGAAGTATTGCGAGATGATGATTTGGTCAAAGAGGTTCCATTGCCCTTTGTAGGCCAGTGTGCCCACGCCCTTGTCGAGCTTTTCCCACCACGGGTTGTAGAGGTCGGCAGGCTGTTTCACGTCGGTTATGTTGCGCTTGGCGCCAAGTGCTTCGGCCACGCTCTTGTCCATAGGGTCGTCGTTGAGGTCGCCCATGAACACGATGCCCTGGTTGGGGTCGTCACGCAACAGCGAGTCGATGGTGCACTTTGCCATGTCGGCAGCGGCTTCGCGCAGATAGCTTGAGCGGTCTTGCCCGCCAAGGCGCGACGGCCAGTGGTTTATGATCACACTCACTTTCTCGCCGGCGAGCATGCCGGTGACACACATTTGGTCGCGGGTCTTGAAACTCTCGTATCCGGGGATGTGCAGGGTGGTGTTGACCACATTGAGCACGCGGAACAGCCGCGGGTTGTAGAGCAGGGCAACGTCAATGCCTCGCTTGTCGGGGCTGTCGTGGTGCACAATCTGCAGATGCCAGTCGCGCAACTCGGGCTGTTTCACCAAGTCGGCCAGCACGCTGCGGTTTTCCACCTCGCTCACGCCAATTATGGCGGGCCCCATAGGTGTGTGCTTGGTCTTCATCTGGCTGATGGCATAGGCCATGTTGTGCTGCTTCGACCAGTATTTTTGCCCGTTCCACTTTCGTGAGCCTTCAGGACTGAATTCCTTGTCGTAGCTACCGTTGTTGTTGATTGTGTCGAACAGGTTCTCGAGGTTGTAGAACATAATGCCATACACTCCATAGCGCTTTTCGGCTGCCATTGCCGTGATGGCAATCAGTGCAATCAGAATCGGTAACAGTATTTTTCTCATTTCGGGTTTGTGTGTCGTTTATAGGTTGATAATTGTTGTGGCCGTCTTGGGGCATTGTGCAATGCTTGTGCCATAGGCTTTAGCCAACTAACTGCAAAAATAACACCTTTTTTTGTAATGCAGACAACAAACGAGCCAAAATAAAGCCGAGCCGTCACTGCAATGCCATGAGGATGACCGCTGCATCAATAAATCATGCATTCAAGGTGCTCAATAATTTGCGTTTTGCGCTTGGCTTGCGGCCTATTGGGTATGGCAACATGAAAGCCGCCAGCTGGCCCTTCTGGGCCGGATGGCGGCTGCAAAGTGCGGCGCTTGTGTTTATGCATCCATTATTTTTTGTTCACGTCCTTGCCTGTGCGTATGTCGTCGGGCATTCCCTCATAGGGGGCGCATGCAATCACTTGCTCATTGTCCTTGCCTTCGTTGCGCATAAAGGTGATTTCGGCAAACTCCGGTACCACATATTTCGGATAAGTCTCATACTTTTCCCGTGCGGCCACCATCTTGTCGATGTGTTCGTTTTGGAAGCAAACGGTGATTTCGGGATGCTCGTGTACCCACTTCGGGAAAAAGATCACACCGTGCACGCGCTTGTCATTGAGCATGAAGTTAAGCGCAACGTCGGTGCCCGTAGGCTCTGTCCACGATACTTTGTACACACCCTCTGTCAGCTTCACGATATCGGCCTTTTGGTCCTTTACCCATCGGCCGCCCACCATGCCGCTATGGATACGGTAGTCGACGGTGGTCTCGTTCTTTACATAAAACTCATACTCCCAGCCGTTGGCATAGGTGTAGATGAAGTGTTGTCCCACTAATTTTTCCATTCTCTTGTGTGTTTATTGTTTATTTGTCGTTTTTTTGATGTTGGGCAATAAAGTTGGCCACGATGCCTGCGCAGCGCTTGGCGGCTGTGTTGCCAGTGAACGAATGGTCCACACCGGGCAGCAACACCAGCTCGGCATTTTTCAGCACTTGCTTGTAGCGCTCTCCGTAGGTGTAGGGCACCACTCGGTCGGCAGTGCCGTGCACTATTATAGCCGGACCCTCGTAGCGGCTGGCGGTCTCGTAGATGGGAAGTGTCTGTGCCGATTCGAAGTAAGTCCTTCCAATACGATGTTTGCCGCCGTGTATGTCAACGTAATCTGGGAGATTGCCGGCATCGTAGTGGGAATCCATCAGTTGTCCGCGCAAGGCATCGTCGCGAAGCACGGCAGCCGGGGCGCAGAGGGCCATGCAGCGGATGCCGCTGCCGATTTCGCCACCAATCATCGAAGCCACCACGCCGCCTTGTGAATGTCCCACGATGCTCACATCACTCACCCACGGCAGTGTCAGGCAGTAGGCCACTACCCGCCGGGCGTCTTCCAGTTCGTTAAGCACAGTCATTTCCTCCAGTTGGCCCTCGCTTTCGCCGTGCCCGTTGAAGTCGAAGCGAATTGATGCGATTCCTTTACTCTGCAGACTGTCGGCAATTAGGCAAAGGAGACTGCGGTCTTTCGAGGCGGTAAAGCCGTGGCAGATGATAGCCACAGGCACTTTGTCGCCGTCGCTCATCTTGGGCTTTTGGATAATGGCGGCCAACTTGCCCTTTGCTCCGTCGACCGAAACCTTTTCAGTGGTCTGTGCCTTTGCCGCACCCATGACCGAGAGCAGAAGGTATGCGATTATTGCAATTTTTTTCATCTTGTTGTTATGTGATTGATGATTAATAATTAATAAATTCTCGGATGCAAAGTTATTTGATTATATTTGTGCTGGATATGCAAATAACGACATAAAATTATCAAATAGCGCCAATGAATGAGGAACAAAAGACTTATCTGTGCCAAGTGGACCTCACCGACCGCAAAGAGCTGCTCATCAAGCACACTGGCCGTGAAGGAATCGACCTGCCGGCGCACAGGCATTCGCAATACCAGATTGCATACACCCGACAGGGCACGCTCAGACTCACCGTGGAGGGTAAAGAGTATTTTGTGCCCGAGCACCACCTCTGCTGGATTCCGTCGGGGATGACGCACTCGCTGTCGAGCAGCAACCGCAAGATAGCGCTAGTCATTTTCTATGCGCCACTGGCGTTCCCGTTGCGGGATGTCCGCCGTGAGTTTGCCGTCTATGATGTGAACGAATGGGCGGCAGTCAACCTGCACCATATTTCGGTAAATCGCAATCGAATCTGCGAGGCAGCGGACAACGACCTTTTCCGCTTTTCGCTGGCTTTTCTCCGTCGGTTGCCGTTGTCCTGCCGCAAATATGCACTGTTGCCCGACGGCATTCCCTTTGCTCGTGACCCACGGCTTGCGGCGGCGCTTGACTACGTTACCCAGCATTTGGGCGAGGCGCTTCACATCGACGTAGTGGCCCGGCATGCGGGAATCTCACCCCGCACGCTCAACCGCCTTCTGCATGATGAACATATCAGTTTCTCTACCTATCTCAACTATCGGCGCATCACGCGTGCTGTGGAGCTGATGGCCGACGGCAAGCTCACTCTTGCCGAGATAGCCTACATGACCGGCTTTAGTGCGCCGAGCAATTTCAACCGAGCGTTCCGCCAGATTCTTGGCATGTCGCCTTCATCGTACTTAAAGCAGCCCTGATTGGGCATCATTGACGGTGCTCCTGTGGTTTTATCCTACCTTTTTCCATAAAACACGATTTTATTCACATTTATTGCGTAAAAAATACGCAATAAATTTTGCCATATGGAAAACACGCAGTAATTTTGTTGCGTAAAAATTACGCAAAATAGTGTTCTGCATAAAAACAGCTCCTCGTGTGTCTTTTTTGGGCTAGACAGTAATCTTGGCACGCTTGTTGCATATAACCGATTACCTGCGGTTAGAGAACCGCAACGGGGCGCAACATTGCAGAGGGGAAAAAGCAACATTGCTTTTTTGCTTCGGGTTGTGTTCGGAGATGGTAACTTTGCGGCATAAAGAAACTCATAAGATTGGAAGCCAATCTTAATTAGTCTTTTTCAATAATCTAAATTTTAAAAAATACTGAAATGAAAGAAAACACAAACACAAACAATCAACCAGCAACCGCCTCAAAAACCGAAGGCGCTGTGATGGAAAACCACAATCTTATTATCCTCGACCGCAGCGGTTCGATGATGAGTATCCGCAAGTATGCCGTTGATGCGGTCAACGAGACGATAGCCACAATACGTGCTCGCCAGGAAGCCAATGCGGCCGACGAGAAGAGCTACATCACCTTCTTGGTGTTTTGTGGCTGCGGCTTGCAGACGATCTACGACCACGTGCCGGTAGAGAAGGTGAAGCCGCTCGGTCCGGACGACTACAGGCCATGCTGCACCACGCCGCTCTACGATGCCATAGGCTGCGGCATCACTCGCTTGCACTCGTTGCTTGAAGGCAAGAGTGCTGTCTCTAATGCGGTTCAGGTGACCATTGTCACTGACGGCTACGAGAATTCGTCACACGAGTTCAGCCGCTTGGCCATAAGCTCGCTCATCGATGCCTACAAAAAGGAAGGTTGGCTGTTCGTCTATATGGGAGCCGACCATGATGTGGAGAAGGTTGCCTATGAGCTCAACATCGACAACAGCCTTGAATTTTACAAGACTGAAGCTGATGTACAGCAAATGTCGGCCAGTCTTAATTCCCGCTCATCGAAGTGGCGTGCTATGCGCAAAGGAATTGTCATGGCGTGCAAGAGTAAAGAAATGGCCGATGAAGAGGCTTTGTATGAAATAACAAAATCGAACGATAATTTCTTTGTTTAAGATGTGGGCGGTGCGCAAGCCCCGTCGCGACTGACTGAAAGAATACTGTGAGACACCTGGCCTTTGGGGGATTATGCCCCAAAGGGCCGGTGTCTCTTTAATAACTCAAACGAAAACACATTAACTGAAGACTATGGCAAATACTCAAGACACACACCCGGTGACTGCCGATGCGGCCCAACAGCCGTTTGGCATCGTCACGATATATGTAACCCTGGCCCACCGCCCGCAAGTTGAAGAAGCATTGGAGCGAGTCCAGGCGCATTTGTTGTTTGGCACATTGTCGCTAAGCAATCAGGCCCCGTCCGACGGTAGCGAGATGCTGCTGGAGGCCTCGCGATACAATCTGGTGAACTTGGGGCGTGACGATGCCCATCTGCGTGTGCGCCTGTCGCGCATACACAACGTGTGGCACGACCTGGAGCGTCTGTCGGGTGTGGCCGACAGTGAGATTGGGGATGTGGCCGACACCACCGTTGGCGACAAGACAATAGACATTTATCCGATAGCTCCCTTTAAGGGTATTGCCCCTAAGGCGTATAGCCGTTCATTATTAAACCGCTATTCGATGTCTGCCTCAGATTCATATGCGGAATCCTTCATGGATGATGACATGCCTGTTTGTTGTGAACGTGTGGAGTCTTTAGATGAGTTTGAAGAGGTAAGTGCCGACGACTTGCGTGACCGCATATCAGGCCTGGTGACCGAGCTGATGGTGGCTGCCAAGAGGGCCCACATGAAAAACGAAGACTTGTGGAGGCTTGTGGAATCGGAGCTCCGTGGCAAGATAGTGCTGAATCCCGAAGGGATAAGCCCAGTGACAATCAACTGCAAAGACGAGATAATCCTTCCCGACTACAATGAGATGGAGATACTGAAGGGCAAAGGACTGCGCAAGACTCTGTATTTCTTTTTTCTGCTTCACCCCGAGGGCGTGCGCTATGGCGAGTTGGCCAGCCATCGTGAAGAGTTGGAGAGAATCTATAGCCACTTGTGGCCGTCGAAGAATGATCAGCAGGTGAGGGAAGCCATCGAAAAGGCTGTGACGAAAAACGGGAAGGGTATATATGGTGCCACTGCCGAGATTTCGAAAATAAACAAAAACATCATGGTCTTGTTTCCGCACTGGCGTGAGAGCGAGAATCCCTATGTGGTGAATAAGGACGTGAAGACTGGCCGTTACAGGGTGAATATGCCTGCCGATAAAATCAGTTTTGCCAACAGGAATTGGTTCTTGAAAGGCCGCGGTTGACGATGAACTAAAAAGAACCAAAAAGGCTTGTGCATCAACACAATGATTTTAATAATTTTGCGTTTGAAGAATATAATCAGCACCATTTGAAGGTGCTTGTGATAATAGCGCGACGCGGGCAATACAGTCCCAATTTCCGTCGATTGAATGCAAGGGTCGCACAGGGGTGGCTGTACTAGCCGCTGGCCAATGCAGCCGCCGAGTCGCAATGCCCTGGGAAAACACTTGTTAATGAATGGAAATTTGAAAAGGCAGTTAGAGTTGGTAGTAAATAGTAATAAAGGATAAATTCAGAAAAAGAAAATCGCGAAACTGTGTTGCGGGTATCTGACGAGGTGTTGGGTGCCCGCTATTTTTTTGTGTCGATGTCTGGAGTGTCGCAATCCATAAAAAACGCTTGGCGTGATGCGATTCCCTTCTCGTTTTCTCCTACTGAGAAGGCAACCCTTAAGTCGGATGCTGAAAAGCGGTATTCAAGGAGTGCTTTTTCGGTTTATAGCCCTCCTTGCAATGAATGCCGATTAGTGGAAAAATTTCACATGAAAGCGGCGTCATTGCCATGAAAACGTCAGCGAGGACAGCCATCGCTTGCTCCCCACAACACAAATGTGGGGTGTGCAGCGGCTGTCCTCGCCAGTCATTCATGGTTATGGGTTCAAGTGCCCCTCAATGGCCAGGGTGTCATTGCATCACTATGCGCATGTGGGCTTTCGGGTAACGGAGCACAAGGCAACTGGCCTCGGTGAGCACAAGGGCATCGACATTGCGCACTCCGCTTGCCTTGAGGTTGAGGGCCTCGGTGCTGAATGGCACGTGGCTGTACTTCTGCATGTATTCGGGGTCGATGACAATGCCGTTGTCTTCCATGCCGCACTCGTCAAACACCTCGCTCAGCATCACATACAGGGTTCCGAATTTCGACCGCAGCTCGTTGAAGTCGATTCCCCACTTGGTCACGGTGTCGCTCGATGTGATCACCTTGCTGTAGTCGAGTTTGTTGAGCCTGCCTATCAGTCCCGAGCCGCCAATCAGGATTTTGCGCTTGCTGCCTGCATTGCCGGTGAAGGCCTCGCGCATCATGTCGATGATGCTGTCTTGTGTGAGCGATGAGTCGTCGTAGTTCCACGTTTTGCCGGCTTGGTGCCATATGCCTCCGGTGAACAGTAGTGTCTGCTTGCGCACGTTGTCCCACAGTGAACGCTTTACCCCGAAGAGGAAACTCTTTTCCATACCCAGCCGCATGTCGTAGATTGCGGCCTCTTCCTGGTCGCTCATGTTCCACTGCACCTCTTTGTTGGCCAGGCGCATGAGGGTGCTTTGCTCAATTTGCATCTTGAATATCTGGCAATAGTTCTGGGCCTTGGTGGGGAGCGACTCGAATTGCGGCGACATCACGTCGAGCTCGCTTGCCGCGCGCCCCATCCTTATCAGTGTGCTGCCTTTGCCGATGCTGGGCACCATGTTTTCGGCCTTGTCGATGTTTTTACCGTTCACGGCCTGCACCACGAGTCCGTTGGTCTCGTCGCGCGACACCACATACAGCATCAGTTCGTTGTCGCTTGCTGTAGTGCCGTCGGTCTCGTAGCCGTGTACGCCTTGCACCAGGATTGTGTCGGAGGCATCGAAGATTTCGTCGTTGTCGGTCACGATTTTCACCTTCGTGCTCGTGGTTGCGCCTGCAGTGGTGGGCGCCGTGTAGGCTTCGGCCATCTTGGCCTTGGTGGGCTTGGTGTCTACATTGTAATAGTCCACAATCATGCTGCCGCTGTGTTTTGCGCCTGCGCAGCGCGACAGCTGGTCGATAGGCGTGGCCATGGGGCGTATTTTCACTATCTGCCTGTCGATTTCGTTGAGTAGAAGGTCGGGACTTCCGCTCTTGGCGGTGTCGGTGGTGAGAGGTCCTCCCACCACGTGCTTTCCGCCAGCCACGCCGGTCACCACGCTCATGGCTAGCGAGGCGTCGGCGTGGTTGCACCCCGCCAGCACGAGCATGATGAGGATGATGGCGAGCAATATGAGCAGTGCGCGGTTGCGCTTGATCCAGTTAAGTGTGTTTTTTACTTTTTGCTTGATTTTAATCAGTTTTTGAAACATGGTAGTGTGTGTTTGTGTGTTGAGAATAAGTTATGTGGTGTCTCTATAAAGACCAGGGGCTGTGAGGCGTCAGCACCCCTTGACGTCGTCCCAGAAGCTGCGCTTGCAGTAGCGGGGAAAGTTGATTGGGGTGGTTTCCGTGTCGGTGTCGTCGATGCGGTTCACGATTTCTATTTTCTCGTTGCGTCCGCGCAGGTAGCCTGCGGTCTCGGCGTTCTTCACATCATCGTCGTGCTTGATGGCTGTGGCAATCAGTGTCACGATGTTGCTGCTCACGCCCGAGTCCACTGGCTCGAGAATCTGCCTCACGGCGGCGGCCGTGACATCGTCGAGTTGCAGTTTTTGCACGGTTTCATCGATGATTTTCTCCTTTTCGCTGTCGTGTGGCTCAACCGACTTGGCGCTTGAGGTGGTGTTGGTGTTGACTTTGTTTTCCATTAGAGTGCTTGTTTTGTGTTTTGTGAATGTGTCGCAAAGTTAGCTGTGACAGGATTCGTTGAGCCATATCAACCGGTCGCTGCCGCGGCAAAGTTGCACGTTGGCCCAAAAAACATTAAATTTGCGTGAAAAGAGAACCGCAAATGAAGAGTTTAAAGGCCTGTATCAGTCTGCTTCGAGTGCCGCAATGGATCAAGAATGTGCTTGTGCTTGCCCCCGTGTTTTTTGACCACGGGTTTGGTCGGCCGGGTGCGTTGTGGCATGCGTTTGAGGCTATGGCGGCGTTTTGCTTGGCGGCAAGTGCCGTATATTGTCTTAACGATGTGGTCGACCGTAGGGCCGACTCTCTGCATCCGGTGAAACGTCTCCGTCCGGTGGCATCGGGTGCTGTGTCGCCATTGTCGGCGCTGGCGCTGATGGTGGCATGTGCATTGGCTGCTGTTGCCGTGGCGGCTGCGGTGGGTCGCGCCGTGCTTGTCATGATTGTGGGCTATTTGGTGCTGAATGTGGCTTATAGTCTTGTGCTTAAGCGGCTTGCTCTTGTTGATGTGATAGTTGTGGCCATGTTCTATGTGGCACGCATATGGTGCGGATCGGTGGCTGCCGGAGTCACTCTCACGGCCTGGATTGTGGTCATGACATTCCTGTTGGCCTTGTTTTTAGCATTTGCCAAGCGCCGCGACGATGTGGCTATAAAGGCCACTGGGCGGCCGGGTGTGCGCTCAACGGTGAGCAACTACAACCTCGATTTTGTGAACATGGGTCTCACTTTGATTGCCACCGTCACGGTGGCAGCCTATATAATGTATGCCATTTCGCCCGAAGTGACGTCGAGGTTCGGTAGCCAGTTTGTGGTGGTCACGGCTTTGCCTGTGCTCGCCGGTGTGCTGCGCTACATGCAGCTCACTCTTGTGGAGTCGCGTAGTGGCAGCCCCACGGCGGTCCTGTTTCACGACCGTCCGGTGCAGCTGTGCATAGCCGTGTGGATTGCGCTATGGGTGATGATAATTTACTGCTGACGTTATGGATAGGGAAAGGCGGCTTGCTGTGTTTGACTTCGATGGCACCATCACACGTGCAGATTCGATGGTGCGGTTCTTGCGGTACTCGTTCGGCATGGTGCGCTGCCTGTACGGCGCGTTGCTCTGCTCCCCGTGGATTGTGGGCTATTTTTTGCGCCTTACTGGTGGACATTGTGCCAAGCAGCGTGTGCTCTCGCATTTTCTCAAGGGGATGCCGCTCGACAGATTCGAGACTTTGTGTGCCCGTTTTGCCGCCTCCGAAGGTGCAATTCTCCGCCAGAATGCCATGCGGGCCATTGCTTGCCATTTGAGGCAAGGCGATGCCGTGGTGGTGCTCACGGCCAGTGTGGAGCAGTGGGTCGCACCGTTTTTTGCCGGTCTTGACGTGACTGTCGTTGGCACCCGCCTTGAGGTAGACGGCAACGGAATGCTGACGGGGCGCTTGTCGACCCCCAATTGCTACGGCGCCGAGAAGTGCCGCCGTTTGCGTGCCGCATTGCCGCCATCCCTGCTTGCCTTGCCCATAGAGGCCTATGGCGATAGCCGTGGCGACCGTGAGTTGCTCGATGCTGCCAAGTGGCCACACTATCGCGAATTTTAAATGAATATGGCTATGAACCTAAACTGCTGCTGGTTGTCACGTCTTAATTCTGCCGCCAATGCTCATCCGTGGCGCGCTTTCGCCGTGGTTGCTTTGCTGCTGGCCGTGTGGCAGCTGCCTGGGGTGTTCTTTGGCCTTGACTTGTGCGATGCCGGTTTCTATCTCACTTTCTACGACAATATTTTCACCCGTCCGGCCACGGTGAGCTATAATTTCATGTACTACTTGAGCGGACTTTTGGGCGGCTTGTTGCAGATGCTGTTTCCGGCAATGGGAGAGGTGGGCATGCGTCTCGCCGGCCTTGCAGTAAACATCCTCACCATGGCGGTGACCTATGGGGCGTTGCATAGGCTCGTCACGCCCGCAAAGGCTTTGCTCGGTTGCGCACTTGTGGTGGTTGCCTATGTGCCGTCGGTGCTCACTCTGAACTACGACCTTGTGTCGCTCTTGCTCTATGTGACGGCAATCGCCGCCGTGATGCGTGGATTGAGGGACAACAGCCTTGCTTTGCTTGTGGCCGCAGGTTTGGCCGTAGGAGTCAACTGCTTTTCGCGCACACCTAATGTGGTGGGGTTGGCCTTGGCTGCGGCTCCTTTGCTCAAGGTGGCCTATTGCAATGAGCGTCCGGCACGGGCCTTGGGCTTGATGGCGGGCTTTGTGGCCAGTGCCGCGATGGGTATGGCTGCGGTGATAGGGGTGATGGCCGCTCTTGGGCATCTGCAATTGTGGCTTGGCAACCTGCACGACCTTCGTGCAATAGCTTCCGATGCCTCGGCGTCGCACTCGGTTGGCGGCATGGTGATGGCTCAACTCAAGTTTTATGCCCAGGCCTTGTGGGCAACGGTCAAGATTGGGGCTGTGGTGGCGGTGTCGATAGTGTCGCACCGAAAAATCACCCGCCGGTGGCTCGATGTGGCAGTGCAGGCATGCTGCCTGGTAGTTGCCGCCTGGCTCATGTGGCGCATGTTGCCGTTGCTGCCTGTGTGGGGGGTGTGCTTTGTGGGTTGCCTGTGGATGGCGTTTGCCCCGCGGGCAACTGCCGAACTGAAAGTGGCTGCGTGGCTTGGATTGTTTCTGCTGCTGGCTTTTCCGCTCGGAAGCGACACTGGTGCCGTCAACAACGGCACTTTGATTGCTTGGATTGCGGCTCCGGTGGCTGTGGCATCCTGCTGCCGGCGCCGTTTGTTGCCGTTTGTTGCCGTTTTTGTCATTGGTTGCGGATTGCAACTTGCCAAGGGCAACATTTATTTTGATGGCGGGCCGTTGTGGCAAAAGACGGCTGTGGTCGACAGCCCACGAACTGCAATGCTCCGCACCACGCCCTTGCGGGCATCGGTGGTTAACAGTGTGCTCGCTGGCATTGCGCCTCACATTCAGCCCTCCGACACGTTGCTGGCTTTCGGCAGCATTCCCTTGATGAACTATCTCACCGGCACTTGTCCGGCCATGGGATGCTCGTGGCCCGAGCAGCTGAGCCACACTATGCTGGCCCGTCGTCTCGACAGTCTGTCGGTGGCTGGATGTCGGCCTCTTGTGCTGCAGCAAAAGTTCACTACCATAGGCCAGCAGTGGGGCAGTGCGGCCGAAAGCCACCTCACGGCTTACGAAACCCACAACGTGTATCTCGATGACCGCAAACTGGCGGTAATGCGCAATTTCATCGCCCGTCAGGGCTACCGCGTGGCCTATTCCGACCGCTATTTTGTGCTGTTTGTGCCTCCTAGCCGCCGTTGATTGCTCGCCACGGTCGGTTTTGTCGGACAAAAGCAGTCGTTAATCTATGAAATGACTGACCTTGGTATATCGCATTTGTGTGGACATTCCATGAAAACTAATTTTGCAATAGATAAAATTGCGACAATCCACACACAAATCAACTGAAAAGGTGTTATGAATGTAAAAAGATTGATTATTTCGGCCGCCGCCTTATGGCTTGTGCACATGGGGGTGGCTGCACAGGACTCGACAGCCGCCGCGTTGCCTTCGCAGTGGACTCTGCAAGACTGCATCGACCGTGCCAAGGCGCAAAATGTGGCGGTGCGTAAGTCGCGCGTGAGCGCACAGTCGGCCCAGCTCGATGTCAAGAATGCCAAGAATGCCCGTCTGCCCGAAGTCTCGTTCCAGACAAGCCAGAGTTTCTCCAACCGCCCGTTCCAAAGCTCATCGTCGATGGTCAGCGGTTCGCAGGTAATCAGCACCAACCACAAGAACAGCTATACCGGCCAGTATGGCTTGAGCGCGTCAATGTCGCTCTACGACGGAGGCAAGACGTCAAACAACATTAAGCTGCAACAGCTCAACAGCCAGATTGCCGACCTCGCTGTCAGCACTCAAGAACTCTCTCTGGAAGAAAACGTGACCAAGCTCTTTGTGCAGATTCTCTATGCGCAAGAGACTGTCAAGCAGGACAATTCGCAGATTGAGCTGTCGCAGAAACAGCTTGAGCGCGGACAATCGCTCTTCAAAAGCGGACTGCTCAACAAGGCCGATGTGGCCAAGCTTGAGTCGCAGAATGCCACCGACCGCTATCAGCTTGTGGCCGATGAGTCGACCCTGGCCGACTACAAACTGCAACTGAAACAGCTGCTTGAGCTCGACGGCAACCAGAGTTTTGAAATTGCTTCCAGCGGAACCGATGCCGACGCTCTCGCACCGCTGCCCGCCAAGGCCGATGTCTATGTCGCGGCAGTAGCCATGCGTCCCGAAATCCAGTCGTGCAAGCTTGCTGTCGACAAGGGCGACATCAACGAGAAAATAGCCAAGGCGTCGATGCTTCCGTCGCTCTCGCTGAGTGCCGGCATGAACACAAACAATGTGACAGGCAACGGCAACATGTTCGACCAACTCAAGCGTCAGTGGAGCAACTCGGTGGGCCTCACGCTCAGCGTCCCCATCTACGACCACGGCAAGACTAAGGTTGCCGTGGCCAAGGCCAAGCTTGAGAAGGAAAACAGCTACCTCACACTTGTGGAAACACAAAAGTCGCTCTGGAAGACAATCGAAAACTATTGGCAGCAGGCAACCAGCGCCCAGCAGCGCTATGTGGCTGCAAAGGAGCAAGTGAACTATGCGCAGACGAGCTACGACCTCACCAGCGAGCAATTCCGCCTCGGTCTGAAGAACATTGTTGAGCTCACTACCGACAAGACCAATCTCTCGAAGACAATCCAGCAGATGCTTCAGGCCAAATACATGGCAGTGCTCAACCAAGCTATGCTCAAATATTACCAAGGCGAGAAAATTTCATTATAGCGACTCAATCAACAAATCAATCACATATATCCAGTTTTAACCGATTATGAAAAAGAAAATCATTATAATTGCCGTGGCCGTCGTGGCCATCGCCGTGGCCGCTTTCTTCCTGCTCCGAGGCGGCAAGGAAAAGGGCAAAGTGCAGTTTGAACTCACTCGCGTGGAACAGGCAAGTATCAGCACCAGCGTCACTGCCACAGGTACCGTCG
Source organism: Agathobacter rectalis (assembly GCA_963625945.1). Taxonomy (GTDB): domain Bacteria; phylum Bacteroidota; class Bacteroidia; order Bacteroidales; family Muribaculaceae; genus Sodaliphilus. The sequence continues at coordinate 12,188 of CAVFVP010000006.1, read as the reverse complement.
AGGCCGTGACCACGGTCGATGTGGGTACTCAGGTGTCGGGTATCGTGAGCAAACTCTACGTCGACTACAACAGCACAGTGAAAAAAGGCCAGGTGATTGCCGAGCTCGACCGCACCAACCTTGAGAGTGAGGTGGCTTCTCAGCAGGCTACTGTGCGCAGCGCCCAAAGCGAGCTTGACTACCAACAGAAGAACTACGCGCGCTATGCCGAGCTCTACAAGAAGCAGCTCGTCAGCGCTTCGGAATACGACGTGGCCCTCCAAAGTTACCGCAAGGCTCAGGAGCAGGTTAAGGTTGCGCAGGAGGCTCTGGCAAAAGCCCGCACCAACTTGGGCTACGCCACCATCACATCGCCCATCGACGGTGTGGTTATCTCGAAAGAGGTCGAAGTGGGACAGACCGTGGCCTCATCGTTCAGTACCCCCACACTGTTCACCATTGCACGCGACCTTAAAGACATGCAGGTTGTTGCCGACGTCGATGAGGCTGATATAGGCGAGGTGCGTGAGGGTCAGCGCGTGTCGTTCACCGTCGACGCATTCCCCGACGACACTTTCAGCGGCGTCGTGAAGCAGGTGCGCCAAAACGCTACCACCACCAACAATGTGGTGACTTATGAAGTGGTGATCACAGCGCCCAACCAAGACCTGAAGCTCAAACCGGGTCTCACTGCCAATGTCACCATCTACACTCTTGAGCGCAGCGGCGTGACAAGTGTGCCGAGCAAGGCTCTCCGCTTCACTCCCGAGGCGGCCATCATTGGCAAGGGTTACAAGGTGAAGGACGTGAATGCCGAGCATAAGCTGTGGACTCTTGAAGGCAACACATTCGTGGCACACAAGGTGGAATTGGGCATCACCGACGGCACCCGCACGCAAATCACTAGTGGTGTCGACCTCAACTCCAATGTGGTGCTCGACGTGGCTTCTTCATCGCTCATGGGCGGCGAGACTGCCGAGCAGTCCGACGACCAAAGCAGCGACAGTGAGGAAAAGTCGCCGTTTGCTCCTCAAGGTCCGGGCAACAAGAACAAGAAGAACTCATCGAACTCGGGCTCTAAATAACGCATTCCTGTCCACTCACAACCAATTCCGACTTGATTTCACTCATATATGGAAAAGAAACCAATCATAGAACTCGACGGCATTAGGCGTAACTTCATCGTAGGCGACGAGGTGGTGCATGCCCTGCGCGGCGTGTCGTTCACCATCCGTGAGGGTGAGTTCGTCACCATCATGGGCACGTCGGGCTCGGGCAAGTCGACCCTGCTCAACCTCTTGGGCTGCCTCGACACTCCCACTAAAGGCGAATACCGACTCGACGGCACCCCGGTGCGCTCAATGTCGAAGTCGCAACGCGCCATCCTGCGCAATCGCAAAATAGGGTTCGTGTTCCAGAACTACAATCTGCTGGCCAAGACCACCGCCGTAGAGAATGTGGAGCTTCCCTTGATGTATAATCCCGCCGTCAGTGCGGCCGAGCGCCGCCAGCGGGCCATCCGCGCCCTTGAGCGTGTGGGCCTGGGGTCGCGTCTCAACCACAAGAGCAACCAGATGTCGGGTGGCCAGATGCAGCGCGTGGCCATCGCCCGCGCCTTGGTCAATGATCCCGCGGTGATTCTTGCCGATGAGGCTACCGGTAACCTCGACACGCGCACCTCGTTTGAAATTCTTGTGCTGTTTCAGGAGCTGTTTCACGAAGGGCGTACCATCATCTTCGTTACCCATAACCCCGAAATCGCCCAGTATTCAAGCCGCAACATCATGCTGCGCGACGGCAAAATCCGCTCCGACGAAATCAACAACAACATTATGGACGCTGCCGAGAAGCTCGCAAGCCTCCCCGTGCAGCAAGATGATTGATAACCATTTTCACACGTCACTATTCCTCTAATGAACGGTACAAATCTTTTTAAAATAGCCCTTAAGGCCATTGCCAACAACAAGATGCGAAGTTTTCTCACTATGCTGGGCATCATCATAGGCGTGGCCTCGGTGATTGCCATGCTTGCCATAGGACAAGGGTCGAAGCAGAGCATCCAAAAGCAGATTTCCGAAATGGGCTCCAACATGATAATGATTCATCCCGGTGCCGACAAAGGCCCCGGTGGTGCCCGCCAGAGTGCCGATGATATGGAGACGCTCACGCTTACCGACTACCAGAACATTGTCGACCAAAACAAGTATCTGGCAGCCGTGAGCCCCAACGTGTCGAGCAGCGGACAGCTCATCATGGGCAACAACAACTACCAGACAAGCGTCACTGGTGTGAGCATCGACTACCTCACCATCCGCCAGCTCTCGGTCGAGACAGGCGAGATGTTCACTAGTGCCGACATTAAGTCGTCGGCCAAGGTGTGCGTAATTGGTAAAACCATTGTCGACAACCTGTTTCCCAACGGGGGCGACCCTATAGGCCAGGTGATCCGCTTCAACAAGATTCCGCTTCGCGTGGTGGGTGTGCTCAAGAGCAAGGGCTACAACTCGATGGGTATGGACCAGGACGACATCGTGCTTGCTCCTTACACCACAGTAATGAAGCGCATGCTCGCACAGACGTTCCTTCAGGGAATCTATGCTTCGGCAATCACCGAAGATCTCACCGAGCTGGCCATTGCCGACGTGACTTCGATTTTGCGCACCGACCACAAGCTCAAGGCCGACGCCGAAGACGACTTCTCTATCCGCTCGCAGGAGGAGCTCAGTTCAATGATGAACTCCACCACGAGCATGATGACCACCCTGCTTGCCTGTATTGCCGGCATCTCGCTGATTGTGGGCGGTATCGGCATTATGAACATCATGTATGTGTCGGTCACCGAGCGTACGCGCGAAATCGGCCTCCGCATGAGTGTGGGCGCCCGTGGCATCGACATTCTCAGCCAGTTCCTTATCGAGTCTATTCTCATCAGCATCACGGGTGGCGTGATAGGCGTGATCACGGGCGTGGGGGCATCGTTTGCAGTTAAGTATATAGCCCATTGGCCCATCAGCATTGAGGCATGGACTGTAATTCTCTCGTTTGTGGTCTGCACCATCACCGGCGTGTTCTTCGGCTGGTATCCGGCCAAGAAAGCCGCCAACCTTGACCCAATCGAGGCCATACGTTACGAATAAAGCTCAGATTGCAGTTGACATGACTTTTCGCTATATTTGCCATCGCATATGAAGATTCCGGCCAAAGCATCCGACGGCTATACGCGGCGCACGCTTCTCATTCAGGCTCTTTGCTGGGGAATAGTGATATTTTTCCCGCTATTCTTCTACAATCCCACCGACTCGTGGTCAATGACCATGACGCGATTCGTGCGCTCGCTGGGCAGCCCATTGAGCTATATGCTGGTTTTCTACACCAATCTGCTCTTCCTTGTGCCGCGGTTCTTGCTGCGGGGGCACCGCAATGCCTTCGTCGTTGCCAACATTGGTGTTCTGGTGCTGGCTATGGCTGTGACAATAGGGTGGTGGCACTTCTCGGTTGAGACCATCCCGCAACTTGAGCCAAAGCCTCACGAGCCGCCTCACGGACCGCGTGGACTCTTCGGCCCGCCCAAATGGCCCATGTACTTCCAGATGGTGATAGTGCTTGTGCTCATTGTGGCTCTAAGCGTGGCTGTCAAGCTGGGCGAGCAGTGGCGTCAGGCCGAGCAGGCCCGTAAGGATGCCGAGAAGTCGCGCACCGAGGCCGAACTGAGCAATCTGCGCAATCAGCTTAACCCTCACTTCTTGCTCAACACGCTCAACAACATCTATGCGCTCATTTCGTTTGACACCGAGAAGGCGCAGCATGCAGTGGAGGAGTTGAGCCGCCTTCTGCGACATGTGCTCTACGACAATCAGCAGAACTTCGTGCCGCTCTACAAGGAAGTGGCTTTTATGCAGAACTACATTTCGCTGATGCGCATCCGCGTGACAAGCAATGTGAAAATCGAGACGCAAATCAACATTGCCCCCGACGATGCCCAACCCATAGCGCCGCTCATATTTATCTCGCTGCTTGAAAATGCCTTCAAGCACGGGGTGTCGCAAGCCGGAAAGGGATTCGTCAGGGTGATGCTCTATAAGCAGGCCAACGACATAGTGTGCGAAATACGCAACAGCAACCACCCCAAGCAGTGCAACGACAAGAGTGGCTCTGGCATAGGCCTCGGACAGGTGGCTCGCCGCCTCGAGCTTATGTATCCGGGACGTTACACCTGGGAAAAGGGCGTGACTCCTGATGGCAGTGAATATTTCTCTAAAATCGTGATAAAAAATGATACTGAAGTGCGCAATAGTTGATGATGAGCCACTGGCTGTGGAACTGCTGGTGAGCTATGTGCAGCGCATACCGTTCATGCAGCTCGGCGGCCAGTATTCCAACGCCGTGGACGCCATGAAGGGGCTCACCGACAATCCCGTGGATCTCGTGTTTCTCGACATTCAGATGCCAGAACTCAACGGGCTCGAGTTGTCGCGTATGCTTCCCGAGGCTACTCGGGTTGTGTTTACTACAGCGTTTGAGCAGTATGCCATCGACGGTTACCGCATCAATGCTCTTGACTATCTGATGAAGCCCATAAGCTATGTCAATTTCCTGGAGGCCTCCAATCGTGCTTTGCAGTGGTTCTCGCTCCTGCACCAGAAGCAGGCTACTGCCTCAGCCCCTACTGCCGATGAGGCCAAGAGCATCTTTGTGAAGAGCGAATATAAGTTACTGCAAATCGATCTCGACAAAATCAAGTATATCGAGGGACTCAAGGACTATGTGAAAATCTACACTGAAGATTCGCCACACCCCATTCTCTCGCTGATGAACATGAAGTCGATGGAACAGATGCTGCCTGCGTCTCGTTTCATCAGGGTGCACCGCTCGTTTATTGTGCAGAAGAGCAAAATCCGTGAGATCGACCGCAACCGCATAGTCTTTGGCAATGTGTATATTCCCATTGGCGACAGCTACAAGCAGGCTTTTAACGACTTTTTGGGCAAGTAGCAATCGTGGCAATTACCTGAATTGTTCGATGAAACCGCATCAGGCAAATTGATTTGTGCTTGATATCGCCGATTGCGCCGTCGGTCATCATAGGTGACCGTGTCATCGTTCTATCAAAGCAGTGATAATGAAAGCAAACCTTATGTATAAATCCCACAAGCCTTAGTGGGGCATGAATCGGGCCGGTGCGCAGTAGTCGCTACCGGCCTTTTTGTGGTGTCGGCGGCAATTTGGGGTACGTAATGAAATCATATTTCCCAAATTGATATATCTTTGCACAAAATTTATTGCATTATGAAATTCTATATTATCATCGACGACAAGCAGACGGGACCTTTCAGCATCGACGAACTTAACGTGCGGGGTCTCAAACCCGATACTCCCGTGTGGGCCGAAGGTATGAGCGACTGGGCTTTGGCCAGCGAGGTGCCGGCTTTGGAATCGGCCGTGATTCACGGCCCTCAGCAGAATGCCGTGCCTCCTTACTATCAAGGTGCCCAACCGCAACCCGAAGGCGGACAGCAACCGCCATTGTGGCAACCGCCCTATCGCCCGGCTGAGCCGCAACCTAAGCCACGTAGTAACAAACCTTTGATTCTCACTGTGATCCTGGTTTTGATTCTGGCATTACTCGTGTTTTCTTGCCCCAATAATTCCGATCACCAGAATGCTGTGAAAAGCGAGGTCAGGGCGTTTGTCAACGAATCTATCGACGGCAACACGTCGTCCGACGGGTTGCTTGGCTCAATTCTGTCGTTCGGTCAGAAATATATCTCGGGCGTTGCCCTCGATTCCTTTATGGAAAGCAGTTTCCGCACTGATAACTACTTCGTGTGCTCTGTTGGCCGCATAGAGTTCATGGGCAAGGACAAAGTGGTGTCGTTTGGCATTCTTGGCCATGTGTTCACTTTCAGCAAAGAAGACCTTGCGCTGTCGCTTGAGCGTGCCATGGGAGCCGATGTCAATGCTGTGCAATCGGAGAAAAAAGCTGAAAAAACCGATGAATCCGCCTCAAATGAGGCTGAAAGCAAGGCTGAACAGAAGGCCGAGGACAAAATCACCAACGATATTGACTCGGCGGCCTACCGCCTCGTTGACTCTGTGGGCAGGCACATTAAGAAGAAAGCCACCAAGGCAGCTACCGATTGGCTTAAGAAGCAGGTCGACAAGCTCAATGAATAAGCGTTTTGGCTTTTAAAGCCAAAAAAGCACAAAGCCGACCGCACGGGCAGAAATGCCTGTGCGGTCGGCTTTTTTAGTGCTGTCCTTTTAGCTCAATGTTGTGCATTCAGTTCAATGTGCAGCCGTTGGCGTCGCGCGCCCACATCAGCATCAGTTGTGAGTTGCTCTTGCGCCACGCTGTCTCATAGAGCTGTGTCTGTCCGTGGTAGAATCTCATCAGTGCGTAGTTGGCCAGTAGCTCCACTATCACTCTGCTAATGGTGTTGCAGAGGCTTTCGGGCGGCTCGTGGATGAATTGAAGCGTTAGCGTCAGGTTGCGGCTGCTTATGTTGGGATTGAAGTTCGCCCATGTCAGGTATGGCTGAATGTGTGGCAGCAGCAAGGCATATCCCTCGCTCACTTTCATCCGCAGCATGGCCTCGTTGTCGGCCGTGAGGCGGTACATCTTGTCATTGTGTGCGCTTATCCATGCGCTTTCTGCATATATCAGTTCAAATATCTCGTTGAGGTCGATGGCTATTTCCATCAAGTGCTTTTGTGGTGTGTTGTCGTTCATGGTATGTGATGTGTTGTGGTTGTGTTGTGATGGTTCTCATTGTCGGTGGTTGGCGCTTTGTGGCGAGTAGTCGGCTGCCACTGGATTGCGCATTGTGAACCGGCGTTTCATGCTTTTGCGGTGCTCGGCGGCAGCCACATAGGTGTGCCGCTCGGCATAGTTGCACGATATGAAAAACCGTGACGCCCGGCAATTGTCGAGCACAAAGTCGATGGCTTTGCTGATGCTTGGCGCACCGCTGTCCACTGCTTGGCGCACCTTTTGGGCTATCTCGTTCCACATTTCTGCCTGTAGGGAGGGCTTTACCGGATTCTTGCCGTGCTTTAATATGCTGCACACTACTATGTAGGCGCGTTCGTGGCTCACGTAGTATCGCGGCTTGCCGTTGTGTATGGTAAACTCGATTGCCTTCTTGCGGGGATCCTTGTCGTTGCGGTCAATGAACAGCATTAGCGCCTCGCGGAACATTGCCATAAATTCATGGTCGCGGCGTTGCCGCATTTCTTTTTTTGAATACATGTGATTGTGTGTTTGTGTGGTTGATTAAAGTTGTTTTGTGTGTCTTTCATTAGTGCAAAGATAATATGAAAATTTGCGAAATGCAACAAATAATGGTAAAAATACCATTTGACACAGGGAAAATGTTTTTCCGCCGCATAGAGTGAAAAAAGCAGCTCCGGCCTTCATTGCGAAAAGGCCGGAGCTGTTAAGTGAGATAGTGATATGTTGTGTTATATCGCCGTGTCCTGTGATTTGGATTATTTCACGAGTGTCTTGTAGGTCGATACGTTGCCGTTGCTGTCGGTCGACTTGACAATGTAGATGCCTGATCCCAGGCCGCTAAGGTTGGCTTCGCCGTTTTGCTTAGCCACGCATATACCTTGCAGGTTGTACACTTCGCTCTTCACGATGGTTGCTGCAGCATCGGTAGCGTCTTCAATTCCGGTTGCGCGTTCTGCCGTCTTGAATGAGATTGTGGCATTCTCTGCCGGGGTAAGGGGCAAGAGCAGAGAAGATGTGACGGGAACAGTCAAAGTGAGTTTGCACTCAACTCCGGCTTTCGACATTGTGATAGCGCTGAAGTCAGTTATGTGACATTCAATCGTGTCGCCTTTGATTGTGTAATAATCCTTATCAAGTGTGTACCTGATGTTTGTTGTAGTCTTACGGGTTCCGTCTACTGCAATCAAATTGAAGTTGAAACCATAGTCGAAACTGCTCTTGTGCTTGTTAAGCACCTTCATTGTGAGATTTAGACTATAGCTGGGGTCACCATATAGGATTCCGTTCTCGAGGTTGTGGCCAGTGAGTGGCTCAAGTATTTCAAATACAGGGTACTCTGTTGCCTTCAGACTATCGGAAACGGTAATCAGTTGTGTGCCGTTTTCGTAGAACTCAAGTTGGTAGTAGTGAGTTGTGTCGAAGTCATATACCGGTGTGCTGAAAGTGCATGAGCTTTTTGCCTTGAGCGCATCAATCGACAGTGTCTTGGCATCGCTGGTGTAAATGGTGCTGTTGGTTGTTTTATCAACTAATTTGTAATTGATGTTACTTGTGTATGTGGCACCATTGGTGCTGAATGTGATGCTGAAATCGGTGCTTTGGTTTCTGAACAGAAGCGCGTCTTCGATAGTTATGTCATACACCTTAAGGGTATCGTCGACGGCATAGCTTCTGGCTCCGTCCTTGACGGTGAGGAGGAGCTCTTTTTCATAGTCTTTGTTGGCCTCTGGCAATGTCCATTCGCCGTTCTCCGGACGGAACACAGGTCCCACCTTATACACACCGTCACTCAGACTGTTGAGCAGGGTGTCGGGGATGTATTGTAATGAGCTGGCAACGCCGAACGATGAGTAGGTTTTGTATTTCTTGTAACTAACCTCTTTGGTGGCAGTGTTTACTATTCGCAGGCCAACGTCGCCCTTGAAGGCCGTAGCTGAGACGTTTGTTATCGATGCGTTGAATAAAGTGATTTTCTTTTTCGGGTGCACATAGGGAATAAGGCTGTTTTGGAGCATGAATTGCCAGTGATAATCGCTTCCCTCCTGTGGCTTTTGCACGCCAAGTATGGCATCTTGGTTGTAGTCGAACGACAACTGGCGTGAGCTTCCACCTGTGCCTTGGACTTTTGGATTGAGTGCCGACAGCAGGAATACGCCGTCTGACTTGCCTCCCCAGCCCCAGTTGAAGTGGTAGTAGCCGTTGCCTTCATATCCGTGGCACACAAATTCGTGGCCCTCTTTGGCTTTTGTGTCGCCTGAGTAAAGAACGGGTCGGCCGTTGGCCAGCTCGTTGTAGATGATGCTGTCCCATTGGGCATCGGTATACCATGAGCGGAACACAAGGTGGGTGGCTTTGTCGTAATTGAAGTTCTTGACAAGGCCCACGGGTATTTGCAGGCTTGAGGCGCCGCTTGCCGACACTGCATACGACATGTTGACGCTGTAGCCCATATCAAGCATCAGCAATGCCACTGCCTCGCGCTGCTCGGTTGTGCCTGAACTGTCGGTGTCGGTGCCTGTGGCATACTTGTTAAGCATCTTGTCCCAGGCAAAGACGTCGTTGCTCATGTCGCGGGTGAGGGTTTTGCTGCCAAATTTGGCTGTGCCTGAACCTTGTGCCTGTGTAGGCCATTTGTGGTAGTTGGCCACTTGCGACATTGCAGTAGCCACGCAGCCTGTTGCGGCGCGGCCTTTTTCAGCAGAGTTGTAGGGGCACATGTCGTTGTAGGGTGCGCCCTGATTCCACTGTGTGCTCACCATTGGAGCAATCTTTGCGTGGTCGGTCGTGGTGGCGGGTGCATAGGCTATGCCGCTTTGGGCCGAGAGGGCCACTTGGCGCTCATAGCTCTTGAGCCATTCTTTCATTGCAGGTGGCATGTTGGCGCTGTCGAAGTTACCCTTGTCGCTGTAGCCAAGGATTGTGGGGGCACAGTCGTCGCCGGCCACAATCACGTAGCCGGTGCTGTTGGCGCCGTTAAATACATAGAACTCGGCATTATCTGCCGTGTACGCAAGTTTCATGTCGGCTTTCATCGGAGCTGCCATCACGCCTTTGGCCACTTGGGTTTGGCGGAAGTGCTGGGCTGCGGTGAGGGCCTGTTCTGCTGTTACTGTCTTGGCCTGTAAGGCCATTGCAGAGAGTGCTGCAATTGACAGGAAAACTGCTTTTCTCATTGCTTGAATCAAATTAATTTATTAGTAAATAATTGTTTGTCAATTTTGGGGCTGCGTGTCAGCGTACTGTCTTCTTGGCCACTGTGACGGTGCCGTTGCTCAGGGTGCTGCGCACGATGTAGATGCCTGCCGGGAGCCCGTTGAGGTTGGCCTTGCCTGTTTGTTCGGCCACGCAGATTCCTTGCAGGTTGTATACCTTGCTCGCTGTCACTTGGGCCGACGCTTCGGCATCGGTGATGCCGGTGGAGTTCTTCTTTGCCTCAAATGTCACGCTTGCGTTGTCGGCTGGCGTGATGGCTATTGCCTGATTGTCTTTGTAGGCGCTGATTGTTATGGTGTAGGTGCCCGGCTCGGTGATGCCCAGGTCGCTTGTCGCATAGTTGCCTTCGAGTGTGATGAGGTTGCCGTCATATTTGGCCTCGTCGGCTGTGGTGTATGTGGGCGATGCAACGGTTGAGCCGTTGTGCGTTACCGTCAGCTGGTAGCCGGTGAGCTGTTGCCCGTTCACGTTGTTGATCTTGATGCCGAGGCCCACCACGTCGTTGCTGAGGTTGAACTTGTCGTCGCTGTCAAGGTTGGTCACCTTAAGCGGCTCGGGTGCGGTGAACACCGTCTGTGATGCATATTCGGCTTCGGTGTAATAGGTGCGCTTGCCGTTTTTCACCACCATGTAAAGCACGGTGTTGTAGGTGGTGTTACCTCTGCCGTCAATCCAGGTGGCTCCCTTGTCGGGGCTGAAAGCCAGTGTTATCTTGTAGATGCCGTCGGCATAGGTGCTTTTGTCACCATTCAACCGCTGAAAGTATCGGTTTGAGCCTAAATTGGCGGCCCACAGGACTACGTGGGTGGTGTCGAGTGTGTTTTGGTTCACCACCTTAATGCCGAAGTATCCGTCGATCGATACAATCGAGTAATTGGCAAAATATGTGTAGAAAAGGTCGTTTTCGGCATCGTATGTGAAGTTGCCCACTTGTGCCATCTGCAAAGTGTAGTCGCTGCCGTCGACGGGCTTCTGGGTGCCCACGATTATGCTCTGTTTGTAGTCGAATGCATACTGGTATGCGCTGCCGCCTGTGCCATGCACCTTGGGGTTGAGTGCGCTCAGCAGGAAGTTGTCGTCGGCAAGGCCGTTCCAGCCCCAGTTGAAGTGGTAATAGCCGTCGCCGGCATAGCCGTCGCACACAAACTCGTGGCCTTCGTTGATTTTGGTGAATCCGCAGTAGAGCACGGGGCGGCCGTTGGCCACCTCGTTATAGATGATGTCGTCCCACTCGGCATCGGTCGACCATGTGCGTGACTCGAAGTGTGTGGCCTTGTCGTAGTTGAAATTGTTGACCAGGGCCGGAGCAATGTTGAAGGTGCTGGCACTACTTGCGGTGTCGGTATACGACATGTTGACGCTGTAGCCCATGTCGCGCATGAGCAGTGCCACCGCATTGCGTTGCTCGGTGGTGCCTGAGCTTTCGGTGCCTGTGCTGCTGGCATACTTGTCGAGCATCTTGTCCCACTCAAATGTGTCGTTGCTCATGTCGATTGAAGCCACTGCCGAGCCGTTGTAGGTGGCGCTTCCTGTGCCGCTGGCCTTGGCGGGCCACTGGTGGTAGCGCGCCACTTGCGCCATGGCGGTTGCCACACAACCGGTCACGGCGTTGCCGCTGCCTGTCGACGATTCGGGGCACATGCCGTTGTAGGGCGCGTGCTGACCCCACTGCGATGTCAGCATTTGAGCCACTTTCTTGCGGCTGTCGGCTTTGGCGGGAGCTTCGTATTTTATACCGAGGGCTGCCGATGCGGCCACTTGTTGCTCATAACCCTTGAGCCATGCTTTCATGTTGGCTGGCATGGAGTCGTAGTCAAAGTTTCCTTTGCTGCTGTATCCGAGAATTGTGGGGGAGCAATCATCGCCAGCCACAATCACATATCCGGCACCGTCGCCGCGGTTGAACGCGTAATAAGTGTCGTTGTCGCCTGTGTGGGCAAGCTTCATGTCCGACATCCTTTGCGGGGCCCGCATCACGCCTTTGGCTACCTGCGTCTGGCAAAACTGCTTGGCTTGGCTGAGCGCTTGCGACGGCGTCACGTGTTCTGCATGTGCCATTAAGGCCATTGTGGCCATGATGGCTAGTAAATTTAATTTCCTGTTCATAGTGTGGTGTTTGTGTGATATATTTGAGTTTGTAGACTCTGAAATCATAAATCGCGCGTGCCTGGGTGTTGCCTGCTCTGCAAAAAACATCAACACGGCATGTTGTTCGTTGGATTTGTTTAATCCTAAACGGTTTAATTAAACAAAATTACTACAT
>CAVFVP010000005.1:16270-75481 GCA_963625945.1 Agathobacter rectalis | reverse complement strand
TCGGTACTCGGACGCAAGAACTACCTTTTCAGCAAAAACGACAATGGTGCGGTTGACAACGCCATCTTCTACTCCATGATAGAGACATGCGACATCGTTGGAGTTAATCCGTTGGAGTGGCTCACCTATGCCTTGGACACCCTACACGACAATACTCCGCCAGCAGAAATCACAAGCATGTTGCCATATTACTACAAAAAATCCCGCAAATAACCTTGCGGGATTTTTTGTTATGAGCAAGTCGGCTTATTTCGGATGGTTACGTTTTGGAATACAATAAACGATTACGTCAATTCATATTATGGCAAAATTGTGGCCGATGTGGTGGACAATTCCGAAGACATCAGTGCAAGGGAACTGAAAATTGTGAAATTGCTTTGTTTCGGCTTTTCCACAGCCGATGTTGCAGTGCTGATGCGATATGGAGGTCCGGGCAGCGTGAGGATGGCCATGTCGCGGCTTGCCCGTAAAATGCACTTGGCCGATGCGAGGGCGTTGCGCGACTTCATAGAGGAGAGAAGGGACTACTGTGGATCGGCGACTGATGTGGGTTAGGGCTTTTTGCGGAGGTCTGTTTTTACGGCCAGCACGCGGGTCTCGATGATATTTTCCCACCGCAAGTGGGGCGGAGCAGTAGTTGTGGCATAGGTTTTTGCCGTTGATTTTTGGCCAAACGTATCGCTAATTTGCTGGATGCCCATAAAGCACGGCTATTTTTTTGTCACATGATTTTGTGGTTGCCATTGAATCTGTGGCCGATAGTTGCACTACTTTTAAATAAAGCAGGCTGTATCTCGGCAATGCCCTGCAAATGCGCAGGCGCATTTTCTTGTCATTGCGCTCGATTTGCACTACTTTTGTAATCAAAATACACCGACAATATGAAGCAATACCTCGATTTGCTGCAACACGTCATGGAGCACGGCACTGTGCGCCACGACCGCACAGGTACCGGCACCAAGAGCGTGTTTGGCTACCAGATGCGTTGCAACCTGGCCGACGGATTCCCGTTGCTCACGACTAAAAAAGTGCACCTGAAGTCGATAATTTACGAGCTGTTGTGGTTCTTGAAGGGCGACACCAATGTGCACTACCTGCAAGAGCACGGAGTGCGCATTTGGAACGAGTGGGCCGATTCCAATGGTGACCTGGGCCCCGTCTATGGCCACCAGTGGCGCTCTTGGCCCAATGGCCGCGGTGGTACCATCGACCAAATCAGTGATGTGGTGGAGCAGATCAAGACCAATTCCGACTCACGCCGCCTGATAGTGAGCGCATGGAATGTGGCCGATGTGCCGAGCATGAAACTGCCGCCTTGCCATACCCTGTTCCAGTTCTATGTGGCCGATGGCAAGCTGAGCCTGCAGCTCTATCAGCGCAGCGCCGACCTTTTCCTGGGCGTGCCGTTCAACATAGCCTCCTACTCGCTGCTGCTGTTGATGGTGGCACACGTGACCGGACTTGAGCCCGGTGACTTTGTCCACACAATGGGCGATGCCCACATCTATCTGAACCACCTCGATCAGGTGCGTGAGCAGTTGAGCCGCGCTCCGCGCGCATTGCCCGTGATGCGCCTTAACCCGGCAGTGGAAAGCATTTTCGATTACGATTACAGCGACTTCACCCTCGAGGGCTATGATCCGTGGCCCGCAATTAAAGGCGTGGTGAGCGTGTAATCCATGGGCTGAAATCTTCGATGAAATGGAACGTAAACTATCAGCAATAGTAGCGGTGGCCCGCGGTGGGGCCATTGGGGCAAAGGGCGGCTTGCTGTGCCACATGTCGGCCGATTTGAAACACTTCAAGGCGGTGACTATGGGACACACCATAGTGATGGGCCGCAAAACCTTTGAGTCGTTTCCAAAAGGGCCGCTTCCCGGCCGGCAAAACGTGGTGGTAACGCGTAACCCCGGCTATGTAGCCCCCGAGGGTGTGACGGTGGTCCACAGTGTTGCCGAGGCCTTGGCGGTCGCAACAATGCCTGGTGAGGTGTATATCATAGGCGGGGCCCAAATCTACAATGCCGCAATGCCCTTGGTGAGCACGCTTCATCTCACCCGCATCGATGCCGAGTTCCCCGACGCCGACACATATTTCCCAGAGATAGATCCCCGAGAGTGGCGCCAGACGTCTTGCGAGAGCCATGACCCCGATGAGCGCAACCCCTACCGCTACAGTTTTGTGACGTTAAGCCGGGTTGAGCCTTGAACCGGTTGCCCTAATCCATGAAAAAATTTACAACTGCAAATGTCGTGAGACAAAAGTGTGCAGCATAAAAGTGCGATGAAATCGGGTAAGCCCCCACGTTGTTAATAACTTTTGAACTTGGCGGACCAAAAAACATAAATTTAAATTTGTAAATTTCGGGCAAAGTTGAGTAACTTTACGGCCTAAAATGTTCGCACACGCGCTCGCATATATTATAACACACGTGCGACAAGGAAATTTTGAAAAGTGCAACACACCGAATCTCTACGATATGGAGGCAACCGTTTACCACATTCCAGCTCTGCTAAATGAGTGCATACAGGGGCTTGCAGTCAAGCCTGACGGCACATATGTCGATGTCACATTTGGCGGTGGCGGGCATAGTCGGGCCATAATGCAACTGCTTGGTCCCGACGGCCATCTATATGCTTTCGACCAGGACATGGATGCGTGGCAGAACCGTATTGACGACCCCCGATTTACATTTGTACACAGCAATTTTGCGTTTTTGAAAAATTTCATGCGCTACTATGGAGTGCAAGGAGTTGACGGCGTGCTTGCCGACTTGGGCGTGTCGTTTCACCACTTCGACGATGCCGCCCGCGGATTCTCGTTCCGCTTCGACGGAGCCCTCGACATGCGTATGAACCGCGACGGCGGGCGCAGCGCAGCCTCCATTATAGCCGACTACAGCGAGCAGCAGCTCGCCGACGTGCTTTACCTGTATGGCGAACTAAAGCAGTCGCGCCGCATGGCGGCCGCCATAGTCAAAGCTCGTGCCGCAAGTCAGATAACCACCACCGCACGTCTGATTGAGGTGGTGCGCCCCATGGTGCGCCCCGCCCAGGAAAAGAAAGAACTGGCACAGGTGTTTCAAGCGTTGCGCATCGAGGTCAACGACGAGATAGGCACACTCAAGCGCATGCTTGCCCAGGCGCTCGAGGTGCTTAAACCCGGTGGCCGCCTGGCTGTGATTACTTATCACTCGCTCGAAGACCGCCTGGTGAAAAACTTCATTCGGAGCGGCAATGTGGAAGGACGTATCGAGAAAGATTTCTTCGGACGCGTCGATGCACCGCTCAAGGCCGTCAACAACCGCGTGATTGTGCCCGGAGCCGATGAGGTGGAGCGCAATCCCCGGTCGCGAAGCGCAAAACTGCGCATTGCGCAGAAGCTGTGACAACTGATTTTTTAGGCAACAACTTGACAGAAACACACCAACACACACAGATATGGCAACGAAGAAGAAAAAAAAGAAAACGTCGGGCACTGCGACACGCAAGGTGACGCCGCTGAGCTTGCTGAGCGAGCTTATGCACGGCCGACTGTTCTTCTCCTACGACTTCTTCAGCCGTTACTGGTTCTACGTGGTGCTGATAACGGTGCTCATTGTGGCCTACATATCGATGAAATACGACACACAAAACAAAATGAACGAGCTGCAGCGGCTTGAGATTGACCTAAACAACGCCAAGACCGATTGTGTCGAGGCAAGCGCACGCTACAACTCGCGCATCCGCGAGAGCCAGATGGTCGACATGGTCGACACCTTGCACATCGACCTTTCGGCACCCGACCAGCCGCCTTACCGGCTGTATGACAATTGACAGAAATTCGACACTGGGAGATGAAAGCAACAAATAAAAGTCACATACTCGGACGCTACGCAATCGTCATCTTGCTGATGGTGTTTATTGCGCTGTCTATTGTGTTCAGCCTTTTCAAGACCACCGTGGTCAAAGCCGACCTGTGGAACAACAAGGCCGACAGCCTCCTTGCTCTCGTCACCCCCATAGAGCCGCAACGCGGCAAAATACTGTCGGACAGCGGTGCCGTGCTGGCCGCCAACCTGAGCTACTATGTGCCTCGCATCGACTGGACCGTGCCCGGTTTTAAGGAAAAGGCCTTCCGCGACTCGCTTCCGCGGCTCGCCGACAGTCTGCACGCATTCGACCCGTCGCGCACGGCCAAGCAATGGCGTGAGGAACTCTTGGCGCAGATTGAGGCACCCAGGCTCAAGCGCAAAAAGAGCTACCGCTTGTTTAAGGAACTGACCCACAACGAGTATAAGCGCATCAAGGGATTTCCGTTTTTCTGTCTCTCTAGCAGCAAAAACGGCCTCTACTCCGAGTCGATCATGCGCCGGGTGAAACCCTACGGCTCAATGGCGGCACGAAGCATAGGCAACGTGAGCCGCAATGAGAATGGGCGCGGCGGCATACACGGGCGCTCGGGACTCGAAATGGCTCTCGACTCGCTGCTCTATGGCGTTGAGGGCACCGAACGCCGCATCCCGCTCAATTCGGGCATCACAAAGTGGACCGTGGAGCCGGCCATAAGCGGCTACGACATAACCACCACCATCAATATCGGACTCCAAGACATCGTGGAGACAGAACTCTACAACATGTGCCGCGAGACCGATGCCAGCTGGGCAACGGCGGTGCTGATGGAAACGGCCACCGGTGAGATCAAGGCGATTTCCAACCTTGAGTGGAACGACAAGGTGGGCGATTACATAGAGGGCACCAACCATGCCGTGCTCGGCTATGAGCCGGGCTCGGTGATGAAGCCCATCAGCATGATGGTGGCCCTTGAAAACGGAACGGTGGGTCTCAACACCCCGGCAATCGCCACAGGGTCGACCATGATGTATTGCGGCCGTCCCATCAACGACCCGCACGGAGCCGCCTCGCTCACGCCGGTGCAGATAATCGAGACGTCGTCTAACATCGGCATGTCGAAGATAACGCTGATGAAATATGAGAACAATCCCGACGGATTCCGCAAGCGCCTCGAGGAAATGGGCTTTTTCGACCCCTACAACACAGGCATTGCCGGTGAGCAGTTGCCCTATGTGCCGCATTTGCGAAACGACCGCGGCGGCCGCCTTACATTGACCCGCGCCTGCTATGGCTATGCCACCCAGATACCGCCAATGCGCATCCTTGCCATGTATAACGCCATTGCCAACAACGGCAAGTATGTGCGTCCGCGCCTTGTGCGCAAACTGTCGCGGGCCGGAAGCCCCGACTCGATAGTGCCTGTATCCTACATCCGCGAGCAGGTGTGCTCGCCCGAAAACGCCGCCAAGTTGCGCGAGATGCTGCATGCGGTGGTGTGGGGCGCCCACGGCACGGCCCGCAAGTGGGTGCAGGATGACAATGTGGAGATTGCCGGCAAGACCGGCACGGCCTACATAGCCAGCGGCGGCAGTTATGGCTCAAAGAAGCGCCTTGCCTTTTGTGGCTTTTTCCCCTACAAAAGTCCCAAGTATACTTGCGTGGTGCTCATGGCCGAGGCCAACCGCGGTGCTGGAGCCAGCAGCGGCATGGTGGTCAAGAACATAGCCCTTAAGATGTATGCCCGCGGCTTGCTGGGCAACAAGAGCGACTATGAGAGCGGCCCGTCGGGCGGCACATCGGCCGAGGTGCGCCCCATGCTGTATGGCTCGATGAACCGCAACATGAGCGCCAATGTGCGCAAGGGATTGAGCATAGGCACCAACGTACGCGTGATTGCCACCCCGAAACCATGCGAAGGCGTGCCCGACGTGCGTGGGCTCAACGTGCGTGAGGCCACTGTGATACTCGAGCGTGCGGGCTTGAATGTGAAGGTCGATGGTCTGGGCTATGTGTGCAGTCAAAGCCTTGTCCCGGGCAGCGGTTACCACCGCGGCGAGCAGATACGCCTGCATTTGCGGCTGTAGGATGGCCGAGGATGGAGGAAAATGAAATGAAAGTTACAAATGCGAGAATATAAAAGAAATGGAAAGGAAACTCAATGAATTGTTGGCCGCGGTGAGCGTGACGCGCACAGTGGGCCCCGACCCCGCAACGGTGGAGGTGTGCGACGTGATTAACGACTCGCGCAAGGCCGCCCCCGGAGTGCTGTTTGTGGCTCTGCGCGGTGTGGCTGTAGATTCACACAAGTTCATACCCGACGTGGTGGCTGCGGGAGCCGTGGCTGTCGTGTGTGAGCAGCTGCCGGCCGACGTCAGTCCGGCCGTGACCTATGTGGTGGTGCCCGACAGCACCGTGGCACTTGCCCACCTGGCCTCGGAGTGGTATGGCCGGCCGTCGGAACACCTGCAGCTTGTGGGCGTGACCGGGACCAACGGAAAGACCACGACGGCCACATTGCTCTACGAGCTGGCCAGGCTGATGGGATTCAAGGCCGGACTGTTGTCGACCGTGAAAAATGTTGTCGACATCACCGAATACCCGGCCAAGCAGACCACTCCCGACCATCTGTCGCTGAATTGCCTGCTTCGCCAGATGGTTGATGCCGGATGCCAATACGCATTCATGGAAGTGAGCTCACACGCCTGCGTGCAGCGCCGCATCGACGGCATCCGTTTCAAGGGTGCCATCTTCACCAATCTCACCCGCGACCACCTCGATTTCCACAAAACTGTGGAGAACTACATAAAAGCCAAGAAAATGTTTTTCGACGGTCTGTCGTCGGATGCGTTTGCTCTTGTGAATGCCGACGATAAAGTGGGGCAGGTGATGGTTCAAAACACGGCGGCAAGCGTGTGTACCTACTCGCTGCGTACAATGGCCGACTATAAGTGCCGTGTGATTGAAGACCGCCTCGATAGCACCACGCTCAGCATCAATGGCGTGGAGATAGAGGTGATGTTCACCGGCCGTTTCAACGCCTACAACTTGCTCGCCGTCTATGGCGCGGCATTGCAGCTCGGATGGGAAAAGAATGCCGTGCTACTGGCCATGAGCCGCCTTGTACCCGTCGACGGGCGCTTCCAAACCCTGCGTTCGCCACGGGGCTATGTGGCCATAGTCGACTATTCGCACACCCCCGATGCCCTTGTCAACGTGCTCGACACCATCGCCGAGGTGACGGGTGGCCGCGGGAGCGTGATCACGGTGTGTGGCTGCGGCGGCAACCGCGACCGCGGCAAGCGTCCCATTATGGCCCGCGAGGCCGCGTTGCGCAGCACCCGCGTGATACTCACCAGCGACAATCCCCGCTTTGAGGACCCAGAAGAGATTCTCAGGGAAATGGAGGCTGGGCTCGATGACTCCACGCGTGGCAATGTGATCAAGATAACCGACCGTCGCGAGGCCATCCGTTGCGCCTGCCAAATGGCGCAGTCTGGCGATGTGGTGCTCGTTGCCGGCAAGGGGCATGAGACCTATCAGGAAGTGCGGGGAGTGAAACACCATTTCGACGACCGTGAGGTGCTGCGCGATGTCTTTGCCCAGGAGCAGGCGCGGCAGTAGGCAATAAACACATTTATATTATAGGACAACTAATGAAATTACAACAGAAAAAATAAAAACGACATTATGCTGTATCATCTATTTCACTATATGGAACAATTCGACGTGCCGGGAGCTCGCCTGTTTGAATACATATCGTTCCGTGCTGGGTTTGCTCTGATACTGTCGCTGTTCATCGCCATTGTGATAGGCCGACGCATCATCGACCGCCTGCAGCTGATGCAGGTGGGCGAGATAGTGCGCAACTTGGGCCTTGAGGGTCAAATGGAGAAGAAAGGCACTCCCACCATGGGTGGCGTGATCATCATCATTTCCATCTTGATTCCGTGCCTGTTGCTCGGAAAGCTCAACAATGTGTATATGCTGCTTATGATTGTGTCCACAATATGGACCGGAGCCCTCGGCTTTGCCGACGACTACATCAAGGTGGCTCACCACAACAAGGAAGGCATGAAAGGCAAATTCAAGATTGTGGGCCAGGTGGGCTTGGGCCTCATAGTGGGCTTGACCATGTATATGAGTCCGGCCATCGTGATGAGCGAGAACGTGGAGACCGTCAACACCGCCACGCATGAGATGGTGGTGAAAAACGAGTCGGTAAAGGAAAAGTCTACACAGACCACAATCCCGTTTGTCAAGAGCAACAACTTCGACTATGCCTACCTCACCAAGTGGATGGGCAGCCATGCCCAGACGGGTGGCTGGATAGTGTTTATTCTCGTGACCATATTCGTGATTACGGCCACTAGCAACGGCGCCAACCTCACCGACGGCCTCGACGGCCTTGCCGCCGGCACATCGGCCATAATAGGCGTGGCGCTTGCCATAATGTGCTATTTGGGTGGCAATGTGATATATTCCACCTACCTTAACATCATGTATATCCCCGACAGCGCCGAGCTTGTGGTCTATGCCGCGGCTTTCATCGGTGCCACGGTGGGATTCTTGTGGTATAACTCATATCCGGCCCAGGTGTTCATGGGCGACACGGGCAGCCTGTGTCTGGGCGGCATCATTGCCGTGTTTGCCATCCTCATTCGCAAGGAGCTGCTCATCCCGCTGCTTTGCGCCATATTCTTTGTTGAAGACCTGTCGGTGATAATCCAAGTGGCCTATTACCGCTACACCAAGCGCCGCACCGGAGTGGCAAAGCGCGTGTTCAAGATGACACCCCTCCACCACCATTTCCAGGTGCCTGGCGGCAAGGTGGATGCCATCATCCAGTATCCTCACCGTGCAGTGCCCGAGAGTAAGATAGTGATGCGGTTCTTCCTTGTGGCAGTGCTTTTGGCAGTGTTGACATTTGTGACATTAAAAATCAGATAACGCTATATGAAACGATTGGCAGTATTAGGCGGAGGCGAGAGCGGCGTGGGCGCCGCAGTGCTCGCCAAGGTGAAGGGCTTTGACGTGTGGCTCAGCGACATGGGCACCATCAAGCCCAAGTATCAGGCAATGCTCAACGAGCACGGAATTGCCTGGGAACAGCAGCGACACAGCGAGGACAAGATCCTTGCCGCCGACGAGATTGTGAAAAGTCCTGGCATACCGTGCGACGCACCCATTGTGGTTAAGGCGCAGGCCAAGGGCATTCCCGTAATCAGCGAAATCGAATTCGCCGGGCGCTACACCGACGCCAAGATGGTGTGCATCACCGGTAGCAACGGCAAAACCACAACCACATTGCTCACCTATCACATTCTCAAGGCTGCCGGCCTCAATGTGGGCCTTGCCGGCAACGTGGGCCAAAGCCTCGCGCTCCAGGTGGCTACGGCCAAGCACGATGTGTATGTGATAGAGCTTAGCAGCTTTCAACTCGACAACATGTATGACTTCAAGGCCAACGTGGCCGTGCTGCTCAACATCACGCCCGACCACCTCGACCGGTATGATTATAAGATGGAGAATTACGTGGCGGCCAAGTTCCGCATAATGCAGAACCAGACCGGCGACGATGCCTTCGTGTTCTGGCAAGACGATCCTGTGATAGCCGCCCAGCTTAAGCATGTCCACACCGAGGCGCGCATGCTGCCTTTCAGCAGCGACGACGAGCCCGACTGTGCCGCATATGTCAAAGACGGGGTGATGCACTTCGACGTCAACGGCCGCCAGTGGTCGATCTCGCGCGATGAGCTTTCGCTTAAAGGCTTGCACAACCTCTACAACTCGATGGCTGCCGGCTTGTCGGCATCGCTGCTCGACATCAAGAAGGATGTGATTCGCAAAGCCCTGTCGGACTTTCAGGGCATTGAGCACCGCTTGGAATACGTCGACACTATAGATGGCATCAGATACATCAACGACTCAAAGGCAACCAACGTCAACAGCACTTGGTATGCCCTCGAGAGCATGAACACGCCCACTGTGCTCATCCTCGGCGGCAAGGACAAGGGTAATGACTACAGCCCCATCCTCCCGTTTGTGAAAGACAAAGTGAAGGCAATCGTGTGTCTTGGAGTCGACAACACCAAGCTCCACCGCTTTTTCGACGGGCAGGTACCTGTGGTGACCGATGCCCACAGCATGCCCGAGTGTGTGGCCAAGTGCCACGAGCTTGCCACAACAGGCGACACCGTGCTGCTTTCGCCGTGCTGTGCGAGCTTCGACCTTTTTAAGAATATGGAAGACCGCGGCGAGCAGTTCAAGGACTGCGTGCGCAAGTTGCGCAAATAGTGGTTCTCTTTAGTTCAGTAACCAATACAATCATCATAGTAAGTAAAGCATGTCAGCTGAAGAAAAGAAACAACGTCTTGCCGAAGTGAGCCGCAAGTATGGCGACTCGTGGATATGGGGTATATACTTCTCATTGATAGTGGTGTCTATCATCGAGAGTTATTCGGCCTCGAGCCAAATAGTGGGCGGCAATGTATACAAGCCGCTCATCAACCAGTGCTTGTTTCTGCTCGGCGGATTTGCCATTGTGCGCTCAGTGTGTGTGCTGCGGTACAACAACCCGTGGCTGCTCACTGGCCTCATCCCGCTGATGTGGCTGCTGAGTGTGGCCTCGCTGGTTTATGTGCTGGTGTCGGGCAAGGTGGTGAATGGCGCGTCGCGTGCCATATACATGCTAGGGTTCTCGTTCCAGCCGGCCGAGTTGTCGAAACTGTCGGCCGTGACCATGCTCGCCTTTTTACTTGCCCGCTCGCAGTGGCACAAGGATGTAAAAAACCTCGGCCTGGTGCTTTGCGTGGTGGTTGTGGGCCTGTTTGGCCTGCTCATGTATCGCGATGGCCTCACCAACATGCTGCTGCTGATGGCTATCGGCTTTTCGATGATGGGCATCGGAGGCGTGAAGGTGAAAAAACTGTGTTTTGTGCTGGTCGCCTTTATGGTGATAGGTGGCGGAATGTTGTCGCTGAAACACTTCAACGACGACCGCGATCAAGTGGTGAAAACAGAGCAGACGGCAGGCAAACCAGCTGCCGGCAAGGTAGACCGCAGCGACACGAGAATGACGCGCCTTAAGCGATGGCTCAACAGCGATTCGCTCATCTATGTACCCATCAGCGACGAGAACACGCAAGAAATGTATTCGCACTTTGCCCAGGCTCACGGTGGACTCACCGGGGTGGGTGTGGGCAAGTCGCGCGAGAGCAGCCGCCTGCCGTTGGCGTTCAGCGACTATATCTATTCAATAATAGTCGAGGAACTGGGTTTTGTGGGAGGCGTGATAGTGCTGTTGCTCTATATGATGCTGCTTGCCCGGGCCTATGTCATAGCCATGCGGTGCAACAGGGCCTTGCCGGCCTTGCTCATCACAGGCTTGGCCTCGATGATCTCATATCAAGCCTTGTGCCATATGGCCATCAATGTGGGCGTGATGCCAGTGTCGGGACAGCCGTTGCCCCTTATCAGCAAGGGCGGCACATCGATGCTGGTCACAAGCCTCGCATTCGGCATAATGCTGTGCGTGAGCCGTTCGGTGTTTAACGGCTACGACCGAAAGAATAAAAAAAGTGATAACAATGATAACGACGACCAGGCGAGCATTGCGGCAGCAATGCTCGACGAGGCGTCGAACCCAACACAATTTTTGAGAAATGAGTGGAAGTAACGATAATAGCCAGCTTCGTGTGCTGGTGAGTGGTGGCGGCACTGGCGGCCACATCTTCCCGGCGCTGTCGATAGCCAATGAGATTCGCCGTCGCCAGCCCGATGCCAGCATCCTCTTTGTGGGTGCCGAGGGACGTATGGAAATGGAGCGTGTGCCTGCGGCCGGGTATGAAATCAAGGGTCTTCCCGTCAGTGGTTTCGACCGTAAGCATCTGCTCCGCAACATAAAGGTGCTTTGCCGTTTGCAGCAAAGCCTGCACATCGCCAGCGGCATAGTGCGCGATTTCAAGCCCCACATTGCCATTGGTGTGGGCGGTTTCGCCAGCGGCCCTGTGCTCAAGGTGGCACAGCGTCACGGCATACCCACTTTGCTCCAGGAGCAGAATTCCTATGCCGGAGTTACCAACAAACTGCTTGCCAAGAAGGCCGACTGCATATGCGTGGCCTATGAGGGCATGGAGCGCTTTTTCCCGGCCGACCGAATAGTGCTCACCGGCAACCCGGTGAGGCGCGGACTGCTTGAGTGCAGCGCCACGCGCCAGGAGGCTCGCGCATCGTTTGGCCTCGACCCCGACAAACTCACCATTCTCATTATAGGCGGCAGCCTTGGTGCCCGCACCATCAACAGCAGCATAATCGCAGGGCTCGGTCTGATTGCCGACCATGCTGACGACGTGCAGGTGATATGGCAGTCGGGAAAAATGTATGACGAGCGTTGTCGCGAGGCTCTTGCCTCGTCGGGGGCAACCAATGTGATTCAAATCCCGTTTGTGTCGCACATGGACATGGCCTACCGTGCTGCCGACCTTGTTGTGTCGCGCGCAGGAGCAAGCAGCATCAGCGAGATTCAGCTGCTTGGAAAGCCGTCGATTTTGGTGCCTTCGCCCAACGTGGCCGAAGACCACCAGACGAAAAACGCGCTTGCGCTTGTAGACCGCAAGGCTGCCATCATGGTGCGCGACGCCAATGCAGGCGAGCAGCTGGTGCCCGACATGCTGCGGCTCGTGACCGATGCTCCGATGCTCGACACTCTGGGCCAGAATGTGTCGGGGATGGCTCTGGACAATGCGGCTGAGCATATTGTCGACAAGGTGATGCAGCTCGTTGAGCGCAACCGCAAATGAGACGGCCACACTAGAATGACTGATTTTTTAAGTAACGCATAACACAACTATGAACGATTTCAAATCATTATATTTTGTGGGTGCAGGCGGCATAGGCATGGCTGCCCTTGAACGCTATTTCCTTGCCAAGGGATACCGTGTGGCAGGCTACGACCGCACACCCACCGAGTTGACCCAAGCCCTGGAGAATGAGGGCGTGGAGATTGTCTATGACGAGAATCCCGACCTGATTCCCGATTATTGCCGCAACAGCGAGTCTACCCTTGTGGTTTACACTCCGGCGGTGCCCGCCACACACAAGGGCCTGCAGTATTTCCGCGCCAATGGCTTCGACGTGGTGAAGCGTGCCAAGCTGCTCGGCGTGGTAACAGAGCACTCCAAGGGTTTGTGTTTTGCCGGAACTCATGGCAAGACCACTACTTCGAGCATGGCGGCCCACATCTTGCAGACGGCCGGAACAGGCTGTAATGCATTTTTAGGCGGCGTGTTGCGCAACTACGGGAGCAACTTCCTCCTGTCGGACACAAGCCCGTATTCGGTGATTGAGGCCGATGAGTTCGACCGGTCGTTCCACCAACTCAGCCCTTACATTGCAGTGGTAACATCGACCGACCCCGACCATTTGGATATTTACGGCAACTACGAAAACTATCTTGAGAGTTTCGCCCACTTCACCGAGCTGATCAATCCTGAGGGTGCATTGATTGTGCACACGGGGCTCAAATTAAAACCTCGTGTGAAGCCAGGTGTGCGTGTCTACACCTACTCGCAGCAGGAAGGCGACTTCCATGCCCGGAATCTGCGCATAGGCGGAGGCGAAATCGTGTTTGACTTCGTGGCGCCGGGTGGTTGCGTGATCAAGGACGTGTGTCTGGGCGTGCCGGTGGGCATCAATGTGGAAAATGCGATAGCCTCAATGGCCGCCTGCTGGCTGGTCAACACGCCCGCCGAGGCCATGCGCCAGGCCATAGCTACCTTCAAGGGGGCAAAGCGCCGCTTTGAGTTTTGGCTGAAAGAACCGGGCGACAACGGAAAGGTGGTGATCGACGACTATGCCCATCACCCCAACGAGCTGGAGGCAAGCATCAGCTCGGTGCGCGCCCTTTATCCCGGCCGCAAGCTGACTGTGATATTCCAACCGCACCTCTATAGCCGCACACGCGATTTCGCTCCTGAATTTGCAGCTGCGCTGTCGAAGGCCGACGAGTTGTATCTGCTGCCCATCTATCCGGCACGCGAGGAACCGATTCCCGGTGTGACGAGCGACATCATACTGAGTGGCGTCACATGCGCCGAGAAAAAGATTCTCACCAAGCAGCAGCTGCTTGATGCCATACCGTCGCTAAAGTTCGACGTTCTACTCACTGTGGGTGCAGGCGACATAGTGAACCTGTTGCCGCAAATATGCGAAGAAGTTAAGCAACAGCCGCGTTGAAACTGATAATAAGAACCATATTGCTACTGACGCTCACCGCCTTGATGGTGGCTGGTATGCTGTGGGCGCACGGAAAGTCGCGCGACACGGTGTGCAAGCGCATCGATGTTGAGGTGGTCAACGACGACAGCACCAGCTTCGTCACTCGCGACGGCATAGAGCGCGAGCTCAATCAGCGTGGCCTCATGCCCACGGGCAAGCCTATATGGCAAGCCAATTGCGAGGCGATAGAGCGCGAGTTGGCCAAGTGGGAATATATAGAGGCGGTGCAGTGCTATAAAGATGAGACGCTGGGCGTGGTCTACGTGCGTGTGCAGCAGATAGTGCCCGTGATGCGGGTATTCGACGGCACTGTGTCATACTACGTCAACCGCAACGGCAAGCGCATGACTGCCACCGATGCTTTCAGGGCCGATGTCCCTGTGGTGGAGGGCCGCTTTACGGGCAAGTTCCCGCCCACGCGACTGCTGCCAATGATCGAGTATGTGGAGGCCGACTCGCTGCTGCATTCACTGGTGACCATGTATAGCGTGGCCGACAGCAACAACATATATATCGTGCCAAGCATTTGCGGGCATGTGGTGAATATGGGTAACGCCGACGGATATAAGGAGAAATTCCGCAAGCTGATGCTGTTCTACCGCAAGGTGCTGCCCAAGATGGGCTGGAACACCTACGACACCATTTCGGTGAAATGGGACCATCAGGTGGTGGCCACGCGCCGTGTCAAGAAGGAATACACGGTTGCCGATTACGACCCCAACGACGATGAGCCGACGCCCGACCTTGAGACTATGACTGTGGGCAACGAGCATCATGTGGCCGACAATCAGCACGGGCATGACTCTGATCCAGTCAAGTCCGCAGCCGAAAAGCTCTCAGCCAAAGCGGCCGGGGAAAAAGCCGATGCCGGAAAGAAGAAGCCAGTTGTCGCAAAAAATGACAAATCCACAGAAAAGAAGGCCGACGCCAAGGCCAAGAAGGCAAAATCGAAGGATGCAACAGCAAAGAAAACCGACACGACCAAGTCGAAAAAAACAAATGAAAAGAAAACTGGAAAAAAGGAAAATAAGCATAGAAACAATTAATTAACATTCGTTATGGGAAATACTCAACATATAGCGGCAATAGAGATCGGCAGCTCCAAAATAGTGGGTGCCATTGCCGAAAAGTATGATTCGGGCACCATCCAGGTGAATTATTTGGAGGTGGAACGCCTCGTCAATAGTGTGCGCTATGGCTGTGTGCAGAACATTGAGGGGGTGAAGAATGCCATTAACAACATTATTCAGCGTCTGTCGTCGCATGTCGATGGTGAGATACGCAATGTGTTTGTGGGCATCAGTGGCCGTTCGTTGCATTCCATACCGGTGACTCAGGAGCGCCCGGTCAATTCATCGGAAGTGATTGGCGAATCGGTGCTCACCGAATTGCGCAATGCCATCAAGTCGGAAGATGTGCCCGGATACGAGACCCTTGCAATTGAGCCTCGTGCCTATTATGTCGACAACAAAGTCACGCAGACGCCTTGTGGCCAACTCGGCAACAACAGTATCCGCCTTGACGCCAACCGCATAGTGGCAAGGCAGCAAATCAAGGGCAACCTGACCCGCGTGATGCATGCTTGCGGCGTGTCGGTGCGCCGTTATCTGGTCACACCGCTTGCTGTGGGCACTGAGGTGCTCACAGCCGAAGAGCGCACCATAGGCTGCATGCTCGTCGATTGCGGAGCCGAGACCACAACAGTGTCGATCTACAAGGGCGGCTCGCTGGTTTATGTCAATACCATTCCGCTTGGCGGACGCAACATCACACGCGATATTGTCAACGGCCTCAAGTCGGTGGTCGAAGAAACTGCAGAGCGCGTGAAACTCAATATCCACGAACCGCTTAACGCCAAAGCGGAACCCGCCAACATCGACGGCGTGAACTCTGAGGACGCGGTCAATTACATCACTGCACGCACAGGCGAGATCGTGGCCAACATCAGCAAGCAGATAGAATATGCCGGCCTCAAGGCCGACGACCTGAAGACGGTGGTCCTCATTGGAGGCGGCGCGCAGATGCGGGGGTTCGATCAGGTGGTGTCGGAGCAATGCAAAATCCAAAATGTACGCTATGCCCGCTGCCCTGACACATTGAGCATAACCGACCAGCACATCAACCGCAATGAATATGTGGAACTCTTCTCGTTGCTGGCCCGTGGAGCAGCTTTGCTGCCGCAGGGCGACAGTTGTGTGAGCCTCAACACCTACACCGACGAAGGGCCGCAAATTACACAGCCCGTTGAGCCGCAACCCGTCAAGCCCGAAACAAAGTCTGATAAAGGGGAAAGGAAGGGCTCCTTGTTGAGACGCATTGCAAAAAAAATGGGTGAGTTAATGAGTGATGATGAAGTATAAAGGTGAAGCATTAAAACCATAAAAACGACGACTATTATGGATCAGAACGATAAATCAAATACTCCGCAAGACAACATGCGTGAAATGCTCAGCGTGATTGGAGCGAATTCGGGATTCGATGTCTCACAAAAAGCTCAGCCCATTATCAAAGTGGTGGGTGTGGGCGGTGGCGGCAGCAATGCCGTGAACCACATGTATGCCCAAAACATACAAGGCGTGTCGTTTGTCGTGATTAACACCGACCGTCAGGCCTTGGAATATTCCCCTGTGCCAAACCGCCTGCTCATAGGCCCTGAAACCACCTGCGGACTTGGTGCCGGTGATGAGCCCGAATGCGCCCGCCTGGCCGCCGAGGAAAGCGCCGAAGACATAGGCCGGCTCTTTGAGGACAGCACCAAGATGGTGTTTATCACGGCAGGCATGGGCGGTGGTACCGGAACCGGTGCTGCGCCTGTGGTGGCGCGCATTGCCCGAGAGCATGGCGTGCTCACGATTGGCATTGTGACCATCCCGTTCCTCTTTGAGGGTAAGAACAAGATTCTCAAGGCTCTTGCCGGTGCCGAGGAGATGAAGAAATATGTAGATGCGCAACTGGTGATCAACAACGAGCGCTTGAGCGAAGTGTATCCCGACCTCGATTTCCAGAACGCATTCGGCAAGGCCGACGACACGCTTTCGGTGGCTGCACAGAGCATATCCGACATTATTACCGTCAACGGCTATGTGAACCTCGATTTTAAGGACGTGAACACCACATTACGTGATGGAGGCGTGGCCATTATCAGTTCGGGCTACGGCGAGGGTGAGAATCGTGTGACCAAGGCCATCAACGATGCCCTTGAGTCGCCTCTGCTTAAGAACCGTAATGTCTACGGGTCGAAGCGCGTGCTGTTCAACTTCTCTTTTTCGCCAGAGAGCCAAGTGCCGTTTAAGACTGCCGAAATCAGGGAAATGAACGATTTCATGCTTGACTTTGATGAAGAGGTTAAGGTTATATGGGGTGCTGCCTACGACAAGTCGCTTGGCGATAGAATAAAGGTCACAATCCTTGCTTCGGGCTTTGCTGAGAACTTGTCGATTGAGGATGAGGCACCTGAAATCATGACCATGGGCAAAGGACGTCGTACTCAGAAAATTGATGAGGGTAAAACCTTGCGTGAAAACTATGGCTCAACGGTCGAAGAACAGGAAATCGTGCGTCAGACGCGAAACTATTATGTGTTTGGGCTCGACGAGATGGACGATGATGAGGTGATAGGCCAAGTTGAACAGGCCCCGGCCTACAAGCGCGACCCGAAATTGAAAGCTCAACTAAAGGCTCGCAAGCATGCCGAGCCGGCTCCCGAGCCGCAAAAGACTGCACAGGCCCAGTCGCAGTCGGGCACAGCAGGTAGCATAATGTTCTCATAGTGCCAGGGCTTGCCCGGTGTGTGATGCCGACATGGCTTGACGGTTAGCGAATTATTGTGTATTTTTGCACTCGAAATCCAATTGAACTAAAAATAATAGGAGGTAACAAGAATGAGCATTTTTGATCAAGTGAGCGCCGGCATACGCACGGCAATGAAAGCCCGTGACCACGAGCGGCTTGAGGCTCTTAAAGGGATTAAGGCCGAACTGCTGCTGCTGAAAACCGCGCCCGGCAGCAATGGCGAGGTGGCCGATGCCGATGCAGTGAAGACTCTTGTGAGAATGAACAAGCAGCGCAAGGAAAGTGCCGAAATCTACACTCAGCAAAATCGTCAGGATCTTGCCGACGTGGAGCTGGCACAAGCTGCCGTGATTTCAGAATTCCTGCCGAAGCAGCTTTCGGATGCCGAGCTGCAGCAAGCCATCCAGGCTATAATAGGCCAAGTGGGCGCTACTTCCATGAAGGATATGGGCAAGGTGATGGGCCTGGCCACAAAGCAACTTGCCGGACAGGCCGAGGGCAAAGCCATTTCGGCCAAAGTGAAACAACTGCTTGCACAGTGAGCTGTGTCGCAGCAGGCTTTTTAATAACGAAAAAACAAAGTTTTTTACATAAATGCTTACACTACAATTAATCAACGAGAATCCTGAAGAGGTGATTCGCCGTTTGGCCGTGAAACAGTTTGACGGCCGCGAACCCATCATGAAGGTTGTGGAACTCGACAAGCAGCGCCGTGCGGCCCAAAAGCAGCGCGACGACAACGCCGCCGGGCTCAACAAGATGGCTGCCCAGATAGGCGCTTTGATGAAACAGGGCAAAAAAGATGAGGCTGCCACTGCAAAAGAGCAAGTGGCTTCGCTTAAGACAGCCAACAAGGAAATTGACGACAAGCTCAAGGCTATTGAGCACGAGATAACCGAGATTCTCCTCTCGGTGCCTAATGTGCCCTACGAGGGTGTGCCCGAGGGCAAGACCGCTGCCGACAACGTGGTTGAGAAAACCGGCGGCCCGATGCCCGAACTGCCCGAGGACGCTCTCCCTCATTGGGAGCTGGCAAAGAAATATGGCATAATCGATTTCGACCTTGGTGTGAAAATCACCGGTGCCGGATTCCCCGTCTATGTGGGCAAGGGCGCACGTCTGCAGCGTGCACTCATCCAATTCTTCCTCGACGAGGCCAACAAGGCCGGTTATACCGAGATCGAGCCTCCCTATGTGGTGAATGAGGCTTCGGGCCTTGGTACCGGACAACTACCCGACAAGGAGGGACAGATGTATCACTGCCAGGTCGACAACTTCTACTTGATTCCCACGGCTGAGGTGCCTGTGACCAACATTTACCGCGACGAGATAATACCGCAAGACGAGCTCCCCAAGAAGAATTGCGCCTATTCGGCATGCTTCCGCCGCGAGGCTGGCTCTTACGGCAAGGACGTGCGCGGACTCAACCGCCTGCACCAGTTCGACAAGGTGGAAATCGTGCGCATTGAGAAGCCCGAGAACAGCTATGCTGCGCTCGAGGAGATGAAAGACCACGTGCAGGGCCTTCTTGAAAAGCTAGAACTCCCGTGGCACATCTTGCGCCTTTGCGGCGGCGACATGAGCTTCACGTCGGCAATCACATTCGACTTCGAGGTGTGGTCGGCAGCTCAGAAGCGTTGGCTCGAGGTGAGCTCTGTGAGCAACTTCGAGAGCTATCAGGCCAATCGCCTGAAGTGCCGCTACCGTGGCGACGACAAGAAGACCCACCTGTGCCACACCCTCAACGGCTCGGCTCTGGCTTTGCCGCGCATCGTGGCTGCGATTCTGGAAAACAACCAGACACCCGAGGGCATACGCGTGCCCAAGGTGCTGCAAAAATACACCGGCTTCGACATCATCGATTGATATCGCGGCAAAACGCTAAGAGACACGGAATAGTGCGGGAGGCTCGTTTCCAAGAGAAGAAACGCAGCCTTCCGCACCGTTTTTTGCCAGGCGTGGCCGTCTAGGCGCTTAGCCTGAGAGGGCGCAGAATGCCGTGTTTGTCTATAAAAATGCGTTTGTGGTATATTTTATTTTACTTCTTCTGCTTTTATGGATTAAATTTATAGTGTATGATTACGGGGAAACTGCCCCTCACGAAATAAAATGAGACATCAATGAGGAAATTTTTAGCAACTATGGCACTGGCATTGATGCTGCTTACAGCAGTCACGTCGACCGCTGCCACAATCAATGGCATAGTGGTCGATGTGGCCGACACCACCGAACTGGTGGGTGCCACGGTGAAACTGATGCGTGCCACACGCGACAGCGCTTTTGTGGCCGGGACCGCCACCGACGCGAATGGGGTGTTTAATCTCAGCGGTGTGGCTCGTGGCCGGTATAAGATCAAGTTCAGCTACCTCGGTTATGCCGATGTGGTGCGCTATGTGACCGTGGGCGCCGACGGACGCGACGTGAATCTTGGCGCCGTGGGTCTGCAATCAAGCTCGGTGAGGTTGAAAGAAGCCGTTGTGGTGGGCGTGAAGACCCCGATAACCGTTAAGGAAGACACAGTGGAGTATAATGCCGACTCCTACAAGACACAAAGCAACGCTGTGGTGGAAGACCTGCTGAAGCGGCTTCCCGGTGTGGAAGTGGGCAGTGACGGCAAAATCACAGCCAATGGCAAGTCGGTCACCAAGGTGCTGATCGACGGCAAGGAGTTCTTTAGCGACGACCCCACAGTAGCTTCGAAAAACATACCGGCCAACATGGTCGACAAGCTCCAGGTGATTGACCGCAAGAGCGATTTGGCCCGGCTCACTGGCGTTGACGACGGCGAGGACGAGACCGTGATTAACCTCACTGTGAAGAAGGGGATGAACAATGGCTGGTTTGGGACGGCCACGGCCGGATACGGCACCGACAAGCGCTATACCGGCAACCTGATGGCCAACTACTTCAGCGGCGGCAACCAACTTACAATAATGGGCGGCGGCAACAACACCAACAACTTGGGCTTCACCGACGGCGGAGCGTCGCGTTTCCAGCGCTTTGGCAGCTCCAACGGCATCACTACATCGCAGAATGTGGGCGTGAACTTCAATGTGGGCACGCGCGACAGCGAGCGCCTGCGTGTGGGTGGCGACATAATGTACTCGCACAGCGACCGTGACTCGCACTCGTCGCGTGACCGCACATACCTCTACACCGACAGCGTGAGCTACTATAACGCCTCATCGCAGTCGCGCGACAAGGGGCACAACGTGCGCGGCGACTTCCGCATCAAGTGGGAGGTCGACTCTCAAAACACCATTGAGTTCCGACCAAACTTCTCGTTTAACTTCAACAACAGCGTGAAGAGCGACTCGTCGGTTACCCGCATGGCCGATGCCGCCCTCACGCCCGTCAACCGCAGCATAAGCTCGGAGTCGAGCCACGGACGCAGCTATGAGGCCGCAGGCCAGCTGGTGTGGAACCACAAGGTGAAGTCGCATCCAGGCCGCAGTTTCAGCGCTCAGGTGCGGTATAACTACAGCAACGTCGATGAAGACGGCTCCACCTATACCCGCAACAATTATTACCTAAAGGCCGATGCCGATGAGACTATCGACCAAATATACGACAATCACCGTCAGACCAATGGCGTGAATGGGCGCCTCACGTGGACTGAGCCGCTAGGCAACGTGCGCAAGGCACGGTTCTTCACCATTGCCTACAGCGCCAACTACAAGGTGAGCAAGGCCACAAAGACGGTATATGATATCACCCGCGGTGAAAGCACTCCGATTGCGCCCGACATGAGCGGGGTGATTCTCGACTTGCTGCGTGACCGCAATTTCACCGACTACGTTGCCGGCTATTACGGTTCTTACGCCTTGACCGATGGCGTGCTCCTGACCCAAATAGTGGCCAGCGAGCTCGGTCCGGAAATCGACCGCACCTTCAACGAGCGCCTCAGCAACGACTTCCGTAACCGCTATTTCAACCAGTCGATGGACTTCGGTTTCCGCCAGGTGCGCAAGGAATACAACCTCAACGTGGGCTTCACTGTGCAGTCGGCAATGTCGAGCAGCACCGATCTCATCAATTCGGCACGCAACATTCCGTCGCACTGGGTGTGGTCGGTGGCACCGTATGCCCGGTTGCGCTATAAGTTCAGCAAGACCCGCAATTTGGCCGTTGACTACCGCATGCGCTCAAGTCAGCCGTCGCTCACTCAGCTGCAGCCGGTGGCCGACGAGTCGAACCCGCTCAACATAGTTGTGGGTAATCCCGACTTGAAACCCACATTCACGCATCGCATGAATGTGCGCTACAGCGATTTCAACCAGCAGGCTCAACGCAGCGTGATGGCTATGGCCAATGTGAATTATGAGCAAAACAGCATTGTGCGCACCGAGACCACCGATCCCACCACGGGTGGCCGTACCACCACCTACGCCAACGTGAACGGCGTGTGGAACGCAATGGGAATGAATATGCTCAGTTTCCCTTTCACGGCAAGCAAGACATTCTTTTTCACTAACCACGTCTCGGCGCGCTACTCGCAGACCATTGGCTATACCAACAGCCTGCAAAACAAGAGCGGAACGTTCAGCGTGAGCGAGGCTCCCGGCTTGGCATTCCGCAATGGCGTGTTCGATATCGAGCTGCGTCCGCGCTACAGCTACCAGCTCACCCATAACACTGTACAGACCTCGAGCAACAGGGAAATACACACCTATGGCGGCCAATTCAATGCCAACTATTCGGCACCATTTGGTCTTATTCTCAGCAGCGACCTCTCTTACAGTGCCACATCGGGCTATGCCGCAGGCTATAACACCCGCCAGTGGTTGTGGAACGCCTCGGTGGGATTCCAGTTCCTGAAGAATAAGACGGCTTCGGTTCAGTTGTCGGTCTACGACATCCTCAATCAGCGCAAGAGCGTGAGCCGCAATGTCACAGCAAGCTATATCGAAGATGTGGCATATAACTCGCTTGCCCGTTATGGCATGTTGTCGTTCACTTACCGGTTCACCACCTTCAAGAAGGGCGAGGAGCCCAAGGACTCTCGCCGCGACGGCCCGCGCGGCCCGCGTGACGGTGGAGGCCGTCCGCCCATGGGCCCGCCTCCCGGTGGCAGGTTCTAAGCCGCGTTCAACACCACAAGGCAAAAACATAAGGGGCTGTGCAGATTTGAATTCTGCACAGCCCCTTTAAAATTCATGGTGCTTGGCGCAATGAGCGCCAAGTGTGGTGTTCAAATGTTATTTAACCACTACCTTGGTGGCTTTGTTGCCGCTTACAACCACATAGATGCCGGCGGGAACGCTCACGCTTTCAACTCCGGCAGCCACTTGTGCTCCGGCAACTGTGTAGACGTTAGCTTTTGCGCCAGTCACGGTGATGACACCGCCAGCCACAGTCACTTTCACTGCATCAGCATTGATGTTTTCAACACCGCTTGCATCTGCAAATTCTACCGGAATCACTTGGAGTGCGCTCTTGTAGATGCTCACAAAGCCCTTTACGGTATACTTCTTTGTGTAGTCGGTGGGGACAACTATCTCGGGGTTGTAATAGCTCTTGCCCTCGGGGTTCACAAACTGGTTGTGGCACACCAGGTCGATGGTGCCGTCGTTCATGTTGTAGTTGTTGCTGCCCGAACCGGCCGAGAGAGTCACGTTCTCAACCTTCACAAAGCTGTTGATCATGTCTTGCGACACGTCTTCCAGCGTAAGGGTGGTGGGGGCTACGGCCTCGCCTGCTGTGCCGGCCACAAATGTGGATGCGGTGGGAATCAGCTCGGGCACGTCATAGTTGGTCTTTTTCGAGCCTTCGATGTTGCTTATCACATCACCGTTGTTGTATTTCACGTTGAGGTCGCCATACACGAGCGTGCTGCCGGTGGCGTCGGTAATGTAGAGGTAGCGTCCGTTTTGGTATACCACCTTCACGTTACCGGTGATTTTAACCTTGGCGTTGTCGGCCAGGGCCAGGAATGCCTTGATGTTCTCAACCTCGTTGACCTGTGAGGCCGATGGGTCTTCGAGAACCAGGGGCAGGAGTTGGTAGGTGGCGGTAGTCTTGCCGTAAGAGCCAACCACGGCTGTGAGGTTGTAGGTCTTGGTGGTGTCGCTCACGGTCACACCCATGCTTGAGTAGCCTGCAACCTTGCCCGAAGCGTCGGTCACGGTGAAGTTCTTGCCGCTGACACCGCTGAAGGTCACGCCCTTGATGAGGACGTAGTGGCCAAACATTGAAGCGTCGATGTCGCTCACTTGCACGGTTTCGGGTGTAACGGTCTCGCTGCCCTCGGCGGCCTGGAAGCCGTCGGTGTTATATACGCTCAGCTCGGGTTCGCAGTTGTAGGTGATTTTATTGCCGAGGAAGCCTGCCGGAATCTTGTCGCCGGTCTTGTAGGTTTGTCCGGTGTTGCCATACACAAGCATGTAGCCTGAAGCGTCTTTGGTGTAGAGTGCCTGTCCGTATTGGGCGATTACTGTCACGCCGCCTTCGAATTGCACCTTTGTGCTGTCGGCCACCTTCTGGTAGGCTGCAATGTTGGCCACCTTGGTGGCTGTGCCGAAGGTGTAGGCTGCGGTGGTCACGTCGCTGCTGTTGCCGTCTCTTATGGCAATGGCTTTGATTGTGGCATCGGCGCTAAGTGTGATGGGAGCGCTGTAGAGTGTGGATGTGCTGCTCGGTTCGCTGCCGTCGGTGGTGTAGTAGACGCTTGCACCAGTGCTTGCCGAAGCAATGCTCACGCTGATGGGAGCGTAGTATTTGCCGGCTTTGGGCGTGAACACCGGTGCGCTGACGAATGTCGACGAGCCGCCTGTGTATTCAATCACGATAGTGTTGATTTGGGTGTTTTGGGTGATGGTGATGGGCAGGGTGTTGCTGCTTCCGGTCCACTCGGCACTGGTGAATGATTCGCCTGAAGTGGTGATTGTACCCACTGTTGTGGTTCCGTGGAATTTTCCGGAGGCTACGTTGAATGTGACTTTGGTCATCACAGCGCCCTCGGGGGCATTGATGGTGAGTGAGCCGCTATACATGCGCAGGCGGCCATTGGTTGAGCTCCACAGGCGGTTTGCGTTGCTGCCGCTTGTTTTCGGCGTCACGGTCACGGTAAATCCGTTTTGTGCTGTCGAAGTCACGGTTGTGGTGATGTCACCGTCGGTTGACGAGCTTGACGAAAGTCCCTTGATGGTGGGGAACAGTGTGGCATAGTTGTTCGCGATATCGATGGTCTCGGTGTCGGCCCATGCCGTGCTTGCCCATGCTATGCATGCAAGGCAAAGCAGAAGTTTAGTAATAATTTTTCTCATAAATAAAAAGAGTTGATTGATAATTGTATTTTTTTCAGTGTTTTGCAGCTCAGTCGTTGGTTGGGGTTGGGACCGCCTGTGTGGCAACCGCATACTCCCCAATGTTGCAAATTTAATTATTTATTATTGAATGTGATGCAATTGTTGGGTTAAATGTTAGTGGGGAAAGATTCCAATAAGGAAAAATAAAGAGGTGCAATGGCAGTTTGTCTTCGCTCGCACCGGAAATAAAACGGGACCGAAGCCGTTGTGCCGGCTGTCGGTCCCGATATGGCTTTGGCCACTGGTGCGTCAGTAGACGAATGCGAAGTTGTCGACCCATAGGGTCATGCCCACTGTGCCCTCATAGGCAGTGCCACAACCCGATGAGGCCATGACCAGCACGTGGGTGGGCGTGGCGTTGGCATCATCCCATTTTTCCTCGGTCACGGGCACCATTTTGCCTTTGCTGTTGCGGGCGTAATATGATTTTGCCTTCGGGATGAGTCCCATCCAGCTCTGGTAGCCGCTGTGGTGGGTTATGTCGCCATACCACACGGGGATGCGGTGATTGTTCACCCATCCGCTGGTGGTGGTGCCGAACCGCTGTCGGCCGGTGCCCACGCGGGCTGCGTGCAAATTGCCTTTGGCGTCTTCCCAGCGGCGTTGCAGAATGATGAACACTTCGGCGTAGTCGCGTCCGCTGAGGGTCTTTTTAGATCCGAATCCGCTCGAATAGATGCGGTTGCCGCGCGGTGCCACCATGCGGTAGTCGAACTGCAGGTAGCGCGGACGGCCTGTGAAGCGGATTCCCATTTCCATTTTGCTGTAGGGGTTTTTGGTGCTTGATATCGGCTCAAACATGTGTCCGAGGAATATGCTGCCGCTTACCAGCACGTCCATGTTGATGATGCCAAGAGCTTTTACATGCTCGAGCAGGGTGGTAAGCTTGGCGCATTTGCCGCTTCCGTGGGTGTCTGGAAACACGGCGTTGCTGGTCTTTACCACGCCCATCACTTTGGCGTAGACGTTGCAGGTGGCCCATGGCGAGCCGCCTTGATTTGAATATGCTATGTTGCCGTTGATAGTCTTTGTGGGGCCGATAGCGTAGATTGTCTTTGTGGCGCCGCCTATCACACTCGATTCCTTAATGTTGCGGGTGATCCACTGCTCAAAGTTGCCGTAGTTGATTTGCTGCACGCGCTGTGCGCTTGCCGTGAAACTTTGCACAGCTGCGGCCATCAGAGCCGCAGCTGCTATTAAAGTTGTCTTTTTCATAATTGTCAAAACCTTGTTTTTTATGTCTTTTTGTTGTTCTATTCTGTCTTGTTCTTTGTTGTCTGTCATCATTTTGATGCGGCCTGGCACAGTAGCCAGTGCCCTATTTTGCAGTATATGCACTTGCGTGCGTCGCAATATTCGCGTTTAAGCTCTATCATGGCCTGCGATGTGAGGGCGTCGGGCACCTTGATGCCGGCTTGCCCGAACGTGGCCACTATTGAGTTGTGCTCAGGCCTCAGGCTTTCGAGCAGGTTCACAGCGCGGTCGATGAGTCTGTAGTCGTCGGTGATTTCGCCGCGGGCATAGAGCAGCGGTGCCACCACGTTGATGAGCACAATGTCGATTGAGCCTTGTCCCAATGCCGGTGTCTGCCTCGACTGCTCGCTGCCGAATGTGAAGTGTCGGCTCCAGTATCCCTCGAGGTTGACGGTGAACAGTTGCCTTAACTCTTTCTCGCCGTTGGCGTCGAGGATGTTGGCCATGAGGTTGAAGCCTCCGTGCACGAAGTGGGCGAGCATGGCAATGCGCCTGAACGGAAAGTTCTGTGGCCTTATGCGGAACAGTTTCCAGGATTCGGCCTCCATGGGCTTCAGCTGGAACTTGTTGGCCAGGAATGCGTATTCACGTACCAGTTGCCGGCAATAAGCGTCGGTGGAGTCGGCCATAGTGTCGAGCAGTCCGGCCTGTCCCATAAGAAGGGCTTCGATTTGCAACAGCGAGTCGCTGTGCTTGCCCAGCAGCCTCAGCGGCGTGCGCCGCGCCAGCCGCTCGAATGCCTCGTTGTTGATGCCGAAACCCAGTGCCCGGGCCAGAGTCACGTAGCACACGTCTTCCCAGCTGCCGTGATACAGGTCGAGAAGCGAGTGGGTGCGTTCCACCTTGCGGTGCAGTCGCTCGAAAGCCAACCGCTCGATCCACTCGGTGATGATGATGTGTGGAATGACGGGGATTTGCGGGGCGCACGGCAGTTGCACCCGCGAGCTCACCAGCGACGCATAGCGCTCGTTGAACCGTGGCGATACCTCAAGCACCATCTGCGGTATGCGCTCGCCGTTGCTGCGGTGCACAGGCGCATCGTCCTTTTCCACCACATGCAATATCACGCTGTCGTAGGCGCGGTCGGTGTCATGACCATGCCGTCGCCAGTCGCTGGCGCGCACGTGGATCTCCACGTTGCCCACCCACATCTGGCCGTCAATTTCCACCTTTGCATTGAAGAAATCGGGGCCGGAATCGGTGTTGAGCAACCCGGGGTCAATCACCCGCACTTTGCGGCCGTCGTTGATGTGCATGTCGGCACTGAGCCACAGTCGGTGTTGCCACACGTATTGCATCAGCTGTTCCATGTGCTTGTAAAGTGTTGGTTATGAGTGTGTCATGGTAATGTTTACCATTGCAGCACTAAAACGAACTGCTAAATTACTCCATTTGCGGCCATTATGCAAAAATAGAAGCCCTTTTCCGCCTTTTTGCAAAGAGGAGCGGGAATATGAACCACAATTTCACAACAGCAATGCGTGATGCGCCCTGGCAAGTATGCCGTGGGGCGCTATTGCTCTCTGTGTGGGTTTTGGAATGTGTCGCGCGACAGGTCGATGAAGAAGTCGTATTGCATCACCTCGCAAATGCGCTGCAGCAGACGTGTGTCGATTGATTTGCGGTGGAATATGTTGTACACATTGGTGCGTTCGCATGGTATGTTGTCGGCAAGCCAGCGTGCTGTGCGTCCGTCTTGCTTGAGAACCTCTTTGATTCTCTTGCCGATGTGCATGGCCGGATTTTGTGTGTTGTCGTAATTCATAAATGAAGTAATATTAGCGTTGAGTTATTAAGTAATGTCAAAAAAAGCGCTGGCCGCATCAAATTTTTCATTGGCGATTCTCATACATGTCTATGCGGCCATAACGATAATTGCAAATATAACGAATTATTATGTATGTGTAAACAAAAAGCCGCCTTTTTTTATTCAAAAAAATCAGTCGAAGTCAATATCGCTCAGTGTGAAGCTCCCGCCATGGCTGCACATGCGTGGCTTGGCTGTGGGGCGCATTGTGGCCTGTGTTTTGATTTGAGAGGATAATTCACTAACTTTGCACACAATATTCAATAAGCAAATAAATTACACGCAATCTACATAATGAACATTTTAGAATTAAGCGAACAAGAGATTGTAAGGCGCAACAGCCTTCAGCAATTGCGCGACATGGGCATTGACCCCTATCCCGCAGCCGAGTATGTGGTGACTGCATATAGCGACGACATTAAGGCCTGCTTCAGCGACGATGAGCCTCAGCGGCAGGTGAGCATCGCCGGTCGCATCATGAGCCGCCGCATCATGGGCAAGGCCTCGTTTCTCGAGCTTCAAGACTCGAAAGGCCGCGTGCAGGTGTATGTGAGCCGCGACGACCTTTGTCCCGAAGAGAATAAAGACCTGTACAACGTGGTGTTCAAGAAGCTGCTCGACATTGGCGACTTTGTGGGCATCGAGGGTTTTGTGTTCCGCACCCAGATGGGCGAGATCACCGTTCACGCCAAGTCGCTCAAGCTGCTCAGCAAGTCGCTCAAGCCGCTGCCTGTGGTCAAGATGAAAGACGGCAAGGCCTACGACTCATTTGACGACCCCGAGTTGCGCTATCGTCAGCGCTATGTCGACCTGGTGGTCAACGATGGCGTGAAAGACACCTTCCTGAAGCGTGCCCGTGTGCTCGAAACCATGCGCGGTGTGCTAAACGGTGCAGGCTATACCGAGGTGGAGACACCCACGCTGCAAGCCATTGCCGGTGGTGCAAGTGCCCGTCCGTTTATAACCCACTTCAATGCGCTCGACATCGACATGTACATGCGCATCGCCACCGAGCTTTATCTTAAGCGCCTCATAGTGGGCGGTTTCGAGGGCGTGTATGAAATAGGCAAGAATTTCCGCAACGAGGGTATGGACCGCACCCACAATCCCGAGTTCACGTGTATGGAGCTCTATGTGCAGTATAAGGACTATAACTGGATGATGAGCTTCACCGAGCAGCTGCTCGAGAAGATATGCATTGCAGTCAACGGCAAGAGCGAGACCGAGATCGACGGAAAGACCATCAGCTTCAAGGCTCCCTATCGCCGTCTGCCCATCCTCGATGCCATCAAGGAAAAAACCGGCTATGACCTCAACGGCATGGACGAGGCCCAGATACGCGAAGTGTGTGGCAAGCTCAATATGGAAATCGACGAGACCATGGGCAAGGGCAAGCTTATCGATGAGATATTTGGTGAATTCTGCGAGGGTACATTCGTTCAACCCACATTCATTACCGACTATCCCGTGGAGATGTCACCGCTCACCAAGATGCACCGCAGCAAGCCCGGACTTACCGAGCGCTTCGAGCTTATGGTCAACGGCAAGGAGCTGGCCAACGCCTACAGCGAGCTCAACGATCCCATTGACCAGGAAGAACGCTTCAAGGAGCAGATGCGTCTTGCCGACAAGGGCGACGACGAGGCAATGATTATCGACCAGGACTTCTTGCGCGCCCTGCAATACGGCATGCCTCCCACAAGCGGCATTGGCATCGGCATCGACCGTCTGGTGATGCTCATGACAGGCCACTCTACAATTCAAGACGTGCTGCTGTTCCCGCAGATGCGCCCCGAGAAGGTGGCAAAGCGCGACAAGGAAGAGGCCTTCACCGCACTGGGCATCCCCGCCGAGTGGGTGGCACCCGTTCAGAAGGCTGGTGTGCTCACGGTAGATGCGCTTGCGGCGCTCGACCGCCCAGGTAAGCTGTTCCAGGATCTGCTCGACATCAACAAGAAATACAAACTTGGCTACAAGGCTCCCACGGCCGACGAGGTGAAGCAGTGGGCCGATGCCGCCAAGGCCGCCAAGGCATAAGGCCTTTTGGCGCTAACACAGCTAACAGCCATGCGTCGGCGGTGTGAACTCACACCTACCGGCGCATGCACATATTAAGGCCTCTTGCCGGGGCAGGGCAGTTCCCCGGGTGCTGAGAACCGACTTTAAGGCAAATGATTGATATAAACTCAATAGAATTCTACTCCATAGCCCTTTTCGTGGCAATAGCCCTGATAGGACTCATATTCGGAGAGAAGACTCATGCTCCGGCCACAACCGACATTGTGCCGCTTGCCCTGAAATGGCCACAAACCGCGGTGCCGCAGTCGCAGGATGCCGATGATGCGCCTTCGACGGTGACTCTTGCGGCCATGCCCGACGGGCAGATGATGCTTACCCGCACTGGCCTTAGTCTGCGGCCTGGCGACACGGCATTCATTGTGGCTACAGTGGTCGATGACAAGCTGAAGATTGTGGAGAAGCCGGGCACGCACACGGCGGTTGCCGTGTGGCCCGAGCCGTGCGAGGCTTCGGCTGTGCTCGGCTTTTGGGGTGCAGGCCGCAAGTTTCACGTGCGCTATGAGAGCGACCTCACGGGGCAGTGGGGCACGTGTGTCATTGCCAACGCAGATGGCCGCATGGCACGAATTGAGTTGAGATACTGACTTCGGTCTCCTGTCTGCTGTCCCTCCCCCTGTGGGGCGATACGCGCAGGTCTGTCGTCACGTTGCCGGCCGTAGTGGCCCACAGGTACGCGTCAAAGTTGCCAATCCCGGCAGCGGCAGAAACATTTAAAGCTTCAATGGCACAATTTAAGAGGAATTAATGCGTTAAAATATAAGACAGTATTTGTTGAAAAAATCAAAAAGACAACACGATATGATAAAGAAGCTATTTTTGCTGATGCTGATGTTGCTGCCGTGTGCTGCCGCCACGGTGCAGGCACAGTATGGCGTGGGCGACTGGAAAATCCATGCCACATTTTCGGGCCAGAATGTGCAGAACGTTATCGATACTGGCGACAAAGTGTATTATCTGGTGAGCAACAACCTCTTCTGCTACGACAAGACCACGCATGAAAATGAGGCACTCAACAAGCGCAACTACCTGAGCGATGTGCTCATCAAGCAGATATACTACAACAGCTACAAGAAATACCTCATGGTGGTGTATGACAACAGCAACATTGACGTGATTGACAGCAATGGCAAAGTGGTCAACATCCCCGACATCAAGGATGCGATCCTGACGTCGGACAAGGCAATCAACGACGTGACGTTCACCCAAAAGGCAGCCTACCTTGCCACATCGTTTGGCTACCTGGTGCTCAACGACACAAAATATGAGGTGAAAGAGTCGCGCATCTACAACCTGTCGATGAAGTCGGTGGCTGTGGTGGGCAATACCTTGCTGCTTAGCTGCAACAACGGCACACTCTACTATGGCGGAGTAGATGAGTCACATGAGTATTTGGGCACATTCAAGAGCTTCGCTGTTGAGGCCGGAACCATTTTCCCAATCAGCAACGGACGCTTCTTCTACACCACAGGTTACCTGTTTAGGTTCTCGATGGCCCTCGATACCGACGGCAACGCCACATTCTCGGCCGACAGCATTTGCAATGCCGCCCCCACAACGCTGCAGAAGACCCCATCAGGATTCATAGCCAACTTTTCTCCGTCCAAGTCGTTCTATTTCACGTTTGATGCCGATGGCAACAACGAAAAGCAAGTGTCCAACTCATCTAACGAGCTACTCAGCAGTGCCACCGAAGGCAAGTGGTGGGCGTTGGGCAACAACGGCTTACGCCTTATCGACAACGGCACGGCCGGTGAATACTTCAAACCCAATTGCATCGATATCGCCCTGCCGTTCTACACCACGTTCAACAAGTTGAACAACAAGTTGTACGTCAGCTCGGCCGGCACCAATTCGTTTTTCTCTTACCAATTCACACGCACTGCAGTCAACACTTACGACGGCACCACATGGACCGACATAACCCCGTCGACCAGTAACTACAACACTGTGATACCCGGACATAGCGGAATCAAGGATGGCACCGGCACATATTGGGTCACTTGCGACCCCGATGATGCCGACACCTATTACTTGGGCTCATGGTGGTATGGTGTGCTGAAAGTGAAAGGCAATGAGATTGTTCAAGCCTATAACTGGAATAACAGCCCACTGATCAATGTCGACGGCTATTTTTGCCACGGCGTGCCCGTGATTGACCGTGCCGGTACATTATGGATTGCCCAGACCTCAAACACCACAGCCCCTATCGTGGCTCTGCCCAAAGCCAAGAGGCAGCTTACAACGGTGACCAAAAGCGACTGGATTACACCCAACATATCCAACATGTCGTCGAACAAGCGAGCCTGCGTGATTGCATCGAAATACACCGACGACAAGGTGTATACTGCCGGTGACTATCAAAACCCCGTGGTGTTTTTCAACGACGGGGGCAACCCCAGCTCTACGGTCAAGAACGTAAGTTACAGCCAGTTTACCGACCAAGA
Organism: Agathobacter rectalis; assembly: GCA_963625945.1. Classification (GTDB taxonomy): domain Bacteria; phylum Bacteroidota; class Bacteroidia; order Bacteroidales; family Muribaculaceae; genus Sodaliphilus. The sequence goes on along the minus strand of CAVFVP010000005.1, from coordinate 42,690 downwards.
TGAGAAGGTGTATTCATGGAACTACATCTATTGCTTTGCCGAAGACCAGAATGGAAAAGTGTGGATGGGCAGCGACAACGGCATTGTCTCGTTTGACCCCAAAAACGCCTATGCGTCAAACTTCCGCGTCAATCACATAAAGGTGCCGCGCAACGATGGCACCAACCTTGCCGACTATCTGCTCGACGGACAGCAGGTGAACTGCATTGCAGTCGACGGCTCGAACCGCAAATGGATTGGTACCAACGCCTCTGGCCTGTTCCTGGTCAGCGCCGACGGTTCACAAATTATCAAGCAGTTCAACACATCTAACAGCTATCTGTCGTCGAACACAATCTATAGCGTCTGCTGCAATCCCAACAGCAATTCGGTGTATGTGGTCACAAGCAGTGGCTTTCTCGAGTACCTGAGCGATTCCACTCCGGCCGAGGATGACTATAGCAGCGTCTATGCATATCCCAACCCTGTGCGCCCTGACTTCACAGGCCTGATTACCATCAAGGGACTTATGGACAACTCGCTTGTGAAAATCACCGACCCGGCAGGTAATGTGGTGAAGCAACTCAAGTCTAACGGCGGTATGGCCACTTGGGACGGCTGCAACGAAAGTGGTACCCGCGTCAAGACCGGCGTGTATTTCGTGCTTGCCTCACAAGGCGACAGCGACGGCAACCAGTCGGCAGTGACAAAAATCATGATCATCCGTTAGCCTGAGGCTGTAGAAGCATCAACAAATCACATCTGGGGGGCTGCATTGCAATTGTGCCATGCAGCCCCCCAGAACATATATATGCAAGTGTAAAGCAAAATCCGCTATGTGCCGCTAGCCTGGTTCGGGCATTTGCCATTGGGGTTATGCAATATCGAAAAGCTTGATTTGCAGTAAAATAAAACATCCAACCGTTTCCCAACGGCTGGATGTATCAAACCTTAAAAATCTAATCCTATGAAAAAACTATACACAAAGATACTACTTTATTTTGATATTGTTGTTACATGTTCAACAAAAAGTGCATTATGACACACGAATCCCGTGTTTTGGACCCATAATGACATGGTTCTATTTTGTGAGTTGGCAAATAATGCCTATCTTCGTGTGATATGACGATATCACCGGTTTTTTCACATGACAAGATTTGAACTCACCATACTCGGATGCGGCTCGGCCACATCATCGTTGCAGCATTTGCCGTCGAGCCAGGTTCTAAATGTGCGCGACAATCTGCTGATGATTGATTGCGGCGAGGGCGCCCAGCTTGAGATGCGCCGTCATAAGCTCAAGTTTGCCCGCCTTAACCACATATTCATAAGCCACCTGCATGGAGACCACTGCTTCGGCCTTCCCGGACTGATATCCACAATGGCGCTTTTGGGCAAGACCGGTACGCTCACCGTGCATACCTTTGCCGACGGGGCCGAAATTTTCGGGCGGATGCTAAACTACTTTTGCCGTGAAATGCCGTTCCGGCTTGAGTTTAACGTGATAGGCACAAGAAAAGCCACAATCTATGAAGACGATGCCATAACGGTAAGCACCTTCCCCTTGCGCCACCGCATTCCCGCTGTGGGGTTCATAGTGCGTGAAAAGCCCAAGTTGCGCCACATCGATCCCGAGGCAGTAGCCAAGTGGCAGGTCCCCACATTTGCCCTTAACGGATTGCGGCAAGGCCTGGACTACACTACAGCCGACGGACTGACAATCCCCAATGCCAGCCTCACCGCTCCGGCCGACAAGTCGATATCGTATGCCTACTGCAGCGACACTATGCCATCGGCCAGGGTGACAAGCGCAATCGAGGGTGTGGACTGGCTGTATCACGAGTCGACCTATGGTGACGAGTGTGCCGCAGTGGCCCGCAAGCGCTTTCACAGCACAGCCCGCCAGGCCGCCGTGGTGGCCCGTCAGGCCGGTGTGAAACATCTGATTCTGGGGCATTATTCCAAGCGGTATACCGACCTGTCGCCCTTGCTAGCGCAAGCCAGAGAAGAGTTTCCCGACACCATTTTGGGCAACGAGGGACTCGCTGTCGACCTCAACAAAGTGTAGCGGCTTCGATAGCAGCGGTTGTGATACCACGGCGCCAAAGAGTCTCAAAAACATGCAACTATGTCTAAAAAACGCAAAAACCAAGCTGGTCGTGTTCCACAATTAAGCAGAATTCATTAAATTCGCAAGGCTGATGCCTAAGCATCGGCAAAATCAATGGCATTGAAAAATCACCCCCTAATTGAAAAGGTGCATGCCTAACAACACAACAGCGAATGAAACCAATCACCAACATATTGCTAATATTGGCCCTGGTGTGCTACGTGTTTCTGCCTTTCCTGGAAATCTCATTCCAGGGATCGCAAAGCGGACTGGCTCACACGGCAGGACTTATAACCCAAGATTTCAGCGTGGGGAAAACCCTATATGCTTTGCTGCCGTTCATATCGTGCTTTGCCGCTATCGGCGTCAATGGCTTGAAAAACCGCTATTGGGGATTACTAGTGATGGTGATTATCGCTTTCGGCCTTGGGTTTTTGCTCGATTCCAACGATGTGCATCAGCAACTCGCCCTCACCCACGATCCTGAACTGATGGCCGACGCAAGCATCGCGCAGGGCTTTGAGGTGACCGGACTTGGCATAGGCTACCAGTCTTGTCTTGTGCTCACGGTGATGGCAATGGTGTCGGCATTCCTCTCAATCTTGCCGTTTAAGTTCAACCTTGTGCTCGAAAGGCAAATCGACCACGGATTTGAAGAGGGCAAAAAGCACTTGAGCGAAATCGGTTCGAGGGTGAGTTCCGATATCCACAACGAGATTGACCGCCTCGAAGAGAAAAGCCACATAAAAAAGCGCAAGCCGTCGTCTGCACAGCAGCAAACCGCCTCGGAGGCCGGCCGGCAGCCCGCAGAACGAGCCGACAAGGGAAATGATGCCGACTACATGCCTCCTGAGATGCGCGAGGCCGCTCCTGAAGCTACCGCCACTACCAATCAGGCAAGCAGCCAGCCCAAAGCCACCGTGATTGTTGGCATAAAGGTGAGCGACAGTGAAACTGACGACAACTACAAGCCTCAGGCCGATGCCACTGAAAGCCATGCGGCCGCGTCGTCAAGCGACGACGACAAATACAAAGCATACATGCCAAAGAGCGACGACGGCGACAACTAAGCCGGTGGCAAATGGCAACACACAGGAGGCGCATCCCATTCGCTTGCGGAAAGGGATGCGCCTCTCCTTTGGGTATGTGTCTCCCCCCCCCTTATGCCAGCCATGCGGCCGCATTACCTTTTTTGGCATTATTGTGGTTTTGCATTATCTTTGTGATGATAAGTAACCGGCCATATCTGTCGGCTCACCATTGCTATTCATAAAAACAAATATCACAAAAATGAACAAACAATTAATCACACTGTTCACAACAGCATTGCTATGCATGCCGGTAGTGGGCAGTGCCGCAAAACAGTATGCGCTCTCGTCGCCCGATGGGCTGTTGCGGGCCACATTGTCGGTCACCGACGGCAAACTCACCTACAGTCTTAGCCACAACGGCACCAGCGTGCTGGCAGCCTCGCCGCTGGCAATGGAAATAAGCGGCCACCGCACCCTCGGCGAGGGCGTGAAGAGCGCCAAGCGAGTGGAGCGTAAGCGTGTAAACGTCAATCGTGCTACCCCTTTCTACCGAAAGAGTAGCGTGAGCCTGCAATGCAACCAGCTCACCTTGCAATTCGGCGACTACGATGTGCAGTTTCAAGCCTACGACCAGGGTCTTGCCTACCGGTTTGTGACCCACATGAGCGACTCGATTAATGTGGTTTCGGAAACGGCTGGGTTTACCCTTCCTGCTGACTGCGAGATTTACACCACCAAAGTCAACAGCAAGTGCAAAACCTATGAGGAACAACTGAAAAACTCGTTTGAAAATACCTACGAGCAGGCACCACTGTCACAGATTGACCGCAGCAAGTTGTGCCAGGGGCCGGTGCTGGTGAGCCTGACCGACGGCAAGCGCTTGCTCATAAGCGACTACAACACCCTCGACTATCCCGGAATGATGCTCTATCCGGCCGACGGCAACCGCTTGGTGGCATACTATGCCGGTGTGCCCAAAACCCAACACCAGGGCGGGCATAACAATTTGCAGATGCTTGTCGACTCACGTCAGCCCTACATAGCCCGCACGGCAGGCTCGCGCACTTTCCCGTGGAAAATGCTGATTGTAGCAACTGCCGACGAGCAATTGCTCACCACCGACGTGCCTGTGTGCCTTGCTGATGAGCCGAAAATTACCGACACATCGTGGATCAAGCCCGGCAAAGTGGCCTGGGATTGGTGGAACCACTGGAACCTAAAGGGGGTGGACTTCAAAACCGGAGTCAACAACGACACATACCGTTACTATATCGACTTCGCTGCCCAAAACGGAATTGAATACGTGATTCTCGACGAGGGATGGGCTGTGAACCTTGCTGCCGACTTGATGCAGGTGGTTCCCGAAATCGACCTTGAGCAACTTGTGGCCTATGCCAACCAGCGCGGTGTGGGATTGGTGCTGTGGGCCGGATACAAGGCCTTTGCGCGCGACATCGAGGGCGTGTGTGCACATTACTCCAAAATGGGCATCAAGGGCTTTAAAATCGATTTTATGGACCGCAACGACCAGGAGATTGAGCGGTTTTTGGAAGACGCGGCTCGCATAGCCGCAAAACATCACCTCTTTGTTGATTTTCACGGCACTTGTCCGCCCCAGGGGCTACAATACATTTGGCCCAATGTGCTCAATTTCGAGGCCGTGGCGGGTCTAGAACAAGTGAAGTGGTCGACGTTTAAGCAATACGACGAGGTGCGCCACGAGACGATTTTGCCATTCATCCGCCAAGTGGTGGGGCCCATGGACTTCACCCAGGGCGCAATGCGCAACGCCACGCGGGCCAACTTCTACAAGTGTAACACACAACCCATGAGCCAGGGCACACGTTGCCGCCAAATGGGTCTTTACATGATTCTGGAGTCGCCGTTCAACATGCTTTGCGATGCGCCCACAAGCTACGAGGCCAACCAGGAATGCACCAGCTTCATTGCAGGTGTCCCCACCGTGTGGGACGAGACGCGTGTGATGAAAGCCAAGGTGGGCGAATGCGTGGTAGAGGCGCGCCGCAAGGGCAACTCGTGGTGGATAGGTGGCATCACCAATTGGGATGCTCGCGACCTAGAGCTCGACCTGAGTTTCCTGCAGGGGCGCAGCATGACAATCTTCACTGATGGCGTGAATGCCGACAAGAATGCCGAAGACTACAAGTCGCAGACTCTTGAAGTGCCGGCCACGCTGACGGTGCACCTCGCCCCTGGCGGAGGATTTGCGGCAGTGATAAAGTGACAGTCCAACCACCACAGCGGTTAGACTTAAATAATAGCACAAAGTGAAAACAAGAGAGCGGGCCACGCCATCCGGCGTAGCCCGCTCTTGTTAAGTGCCTTTCATGGGGCATGAAAAAAATGAAGTTATTGTAGTGAATTCGTTTTTTGTCGCTTTTGCCGGCACGGCCCTCACTACTGGCTGTGCCGATTCCTTGACCCAAGGGGTCTCGGTTAGGCCGGGCGTCAATCCTCAAAATCGCTGTGCGACGGCACTGCCAGAATGTTGAGGTCGTGGTCCTTGATGAATTTCAGGATTTCCTCGCGATATAGGCTAGGCTCTATGTCGTTCTCGATGCGGCGCACAGCATTGAATGTGGAAGTGCCGCACTCATACACGTGCCTGTAGCTCTTGGCTATGTCGTCGATAGCCTGCTCGGTGAAGCGGTGCTTGGGGTCGTAGCGCATCACTACGGCGTTTACACCCACGTAGGATGCCGGGTTGTGGGCCATCACCACAAACGGGGGCACGTTGCCGCTGATGCGGCATCCGCCCTTGATCATCGCCCACACGCCCACATCGCTGCCGAAATGGATTGTGACATTCGACGAGAGAATGCTGTATTCGCCGATTTTAGCCATGCCCGACACTTGTGCGCCGTTGCCAAGCACACACCTGTCGCCCACGCGGGCATCGTGGCTGATGTGGCTTTCGGCCATGATGAAGCAGTTGTTGCCTATCACGGTGCCTTCCTCGGTGCGGCTACCGCGGTTCACGATGGTCATCTCGCGAATTATATTGCCATCGCCAATGGTTGCTGTCGACGGCTCGCCGTGCCACTTGAAGTCCTGCGGCTCGGCCGCTATTATCGAGCCATTGTAGATTTTGTTGTTCTTGCCTATGCGGGCACCGTTGAGAATGCTCACATAAGGGTAGATGGTGCACCCGTCACCAATCACTGTGTTCTTGCTTATGAAAGCAAATGGGTGAATTGTCACGTTGTCGCCGATGCGTGCATCGGGATCGACATGTGCCAACGGACTGATGTTACTGCTCATAGTAATTGTTTTTTTTACGGCATTATCAGCGCCCTCCGCCCAGTGCCTGGTAGAGTGTGATGATGCCTTGGTTTTTGTTTAATTTCACGCCCTCGAGCTGTATTTGGGCCGAGAGCAGCGACTGCTGAGCCGAGAGCACCTCCAGATAAGTGGTGGTGGAGAGGTTCATGAGGTCGCGGTTATATTCTACAGCCTTCTCAAGGTTCTTCTCTTGCTCGGCCACATTCACCAGCCGCTCGTCGGTGGTGCTGATGTCGACAAGTGCGTTCGACACTTCGCTGGCGGCATTGAGCACGCTATACTGGAATGTGTTGAGCGCCTGTTGTTGCTGGAGCTTGGCTGCCTTGAGTGTGGCTATGTTCTGGCCGCGCTGGAAAATGGGGGCCGTGAGCGAGCCGGCAAGGTTCAGGAACCACTTTGCAGGGTCAACGAGCACATTGCCTGCCAGTGTTCCGTAGCCACCCGAAGCGGTGAGTGTGAGCTGCGGGTAGAAGTTGGCGCGGGCCACGTTGGTAGCGTAATAGGCCTGTGCAAACGACTGCTCTGAGGCTCTCACATCGGGGCGGGCGGCCAAGTAGCTCATGGGCACTCCGCCGTCAAATTTGCCCGGCAACGCCAGAATCGACGAAGAGTTGACGGCCCACTGCTGTGGCTTGACGTTGAGCAGGAGCGACATGGTGTTGTTGGCCTTGGCAATCGACTGCTTGATGGTGGGTATCGCGGCCAGCACGCTGTAGTAGTTGGCCTTGGCCTGAACCACGGCCACCTCGGTGTAGCGGCCGGCGGTCTTCATGTCTTCCATCATCTGCACCGATTCTTTCCACAGTTTTGAGGTCTGCTCATATATTTGCAGTTGGTTGTTGAGTGACACCAGGCTGTAGTAGCACGATGCCACGCCTGCAATTATTTGCGACTGCACGGCCTGGCGGTAAGCATCGCTTTGCAGCACTGCACTCTCGGCCGAGCGCTTGTTGTTGGTGATTTTGCCGAATATGTCGGCTTGCCAGCTCACCGTGAGCGGCAGTTGCCATCCCCAGCTCATGTCGTTGTTGCCCACCTTGCTGCCCGACCCGTTGGGGCCGAACGTCACGCTTGGCAGATAGCTGAGTTTTGCACCCTCAAGCTGGGCCTGCGCAATGTCGACGTTGATTTTTGCGTTTTGCAGGTCGGTGTTGTTGACCAGTGCCGAGTCGATGTAGTTCTGCAGCAAAGGGTCGGTAAACACCTCTCGCCAACCAAGGTTGCCCAGAGAGCTCGAGTCGACGGGCTGCTTAAGAGCCTCGGCATACTCGCCGATGATGCCATCGGTGGGTGTCTCGTATTTCTTGTATAAGTTACAGCTGCCGGTGGTCATGGCCAAAGCCAGTGCGGCTACTGTTATTTTACTGTATTTCATCTTGATTGTGTATGCTATGTTGTGTGTTTGGATTATTTCTTGTTGGAAATCTCGGGAGAATATTGCTCAATCTCGCGCTCGATGGCCGTGTTGTCGGTATCGTGCCACTTGATGGGCTTGATCTTCTCTTGGATGGTCTCGAAGAGCACAAACAGCGCCGGAACCACGAGCACCTGCAGGATCATACCGATGAGCATGCCGCCCACGGCTCCTGTACCGAGAGCGCGGTTACCGTTGGCGCCTACGCCGTTGGCAAACATCAGCGGCAGCAAGCCCACAATCATTGCGATAGAGGTCATGAGGATTGGTCGCAGACGCGCTGCGGCAGCCTCGATGGCGGCTCCCACGATGCTCAAGCCCGTCTGGCGGCGGCCAAGCGCAAACTGGATAATAAGGATTGCATTCTTGGCGAGCAGACCGATAAGCATGATGAGCGCAATCTTCAGGTAGATGTTGTTGGCAATGCCGAAAATCTTGGCGAAGACGAATGTGCCGAGCAGACCAAACGGAATCGAAAGGATGACTGCCCACGGGAGTACATAGCTCTCATATTGGGCACTTAGGATCAAGTACACGAAGAGCAGGCACAGGCCGAAGATGATGGCTGTTGAGTAGGGTGAAGCCGAAGCCTCCTCGCGACCGAGGCCTGAGAACTCGTAGGCGTATCCTTGTGGCAGAGTGTGCTCTGAAACCTCTTGGATGGCCTTGATTGCGTCACCCGAGGTGTACTGCGGGCTCACGGTGATGTTGACCGTGATTGAAGAGTAGAGGTTGAATCGGCTCAGACTCGACGGTCCGTAGGTGCGTGTGAGTTTCAGGAAGTCGGTGATGGGGGCCATGCCGCTTGAGGTACGCACCTTGATTTGGTTGAGTGTCTCTGGCGAGACGCGTGCCTCGGGGGTGGCTTGCATCATCACGCGGTAGAGCTTGCCGAAGCGGTTGAAGTTGCTGATGTACATGCCGCCGTAGTAGCCCTGAAGCACGGTGAGCACGCCCGATGTTCCCACGCCGGCCTTGGCGCATTTGGCTTCGTCGACCTCGACCATGTATTGCGGATACGATGGATTGAACGAGGAGAATGCCATCTGGATTTCAGGACGCTTGCTGAGTTCGGCCACAAATTGCTGCTCGATTTGGAAGAACTTGTTGATGTCGCCGCCGGTTCTGTCTTGAAGCTGAAGTTCCAAACCGTTAGAGGCTCCGTAACCGCTAATCATAGGCGGTTGGAAGAACATCACGGTTCCGTCTTTGATATTGCTCATGGTGGCTCCGTAGAGCATCTTCACGATGTTGTCGGCGCTTTCTTCCTTAGATCGCTTGTCCCAGTCTTTGAGCTTGATGATCATAGAGCCGTAGTTGTTGCCCTCGCCGCCCATGAAGCTGTAGCCTTGTATCACTGTGCGCGATTCGATTGCCGGAATCTTGGCCAGAATGGCATCGACCGAGTCGAGCACCTTTTGGGTGCGCTCTTGCGACGTTGCAGGAGGCATGCTCACGGCACCCATGATGGTACCGGTGTCCTCGTTGGGAACAAAGCCGGTGGCGGTGCTGTTCATGAGCATCACTAGCACTGCGATAGCCGCAGCCACGATGCCCAAGTTGAGCCATTTGGCCTTGATGAATTGTGAAACCACCTTGCGGTAGCCGCCCAGCAGTTTGTTGTAGCCGGCGTTGAATCCGTTATGGAACCGGCTGACAAACGACCGCTTTTGCTTCTCGGTCTCGTTGGTGTGCGGTTTCAGGAAGATTGCGCACAATGCGGGTGAGAGGGTGAGTGCGTTGATGGCCGAGATACCGATGGCGAATGCCATGGTGAGACCGAACTGCTTGTAGAATGTGCCTTCGGTGCCAGGCATGAACGACACTGGGATGAACACGAGCATCATCACAAGTGTAATCGAGATGAGGGCGCTGCCTATCTCGCTCATGGCGTCGATTGAGGCCTGGCGTGCGCTGTGGTAGCCCTCGTCGAGTTTGGCGTGCACGGCCTCGACCACCACAATGGCGTCGTCGACCACAATTGCAATTGCAAGCACAAGGGCCGAGAGTGTGAGCAGGTTGAGCGAGAATCCAATCAGGTAGATGCAGGCGAACGTACCCACAAGGGCCACAGGGATGGCCACCGACGGGATGATGGTAGAGCGCAGGTCTTGCAGGAAGATGTAGACCACGAAGAATACGAGGATGAATGCCTCGAACAGAGTCTTCTCAACCTCGGCGATTGATGCGTCGAGGAAGGTGTTGTTGTTAAGGGGCACGGTGAAGATAAGGCCCTTGGGCAGGTCTTTCTTCATCTCGTCGAGCTTGGCGAGCAGCGAGTTGATGGTCGCTGAGGCGTTTGAGCCAGGCGACTGGAAAATGATACAGGTGGTACCCTTGTGGCCGTTGATGAGGTTGCTGAAGCCGTAAGTGAGTCGGCCGAGTTCCACCTTGGCCACGTCTTTGAGGCGCAGGATTGATCCGTCGCTGTTGGTGCGCACGATAATTTCCTCAAACTCCGAGGCCTCTTCGAGGCGACCTTTGTAGCGCAGAGTGTACTCGAAACTCTGGTTGCCCTGCTCGCCCAGCGAACCTGGGGCTGCCTCGATGTTCTGGTCGGAGAGGGCAGCGGTGATGTCGCTAGGCTGCAGGCCGTATTGTGCCATCACATCGGGCTTGAGCCAAATGCGCATTGAGTAGTCGGCACCCATGTGCATGGCATCGCCCACACCGTTCACGCGCTTGAACTCCGGGATCATGTTGATGGCCATGTAGTTGTCGATAAACTCGTTGCTGTATTGGCCAGTGGTGTCGCTGACCGTCACACCGAGCAGCATCGACGTCTGGCGCTTGCGGGTGGTGACACCCACCTTGGTAACCTCGCTCGGCAGCAGGTTCTGTGCCTGCGACACGCGGTTCTGCACGTCGATGGCCGCCATGTCGGGGTCATAGCCCTGCTTGAAGAAGATGGTGATTGAGGCGCTACCGTTGCTCGTGGCCGACGAGGTCATGTAGGTCATGTTCTTGGCACCGTTGATGCTCTCCTCGAGTGGCTCGATAACAGAGTTCATCACTGTCTGCGCATTGGCGCCGGTGTAGGTGGTCGACACCATGACTGTAGGCGGTGCGATGTCGGGGTATTGCTCCACCGGCAGGCTATATAGGCCGATGCATCCGAGAATCACGATAAAGATCGAGATCACGGTTGAGAGCACCGGGCGGTTAATAAATGTCTTTAAATTCATATCTGTTTATATTCTTTGTCTTGTCTTTTTTCCCTTAAAAAACACTCACTTGCTTGTGTGGCGCTGAAGTGTTCACTTCTTGGCGGCTGCTGTGCGCGGCTTAACCACCACGCCGTCTTTCACTTGTGTGCCCACACCTTCGGTCACAATCACGTCGCCCACCTTGAGGCCTGAAGTGACCACATAGTTCTGGCCGTCGTTTTCGGCAAGTACTTTGATTGGGGTAGAGACTGCCTTGCTTGAGTCGCCCACCACATACACGTATTTCATGTCTTGCACCTCATAGGTGGCGCTTTGCGGCACGAGAATCACGTTTTGGCTGTTGACCGGGAAGAGGACTTCGCCGGTGCTGCCGCTGCGCAGCATGCCGTTCTCGTTGTTGAAGAGGGCGCGCACGCTCGCCGATCCGGTGTTGGAGTCAAGCACTCCGCTCACTGTCGACACGCGTCCGGCCTTTGCATAAACAGAACCGTCGCTGAGACGGAGTTTCACAAGTGGCATTTTGCTTATAGCCGACTCAAGCGAGCGGGCACCGTTGTCGGTGAGTTCAAGCACTTGCTTCTCGTTGAGCGAGAAGTAGGCGTAGACTTGTGAGTTGTCGCTGATTGTGGTGAGAGCTGCGCCCGACGGGCTTGCGAGCGATCCTTCGCGGTTGGGTATCGAGCCCACAACGCCGCTGCATGGAGCCTTGACCACGGCATATGATAAGTTCTTCTTGGCCTGCACCAGTGCTGCTTGTGCCTGTCCGAGGGCTGCCTGTGCGGCCTGCAGCTGCAGTGCGGCGGTTTGGTACTGGTAGCTGCTTATGATGTTTTTCTCTAAAAGTTTCTTCTGGTTGTCGGCGGTGAGGCGGGTTGTTGCCACTTGTGACTTTGCCGATACCACTGCGGCCTCGGCCGAGCGTACGGCGGCTTGAAGCTCCACTTCGTCGATAAGGAAGAGTGTCTGTCCTTTGCTTACCCGCTGGCCTTCGTCGACACACACCTTAGTGATGAAACCTGAAATCTGCGGGCGGATTTCAATGTCGGTCTTGCCTTTGATTGTTGCGGGATAGGCGTTGTTGAGATTGATGCTTCCCAATGAAACCTTCATTGTGGCCACTTCGGCTGGTGCATTGCCTGTCTGCTGGTCACCATTGCCACTACATGCAGTTGCCATTGCAATTAACCCTGTTGCCACCAAGGCATTTGTCAGGATAGAATACTTCATTTTCTTTCTCATAAAAAATTAGAGTTATTGTGTAGTTAATATATATGTCTTGTAATTTTCACACGCTCATGCCTAATTGATGATTAGGCGTATTTTTGTTGATTCAAGAAAAAACTTTGGAAACAGCGGACTTTTGTGCTTGATGACATTCTCACTGAATTTATCCTTTAGTCTATCGTTCCTGTTCCATTTTTTTCTGCCCCTTGAAAAGGGTCCTGTTTACTTGCAATCATCGTCAAAAAAACGTGGGTGGCTTGCCTGTGTGTGTTACACTTGTTGGCGCCATTGCCTAAAAACGATGCAAAAGTAACAATTGTTTTTTCGACAATTTGCTGAAATTTCCAACAAAAGTTGTTCCAAATCAAACCCTGGGCTTTAAAAAATCAAAATAAGGCCGTAACGATTGGACTAAATGCGAAACAATGTGAAAAAACATAATATTATGCAAAGTTGCGGTCGCGCCAGGTTTGTGGGGTGTATTGGTAAAAAACGAATCACCCCGAATTGAATTTCAATTCAGGGTGATTTTTTGAAAGTGGTGCCTCCAGGAGTCGAACCGGGGACACAAGGATTTTCAGTCCTTTGCTCTACCACCTGAGCTAAGGCACCATTTCGGTTTTGCGATTGCAAAGGTACGACTTTTTTTTTATCCTCCAAAGCCTTGTGGCAAAAACCAAGTCGTTTTAACGGTTTTTAAGAACTACTCGTGGGGCATGTTTCCGCGGTAAATGCTGTTTATACTTTGAGCCTCAGCGCACTAAGGTTGTTTTAGTGCCATTGCCGATTGTCAGCCTACTGCCGGTTCTCTCACAAACACGCCATTCAGTTCGGGTCCTTCACCGAAAAAGTCGGCGGCGTTGCCGCTCACATGAGTCATAATCAGGAATCCGTCGAAAAACTGAATTTTGAAACGGTATTCTTTGTGGTCCTTAACAATGGTGCAGGTCACAGTGTCGCCTTTTAGCCGCGATGTGGCTTTGGCCACCGAGGTCCCGCGCCCGTCCGACAAGTTCACCTCAACGGTGATTTGGTTTAAATCGTTGGGGTTGCGCATCACATCCACTTGTCCGAAATCGATGTTGCCGGAGATGTTGGTCCCATAGCTGTAGCGGCCGGCCATATCCACATCGTTGTATGTGAAGCAGAAATGCTTCGTCAGGTTGGCACTGCCACTTGCGGGTACAAACTTGAATGCGTGCCCCATGGCGTCGACCCCGGTCAGATAGTCGATAGAGCTGTCGTCGGCGTCAAGTCGCATATTATACAGGCCGGTTCCGTCGAGAGGGCTGTAGGCGTAGAGGCGGAGTTTGCCCTCGCCCGTGCGGTAGCCAAGCACGGGGAAAGTGTCGGCCCGGCATTGGCCTGACGGATAGCGCATCTCGCCAATCACCGCCGGCGACACGTTGTCGACGGCAATGGCAAGCCACAAGCTGTCATTGAGCACACCGCTCCACATTGAGCATTCGGCCTCGTGGCGAATGACGGGCATTTCGGCCCTGCCCGCTTTTTTGCGTGCAGCCTTTGACTTCTTCTTTACAACGGGGGCGGCAGCGGCCGCAATCAATGTGGCCACGGCTACAAGCGCCACAATTAGGCGCATGGTGGAAGTTCTTTTCATAAGCATATGAATTGTAATGTTTCACAGATTCTACTGCAATATTCGCAAAAAAATCCCATTTTGGCAATAGGAGTATTAGAATTTCAATGATTGCACCGTCATATTTTTCTTCTTTGCGATGATTGTCACATGCCAAAAAAAGAAACGGGGTCAAGAGCCCTATGCTGCTCTTGACCCCGATGATGTGCGGCCTGTTGCGGAAAACGGACTAAGGCCGGTTATATGTCGAGCTTCTTAAGAAACTCGGTGCAATCCTCGAATGTGGCGAAAGTGTTGTCTTCCGACACAAGGTCGGGAATGATATTCATCTTCTTCAGCAGATACATAGGTTGTGGGCGGATGATGGTCATGAGCACCAGCTTCCCGCTGTCTTGCAGTTCCTTGATGGCTGTCTCCATGGCATAGATGCCGCTTTGGTCCATGTATTTCACCTGTTTCATGCGCAGAATTACCACCTTGGCATCGGTGGGCACATCCTGCATCACTTTGTTGAAACCGGTGACCGAACCAAAGAAAATGGGGCTGTGGAAACGCTTGATGCAAATCTTGTGCTTGATTTCGTCGGGCACGCCAGCCTCATCGGCCCATGGGCTCTCGGCATCGGTGCCAATCATGGTCACATAGCTTCCCTCGGCAAGGTCGCCCATGCGTTTCATGAACAGCACGCAGGCTATCACCATGCCAATGCCCACAGCTGTGAGCAGGTCGACAAACACTGTGGTGACAAACACAACGATGAGCACAAAGGCATCCTCGCGCGGAATCTTCTTGATGTCGCGGAATCCCTTGAAGTCGATGATGCCCCATCCCACGGTGATAAGGATGCCGGCAAGCACTGCCAGCGGCACAAACTTCACCAGCGAGCCGAGGCCGAGCAGAATGGCCAGCAGGAACAAGGCATGTATCATGCCTGAGATTTGGGTGCGGCCGCCGCTCTTCACGTTGACCACCGTGCGCATTGTGGCGCCGGCGCCAGGGATGCCGCAGAACAGGCCCGACACGGCGTTGCCAATGCCTTGCCCAATGAGCTCCTGGTTGGAATTGTGCTTGGTTTTGGTGATGTTGTCGGCCACCACCGAGGTGAGAAGGGTATCAATGCTGCCCAAGCCCGCAAGGGTGAGGCCGGGAATGATTGCCGACTCAATCAGCGACAACCAATTGATGCCCTCAAGCGAAAGTCCTTCTTTGGCAAAAAACGGCATGGGCAATCCGGCGGGAATGTCGCCAATGGTGAGGCTCTTGTCAAGACCGGTGAACAGCGATGCCACGGTCATCACCACAAGAGCCACAAGTGTCGACGGTATTTTGGTGGTGACTTTGGGAAACAGCTGGATTATCAAAATGGTGCCCACGCCCAGCGCAAGGGCCACCAGTGAGATGCCGCCTTGTGCGCGTTCGGCAAACTGGGTGATCATGTCGATTGTGAGCACCGGGCTCTTGAGACCGATGAGCGGATACACTTGCTGAAGGATGATGATCACGCCAATGCCCGACATAAAGCCCGAAAGCACCGGATAGGGAATGTAGCGCACATACTTGCCGATGCGCAGCACGCCAAACAGGATTTGGAACAGGCCGCAGAACAAGCCAGCCATCGACATGGTGAGAAGCACCACCGAGAAGTTGCCTTGACTTGAGACCCATGCACCCGAGATGAGTGAGGCCGAAATAACTGTCATCGGGCCGGTGGGACCCGAAATCTGCGAGTGTGTGCCTCCGAACAGCGATGCGAAGAAGCCGAGCAGCGTTGCTCCCACAAGGCCTGCGAGTGCCCCCATCGATGCCGCTTGCGGATCATTTATGCCTCCAAAGGCTTGAATGCCAAAGGCGAGAGCCAAAGGCAAGGCGACGATGCCGGCGGTGATGCCGCCAAAGAGATCGCCCTTGAGATTTTTGGTAGATAAAAATGCCATTTTTCAATTATATTCTGGAAATATTATATGTTTTTTATTCTTGCACTTTCCGTGTAGAGTTTCATGCCCTGCTGGTGCATTGAGCCAGTCTAAATACCCTTAATCGTTTCTTTTGATGCCGCAAAGTTAATAATAAAAAGCTGTTGTGCCTAATATTTGCGCATCACCGGTTCTTTTGCCGTCTGTTTTTCAGCCTTCGGGCGGTGTGGCGCATTTCACGCGGTCGGGTGGCTGCGGGCTTTTGCCACATGGCATATTTTCCCTAAATTTGCCATGTAAAATCACCCAAACACAATCACACGCATGAACTATATTGAAGCCACCGACCTGGTGAAGCAGTATTCTGGGCATCTTGCGCTCGACCATGTGAGCCTGAGCGTGCCTCAAGGATGCATCTACGGGTTGCTTGGGCCTAACGGCGCCGGCAAAACCACCCTCATAAGAATCCTCAATGCCATCACGCAGCCCGACAGCGGCAGTGTGACAATCAACGGCCGTCGGCTCTCTATTAATCAGGTTGACCAAATTGGCTACCTACCCGAAGAGCGTGGTCTGTACAAAAAAATGAAGGTTGCCGACCAAATCGTTTATCTGGCCCGGCTGAAAGGCATGGCCAAGGCCGATGCCGTGCGGGAGTGCGGCATGTGGCTCGAGCGGTTTGACTTGGCTGCATGGGCCGGCAAAAAGGTGGAGACTCTATCGAAGGGCATGCAGCAGAAGGTGCAGTTTATAGCCACGGTAATACACCGCCCCGGCTTGCTGATATTCGATGAACCGTTCTCCGGCTTCGACCCGGTGAACGCCGAGCAGCTCAAGTGCGAGATACTGCGTCTGCGCGACGAGGGTGCCACCATCCTTTTCTCAACGCACAACATGGAGTCGGTCGAGGCTATTTGCGAGCAAATCACACTGATCAACCAATCGCGGGCAGTGCTCCAGGGCCGCGTCGATGAAATCAGGCACAGCCACAAGAAGCACATCTACACGGTGGCCGTGGCACGTGGCGAGGCTGTCGAGCCAAATGCCGAGCTGTTCAGTCTGCTTCCTCCCGCACCTGGCAATGTGGATGCAGGTGTGCAGATGCGCCTTAACCGCGGCGTCGATGTGCGGCAGGCACTTGCATGGCTCAACGACCGCTACCACATCACGGCATTCACCGAGCTGCTGCCGAAAATGAACGAAATATTCATCGAAACCGTAAAAGGAAATCAGCAATGAACAAACTTCTTATAATCATACGCCGCGAGTACATGGCCATAGTGGGTAGCAAGTCGTTCTTGGTAATGACCATTTTAAGCCCTTTGATCCTATTGATGTGCGTCGCCACGCCTATTGTCATTGAGCACTTCAACGACCAGGCATCGGAGCAGGAAACTGTCACAGTCATTGACCAAAGTTCACGGCGCTACGGCCTTGCGCTAAAAGACCACGACCAATACAAGTATGTGCAGCTCACTGCCAATCCCGGCGACAACGTGAACGCCCAGCGCTTCTACAACAAAGCCGATGGACAGACAAGTGCCGTGGTGGTGATCCCGCACGATGTGGACAGCTCGCTGAGCGTGACCGTGTATAGCGACAACACCATAAGCGCCGCATTGAAAGACGACATAGCCACGGCCTTGAGCGACACACTCACAAGTGCCCGAATTGCCTCGTACGGCATTCCACGGCTGCGGCAAATAATGAGTGAGGCCGATGTTGACGTTGACGTGCGCGGCATCAAGTGGAGCGACGATGGCAAGGAGACGAGCTCGTCGACCGAGGCAGCCATGGTTTTCGGCATGGTTTTGGCTATGGTAATCTACATCTTCATCCTTTCCTATGGCGCTATGGTGATGAGCAGCGTGATTGAGGAAAAGTCTAACCGCATAGTGGAGGTGATTGTGAGCAGTTGCAAGCCATTCCAGCTGATGATGGGCAAAATAATAGGTGTGGGCCTTGCCGGTCTCACGCAGTTTGCGATTTGGGCTGTCGCCTTGGCTGCACTTGGCCTTGCCGCCACGGCACTTATAGGAGTGAACATGGAGCCCGCGGCAGCCGATGCTGGCAGTGCCGGGTTTTCGGCCGAGGTCATGCAGGCCGCGTTCAGCATCAACTATCTGCCCATCTTGGTGAGCTTCGTGTTCTACTTTGCAGGAGGATACTTGCTCTATGCCTCGCTGTTCAGCGCGTTCGGGTCGGCCGTCGACCAGGCCAGCGATGCCTCGCAGTCCATGACGCCGCTCATGCTCATCATGGTCATGGCGCTCTATGCCGGCATGGCGTGCATTCAGAACCCCAACGGCCCGATGGCCGTGTGGTGCTCGATGATACCGTTCACGTCGCCTATAGTGATGATGGTGCGCCTGCCCTATGATGTGCCCGTGTGGCAACTGGCCGTGAGCTTGGGCATCCTGTTTGCCACGGCAGCAGCCATAACGTGCCTCTCGGGCCGCATTTATCGCACCGGCATACTCCTTTATGGCAAAAAGCACTCCCTATCCGAGATTATAAAGTGGGTGAGGCGCGGCTAATCCGCACCCTCCAATACCAATCATACAAGCGGCAGGGGCAACAATGAAAGGTTGTCCCTGCTGCTGTGTTTCGTGTGCTCTGGGAATGCACTGCACGAGGGTGGTGTGCCTTTTTTTATACAAATGAGCAAAAAATGTTGCTGCCGATGCAATGCTGAGCCATTATGGTTGATTATATGATGTAAACAGACATGATTATGAGAAAAAACAAATTCATCAAGGCTTTGGTATTGGCAACAATAATTGGCTTTGTCTTGCCGGTGGCCAACTCCTGCTCTACCGCAGGCAGTGGGCAGCATGGCAAAAAACTGGCATATACCATAGCCAACCACTATTTCGTGAGAAATGACGTGAGCCAATACGGAACCATGACAATCAACACTCAAGCTGATTTCGACAAGGTGTTTGGCGCAGCTGCAGTTATGGGCAAAGGCGGGCTTCCAACGCAAATCGACTTCAGCAAGCAGACGGTGCTTGCAGTGACCATGCCCCCTTTGGAATATGAAGTGGAGCTGTCGCCCGAATCGCTCTCAAGCGATGGCAACGGCATGACCACGTTTCGCTACAGAGCCATCAAGGGTGCAGAGCATAAGTCCTACACATCATGCGCTTGCCTGATAGTAGTGACCAACAAACTTAATGAGGGTACGGTAAAATTCCAATATGCCCGCTGACACTGTCCTCACTCACATTTTATGAGACGCTGCAGGAACTTTCCTCCGCTCTTAGGCGCAAGCCACGGGCAGGGGAAATTCTTTTATGGGCCTGTGCCCCCGTCGGTGTGGGGCGGTTGGTTCCCGCTGGTGGGCTATTGGCGTTTTAGTCACGCCATTGCGTGAGCTTTGACCATTTTTGTGTAATTTTGCAGACGCAATTAACGGCAGCAGGCTTGTGAGTCAAGCAGGCCCAGCTTGCGGCCACGACAAAAAACGAACAACAGCCTATGGTCACTATTTCAATAATCAACGGCCCCAACCTCAACCTCGTGGGGGTGCGGGAGCCTGAAATCTACGGGAGCCAGAGCATGGACAGCTACCTTCAGGAGCTGGCCGCAAAATATCCCGATGTGGAATTTGTCACTTACCAAAGCAACCATGAGGGCGACATTATCGATGAAATCCAGCGGGTGGGATTCGATTGTGCCGGCATAGTGCTCAATGCCGGTGCCTATACCCACACGTCGATAGCCATTGCCGACGCCATTCGCGCAGTCACCGCTCCGGTGATCGAGGTACACATCAGCGATGTGCAGTCGCGCGAGCCCTACAGGCGGATATCGATGATAGCCCCGGCATGCCGTGAAGTGATAGGCGGACACGGACTCGACAGCTACCGCCTGGCCGTAGACAGCCTGCTCAACAACACACCTGCGCAATGACAGAACAACTTGAGCAATACATTCTGGCCCACATCGACAAAGAGCCCGACAACATACGCGAACTTGACCGCGACACACACCTGTGCCTGCTTTATTCACGCATGTGCTCGGGGCACTTGCAGGGACGGCTGCTGAAAATGCTGGTGCGCATGATAAAACCGCGCACGGTGCTTGAGCTTGGCACGTTCTCGGGATACTCGGCACTGAGCATGGCCGAAGGTTTGCCCGGCGACGATGCGCAAATACACACCATAGAAATCGAGGACGAACTTGAAGACTTCATCCGCGAGCACCTCGCGAAATCGCCTTGGGGGCACCGCGTGACCCTGCACATAGGCGATGCCAACGCCATTCTGCCACAGCTGCACATGCAGTTCGACCTGGCCTTTATCGATGCCAACAAGCGCCAATATGTGGAATACTACCACCTTGTGATGGATCACCTGAAGCCGGGCGGCTTCATCATTGCCGACAACACGCTGTGGGACGGCAAAGTGGTGGATTGGGGCAAGAAACTCGACGCGCAGACGGCTGGCATAATGGCCTTCAACGACCTCGTGGCGGCCGATCCGCGGGTGGAGGTGGTGATGGTGCCTTTGCGCGACGGGCTCACCATCGTCTATAAAAAGCCATGAGCAAATGGCCTCTCGGTGGGCGAAATGCAGTAAATTTGCACTTTGGACTACTAAAAGAAAAATCACATCAACATCATATATAAAGATTATGCAAAGCACAAGACTACAGAAAATATCACGACTTATCCAAAAAGAACTGAGTGAGATATTCCGTCTCGAAACCGCAAAGCTGGGCAACGTGCTGGTCAGCGTGAGCGCAGTGCGTGTCTCACCCGATTTGAGCATTGCCAGGGTGCACCTGAGCGTGTTCCCGAGTGAGAGAGGCGACGAGATAGTGAAAAACGTGAATGCACAAACTCACCAACTGCGCTATGCGCTTGCCCAGCGCGTGCGCTACCAGTTGCGCAAAACGCCCGATTTGGTGTTCTATATCGACGACTCGCTCGACTACATCGAGCACATCGACAGCCTTTTGCATCCCGAAGGCAAGCCGGCAGGCGATTCATCAACAGCCGACCCCGACCAGCAATGAGATTGGTGCTTAAAATAGCTCTGCGCTACCTGAGGTCGAAAAAGGCGCACAATGCCGTCAACATCATATCCACGATATCGACGTGTGGCGTGGTGGTGACCACGGCCGCGCTGATATGCGTGCTCAGCGTGTTCAATGGTTTCAAGGGCCTTATAATGGGCAGGCTTGCCATGCTCGACCCCGAAATAGCCATCAGCGTCAGCCACGGCAAGGCCATTGCCGATGCCGACAGCGTGGTGCGTGTGGCGCAGGGGGTCGACGGTGTGGCTGTGGCCTTGCCTGTGGTTGAGGATAACGCGCTGGCCATTTTTGCCGACTATCAGATGCCCGTAAGGTTGCGCGGAGTGCCCGACGGATATAACCGCCTCAACGGCCTCGACAGCGTGATAGTTGACGGTGAGTTCAAGCTTCACGACCAAGTGTCGCGCTATGCCGTGCTCGGTGCCGGTCCTGCAATAAAGCTGCATGCCCGTCCGGGCTTCCTGCGCATGGTGCAGCTTTATGCTCCGCAGCGTCAGGGGCGTGTGAACATGGCTAACCCGATGGATGCCTTCCGCAACGATTCGGTGTTTGTGAGCGGTGTGTTCCAGATGCAGCAGAACGGCTATGACGCCGACTTGATATATGTGCCTATAGAACTCGCGCGCGACATCTTCGACTATACTACCGAAGCCACTCGTGTGGAGCTGAAGCTGAGTCCGGGTGCCGACGGCGATGCGGTGATGCAGCAACTGACCGATGCTCTGGGTCCGGCCTACACCGTGCAAAACCGCTTGATGCAAGAGGCAACGGCCTACAGGCTTGTCAATGTCGAGAAATGGGTCACATTCCTGCTGCTCGCCTTCATCATGATCATAGCCACATTCAACGTGATCAGCACCTTGTCGTTGCTGATCATTGAGAAAGACGACAGCATTCGCACCCTTAGCAACCTTGGTGCCACCGACAAGCAAATCACGCAGGTGTTTGTGGCCGAAGGTTGGCTCATTGCGCTTTTCGGCGCTGTGGCAGGTGTAGCGTTGGGTCTTGTGCTGTGCCTGTGCCAGCAGCAGTTTGGCTGGCTCAAGATGCAGGGCGACGAGAGCCTGCTGGTGGTCAGTGCCTATCCGGTGCAGGTGGAGTGGACCGACGTGTTTGTCGTGTTTGCCCTTGCTGCATTCATAGGCCTGCTTACATCGGTGGTGACGTCGCTGACCATGCGCCGTCGCCTGTGCCGATAGCTTCCGACGGTTTCGCCACATACTATAAAATAGTCACGCCCCCCGCTGCAAAGATTGCGTGGAGGGCGTGACTATTTTCCTTATGGGTGAGCCTACCGCTACTTCAATTCAAGTGCGTCAAACAACTTGGCTGTGATGTCCTTGTCGTTGGTCAGCATGGCCGTAAGCGTGAGGGCGAAATGCAGCGAGATGCCTGCTCCGGCAGCGGTCACAAGGTTGTGGTCTACCGTGAGGCGCTCACCGGTCACTTTGTAGCCGGCTCCGCTCATTGTGCTTGCCACGCTGTGGTGGCAAGTCACGGAAGCCCCTGCGGCAATGTTGCCTGTGGCAAGCACTGTGGGTGCACCGCATATTGCGGCAAGTAATTTGCCGCTTTCCCATTGCCGGCGGGCAATCGAAACCACTCTGCAATCGTGGCACAAGTTCTCATAGCCTGGATATCCGCCAGGAAGCACAATCAAATCGGCATCGGCCAGGTCGGACTCGTCGCCAAGCACTGCATCGGCCATTACGGCCACACCATGCGATGATGTTACCTCGCGAACAGGCGCTATCGATACTGTGGCCACGTCGAGCTTGGCGCGCTTGAAAATGTCGACCGGAGTTAAGGCTTCGATGGTCTCGAAACCCGGTGCGAGCAAAACGTAGATTTTCATATCTGTTGTTTTCGTTTTTAATAGTCAGTTGTCTAGAAATTCAATGAGCGGGCAAGTCCCGAGTAGGTCACGGTGAATCCCACCATATAGCCTTTGGCCACGGGCGTGATTTTGTCGTGTGCGGCCCGTGCCACGAATGGCGATATGCGAAGCGACGACACAAATTGTTCACGTTGCCCCACGCCGAGTAGCGGAGCGTTGCTCAAATGCGCATGGAGTTTGATGTCGAAGTCAATCGACGCCATCCAGTTGAAGCTGTGGAATTTTATCTTTTCGTCGCTGGTGATTTTGCTCACGTCGTTGCCGTCCTTGTCCTTGCTCCATTCGAGGTTGTTGAGTGTCCACCCGTAACTGCTGTAGTAGCCGCCCACATTGGGCGTGATGGCCACTCGGCGAGTGTTGAGCACGCAGTAGCCAAGCTGCACACCCACTCCCAGGTAGGTGGCTGAGGCATTGGAGTTGACTTGGGCATCCTTGCCGTCGGCAGTCTTTTTGTTGAACATATTGTTGCGGGCAAACGACGGCTGACCGTAGCTGATGTCGGCTTTCAGGCGCAGGTTGTTGTACCCGCCGGTGATGCCAAGCATGAATATGGTGCTGCCTTTAAACTGGTCGGTGAGGGCGCCAGTGGGGAAAATGGCTCCCACACCGCCGTAGATGCCATAGCAAAAACTGTTTGGGGTAACCCGTGGCACGGGCGGCACTCCCATTTCCTCAAGTTGCCTGCGCACGTCGTATTCCCAATCCTGCAGACGGGTCTCGTTGCGTCCATAGTCGGTCGACTCGTCGAGCTCGGCAATGCGGCGGGTGAAGGTGGCGCGGTATTCTTTGAGGCGACGCTCTGTCTCGATGCCGCTAATGCCGGTGTTGATGTCGGATTGCAGGCGGCGGCGCATCACCTCAAGCAGGTCGAATTGCACCTGGTGGTAGCGTAAGCGCTGCTTGGTGCATCGCGTTGCGTCGGCAAACGACTGGTTGCGGTGCATCACGGCGTTGGCCATGATGCTGTAGCGGTCTTTGCTTTTAGTCTCGCCTCTCGACACTGTGCTCGAAGTTGTGAGCTCAAGGCTTATCATTGATGGCGTGTTGAGCTGGTTGGGCACTCCGGCGAAATCATTCCACGTCAGCGGCCCGTCGCTCCACTGGCGGGCGTCGCTGTCGGTTGCGGCACCCCATGCTGGCACTGCGCATGCAATGGCCATAAAGGCCGCCACCGCCTTAAATGTTTGTTTTATTCTCATGACTGCACGTTTGGTTTGTGTGTGTGAATGCCGCACGTGTCATTGCATCCCCTCAAGGATGCGTTTGATCACCACTTGGGCCGATATCTCGCGGTTGGCGGCTTCGGGAATCACGAGGCTCTGCGGACTCTCAATCACATCGTCGCTCACAATCATGTTGCGGCGTACGGGCAGGCAATGCATGAAGTATGCATTGTTGGTCAGTGCCATTTTCTCGGTGGTGACGGTCCAGTTCATGTCTTTGTTTATCACCTTGCCATAGTTGGGGTCGGCATAGCACGACCAGTTTTTGGCATACACAAAGTCGGCTCCGGCCAATGCCTTGTTTTGGTCATGCTCAATCACGGCACGGCCCGCAAAGCGTGGGTCGAGCTCATAGCCCTCGGGACAGGCAATCACAAACTCGTAGTCGGTGGCGCACATCCATTCGGCAAACGAGTTGGGCACGGCTTGTGGCAGTGCCTTGGGGTGGGGTGCCCACGTCATGACCACCTTGGGACGGGCTGTTTTCTTGTGCTCCTCGATGGTTATCAAGTCGGCAAAGCTCTGCAACGGGTGCACTGTTGCCGTCTCCATGGCAAACACCGGACGGCCTGAATATTGGATGAACTGGTTGAGAATCTTCTCGCTATAGTCATCGTTCTTGTTTTCGAAGCGGGCAAACGAGCGCACGCCTATCATGTCGCAATAGCAACCCATCACCGGAATGGCTTCGAGCAGATGCTCGCTCTTGTCTCCGTCCATTATCACGCCACGCTCGGTCTCGAGTTTCCATGCGCCTTGGTTCACGTCAAGCACAATCACGTTCATGCCCAGGTTCATGGCTGCCTTTTGAGTGCTGAGCCTTGTGCGCAGCGATGAGTTGAAAAACACCATCAGCAGAGTTTTGTCTTGTCCTAAGTGCTTGTATCCAAACCGGTTGGCTTTTACCTCAAGAGCCTCTTTCACGGCGGCGTTCAGGTCGCCTATGTCGCTCACGTGCTGAAAATATTTCATAGTCAATCTTTTATGTGTTATTTAATTTTTTTAGTCAATCAAGGAATGCCAGTGTCCACGACAGCAGGTATTCGACTTGCAAGATAGTGATTTTTTGCTGCTTGCGCACCACGGCATAATGTAATAATTGTGAAAAGCGTCTAGTATTGCTCGCTTGCGTTGGGGAATGTGCCGTTTTTCACATCGGTCACATAGCTGCCCACCGAGTCGATAATCTGCTCGCCCAGGTTGTTGTAGGTGCGCAGGAACTTGGGCTTGAATCCCATGTTCATGCCAATCATATCCTGGAACACAAGCACTTGCCCGTCGCAGCCGGCGCCGGCTCCGATACCTATGGAGGGGATTGACAGCAGCGGAGTGACGCGCGAGGCCAATGCGGCCGGAATTTTTTCAAACACCACAGCGCAGCAACCTATCTCGTCGAGCAGACGGGCATCGGCCTCAAACTGTGCGGCCTCGGCATCGTCCTTGGCCTGAAGGCCATAGCCGCCAAACTTGTTGACCGACTGTGGTGTGAGCCCCAGGTGCCCTACCACGGGGATGCCAGCCCGCAATATCATTTCAATTGACTGCTGCACCTCGCGGCCACCCTCGAGTTTCACTGCGTCGGCTCCGGTCTCGCGCATTATCCTCACTGCATTGGCTTGAGCCTCATAGGGGTTGCCTTGATAGGTGCCAAATGGCATGTCGATTACTACCATCGCCCTTTTTGCGGCACGGGCCACTGTCTTGCCATACACTATCATCTCGTCGAGCGTGATGGTGAGTGTGGTGGCATTGCCCTGCATCACGTTAGAGGCGCTGTCGCCCACAAGAATCATGTCGACTCCAGCCTTATCCACGAGGCTGGCCACCGAGAAGTCATAAGATGTGAGCATTGCTATCTTATCGCCATCCTGCTTCATCTGCTTGATGCGCTTGGTGGTGATTTTCTTTGTGTCGGTTACTATGTAGTTAGCCATTTTCTTTCCCTTTCTTTTATTTAAAAAACAAACGGTGCAAAGTTACTGATTTTTATTCAAATGGCCATTTGCGCTCATTGGCTCGGTCTGTGCTTGCCTGGCGGGCGTGTAATTAAATTGTGCAACAAAAAATGTGAATTGTGTAATCGGCCGTATGGCACACAAGGCTAACTTTGCAGCCATAAAAACTACAGCATTGAGATTTTTATGCGGATAACCAGACTACTGACAACTTCGGCGGCACTTGCCGCCACTGCCACAGCAGTTGCCTATCACGGCACCGTGCGCGATGCCGACGGCGGAACGCTGCCCGGCGCTTCGGTCTACTGGGCCGGAACCAATGTGGGCACCGTCACCGACTCGGCGGGCCGTTTCAGCCTTCATGGAATAAAAGGCCGCAACCGCCTTGTTGCCACATTTGTGGGCATGCAACCCGACACTGTGACCGTAGATACCGATGAAATCAACATCGTGCTCGGTGGCGACAACACCATGCTCGGCGAGGTGGTGGTGGAGGGTGCTCCACGAGGCAGCTCCATAAAGGCCAGCGACTTGACAAAAACAGAAAACATATCGTTTGCC
>CAVFVP010000005.1:0-16260 GCA_963625945.1 Agathobacter rectalis | reverse complement strand
CGTTTGCCGGGCTTACAAAACTGGCTTGCTGCACTGTGGCAGAGTCGTTTGAGAATTCGGCGACCGTGACCGTGGGCTATAGTGATGCCATAACAGGAGCCAGGCAGATAAAAATGCTGGGCCTTGCCGGGCCCTATACCCAAGTGCTCGACGAGAGCCGCCCGGTGATGCGTGGTTTTGGCGCCCCCTACGCCATGACCTATACACCAGGAATGTGGCTGAAATCGATTCAAGTGTCGAAAGGGGTGTCGAGCGTGTCGGCCGGTCATGATGCCATCGCCGGCCAAATAAACCTCGAGTACCGTAAGCCCACCGATGAGGAGCGGCTGTTTGCCAATGTGTATTTCGACGACATGTTGCGGCCCGAGGTCAACCTATCGGCCACAATTCCACTCACGGCCGACAAGCGTCTTTCGACCATAGTTCTTGCACATGGCTCACTCGATACCGACTGGCGCGAGATGGGGGCTATGGACCGCAACGGTGACGGCTTCCGCGACCAGCCAAGCACGAGGCTTGTGAATGTGGCCAACCGGTGGCTTTATCTTGCCCCTGGCGGCATGCAGCTGCGGTGGGGATGGCGCGCGCTTGCCGACCGGCGCATTGGAGGCAGCCTGCACTTCGACGGCAGTGAGGCAATGCGCCAGGCCATGGCCGACAACTGGAGCGATGGCGCCGCCTACGGGTCGCGCACCGACAATCGTGCTGCCAATGCCTACTTCAAGTTGGCTGTGCCCGTGGGCGCCGGCATCTACGACCCCGATGCCATGAGCGAGAAGCGGTCGAGCATTGCCGCTGTCGTCGATTATGACCATTTCAACGAGCGCGCTTACTTCGGCCTCAACGACTACAGTGGTCGCGAGAACGACGTCACAGCCAGCGTGATGCTTAATGCCTATTTCGACTTGCACTCATCGCTCATGGTGGGGCTGCAGGCGCGCCTGGCTTATTATCGCGAGCGTTTGGCCAACAACACGCCTTGGCAACCGGCCACCCCGTTCACCAATTTGTCTCTCGACCGCAATGAGCGCGAGGTGGGAGCCTATGCCGAATACACCTACTCGCTGAAAGACAAACTCACCATAGTGGCAGGCTTGCGGCTTGACCATAACGACCTGCACCGCAGATGGCTGCTCACGCCCCGAGCCCATGTGAAGTGGGACATCGCTCCACACACGGCTTTCAGGGCATCGGCCGGACTGGGCTACCGCACCGCCAATGTAATTACCGACAACATTGGCATACTCACCACAGGACGCCACCTTGAGGTCGATGGCCAGCCGGCCTCCTCGGAGTCGATGTCATCGCTCAACCGTCTTGAGAAGTCGCTCACGGCTGGGGTCAGCATAACCCAAACGTTCACGCTTGGTCGCGACAACGGGGCTTGTATCAGCCTCGACTACTTCAGTACGCATTTCTACAATTCGGTCGTGATCGACCAGGAATGGAGCGCCAGCGCCATCAACATCTATAGTACACAAGCCCCGGCTACGGCTCACAATGTGCAACTCGACTTCAACTGGACTCCCCTGACACGGTTTGACATCCTTGCCACCGTGCGCTACACGGCAAGCAAAATGACTATCAACCGCCCCGACGGAACCACGGCATGGGTTGAACGCCCTCTTATAAGCCGTATAAAGGGACTCTTGAATTTACAATATGCCACCAAGTTCAGGCTGTGGGTGTTCGACGTGACGGCGCAGGTCAACGGGCCGCAACGCATCCCCTCGGCCACAGGCTCACTAGCCGACGACAGCCATTCGCCCACATATCCAATGCTGTTTGCCCAGGTGACACATAAAATAGGCAAGGCCGATGTGTATGCCGGTTGCGAAAACATCACCGACTACCGCCAGAGCAATCCGGTGATCGAGGCCTCAAATCCCTTTAGCACGGCTTTCAATTCCATGAACGTGTGGGGACCGCTCATGGGCCGCAAATTCTATGTGGGCGTGCGGTTTAATTTATATTGAAAATGACTAAATAAGCAAAACGCGCATGTGGCCGGTGTGCTCTTTCGGACAAATTGCGCTACATTTGTAAAAAACAACAACCGATTATGAAAAAGTTACTATCTATCGCTTTGGCCGTAGCATTGACTGCATTTGCGGCAATGGCCAAAGAAAACGCCAATGTGACAACAAAAGTGTTTAAGGCCGATGTCACTTGTCAGAACTGCGCCGACAAAATCATGAACAACGTGCCCTCGCTTGGCAAGGGTGTGAAAGACGTGAAAGTGGATGTGGAGAAAAAGACCGTCACCGTCACTTACGACGCAGCAAAAAACAGTTCGGCCAACATCGTCAAGGGGCTTGCATCGCTCAGTGTAGCTGCCAGCGAGGTGACTGACGCCACTGCAACGGCGGCTCCGGCACAGCAGCAACAGTGTGCCAAGATAAAGGCCAATTGCTGTGGCCGCGCCAGCGAGGCTAAGGTGGCCGGCTGCTGCCAGGCCAAGGACGCAAAAACCGTGCAGACTTCACAACGCACAGAATGCCACGAGGTCGAGGCTGAGTGCAAAATTGCAAACCAGCAACCGGCAACGAGCTGCCACAAGTAATAGCGGCCGACTCTCACATCAGCATATAAAAGAAGCGGAAAGCCCGACAGCAAAAGGGCTTTCCGCTTCTTTTCACGTGGTCGCTCCAAAAGTCCACTTATGGCTTTTGGGGTGGCTTCGGTTATAATTCCAGGTCGGCGTTCAGAATCTCGTTCTTGGGCAGGCCCTGCTCATCGAGGACTGCAAGGAACGGATCGGGATCGAATTCCTCCACGTTGTGCACTCCGGGCTTTTTCCAAAGTCCCTTGAGGAACATCATGGCACCGGTCATTGCAGGTACGCCGGTGGTGTAGCTCACAGCCTGCATGCCAGTCTCTTCGTAGGCCTTGTGGTGGTCGCAGTTGTTGTAGATGTAGTAGGTGAGCGGCTTGCCTTCCTTGTCGAGTCCGCTTATGCGGCAGCCGATTGATGTCTGGCCGGTGTAGTTCTTGCCCAGCTCCTTGGGGTTTGGCAGCACGGCCTTGAGGAATTGCAGCGGCACTATCTCCTGGCCCTGATACATGATGGGTTCGATGCTGGCCATGCCAATGTCTTGAATCACGCGCAGGTGTGTCAGATATTCCTGGCCAAACGTCATCCAGAACCGTGCACGCTTTATTGTGGGATAGTTGATGACGAGCGATTCAAGTTCCTCGTGATACATCAGATAGCTTTCGCGTTGTCCGATTTCGGGATAAGTGAGCGGCTTGTGGATTTCAAGCGCGCCTGTCTCAATCCACTTGCCGTCTTGGTAATAACGGCCCTTTTGGGTGATTTCGCGTATGTTGATTTCGGGATTGAAGTTGGTTGCGAAAGCTTTCCCGTGGTTGCCGGCATTGCAGTCCACAATGTCGAGATGCTCAATCTCGCTGAAGTAGTGCTTGGCCGCATAGGCTGTGTACACACCACTCACTCCGGGATCAAAACCGCACCCGAGAATGGCGGTGAGCCCGGCTTTCTCAAAGCGCTCACGGTAGGCCCACTGCCAGCTATATTCAAAGTGGGCCACATCGCGCGGCTCATAGTTGGCTGTGTCGAGGTAGTTGACGCCGCACTCCAGGCAGGCATCCATGATAGTGAGATCCTGGTAGGGCAGGGCAAGGTTGATCACCAGTTGCGGCTGGTGCTTTTTGAGCAGAGCCACCAGTTGAGCCACGTCGTCGGCATCCACTTGGTCGGTGGTGATGTTGGGCGCACCTATTGCTTTGGCCACAGTGTCGCATTTTTCCTTGTGGCGCGAGGCAATCACAATCTCGTTGAACACGTCAGGGTTTTGGGCGCATTTGTGTGCACACACGGTGCCCACGCCGCCGCATCCTATTATCAATACTTTATTCATGACAGATGTTGTTCGTAATTTATTATGTTGTTTTTAAAAAAGCGTTTTGGTCGGTAGTGATGTGGCGGACCTCTACATAAACATCGCCTGCGATATGTTGTCGATCAGCACCGAGCTGATGCTCATGTAGATGAGCATGCCCACAATGTCGTCGGTGATTGAGATAAACGGGCCGGTGGCTATGGCCGGGTCGATTTTGAGCTTTTCGAGAGCCATGGGGACGAAAGTGCCGAAGATTGAAGCGAACAGCACCACGCTGAACAGCGACAGCGACACGGCTATTGTGGTCACGTGGGCCCTCCAGGGGTCAGGGTCGCTTGGCCGCAGGCAGTTGTAAAGGAACACCACGGCCGAGATGAACACGGCATTGAGCAGTGCCACTCCCAGCTCTTTTACAAGGTGGCGGAATGCGTTGTGAATGTTGAGGCTGCCGTTGGCGAGGCCTTGAACCACGATTGCGCTCGATTGCGTTCCTACGTTTCCTCCGGTGCCGCCAATGAGCGGAATGAACATTGCCATGCCGGGAAGCACCTGCAGCAGCGACGCTTCGCTGTTGCCTATGATGCACGAGTTGGTGAGACCGCCCACCATACCAATCACCAGCCATGGCAGACGTGCTTTCACTTGCATGAAGATGTTGTCGTCGGTCTCCACGTCGGTCGAGATACCAGATGCCAACTGGTAGTCGCGCTCGCTTTGCTCGCGCACCTCGTCCATGATGTCGTCGACGGTAATGCGTCCCACAAGCCGACCTATCGAGTCGACCACAGGCATTGCCACGAGGTCGTATTTCTCAAAGTCGAGGGCCACGTCGTCGATGGGGGTTTCGGTTGTCACCGATATGGGGTCGGTGATCATCACATGTTTTATGCGGCTTGCCGAGGGGTGCGTGATCATTTTCTTGATGGGGAACACGCCTCGCAGGCGGTTGTCGTCGTCGACCACATACACGTTGTATATCTCGTCCATGTCTTCGGCCTGGTTGCGCATCTCTTTGATGCATTCGGGCATCGACAGATTCTCGTTGACCACAATCATCTCGGTGCTCATGTGTCCGCCGGCGGTGTCTTCGCTATATTGCAGCAGGTCCACGATGTCGCCGGCCTGTTCCACGTCGTCGATGTGCTTGATCACGTCGGCGCGGTCTTCCTTGTCAAGTTCTTGAATCACGTCGACGGCGTCGTTGGCGTCCATCTGCTCAAGTTTCTTGGCAATCGACTCGTTTGGCATCAGTTCGAGCAGGTCGTGCCGCTGGTCTTCGTCGAGTTCGATTAGCACGTCGGCTGCCGTTTCCTCGTCGAGCAGTTTCAGTATGTATTCGGCATCGTCGGTGTCGAGGTGTGAAATCAGTTCGGCAAGATCGGCGGGGTGCAGGTCCACTATTTCGGCCTTCACGGCTTCCTGGTCGTTGCTCTTTATGATGTCTTCAATGTGGTCGATGTATTGATTGTTGAATTCTTTCATCGTTCCGTGTCTTGATTTAGTGGGTTATACACTCTGTTTTCTTGCTTCGGCCACCATGTTGGTCAGAGCCACGTAGTCGGCTACGCTCAACTGCTCGGGCCGTTGTCGGAAGAAGTCGTCGGCAAGCAATGGGCTGCCCGCTGGCAGCAGTGGCTTTATGGAGTTGCGCAGAGTCTTTCGCCGTTGCCCGAAGGTGGTTTTCACCACCGTCTTGAACAGGCGTTCGTCGCACCCCAGGTCGGTCACACTGTTGCGCGTGAGCTTCACTACGCCCGATTTAACTTTGGGCGGAGGGTTGAACACGTTTTCGTCGACCGTGAACAGGTATTCCACGTCATACCACGTCTGAAGCAGCACCGACAGTATGCCGCGGGTCTTGGTGCCGGGTTTGGCCGCCAGGCGTTGTGCCACTTCGCGCTGCAGCATCCCGCTGCAGCATTCCACCTGGTCTTTGTAGTCGAGCACCTTGAAGAAAATCTGCGACGATATGTTGTAGGGGTAATTGCCAATGATGCAAAACTTGCCGTCGCCCACGGCCTGCCGCAGGTCGAGTTTCAGAAAGTCGTCGGCTATGATGCGGCCGTCGAGCTGGGGAAACTCCACATTCAGGTAGTCGACCGACTCGGTGTCGAGTTCAACCACCTTTAGGTTGAGCTTGTCGTCGAGCAAAAACCGGGTGAGCACGCCCATGCCCGGCCCCACTTCGATGACCGGCAGGGCCTCGTGGCCGTGAAGTGTGTCGGCAATGCGCCGGGCTATCGACAAGTCGGTGAGGAAGTGTTGCCCAAGGGCTTTTTTTGCTTTAACCTGTTGCATGAGTCGCGTGTTGATTGAGAAACAATGAGTTCTTTAATTTCTGATTGTCAGCCTGATGTGCACAATTTTACACACGTCTTAAAATGCCGCCCCTGGCAACTAAAAAACGTGTATTGTTGCAACAATACCGATAAAATCAATTATCTTTGCAAGTCTATACAAAGGTAGTGCTTGTGAGAATAATAGGAAAGCCGCATGCACTTTTTTTTGACGTTGAACGACACAAAAACGCATTTTTTAACTTTTATGACTCTGTAATTGTGAAGAAGACGATATCTAAGCTAATCAAATATGGCATACCGCTTTTGGTGGGCGTGGTGCTGATATATGTGCTCTATAAAAACGTGGATATGAGCAAGACGGTGGGCATCCTCAAAAGCCGTATCAACTGGTGGTGGTTTATACCGGTGTTTGCCGTGAGCATAATGAGCCACGTGTTCAGGGCTTTGCGTTGGCGGCTGCAGTTGCGCGCCATAGGCGTGCGCCCGTCGGTGTCGGCGCTTATCAACTCCATATTCGGCACCTATGCCGTCAATCTTGCCATTCCGCGCTTTGGCGAAGTGTGGCGCTCGGGCTATATAGCCAAGCGGCAAAAGGCCTCGTTCACCCAAGTGCTCGGGTCGATGGTGGCCGACCGCCTGAGCGATACCATAACCGTGCTGGTGCTCACCATAGCAGCCTTTTTCGTGGCTGAGCAGCAGTTGGCACAGTCGGTCGACGGCCTGCACGACAAGGTGGTGGCTCTTGCCACTTCGCCTGTGGTGTGGGGTGCAGTGGTGGTGTGTGCAGCAGCCCTTTGGTGGCTGTTGCGCGGACACAGCCAGAATGCGCTGGTGGTGAAATTGCGCCAGGTGGTGCTTAACCTGTGGAACGGCTTTGCCGGCGTGGCCAAAATGGACGGCAAGTGGGCGTTCCTGCTATACACACTGCTCATTTGGGGCTGCTACTTCATGCAGCTTTATGTGGCGTCGCTGGCATTTGACTACACCTGCAATCTGGGTGCCAAGGCGGTTCTCGTGCTGTTCGTGCTCAGCAGCATCGGCATGGCGGTGCCCACCAATGGTGGCCTTGGTGCATGGCATGCGGCAATAATTCTCGGCATGTCGTTCTATGGTTTTGGGCCTTTCAGCGCCAGCAATCCCAA
Source organism: Agathobacter rectalis (assembly GCA_963625945.1). Classification (GTDB taxonomy): domain Bacteria; phylum Bacteroidota; class Bacteroidia; order Bacteroidales; family Muribaculaceae; genus Sodaliphilus. The sequence continues at coordinate 8,955 of CAVFVP010000005.1, read as the reverse complement.
CATTGAGGCCTACACGTTTGCAATGGTGGTGTGGGGCATGCAGACCATTTTGCTCATCCTTCTTGGCATTTACGCCTTTGTGAGCATGGAGGTTGACTCGCGCCGCATAGCGGCTGGCAAGACCACCGTCGACGTGACTGGCGACGGAATTCAAATTTAGATTGCTGCCACCGGATAGTGTACATCAACGAAAAGCACCTTAATAGTATGGCTAAACTCCCTTTTTTAAACGACGATTTCGACGACGACTTCACCAAGACTGAGTCGCAGACTCCCCAGCAGCCCAAGCAACCCACCCAAGAAGAGTTGCAAGCGCGGCGCGATGAGGAAGAAATGCGGGAAACAGTGATAGAACGCCGCCCCAACCGCTTGCGCATCATGCTTGCGTGCATCACTGTGGTGGCTGTGGCGGCCGTGGCCGTATGGCTGTGGTTGCGCTATTTCCATCCCTGCAAAATCAGTCAGGAGCGCGGCGTGATAATGGAAATGAGTGCCAACGGGTCTCTCAAGACCTATGAGGGGAAAATGATGAGCGAGCGCCTCATCGACTCCACTCACATTTATCAGACCGATTTCCTCTTCAGCACCACCAACGACTCGGTGGCTGCACTTGCCTCGCGCCTTGCCGGCACAGGCCGCCGCGTGACCGTGTATTATGAGGAATTCAAGGGACGTCGATTGTGGCGCGGCGAGACTAACCGTTTCGTCACCGCCATTGTGCCCGACGGTTGCGACAGCGTGCCCGCAGCCACAAAGGTGGGCGAATAATCGTGGCCTAATGGCGATTTTAAACACTATTAATAATCGCAATGCACCTAAATTGAAATCTTTGTCATACTTTTGTGCCGTCTTGCCAGTGTGAGGCTGACAGCAAAAAACCGGCAAAGCACAATATGAACAACAAAATCAGTAAGAGAATATTAATGCTTGTGATTGCTGCAGTGGCAGTCATCGCAAGCCATCCACAGGCGGCAGCACAAGGGTCGGGCTCGGTCGAAGCGGCCTTGCCGTCGGCTCTGCGCAACGTCTACTATGGCCGTTACCACTTTGTGGACAAGGTGAGCGGCGACACCCTGCTGATGCTTGTGCTCAACACCATCACCATCTATCCGCCCGAGCGTTTCCGCAACAGTGCCGAGGAACAGTTCTACTGGCGCACGGTGCGTGACGTGAAGCGCACGCTCCCTTATGCCAAGCTCATCAATTCCACTTTGCAGGAAACTTATGAATATCTTGAGACTTATGCCACCAAGCAGCAGAAAGAGCAATATCTGAAACAATTCGAGAAAGAGATATTTAACCAATATAAGCCCGAGATGAAAAAAATGACCCGCAGTCAGGGCAAGATGATGATTAAGCTCATCAACCGCGAGACCAACCAAAACTCCTATAACATAGTAAAGGCTTTTTTGGGCACGTTTCGTGCCGGTTTCTGGCAGACTTTCGGACGCTTCTTCGGCGTGAACATGAAGACGGGCTATGATCCGCAACACGACCATAACGATGCCATGATAGAGCGCATTTGCGTCCGTGTGGAGCAGGGCACTATCTAGGCGTGTCCCTTTGCTCCAAAGAGTGTTTTCCCCATCAGATATATTCGTTTAGGCCATGATTGGGCGTTTTCAGTCATTGCCGCTGGCTCGGTATGCCGTTACGAAGCCCCTCCGGAGTGTTAAAGGTAGCTAAAAGTTTTGCGCGTTAACACATTTTAAAATTACCCCCCCCCATTTTTAACAAATTAGAACTAATTTTGACCGTCGTTCTCCACTGTCGGTTGTTTCTCACGCCAAGCGTGCGGGCAATCGCGTGTCTTGCACATGGACAGATGCGTGGAGCGGCTATTGCATTACTGCCTCTTTGGGAGGCTCTCAGACCTATGCCATGAGCCGTCTTGTGTAGCAAGACGGAATTTTAGCGTTCACCCTTATGGGAAAAATAGTATTGAAATGAAATGATGTAACTCCACACCGTTTGTGGCGCATGTTGGTGGTGCCAGCCTCTACAATATGTGCCACAAATGTTTTTGCGGGCGTCCTGGTGTGCTGAGGATGCGTAGGGAAAATCTGTCGGCCGCGATTTGCTATTGCGCCAGGCTTGCACTACCTTTGTGGGCAAAGAAAAAACGGAGAATAGAATGATGAGAATGAATGGCAAATGCGTGTTGCGTTGCATGGCTATTGCCGCTTTGGCGTCAATGGCTTCGTGCCACAGCACCGAGGCCAACTACAAGGCCGCCTACGACAAGGCAGTGAACCGCACTAAGGACGGTGTGGGGCTTGAGGTGTATAACAAGGTGATCGAGGAGCGCAACCGCGATAATTATATAGTGAGCGGCGACAGCCTGCGCATGGTGCTTGACCGGTGCAACATCGTTGACGGAAAACCCGAAGAAGTGAAGTCCTATGGTGTGGTGGTGGCTGAATTCAAGCAGAAGTTCAATGCCACGAGTCTGCGCAACCGCTTGCGCACCGAGGAAAAGCTCCCGGCCTATGTGGTGTTCACCGGCAGCGAGCAAAAGTATTGTGTGGTGGCTAGCGGCTTTGACGAAGCCTCCGATGCTGCGGCTTTTGTGAAAAACATCAGCAAAAAAATGAAAATCAAGCCCCTTGTGCCTAAAGTATGGGTGCTTCAGAGAATTTAGCCGAACTAAAGATCGTCTGGAAACTTGGATTCGGTGACGACGACGGGTGGATCGACGGCTTTTTCAATCACTACCACACTGCGGGTGACTGCTATGTGTCGCGCGACGACCAAGGCCGCATAGTGGCACAGATGCATGCATTGCCCATGAGCATAGGCGGAGTCTACATCTATGGCGTGACCACTCACCCCTCATGGCGTGGCCGTGGCATTGCAAGGGCTTTGATGGCCACGGCGTTGTGTGACTTGGCGGCGCGTGGTGTGCCTTTTGCGATGCTGATTGCCCAGGAACCGTCGCTGCGCCGATGGTATGAGGGTATGGGGTTCTGCTTGGGAACTACTGTGGTAGACGTGGCAGGATATGACGGCGAGTGCTTGGGCAACGATGATATGGCGCTCAACCTGCCCATGATTAGGGTGGTGAATGCACAAAACTATGTGGCGGCCCGTATTGCCCGGCGGCAGTGTGGCTTGAAGTCGCCATTTTGCCTAAGCGACGGCATGATACCCGCCAATGCGGGGGCGTTCACTGTCGCCGGTGGTTTCCTGCCAGGCGTAGAACTGCCCGGCGCACCCGTCCTCTCGTCCGCCGATGTGGTCGGGGCATTGCCCGTACCGCTACCCGGCCGCATCGATGTCATCGACCCACGCCGCCGGTAGGCTGTGGCTTTAAGAGCCGTGAGTGGCTGTCTCCGCATTGTGCCCGTCGGGCATGAAATAAATCTGCAATCAATAATCAAAACAATGTGTAATCAAGAAAAAACTGACGGCAAGATGCCTTTGGCCAAGTGGCTACCGCTTCTTGGTCTGACTTGTGCCGCTTTTGTGTTCAATACCTCGGAGTTTGTCCCCATTGGCTTGCTGACCGATATTGCAGCCGACTTTTCCCTCACCGAAGCCCGCGCGGGATTGCTGATATCGGTCTATGCCTGGGTGGTGATGTTGCTGTCGCTGCCGCTGATGATACTTGCCTCGCGCTTCGACTTGCGCAGGCTCATGCTGTGGATGGTGGGGCTCTTTTCGGTGTTCCAGGTGTGCTCGTTTCTGTCGGTCAGCTATGGCACTCTTATGTTGTCGCGCATCGGTGTCGCCTGCACCCACTCGGTGTTTTGGTCGATAGTCTCGCCTATGGCGGTGCGTATGGTGCCGCAGCGCTATCGCCAGGTGGCGTTGAGCCTGATAGTGACGGGCACGTCGGTGGCTATGATTTTCGGTTTGCCGCTCGGGCGCGTGGTGGGATTGCTTGTGGGGTGGCGCATGACCTTTCTGGGTGTGGGCATTGTGGGTGCTGTCACGTTTGTGTATCTGCTTTTTACGCTCCCGTCGCTGCCTAGTGTCGACCGGTTCAGGTTTGGGCAGTTTCCGGCATTGCTGCATAATCGCACTTTGGTGGGAATTTGGTTGTTCTCGTTTGTGTTGGCCACGGCCTATTACACAGGCTACAGCTACATTGAGCCGTTTCTTGGGCAAGTGGCCCACTTCAGCAGCGGCCTGGTTACGGCTGTACTGATGATATTCGGCGGTGCGGGCATATTCGGCAGCATGGCTTTTTCGAAATACTATGTGCGCTATCGCTGCGGCTTTGTGAGCATTGCCACGCTGGCAATGGCTGCGGCGCTGTTCATGCTGTGGCCGCTGGCGTGCTCGGTGGTGGCAGTGGTGGCGCTATGTGCTATGTGGGGGGCAAGCGCCACGGCATTCAATGTGGCCATGCAGTCGGAGGTGATCAATGTGTCGACGGCTGAGTCCACATCGGTGGCGATGTCGGTGTTCTCGGGAATTTTCAATCTAGGTATAGGTTTGGGAGCACTGGCCGGTGGGGCAGTGTGCACGCTGCTGTCAATCTCGTGGATTGGCATTGCCGGCGGCGTGATTGCCGTGGCGGCCTGGGCTTTTTGGCAGTGCGACTTGTCGCGGCGCTTGCGATTGCTGCACAAGCGTTGATGCGCGGCCGTTCGGCGTGCCGTAACGGAAAAACGAAAGCCCGGAGCACTGCTCCGGGCCTTTGTGCTGTTATGAAAAGCCTGACTGGACCGTGTGGGTTGTTATAGCCCCACCGACAGTGATGTGTAGTAGCGGCCGCCTTCGTTGCTGAGGTTGAGGGTCACATATCCACGTCCGTCGCCGCCATACCATGAGATGCACATCGAGTTGCCACCGTTGTAGCCTATGGGCTGTCCGTAGGTGGCGCAGAGGTCGCGGTAGATGCGGTTGTAGCGGCTACGGTCGTAATAAGGGGTCGAGTAGACAAACTGTGCGTAGTTGAATCCGCTGTTGGGGTCATAGCTCATCATCACGTCGGGCCATGTGAAGCTCAGCAGTGGCACGTTGCGCAGATATACCACGTTGTCATAGTATCCGTCGATGTCATAGCCCTTATAGTACAGGAAGTTGAGGGCCGAGCTTGCGAGAGTTCCGAAGTCAACGCCGAGGATGCTCACAATTGACGGTGCTCCATAATATGGGCGGTAGCTTGCCGGAACTGCGGGGCGGTAATACCAGATGCGCTCGGGCCGATAGGCTCTTGTGGGCGGCATCACCGGGCGGCGCCAGTCGTTGTTACGGTAGTTCCAGTAGAAACGGTCGTTGTTGCTCCTGGGGCGCATGTTGCCATCGTAGCGGTAGCGGTCATACTTGTTGCTGCCGCTGTTGTAGTTAGGGCGGTAGTTGCCGCTGTATCCGTAGTTGTTGCCTGGGCGTCGTCCGTCGCTGTAGTTGTAGCTGTTGCCACTGTTGCTGCCGTTGTTGTAGTTCGGGCGGTAGTTGTTATTGTTGTAGCCGCCTGTGTAGCCGTTGTTGCCGGTATTGGGCTTGAATCCGCTGGTGCCGTTGTTTCCCGGGCGACGTCCATTGTTGCCTGAGTTGCTGTTGTTGGCCTCGTTGCGCACAGTGGCTGTGCGGTGGTCAACGCTGTTGTTGACGTTGGTGGTGCTGTTGGCTCCGGGCCAGTAATTGATCGATGGCTGGGTGTTGCGTCGGCTTGTGGTGGCGTTTTGGTTGCTGATGTAGTCTGTGTTTCTGTTGGTGACTGTTGCCGATGATGGCATACGGCCGTTGTTGTTTACCGAAACGGTGTTGCGCCGCTCGTTGGCCGAGCTTGATGCCGACGGGAAGCGTCCCACGCTGCTTGTGGAGCTTGCGACCGAAACTCTGCGACTGTTATTCATCTGATTTGCCGATGGTGTGGCGTTCACTGCCTGGCGGGGTGCTGTAGCTTGGCTGCTTCCGCGGTGGCCGGTCACGTTTTGCGGACCGCTGCCGCCTGCCGATATTCTTGCCTGTGCCATAGTGGCTGGTACTGCCATCATGCTGCCTAGCAGCATGGTGCATATCATTAAGTTGTAAGTGTAGCGTTTCATAACAGTATGCTTTTTTGTTGATTATCAAATAAGTGTTTAATTCATTTCTCTGCCTCTTTGACTTTTTGCGGGTCGCTCGGTTTAATTGACCGTCGCCATGATAGACCAATGCACCGTTTTTGCCGACTAATGCCGCTCTTTGGCTTTGCACTCGCTGCACAGCCCCTTGAGCACATAGTTGATGCTGTGCACCTCGAATTCGCCTGAAAGGGTAGCCACTGGCACATGGATGCTTTTCAGGCAGAACGTGCGGTGGCAACGTTCGCAATAGAAGTGCGCATGCATGTCGTCGGTGTCGGCGTCTTCCTCGCCGCAGTGGCAACTATTGGCGCACACTGCATATTTCAGTGAGCCCGACCCGTCGTCGATGGCGTGGATCAGGTGATGGGTGAGAAACAGCATTATTGTGCGGTAGATGGTCGACTTGTCCACTGTGTCGAGGTCGTCTTCCAGGCTTTGCAGCGAGAATGCGTCTTGGCGGGCCATCATGGCTTTGAGAATGAGAATCCGCAGCGCCGTCGGCTTGATGTCGCGCAATGCGAGTTTGTGTAGATATACGTCGGTTTGTCCTGTATCCATTTGAGACTGGCCGAGGGCCGCTTGTGGCCTCAAGGCGTTGCGCAAAAATAGTAAATATTGCTGATATTTGCCAATTGCGTGTGAGGCCAAGGGCGCAGCCACGGTCCCTATTTGTGCTCTAATGGGCAATTTATCAGATACAGGTGCTTGCGGGCGCGGGTCATTGCTGTGTATAGCCACCGCATGAAGTCGAGTGTGCTGAGGGCGTCGGGCATTATCGACCCCATATCGACAAACACGTTTTGCCACTGGCCGCCTTGGGCCTTGTGGCAGGTTACCGCATAGGCGAATTTCACTTGCAGGGCGTTGAAATACGGGTTGGCCTTGAGGGCGCGGTAGCGGCTGCGCTTGTCGCCGGTCATTTCGGCCATCAACTCGTTGTATAGCCGGTCGCTTTGCTCGCGGGTGAGGGCAGGGGTGTCGCTGAACAGGCTGTCGAGAATCACCTTGGCGTCGACTTCAATGCCGCCGTGGTCGGGAAACTCAAGCGTCACTTGTGCAAACCGTAGGCCATAGCGCAGTTCCACCTCGCCCCACACCCGCTGCACGCGGGCCACGTCGCCGTTGGCAATGAAGTCTATTTCCTTGTATTCTGCTGCCCAATGGTAGTTGTTCTTTGTCACAAGCAGCATGTCGCCGTGGGTCAGCTCCTCGTCGCGAAACAGGATTTGGTTGCGTATGGCGCCGTTGAACAGCTTAGCCCTGCGGTTGCTGCGGGTGATTATTATGGTGTCGTCGGGTCCGCCGCTGTCGTAGCTGTCGCTGATTTTTTCGAGCAGGTATTCGCCGGTCACGGTCTCCACGTCGTCAAACTGCCGCAGTTCTATCACGGGCGGCGCCATCTCGGCTGTGGTGAGCATGCGTCTCACGGTGGTTGCGTTATACAGGATGCCGCTTTGTGCGGCTTGTCGGGCAATTTGTGTCAGCCATATGTCGTACACGCTGAGGCCGTAAGCGCTCAGCACTTGGGCTTTCAATGCCGGGCTGTCGGTCTGACCCACTGGCGGCAACTGGGCCGAGTCGCCCATCAGCACCAGGCGGCAGTTGCTCTGGCTGTTGGCGTAGACGTATCCAATCAGGTCGTCGAGCAGTCGTCCGGTCCCGAATGCGGCGCCGTCGAGCCCCGGCGAGTTTGATATCATCGAGGCTTCGTCGACTATAAACAGAGTGTCGGTGTGCTTGTTGTCGGCCAGGGAGAATGCTTGGTCAAGGTAGCTGTTCTGGCGGTAGATTTTGCGGTGGATGGTGTAGGCCGTGTGGCCTGAATAGTCGCTGAACACTTGTGCCGCGCGCCCGGTGGGGGCCAGCAACACCGATTTCGTGCCGCGCCTGGTGAGGACTTTCACTATCGCGCCGGTGAGGCTCGTCTTTCCAGTGCCGGCATAGCCGTTGAGCAAAAACACGGCTTTGGCACCACCATAGAGCATGAAATGTGCGAATGCGGCAATCATGGTCACCTGGTCGTCGTTGGGCTCATAGGGCAGGAGGTCCATCACGTCGAGGGCAAAGTCGCGGATGGCTTTGTCGTTGTGACCGATTGCGCTTGGTGTGACATTACGGCTCGAAATTTCTTCCATGTCACAAAATTACTCACAAATTCCGTGGATTGGTAAAAAATCACTATCTTTGTGTCCGCAATGCGCCGCAGTGTGCGGCGGGAAATCATGGAGTGATGCTCGAGTGGTTGAAGAGGCACGCCTGGAAAGCGTGTAAACGTCAAAAGCGTTTCGGGAGTTCGAATCTCCCTCACTCCGCTCTAACGCGCTTGGCTACTAGGTTAAGCGCGTTTCTTTTTTTCAATAAGCCCATCCGGAACTTCTACAGAGCCGACTTGAATTCGTGGATGGGTTGCGCAGATGAAACAAAACGGGAAAAAATCCATTTGGACTTTCTCCCGTTTGCGCTTCAAGATGGACTTGAACCAACGACCCCATGATTAACAGTCATGTGCTCTAACCAACTGAGCTATTGAAGCAGGTTGATATTTGTTTTGTCTTATTATTCTTGCGCTTCAAGATGGACTTGAACCAACGACCCCATGATTAACAGTCATGTGCTCTAACCAACTGAGCTATTGAAGCAGGTTGATATTTGTTTTGTCTTATTATTCTTGCGCTTCAAGATGGACTTGAACCAACGACCCCATGATTAACAGTCATGTGCTCTAACCAACTGAGCTATTGAAGCAGGTTGATATTTGTTTTGTCTTATTATTCTTGCGCTTCAAGATGGACTTGAACCAACGACCCCATGATTAACAGTCATGTGCTCTAACCAACTGAGCTATTGAAGCAGGTTGATATTTGTTTTGTCTTATTATTCTTGCGCTTCAAGATGGACTTGAACCAACGACCCCATGATTAACAGTCATGTGCTC
>CAVFVP010000004.1:29001-77499 GCA_963625945.1 Agathobacter rectalis | reverse complement strand
CCGATGCAGAAGTGGGAGAAGATTTCGCCCAGGATGTCGTCGGTGCTGATTTCGCCGGTGATTTCGCCTAGATAATGCATGCACTCCCTGATGTCCTGGCTCACCAGGTCGCCACTGAGTCCGCTCTCAAGGCCGCTTGTGGCCCGGCTGAGCGCTTCGGCGGCGCGGGTGAGGGCGTTGTAGTGGCGGGCATTGGTCACAATCACGGCATTGTCGTCGCTCATGTCGGGCAGTGCGGCCGACTGTGTCAGCAGGCGTGTGAGCTCTTCGGTGTTGACTCCGTCGCGCGCCGATATGCTTACCTGGTGCGCCCCCTCAGGCAAAAGCGTGCCAAGCGTTTCGGTCACTTGGGGCGCAATGTCCATGTCGGCCTTGTTGACCACGGCAATCAGTGTTTTCCCTGCAGTGTGTGGCAGAATTTGGCTGCTGAATCCGGCCAGCTCGCGGGCAGGCTGTGTTCCGTCGATCACCCAAAGCACTATTTGCGCCTGGTCAAGTTTTTGGAAAGTGCGCTCAATGCCCATTTTCTCAATCTCATCGTTGGCTTGGCGTATGCCGGCCGTGTCGATAAAGCGGAAGATGGTTCCGCCTATATCTACGGTATCTTCAATCACGTCGCGCGTGGTGCCCTGTATGTCGCTCACAAGGGCGCGGTCGTCGTGCAGCAAGTGGTTGAGTAGAGTTGACTTGCCTGCGTTGGTGGGGCCGACTATGGCCACGGGAATGCCGTTTTTAATCACGTTGCCCGAACTGTAGGAAGCGCATAGGCGGCCAATCACGGCCTGGATGTCGGCCGATAGGCTGAGCAGGCGGCTGCGGTCGGCAAAGGCTACGTCTTCTTCGCTGAAGTCGAGCTCAAGTTCGATGAGCGACACAAATTGCAGCAACTGTTGGCGCAACTGGCTCAGCTGGCGGCTGAAGGCTCCGCGCATCTGGTTGATGGCCACACGGTGCTGTGCGCGCGACTGCGAGGCAATGAGGTCGGCCACGGCTTCGGCCTGCGACAGGTCGAGGCGGCCGTTGGCGAATGCGCGTTGTGTGAATTCGCCGCCTGTGGCTGCACGACATCCCGCGTCGATCAGGCTCAGCACTATCTGGCGCTGAATCCACACCGACCCGTGGCACGATATCTCAATCACGTCTTCGCCCGTGAATGAGTGAGGGCCCTTGAACAGTGTGAGCACCACCTGGTCGAGCTTGCCGCCGTGGCTGTCGGTGATGGTGCCCAGGTGTGCCGTGTGTGTGGCCATGGTGCTTATGGGGGCTCCTTGCCAGCGTTTGGCCACGATTTGAGTGGCGTTGCTACCGCTGACGCGCACCACGGCGATGCCTCCCATGCCGTGAGGGGTACTCACGGCACAAATGGTGTCGGCCACGTTGCCGTGGCTGTAGTGTGTGATTTCTTTCATCTGTTCTTGTCGGTTCAATTGTTCCACTTGTCGAAATCTGCCGAGGTCTCTACTGCGTTTTCCACATTGTCGGCCAGCGGGCTGAAAAAGTCGAGCCCTGTCATCTTCTCAACCTCACGCACCGTGGTCATGTGGCGGCGTATGCCGCTGCGCGAAGCCTCGTTGTCGTAAACGAATGCGATTGCCATTTTCTGCTCGGGGGCAAGCACCACTTTGAAGAACTTAGGCGGCACGGCTATGTCGGCGTTGCGGCCTGTCATGGCCATGTGTGGGTTGAGCACGGGGCCGGTGACCACAATAAGCCGGCCAAACCGTGAGGCCCAGTCGTGCACATAGTTTTCTGTCTTTTTCCATGCGCCATTGTTCAGTTCGTGCACCTGTGGGCACATATTGGTCATATAGAAGCATTCGGCCATAGCCGTGGGGTCCCACTTGAAGTCGTTGGCCGGGGCCATGTGGCCACGGTCGTAGCCAGTGCCGCTGTAGTCGCTGTGCACGGGGCTGTCGGCCACATCGGGGTCGGGCTCAAACTTGTAGTTCTTGCGTTTTTCGGCGCCTGGAGCGTCGCACTGTGCCACAATGGCGGCCGTGAGCTCATAGGCCACGCAGTTGGGTATGCGGTAGCGGTTGTTGAAGTATATGGTCATGGCTTTGTGGCGCACAGTCTGGTTGCTGGTGCCTTTGGGTATCAGCACTTGTGTGAGATCGCCCGTTTGCGCCTCAATGGCTTTGTTGCCGCCGTCGGCGCGGTTCCCGCACGATACCGCCATGGCCACAATGGCCATGGTGGCAATCATCTTGATTGAAAAGTGTCGCATATTATGTGTCATGTCTCGTTTGTCTGTCGAAAATATTATAATAACCCTTTGCTTGGGCAATGGCTACTTCACCCATTGGTTGATGTTGCATTGGCGCTCGATTGCGTTCTCAAGCTTGTCGGGCAATGCACTGAAGAAGTCGATCCCGGTGGCGGCCTCTACGCTGTCGACCGTCACCGCATAGTCCTTGAGCCTCAGCCCGGCAGGACCGTTTGGGTAGATGAAAGCGATGGCGCGCGGCGGAGTGGCATAAGGTGCAAGCACCACCTTGAAAAACGCTTGAGGCACAGCCACCTTGCCGACTCCTGCAGTGCCGTGGCTAGGCATTACCATAGGCCCCGACGCCACCACAAGGGCGCTGTCGCGCACGGCCCACTCGCGCACCTTCTCTTCGAGTCGGCTCCATCCGCCGCTATTGAGCGATTTGGCCTGCGGACACACATTGGTCATTTTAAACGTTTCGCGCATGGCTTTGCTGCTCCACTTGAAGTCGGCTGCCGGGGCCATGTGGCCGCGGTCGTAGCCTGAGCCTGCATAGTCTCCGGGTTTGGCGCAACCGTTCACGGCCGAGTCGGTATCGAAACTGTCATACCTGCCAACCCTGCCTTGGGTCTCGTTGCGTGTCAGCTCGTAGACCACGCATCTGGGCATGTGCCACTCGGAGTTGAAATAAACCGTGAAGCCAGTATATGCAATGCGCCTGCATGGCTGTGGCGCCTTCACCTGCTCAAGGCCGCGCAAGTAATCGGCCGGTATGGCGGTGTCTACTGCCCCGGTGGTTGCATAGAGTGCCACAATGGCCGCCATTGCCGCTATCGACAGACACCATATCGCAATGCGTGCATTGCTCCACAGTCTTTTGACGGTGGCGCTCCAATCGGTGGATTTGCCTTTGGCCATACTGCTTCAGTTTTTTTATTGGGCAAAATTACTAAATAATTGTGGTATTACCGCCCGTGATTGTCACATTGCCCACGCTTTGGGGTGCTTTGGCATTTTTTCGCCGGCCGCATTGCCGGCCGTGGCAAAACAATGCGGGAGAGAAACCATTTAGTTTCCCTCCCGCCATTATGTTAGTGTATGTGATTTTTTATAGACCTTTCGCGCGTCAGCGCACAATCAGTTTGGTGCCGTTGGCCACATAGATGCCCGTAGGCAAGGCTATGAATTGGCTCTCGCCGGCAGCCACGTCAAACCGAGCTACGGTTGAGCCTTGCAGGTTGTAGATATAGCCGCATGCAGCCTTGCTTGCGCTCACTTTCACACCGCCGTTCATGCCCAGGATGAGCAGTGACTCACCTGCCTTGATGCTCTCTACTGCGCTTGCGCTGCGGTATACAAACGGCACAGCGTCGCACCAGTCTGTGTTGGTTATCACACTAAGGCTTTGGTTGTAGCGCGATCTTGCGTGTGCGTAGTAGGTGGTGCCGTCGACCATCAATGATCCGCCCACCTTTATCTCGCCTGCTGTTTTCGATGTGTTGTAGGCCTGGTTCTTTGTGGTTTCTACGTAGCGTGAGCGTCCCCATGTGGTGGCCGATGTCGAAACCTCAAACACATAGGCGCAGGCTCCTTGCTGCGGTGCCACTTGGAATGTCTGGTTGGAGAGTATCTCGCCGTTGGCCACGGGACGCACGAATGTGGGCACGGTGGCTTCCATGAACTTGGTGGCGAAGGGGACCACAGGCGATGTCTTAACCACACCGTCGTTGGTCATGCTCACGCGGGCATAGTATTGGGCTCCTGCCGCAAGCGCATAGAGCGGAATCTGCAGCTCGCCGGTGACCGATGTGCCGCGGAACACGATGGCGTCGTCTTCAAACAAGTCGTTGGTCGAGACCTCGAATGTGGCTTCGGTGTCGCTCACGGTGGTCCACTTGGCAGTGAAGGCCGGGTCCACGTTCTGCTCGTTTGATCTCGGGTACGACACTGCAAGCACTTGTGGAGTGAATGCGCGCACGTCGCTCACGCCGTCGGAATAGTTGAGTGCGCAGGCATGCACGCGCCAGTATTGGGTGACGCTACCTTGCAGGTCTTCAATCGAGGCCGAGTTGACCACGGTGTCGGTGGTTGCGTAGGTGTGTGTCACTTTGGTGAAGGCTGCGTCGCTGGCAATCTCGAGCGTGTAGTCGGTAGCGCCTTTCACCGGGTGCCATGTGAAGTTGAATGGGTCTTGCACAATGCCCCCCGCAGCGGGTGCCTCGAGCTGTGGCTGGGGCAGCGTCTGGTCTGGCGCACCCAGGAATATGGGAGAGTATTCGTTGCCCACACGGTCGAGTACGCACACGGCATACTGGTATCCTGTGCGGTATTGCTCCGGAATGTCGTAGGTGGTGCTATAGTCGATGCCCAGTAAGTATTCAACGTCTTTCTTGAAGTCGGTCTGCTTCACACTGTCGGGCACTGCATAAACCGTGTATCTCACGCCGTCGTATCCGTTCCACGACAGTGTGTAGGCCACCTTTTGCAGGTTTTTCACCACGCCTGGGTTGTAGCCGGCTTTCCAGGGGTAGGCTGGAGGCAGGGCAGGGCGTGAGTACACCGTGCGGCGCAGATAGTGCGCAAACGACTCCTTAGCACCAAGGTTATACAGGTATTTGCAAGAATAGAACACCGAGCCGGGGGCCTCGTCGAGGTTGCTTGTGCGGTTCAGCTCAATTTCGTTCACGTATTCGTCATAGCTCGTGTTGTTGGGGCCGCTGGCCTTGAGTGGAGCCTTTGCGATGGTGCTTTCAATGGCCGATGCTCCAAGAGGAAGCGAGCCTGAACTTGACGATTTGAGCGATGAGATTGAGTGTGAAATGTAGGTGAAGCGGCCAAATTTGTGTGACACTGTGCCCCACCACGGGGTGATCTTCGAGTAGTCGGCGCTTGTGTTGCCTATTGTCCAGTAGACTTGTGGCGAGATGTAGTCGATTGTCTTCGACGACACCCAGGCCAGCGGGTCGCTGAATATGCCCGTGTACTGCCAGTCGCTACCGGGGCAGGGGTCAACGCCATATTTCTTTGCCACTGTGGTGCTCGATGCCGCCACACCTGCGGGGCTGATGCCGAACGATGCGCTTGGACGTATGGCTTGAATGGCTTCATAGGCGTCTTTCACCATCTGGTTCACATTGTCGCGGCGCCAGTCGCCTATCGTCATTGTGGTGCCCGAGTCTTTCCACAACTGGTAGTCGCCGGCACTCTCGGTCGACGGGATTCCGTCGGGGTAGAAGTAGTCGTCAAACACCACTCCGTCGATATCGTAGTTGCTTACCAGCTCTTTCAGCACGTTCACAATGCGCTCGCGGCTTTCTTTCAAGCCGGGGTTGAGGATTGTGGTGCTGCCGTAGGTGAGCAGCAAGTTCTTGTCGCGCAGGTCTTGGTCTTGTGCTGTGCTCCAGTTGCTGCCGGTGCTGAAGCGGTATGGGTTCACCCATGCGTGGCACTCCATGCCGCGCTTATGGCATTCGGCCACCACATATTCCAACGGGTCATAGCCGGGATCCATGCCGCGCTCGCTCACCAGGTAGCTTGACCATGGCTCATAGCTTGACTTATACATGGCGTCGCACATCGAGCGCACCTGGAAGTAGATGGCGTTCATGTTGTTGTTCTTAAGCGAGTCGAGAAGGGTGCAAATTTGCTGCTTCTGCTTGTTGATCTGGGTCTCATTGCCAGTGCTCGATATTGTGGTGTTGGGCCAGTCGAGTGCCCACACCGTGGCCACCCATGCCGAGCGCAATTCGCGCTTGGGTGTGCCGTAGGTTGCTGCCTGTGCCGCTATTGCGGTGAGCATCATTGCAATCAATGCCAGATTGCATCTGAGTTTTGTTAATTTCATTAAAAGTGTAATTGTTTTATGATGAATAATATGTTTCGCTTGTGATGAAGCGCATGGCCATTTTCGGCACAGTTTCCCACATGGGGCGGGTGGGGTGTGTCGGCACATGTTTCGCAATAATTGCAAATTTAGCTAAAATGAGCCTAAACGGGTAGTGTTGTGGCTTAAAAATGTATAAAAGATTGCAGCTCTGCCGTGTGTCGCGGTTTCCAAGCACTATCGGTCCAGCCCAAACAGCCGGCTGGCGTTGTCATCGGTGACCCGCTCCACTTCGGCCGCGTCGGTGCCCATGATGCGTGCCACGGCTTGGCACACAAGTGGCACAAAGGCGCTCTCGTTGCGCTTTCCGCGGTGTGGCACAGGCGCCAGATAGGGCGAGTCGGTTTCAAGCAGCAGCCTGTCGAGGCCAATGGCGGGAATGATGTCGGGCACTTGGCTTTTTTTGAACGTGACTATCCCGTTGACCCCGAAATAGAAATCGCCGTGGTGGCGCACTCGCTCCACATCGGCCACCGTGCCGGTGAAGCTGTGCATCACCCCGCGCAGTTTGTCGCCGCCCACGCGGTCGATGGCTTCAATGCACTCGTCGAGCCCGTTGCGGCAGTGTATGATGAAAGGCAGGTTATAGTCGCGGCACCATTCCAATTGCATCGCAAGGGCCTCTACTTGCTGGCTGCGCCATGTGGCATCCCAGTAGAGGTCGATGCCCACCTCGCCCACGGCCACATATTGTCCGCTTGCCGCCAGTGGCTTCATTTGGTCAAGCACTTCGCGGTAGCCGGCGTCCACGTCTTCGGGGTGTAGGCCTATGGCCATCGATGTGAACGACGGCCAGCGCTCGTGCATGGCTTGAATCCGCTTCAGACTGTCAAGGTTCTCGTTGGGCAGCACCAGGTGGCTCACTCCGGCCTCTTTGGCGCGCAACACGGCTTCGGCGCGGTCGGCGTCGAAATCGTCGCAATACATGTGGGTGTGTGAGTCAATCACTTGTCGCGATGCACTAAGCGGTTGATGAACTTCATGAAGCTGTCGCGGGCATCGTCGGGCATGGCGGCCTTGTCAAGGCTTTTCACAGCCTTGTCGCAGTAGCTGGTTATGGCTTCATCGGCCACTTGCTGCAGCCCAAGCCGCTCATAGATGGCACGCACGGCCGGCACTTTTTCCTGCTTCATGGCATATTCGTCGGTGAGCCAGCGGCGCAGTTCGCCCAGGTCATCGTCTTCAGCCTTTTGCAGAGCGTTTATAAGCAGGAATGTCTTCTTGTTGTTCATTATGTCGCCGCCTATCTCTTTGCCGAATGTGGCCTCGTCGCCCCACACGTCGAGCACGTCGTCCTGCAGCTGGAATGCAAGACCTAGATTGAATCCGGTCTCATATAGGACATTGGCGTTGTCCTCATCGGCTCCGGCTATGATGGCGCCTATTTTGCAGGCGCATCCGAGCAGCACCGAGGTCTTCAGTCCTATCATCTTTATGTAGTCATCGGAACTGACTTCGGCCAGATGCTCATAGTCCATGTCGTATTGCTGCCCCTCATAGATTTCCATGGCGGTGGCATTGAATGTATCGATCACGGGCTTGAGGCTTGCCGCTTCCACTTTTGCCATGTATTGGGTGGCCATGGTGAGCATGGCGTCGCCGCTCAGTATGGCCACGTTCTCGTTCCACTTGCGTTGCACGGTGGGCTGGCCTCGGCGCACTGCTGCTTTGTCCATCACATCGTCGTGCAACAGCGTGAAGTTGTGAAACAACTCAAGTCCCACGGCGGCGTCGATGGCTTTGCTCACGTCGCCCCCCATTGCCTCACAGGCCATGAGCAGCAGCACCGGGCGCACCCGCTTGCCTCCCAGGGCCATGGTGTAGCTTATGGGCTGGTAGAGCTTCGACGGCTCTTTAGGATATGGTATGGCGCTGATGGCCTCATTCACTTTTTTAAGATATTCTTCAAATGTAAGCATGATCAATGAGTGTGTGAATTGATGTTATAGTTGATTGTGAATTGTCGGTATTGCGTGTCGTCGTAGATGCTGCGCAGGGCCTCGGCCTGACGGCTTATGGCGGCGGTGTCGGCCTCGGGCTTGAGCCGCTCGCGGCAAAGTGCGGCACCCAGCAGGCTGGGCGTGGTGGCTGCGGCATACACTTGCATCTGCTTGTCTATGGGCATGTCGTCGACTTCGGCCTGCAATGCGGCGTTTGTCTCCGCCACTAGGTCGGCGCGTCCCACTTTGCGGAATCCGCTGTAGATGGCTTGCAGTCGCTGGTAGGTGTCGCGGCCGTTGCTCCCCGAGAGCAGAGCCTCGGTTATCAGTGACGCTTCTTTGCGTGCGGCTTCTTCGCTTGTCAGCACTGTGGCATGGGCGGCGGCCATCATACTCGGGTCGCCGGTGCTGTCGGCCGCCTCGGTGAAAGCCGTGGCAAATGCGCTGGCGTTGTCGCAGCTGTCAAGTGCTGCTTTGGCCGCCCTGGCGGCTTCGGCGATTCCGGTGCTGTCGGTTGCCCATGCTTGCTTGAATTGTGCGGCCATAGCGCGTCCCTTGTCGGCGCTTTCAGTGCTGCAGCACGCCAGGCACACGATTGCGGCTGTCAGCAGCAGGGTCATCCTGCAGGCTTGTGATGTGTGGTGACGGCTCATTTTGACTTGTCGTTAAACATTTGTGCTGCGAGTTTGGCATTGTGCTCGGTCACATATTCGCGGAATGCCTTGTCGAAGATTTCCACTGCCACTGAGTCGCCTATCAGGGCATATTCGCTTTGGGCGGCTTTTGCATCGAGCACGCTCGTCTGCATGGCAAGTGTGTCGGTTGGGTCGGTGGCAAGCAGTGCGGAAGCGGCTTTGGCTCCGCGTTCCTTGGCCTCGGTGGCATGTGGCGAGTGGTGGCAGGCGCACAATGCAGCGGCCGCCATGAATGTGGTGAGTGTCAGGTGTAACCTCATGTCTTTTCCCTTTGTTGCTGGATGTGAATTGGCGCATGGAATGCAACCGTGGTGTGCGCGATGCACTCATGCTCAGCAAAATTACACAAAAATCTTCATACGGTGCGGACCGTGTGTCGTAAAAATGGACTTGGCTGAAGATGCTCCCGACAATGAACCGAAGCTCAATAGCCCACGGGTATGGAGTAGCCCACAAGCCGATAGCTCACCTTGAATGGCGTGGCTTGCTTGCGGGGCTTGGGCCCGGCATAGTAGTAGAAAAGGCGTTGCACGTCGAATGTGCTGATGGTCACCAGTTTCGATTCTCCGCTTCGCAAGTCGGCGTCAATGGTGGCCAGCCGCTCGTGTAGCATGGTCCCGTTGACGGTGCTGTAGCGCAGCAGCAGTCTCACGCTGCTCATGCGGTGGGGTGTGTTGTTGGTGATGAAAAACGATTCTTTGGCATCGCTGGCCCGCTTGCTGTAGCCCCTGATGCTCACGTCGGTCTGCGACATCGTGCTGTCGCACGGTGTGACGCCGCTGTCGATGGCTGACATGCGCTCAACGGGCACGTTGGTGGCGCGCAACTGCGACTGTGTGGTGCGTGTGCGTGCTACGGCAGCAGTTGTCAGTGCCACTGTCGCGGCTAGCGTGGCGGCTAATATGCTGGCGTGGAGGTTTCTCATAGGTATATGATTTTATTGAAGCTATTGCCGTTGCCATCGTTGACCGGATACACTTTCTTGAAACCTTCGGGCAAGGTCTCTTTCTCTTTCTCGGGCGAAATGCTCACGGTGCGGAATATCGACGGTAGGAATCGTGCCAGGTTGAGCCGCACTTTCACTTTCCACTTAGGCTGCTCGAATGTGAGTGCCCCGGCATCGGAGCTTAGGGTGGCCACGCACTCCATGGGGTGGAGCAGGATGGTGCGGTCGCGCTGTGTGTACAGCCAAAGTCTGAATTTGCCGCTCACCACGCTTGGCTCGGCATATCCTATCACGGTGCCGGGTAGCAGGTGGGTGTCGGGGCTTTCTATCATGATGAGCCGGTAGGATTCGGCATGGCTGCCGCTGTTGTCCGTCTTCTCAATGGCCAGGGTCATTTGCTCGGTGGGATAGTACCACAGTCCCTCGAGTGGTTGTAGGTCGGTTTCGCTGAGCCGTGTGCGCATCGAGTCTTCGTCGATGCCTGGCAGCACCACAGCCTTTTCGGGTGGCGTGGCGGCTCCTGCCGTAACGGCAAGCACAAGAGCGGCAATCATATGGAGCAACCTATGTGTCATGCGCTGTGGCTTTAATGGGTGGGTCAATTGGTGGCAAACCGGTAGGTGAGTCCGAAACTCAAAATCTCTTTCAGCTGCCAGTAGCGCCAGTCGACATCGCACGTGTGCGACTTGTCGTAGCGCAGGTGTAGGTACAGCTTGGTCTCAAGATGGCGGGTGATTGAGAAGTTGAAGGTGTTCTCAAAGTCGCCCTGCACATATTTGTAGTCGGTGAAGGCATAGAGGCGTGCCGTCCAGCCTATGTTGGCATTGAATGTCCAGCTGAATTTGCATTCCAGGTTGGAACCGAAGTTGTGCTTTGTGTGGTGGCCAGTGTCGATGCCAAATGAGGTGGGGTTCAATTTGGTGATGTCGCGGCAAATCTTCAGGTTGTATGATGCCGGGGCCACCGATACCGAGATTGACCGGTCTTTCTTGGGGTCGGAATAGTTATAGGTCATACCGAGACCCAAGTTGAGCTCTCCTGGCGACAGCAACGAGGCTGTCATCTGTTGCGTGTTCGATTTATAGGCATTGAAAAACTGGGTCTTGAATTGTAGCGTGGCCGAGTAATACCAGTTCTTGATGGCTTTGTAACCGAATTTTGTGTTGAGCTGAAAGTTGTCTTCGTTGATGCTGTAGTTGCGCAGACTGTCGCTGTGTGCGGTCATCAGGCCTATCTTGTAGTGCATCGTGTTGCTGAATAATATGTTGGGGTGTAGGTTTTGGTTTAAGTCCACTTGCCATTCAATATCGCCGAGCACGTTAATGTTGTTCTCACCTCCTTGATACCAGTTGTCGCTGATGAACGCCTGTGTGAGGTGGAGCGAGCTGGTGAATGTGTGGAGCCAGTTGCGGCGCTTGAATTGACGGCGGTCGATGGGTTGCCCCGGTTTCGAGTCTTTGGGCGTGAACGGGTCGATAGAGAGCTTGTTGCGCGAGGGATCGGCCTTCACCACATATTCTTTGGGCGGCTCGGGCAGTTTCTCCATGTTGTAGCGCACAAGTTCGGGATGCATCACCATTGCACTGAAACGCGTGCCCGCCACCCGGTCTTGCGCACGGCTCACCGAGTCGAGCCACTCGCTGTGGTTGTCAAGCCCGGTGGGCTTGGCCTTGGGTGCAGTGTAGGCGCTGTCGGCCGCAAACCGTTTGAACTTGCTGTAGATTAGTGGCATGAACAATCCGCTCGGACGCAATTTCACCGAGTCGTAGTTCAGCGTGCGCCAGTCGTCGAGTTTCAGTCGCGGCACGGTCACGATGCGTTCCTTCACTGCAAACGTCGGCTTATGGCCGCGTGCCGCTATTGGCATCATGGCAGCTGTCAGCAGTAGTGATATTGTGAACAGAAGTTTATTCATGTTGTGATAAGAATATAGCGCAAGGCGGCTATGGGCGCTGTCGGCACATGGCGTGACAACCGGTCCGTGCGGTCGCCCGTTTTGCAAAGATAGTCCAAGATGCCAACTTATTCAAATCGGCGCGGCAATTTCAGCACGTTAAATGAAAATATTACCTGCTTAGGGCATCGTTGCCGCAGCATTATGGCCCAAGCCGCTATGCTCGCTGCCGAGGCTTGCGCCATAAAAAAAGGAGCGATGACTATGAATCATCGCTCCTCCCTTTTACATATTATTTATTAAAACAACTCTGTACTTGCCTGATTATTTGAACAGCTGCGGGATGAACAGCAGCGAGTACTGGCGCCAGTTGCTCCAGAGGTGGCCGCGTGTGCTCTCGTGGAAAGTGTATTTGAGGCCATCCTTGTCCATACGGTCCATCAGAAGCTTGTTGTGTGCCATGAGGCGGTCGGCGTTGCCGCAAGCAATCCAGTAGAGTTTAACGCCCTTTTGAGCCTGAGTTGCCAGTTTGGCATCGAGGTTTGCGTATGCGGGAATCGATTCCATATTGATCTGGGTGAAGTCAACACCAGCTGAGTAAAGACCCACGTAGTTGAACAGGTCGGGGTAGTTGGCCGAAATCATCAGAGTGTGGAGGCCGCCCATCGACAGACCTGCAATAGCGCGGTGGTCTTTGTCGGGAATGGTGTTGTAGTTGGCGTCAACGAAGTTCACGATTTCAGTGAATGCTGTTTCATAAAGACCATCTTTGTAGTGCGAGAGGAAGTTTGTCATCACGGGCTTGTAGTCGAGGTTCTCGTAAGTCTCGCCGGCAGCTGCTTGCTTGCCGAAGTTGCCGTTAGGCATAACCACGATCATGGGTTTGCACTTGCCCTCAGCAATGAGGTTGTCCATGATGCGGGCAATGTTGCCGAGCTCGAGCCATGCGTTCTCATCGCCACCACTGCCGTGGAGCAGGTAGAACACGGGATATTTCTCCTCGCTCTTGCCGTAAGAGGCGGGCAGATACACGTTCATGCGGCGGTCTTCGTTCACGGTGTTGGAGTGGTACCACACTGTGCGCACCTGGCCGTGGGGCACTTTGTGCACTTGATACTCATCGGCGCAGCCGTCGCCCACATAGAATATGCTGAACACGTTGCCCACGTCGCGGCGAGTGAAGGGATTCACCGGGTCGATGCCCACCACGCCGTCGATATTGAAGCGGTAAGTATACATTTCTGAAGCAATTTGGGGTGATGTGTAAGTCCACACACCGTCTTTGCCCTTGGTCATGGTGCCTTCACCGTTGTTCTGCTCCCAGTCGGCAAGCACTTTCACTGTTTTTGCCTTTGGTGCCACAAGACGGAATGTCACTGAGTGGTCGGGATTAACTTGAGGTGATACCAGTTTACCCTCGCGGAACGAAATGTTCTGCTGTGCGTTAACGCTCATTGCTGCAAAGAGCACTAACATTGAAACTAGACATTTTTTCATAATATGTCTTTTTTTGATTAATTGAATGGTTGAAAATTAGTTATTTGAATTTTGTGCGTATGCGTTTCTGCTTTGCTTCGGCGCCGATTAGAAAGTGATCTTTGCTCCGAATTCAACAGTGAACGGGCGGATGTAGTTGCCGGCCATGAGTGAGCCTGCATATTGCGAACCGTCGGTAATCAGCTCCGAGCCGGGGATTGTGCCCTGGGCACCGGTCTGGTTGAGGAAGTTAACCACGTTGACGTTGAATGTGAAGTATTTGTTCAGCTTGTAGCTTGCGCCTGCAAATGTCTCCCAGCGGCCCTGGAAGTAAACCGAGTTGCCCACGTTGGCATACTGCTTGCTGTAGTAGCGGAATGATGCCCAGATGTTGAAGCGGTCGTAGGTGTAGCTGGGGTCGAGCTCGACGATGATCTTCGACTGCTTGGTCACGGTCTTGTCGCTGAAGTCATATTCCTTGTTGAAGGCTGTGAACTTGTAGCCGGTGTATTTGGGGTTCTGGTAAGTGAACATCACGTGGAACTTGAAGCCCTTGAACGGGGTGAACATAGCGTCGGTGGTCCAGCCCATGGTCTGGATACCGCTTGATGCGCCCACCATCACGGGGTCTTGGTTGGGGTCGTCGCTCATCACTGTCAAGCGGCTGTAGTCGTTGGTGCGGCGTGCGTAGGTGAACTGTGATACCAGATTCACGAAGTCGCAGTTGAAGAAGATACCGGCACGGCCAAGGATGAACGGACGGTGGTTGTAGTAGGGCAGGGTGGTGCCTGAGTAAGCCTCAAGGTGGCGGTACTGCTGCAGGAAGTTGATCTCACCGGTCAAGCCGAAGCTGTGGGTGATGTTGTAGGTCGGTGCCAGTGACACTGCATAGTTCAGACCGGTGTTGTTGTGGTGAACGGTGCTCACTGTGTTGCCTTCGGCATCCTTTGCGCCGAGGTACAGGTCGGAGAAGCGCGATACCGGAATGTAGTCAACGCCCAGGGTGTAAAGCTCAAGACGTGCGCCATAGCTGGTGCGGAAGTTGCGCGACACTTTCCATGTGTCGTTCACATACAGGGCCAACTTGTTCTCGTGGCCGTGGTCATACTCGGTCGAACCGTTGAGGTTGGCATATTCCAGACCGTTGTAGATGAGCTTGCGGGGGTTGGGAGCCACTTCGTGGTAATACTGAGTGGTGCTGCGGGCGTAGTCGATGTAGGTGTAGAGCTCGTTCAAGCCGAAAATCCACTTGTGGTTGTCGGTCTTCTTTGTCATCTCGGCAATAAACATTGCGTCGGTGGTGGTGAAGGCGTTGATTTGGGCCAGACGGCGCTGAATGGTGCCGTGGAAGGCTTCGCCGTTGTCGGCATACACTGCATCGGCATTCTCATAGAAGCCCATGGTGAGCTGGTCGCCGCTGTGGCCTTTCGATGTCGACACTTTGGCTTTCACTTCGAGTGAGAGCGACGGGTCGAACTGATAGTCGAACAGGGCTGTTGCCTCGTGAGTGTTGACTTTGATGATGTCGTAGAGGTTGTTGGTCACGAGTTGGCCGGTCTTCACGTCGCGATACTGCATCATGCCGTCAACGGGCAGATAACTGTCGCGGCCCATGCGGAAGCCTTTCACCTCGCTCACCTTGCCGTCGCCGTCATAGGTGAAGGGCGCATAGTTGGCCGAACCTGTGAGCGGGTGGGTCTGGGTGTATTTGTAGAACAGGCTGAAGCGGCCTTTGTCGTTGTTAAACAGGTGGGTGATGCCGGCAGTGTAGAACTGGGCGCGGTCGATGAAGTTGGTGAACTTCAGGTCGAAGCTTCCGGGATCGAAGTTCTGATACACGCTAAGAGTGTAGTATGTCTTTTTGGCCATCTTGCCCGAGAGGTTGATGTCGAAGTTCTGGGCACCGTAGATGTTGGTCTGATACTTCACTTTTCCTTTGAACTTCTCGCCGCCGCGCTCCATATATGAGTCTACGCCGTAGCCGATCTCGCCGAAGCGGATGGCTGTGGTTGAGATGTTCTGAAGGCCTTGCTTGGCAAGAAGCTGCTCGCTGCGCCAGTGGTTGCTGGTGGTGTTGGGCCAGTAATAGTACACTGCGGGCATTCCGTCGACCGACACTGCCGTGTACGACATGGGAAGTCCAATTTCTACTTGGCGGGGCTCTGTGGCGTCTTTTGCGTTGAGCATCACGCCGTGGTCACTGCTTGCCTTTGCTGTGTCTGCTGCCTGTTTCGGAGCTTTGGCTGTTGCGTTGGCTGTGCAGGCAATAGTTAATAAAAGAGTAGGGATGAGATAGAATCGCTTTCTCATAAATCGTATAGTTTTTAGTTGTTTGATATTTGTAAGATCGCATTGTTTAGCTTACGGTGGCAAAATTATGCGACGGGCAAATCTTCAACAAAAAATATACGGTATATAGACCTTATCTCTTTTTTATATCGCAGTGTATTAGATGGTTATTGTTTGTTTTTATTCGTTAATATATACTTTGTTTTATGAATTTCTTTCTTCGTGGCTGGAGCCTTTGCTGTTTTTTCCGGCTTCTTCGTTATTGGCCACGATGTCTTTGTTGAGCCTGTGGTAGAATTCTTCTTTGGTGTAGATCGATGAGTTGAGCACTCGCGTCTTATAGCTCTTCACTGTGTTTACCGAGTAATCGAGCGACTGCGCTATGTCGTCGTTCTTGGTGATGCCAAGGCGTATCAGCGCAAAAATGCGCATCTCGGTCGACAGGCGCTCGCCGTGTTTCAGTGTCAGCTGGCAGTCGGGGCGAAGCAGAGCGTTGAATTTTTCGGCAAATTGCGGGAACAGCATTAGCAATATCTGGTCGAGCTGGTAGAAGGCGTCGAATGCCTCGCTGTTTTGGCTCTCAAACACTTTGCGCAGTCCTTCATAGTCTTTCACCGTGAGGCGGCGCAGCACCTCTTTGCGCAATTTCTTGAGCGCTGTCTGGTGGTTGGCGCTTGCCACAATCAGTTGGCCCAGCACCACTTCTTTCACCTGGCCGGCCTCAAACAGCTCGTTGTTGATTTTCTCAATCTGGCTGCTCTTGTCGCTGAGCTTGCCCATTTGCTCTTCGATGAGCTTCTTTTGCCAGTGCAGTTTCTTGTGCTGTTTCAGCATCACCACCACCATCACCACCAGGCACACGGTGATGGCCAGCAGCCCCACCAGTCCTATGGTGAGCCATGCCTTTTGCCGCTGGGTATAGGCATACATCTCCTTGTCGATCTTCGGGTAGCTGGCTGCTATCTCGGCATAGCGGTAGCGCGAGTGGGTGAAGTCGGCGTTGCGCATGGCCACGCTTATCATGCGGTAGGAATGTGGAATGTCGCCCACAATGAATGCAAGCTCGGCCATCTTGCGCATGGCCGGATAGGTGTACGACCCCTCTTCGATACCCAGCACGGCCGATTGGCTTATGCATCGTGCGGCTTCCACATATTGCTTGGCTCCCATGTAGTTGTAGCCCATGTTGCCCAATGCGTAGCCGTAGTACGACGATTTTGGCGGCAATTTGGCCAGCAGTATCTTGCTTTGTGACACCGCCTCGTCGTATCTGCTTTGGTGAAAATACATCTTCACCCGCATGTCGTCGAGTATGTAGGAGTCGGCCGACACCAGTTTCTGCATCTCGGCATAGTATTGCTGCATGTGCTCGAGGTAAGTGTTGTGCGGCAATATGCTGTAGGGGGTATAGAATCCGTTCTCGAATTCGAGGTTGAATGCCGTCATCAGGTATTTTATGCGCACTTCTTTTGTGCAGCCGTCGAGCTTGATTTGCTGCAGCGTTTCCGCTGCCTCGCGGAAGAAGCCGCTGTTGGCAAAGGCGCTTGCCTGCATTATTTGGGCTTCGGCCGTTTCGTCCTTGTTGCCTTCTTTCCGTGCCCACTGCTCGCATTGCCGTGCCATTGAGTAGGCTGTCTCGAAATTCAGGTTGATGTATTGGTCGTAGAGTTGCTTGCCAATGGCCAGTCTCTCATTGTCGCTGTGCGCGCTTTGCTCTTTTGCCCTTAAGGTCTGGATCAGGCTGTCGCGCTTGTGGTTGTAGCGTGCTGTGTCGGCCAGTGCATTGTTCACGGTTTCTATGTAGGGTTTCACTTCGTTGCGCACTTGCCTGCAATAACTTGCCGGTTTCGACTCAAACTCGCTTTTCATGTTGAGAATGCGCATCCTGTTGATTGAGCCCACCAGCGACGGCTGAGCCTGCAGGCACAGCGTGCAGGCGAGCATCACAACCGTTATCCAGAGTGATGTGTGTGGGCGGATCGATAGAAGGTTTAGCAAACGATGCGATGACGTCATAGGTCTGGTTGTTGTAAATGATGTGAGTGTATCAAGTTCACAAAGATAACACATTTTCTGTTAAATTTATGTAAAAGCCCAATTTCTCGTCCCGTTTTTCACCATTTTGTGGGCGTGGCTTGCCACGCAACTCTATGCCTGCCACTGCGAAAAGCGGTGGCGCCATGGCTGTGGTTTTTGGAAAAATGTTTGTAACTTTGTGGCGGAGTTGCGCTCTGCGCTCTCTGGTGCGCAGCAAGTGCTGTGGCCACGGCTTTCATTACGGCCGTGACGCAGCCGGCGCATGATTGTGAAACCTAAATATTCTGATTTTTGGACCCGGATCCTTTATCGTGCGTTCTTACGCTACTTCTTGCCGCCCAACAAGCCTCGCAGGCAATCGTTGTCAACCCTCCCAGCCTTAGCAGCATCATAGCCATAGCTGTGGCCTTGATAGGCCTTATGCTGTCGGCTTTCAACTCTGGCTCTGAAATTGCCTACTTCTCGCTCTCGCGCGATGACATTGGCTCGATTGACAGCGACGACAAGCGCCAGCAGGTGCAGAAACTGCTGGCCAACCCCGAAAAACTCCTTGCCACCATCCTAATTGGCAACAATCTGGTCAATGTGATGGTAGTGGTTGTGCTCAACCATGCCATGAACCAGATTTTCACGTTTAACAGCGCCGTGGCCAATTTCCTTGTGCAGACTGTGATCCTCACGTTCCTCATCCTCCTTTTCGGCGAGGTGCTGCCCAAACTCTATGCCAGCAACAACAATGTGGGCTTTGCTGTGCGTGTGGCCACTCCGCTTCAGGTGATGTGCACCTTGCTCTCGCCCGTGTCGAAGCTGATGGTGAAAAGCACTTTCATTGTCAATAAAGTGGTCACTAAGCGGGCCGACAACATCTCTATGGACGACCTCTCGAAGGCGCTTGAGGCCAGCGATGTGAAAAATGCCGACGAGAAAGACATTCTTGAGGGCATTCTCAAGTTTGGCGACAAGACGGTGGCCGAAATCATGCGCCCAAGGGTCGATGTGGTTGATGTCGACTATGGGTCAACTTTCGACGAGGTGCTCAAAATAGTGGTTGAGAATGGCTACTCGCGAATGCCTGTCTATGAGAACAACCCCGACAACATTCGCGGCGTGCTTTATGCCAAGGACCTCCTGCCCTACATCGACAGCCGCGATCCTGGCTTCGACTGGCACTCTCTCGTGCGGCCGGCGCATTTTGTACCTGAGACGCGGCGCATCGACGACTTGCTGCAGGACTTCCGCACCAAGCGCCGCCACATGGCCATCGTGGTCGACGAGTTTGGCTGCACGCAGGGCATTGCCACGCTCGAAGACGTGATTGAGGAAATCGTGGGCGAAATCGATGATGAATACGACACCGAGGAGAAATTCTACAGCAAGGTCGACAAGGACACATATATATTCAACGGCAAGACGCAGTTGAGCGACTTCTTCGAGGTTACGGGCGTGAGCGATGCCGCTTTCGCCGGCCACACCGAGGAGGCCGAGACTGTGGCCGGTCTTCTGCTCGACATTAAGGGAGATTTCCTTGACGAGAAGGAAACCGTGACGTGCGGAGGCTGTGAGTTCCAGGTGCTCAAGGTGAAAAGGCACCGCATAGCCAAGGTGAGGGTTCACCTGCTGCACGCGCCGTCTAGGCAGTGACGCAGCACGGCCACACTTGCCGTGCTGTATGGCGGTAACTGTCGTTACACATAATTATATATAGAGCACTCAGCTGTATTTTATTCATTTTTTCATATACACACGCGCATGCCATTCATCTGCACCACTCACTACCCCGAACCACAAGTCGACTTGCACTGGTGGAACTTGACCGAGTCGCCCGCGCAACTTGAGCAGATGTGTCTGCAGGCAGGGCTGCCGTGCCAGTGCGATGCACGGGCCGACAGCCGCCGGCGTGAGCTGCTGGCCGAGCGGTTGCTTGTGGCGCGCATCACCGGTTTGCCCGATGTGACTATTGCCCACAATGCCGACCGCGCGCCTCGTCTCGTGGGCTACCCTGGCTGCGTGAGCATTGCCCACACGCGCACTCAGCTTTGTGTGGCAGTGGGGGGCAGCGGCCATGTGGGTATCGATGTGGAAAACCATGGCCGCCGGATCACTGCCGTGCGCGATGCGTTTCTCAATGCCGCCGAGCAGCAATGGATAGCTCCGGCCGATGCCTTGTCGCATCTCGTGGCATGGACGGCCAAGGAGGCCATGTTCAAGGCTGTGAGCGTGCGCGAGGGCATGCACTACCGCGACCAGCTTGTGCTTCACCCGTTTGCCTCCCCAGTCATGGGCGGCACGCTGCACCACAGGGGCGAGAGGCTGGGCGTGGGTTTCAGCCTTATCACCGAGGTGCGCCCCCAACATGTGCTCACCATCGCCTGGACTGGCGGTGATTGACGCCCACTCCCTACTTTCATGATTGATTGAGAATATTAATAACCACATAACAGCATTTTTTATACAATGAAGACGATTCACACTCTACTATGCTCTTGTGCAGCTGCGGCCGGGCTCTTTGCCGCTGCTCCTGCCGCCGAGGCTTGCACCGACCTGCTGGTGGGCAAGAAAGCCAGTGCCGACGGATGCACGATGATAACATATGCCGCCGATTCCCACACGCAGTATGGCGACCTCAAGGTAATCCCGGCCGCCGACCACAAGAAGGGGACAATGCGTCCCGTAATCAACTGGGAGACCGGTGCCATGCAGGGCTACATCCCCGAGGCTGCGCACACCTATAAGGTGGTGGGCAACATCAATGAGCATCAACTCACCATCGGCGAGTCTACTTGGGGTGGCCGCCTCGAACTGATGGACACCACCAAGGGGGCCCTAATCGACTATGGCAGCCTTATCGAAATCACGCTGCAGCGCGCTCGCACCGCGCGCGAGGCCATCAAGGTGATGACCGACCTTGTGGCCCAGTATGGCTACAACAGCGAGGGCGAGTCGTTCTCGATTGGTGACCCCAACGAGGTTTGGGTGCTCGATATGATAGGCAAGGCCGGTAAGGAGAAGGGTGCCGTGTGGGTGGCATGCCGCATTCCTGACGACTGCATCTCGGGCCACGCCAACCAGTCGCGCATTTACAAATTCCCGCTCAACGACAAGGAAAACTGCCTTTACTCGAAAGACGTGATAAGTTTTGCCCGCAAAATGGGGCTCTTCAAGGGTCGTGATGCCGATTTCGAGTTCTCTACGGTCTATTCGCCGTCCGATTTCAGCACTCTGCGCGGATGCGATGCGCGCGTGTGGAGCTATTTCAACCGCTTTAAAGACGGAATGGACCGCTATTTGCCCTACATCGCCGGCAAGAAGGGAGCCGAGGTGATGCCTCTCTATGTGAAGCCCGACCGCCTGGTGAGTGTGCGCGACTTGCAAAACATGATGCGCGACCACTTTGAGGGTACTCCGTTCGACATGACCAAAGATCCCGGTGCCACCAACTGGTGGGGCGTGCCTTACCGCTTCCGCCCCATGGAGTTTAAGGTCGACAGTGTGACCTACTGCCAGGAACGCGCCATCGCCACGCAGCAGACGGGCTTCGTGTTTGTGTCGCAAATGCGCTCGTGGCTGCCCGACGAGGTGGGCGGTGTGCTGTGGTTTGGTGTCGACGATGCCAACACTGCCGTGTTTGTGCCCATGTATTGCTCCATCACCGAGCCACCGGCAAGCTATGCCGCCGGCAAGGGCGATATTCTCACTTTTGACTTCGATGCGGCTTTCTGGGTCAACAACATCATTGCTAACCAGGCCTACAACCGCTATTCGCTCATGATTCCCGACATACGCAAGGTGCAGACCGAGATTGAAGACGGCTTTGCCGCCTCGCAACCCAAGGTCGAGGCCCGTGCTGTGGAACTTTGCGGCCAAAATCCCGCCCTTGCTGTGGAATATCTCACCAACTACTCGTCAAATGTTGCCCAAAACGCTACTCACCGCTATCAGCAGCTTGCCAAATACTTGATGGTGAAATACCTCGACGGCAATGTGAAGCGTGAGAAGGACGGCAAGTTTGAGCGCAATGCCTATGGCCAGCCTGTGCAGCCTGAATGGCCTGGCTACACGCAAGACTACTACAACACCATAGTGCGTGGCTCTGGTGACCGCCTCAAGGTGGTTGAGCCCGAGAAGTGACTTGTCGACGCTTCCTTTTCTTGTCATGCCTGCGTTGCGACAGGCTTAGAGGCCTAACCAATCCCGGGCTGGAAATCGGAAGCGGTGAAAGTGACTGGCGTTAAACTCTTGCCACTGTTGGCTGTCTAAAGGGTGGTTTTTGATAAAAATTGACTGTTCATGACGAAAGGAATCAGCATATCGGCTTCGCTGCGCCGCTTTGCGGCCGCCCTGGCTCTTGTGGCCGTGGCTACATTGTGTGCGCCGCGGCTTCATGCCATCAATTTCTCTAACGAGACGCTCAACTATCAGATAGTGTATCACTGGGGCATAATATGGAAGCATGCTGCCAATGCCTCGCTCTCAATCAGCCGCAGCGGCAACGGCTACAATGCGGTGCTGGTGGGGCGCACGCGCTCGTGGGCCGACAAGGTGTATCCGGTGCGCGACACGCTCAAGTGCTCGATGGCTGCCGATCTCACTCCGCGCACCTATCAAAAGCTCACTCACGAAAAAAACTATTATGCGCGCGATGAGGTGAAGTTTACCTACAGCAATGGCTCCACCTACGGCACTTGCTCGCGCTATCGCCCTGGCAAGGCCACTCAGCGCACTCAGGTGGTGGCGCGAGGCCGTGCCTACGACATGCTCAGCGTGTTCTATATGCTCCGCAATCTCAACTTTGGCTCAATGTCCGAGGGCAAGACTTTCCGAACTGCCATATTCTCAGGCAAGGAAAAGGAAAACCTCACTATCACCTATCGGGGCGTGACCACGGTGAAAATGCGCAACGGCTCGCAGCACAAGGCTTATCACGTCACGTTCTCATTCACGCAAGACGGTGGCACCAAGTCGAGCGACGGCATCGACGCCTATCTCTCAATCGACGCGCGCCGCATCCCATTGATGCTTGTGGGCAAGTTGCCTGTGGGCGAGGTCAAAGTCTATTATGCGGGCACCTGACGCCGGCTCGTCACACTCAGAAAAAAAACACATCGGTCATTGAATAATGGCCGATGTGTTTTTTTAGATGGGAGATAGCAGATTGGTAATTAAGGATAATAGCCAGGTGACGGCTTTTTTTGGGGGGTAAATGATGACGGTTGTGGATGGTTGTTGTACTTTTTGATGAAGAATGTGATGATATTTTTGTCTATTTAACATACTTTAATGCGGGGGGGGGTAAAACGTGACCCATATTTCTTAATTTTGTCATGCTTTTAAAACACGAAACTAGTCTCTATAAAAACGTAGTGAAAATGGCGAAACCACGTGGCGGAATGTCATGTTTTTTACGCCATGGTTGTTCCTCGTGGTCAGCGGAATGTTTTCACTGGAAATATGCCTTATGAAATAATAAAGGCATTTCTGCAAGTGTGGAGTTGTGTGCATTGTCTTTTATCCGGCTTAAGGCTCAAGTGTTGAGGTTTTGTCGCTTAATCGTGTTGACTAATAGATGTTTGTGTGTTTTCTACGACCGTATTGAAATGAAATAAGTATTAAAATAGTAACGGATAAATTTCTTTAATCATTATGAAACGATTAATTTACTTGTTGGTCGCAGGGCTTGCCGCATTGGGCAGCCCGCACGCCGTTGCGCAAAGCACTGGCACTTTCGACTACAACAGCTACGCTAAGCTAGGCAACTTTGAATGGACTGATGGCAATGGCGTGAAGCACACGAGCACATACACCGATGTCGCCACCGACCCCTCCCACATAATGGAGCTGCTGGGCAATGCCTATACCAACACTAAGGTGCCAGGAATTTGGCAAGGTGGATACACCGCCAATGACGAGCGCGAGGGCGATGCTTACTATGGTCCAATTTACGGTTGGAATTTTACTGGATCTAAGCCTGAAACTGAGGGCTACACCACTTTCCTAGTACAGGTGAAAGATGATTGGACTTCTCAGTCGTGGGATGATGACCAAACGGTCAATACCCGTGCTTTAACTAGAGAATATATCAACAAGGCGATTAAGTCTGTGACTTTGCTCTACGACAGAGTGATTGTGGGCGGTAGCAATCCCGGTGTGCTTTACAAACTTCCCGAGGGGGAATTGAGCCGGTTCTACATGATGTCGAAAGGCAAGGCAAGACACCGCACCGATGCAGCTCTCACCGTCCGCCAGCGTGCTCCGTTTAAGGCAATGTTTGAGGAATACTCTCCAGTAGCGGCAAGTGATTCAATTGGTTTAACCGACTTCTATTCCAAGATGCTCGCTGGCGATGTGTATAGTGTGGTTCATGACTGCCTCTCGGTGTCGAGCGCCGGACACTACTTCTGCATGACCGGAACCCAAAGTACGGATACCCGACAGGTGTCGAATCTGATGTTTTTCCTGCCTGACAAAAGACTTAAATACTGGGCCGGCCGAATAGACACCCTTGATGCCTCTGATGAATTTCAGTGCTACAATCCGGATTATGCGCCTAAGATGGGCATTTATGCCGTGAAACTGAAGGCATCGGCTGCACCGAGCACTACCCAAGGCAACTACACCGTGACGCTCAATTGGGCCAGCACGCTGTCTGAAATGCTGGGCGCGGGCGTTGTTAAAGAGGCTTTCCATCTCTATAAGGTAGAAAGCGACTCGGTTAGTGAGACTTTAACCGAAATACCGCTTACCGACAGCACTGCCACCTCATATTCCTACGATGTGCCCATCGAGACCTCTGGCCGTATCATCACCTACAGAGTGTCGGGACATCCGTTTGACCAGGTGACGTTCTTAAGCAAAACATGGTCAAACGACGACAATGTTGAGATTCCCGGCACGGATACTTCTGTGCGGTTGGCCATTACCGGCAAGGCCCGTAGCGAATATCTTCCAAAACTGGAGTGCAACCAATACCGCAATACAATCACTATGGATAACGCCATTGGCAATAAAATAAATGCCAGCCAAGTGCCAGTGGGGGCTAAGTTCTCGTTTTACCGCGTGGGAGGTACCAAGACAGTAGACTGTGCAACTGTTGAAATTACCGCTAAAGATGACACGTGCTTTAACTACTCAGTTAGGTATGACGGCCAGGATGGAGCCATTGAATCGATATATCCTGCAAAGACAGGCACATTCGGCGTGAACAGTGACGGGACAATCAACTTCAGAGGCTTCCGCATTTGTGACCAATTCCGAGATAAAACCAATGAGAATAAGCAAGCTGCTTCATTTTCTTATCTAGTCTTATACACGCTGCCTACTGGTTTTAGTGGAGACAACTACTGGAGCAACCGCATTACATTAAAGGTGTATAAGACTTCGAGCGAAATGACCAACTCGGTGACTGAGGCTGCAGCCAAGGCCGATAAGGACCACTCTCTCACGTTCACCGAGGTGCCGCAAATCCAATTTAGTGTCGAGAAGGGTCTGAACATCAAGCAATACACGGTGATTCGTAACCCAGCCACCACCACAGCCACCACCATTGGCCGTGCGCAAGGCAACAACCGGGATTCGCTTTCGGTTTTCGAGCTGTATAACACGGGCATGAAATGGGTTCGCAACAGCGAAAGTCCCGTCACAGTCAACGACAATACTTACGACTACAGCAATTATGCCTTTTATGTGCCGGTGATAAGTGTAAATACCGATAATGATTCTATCAACACCTACGGTTGCGATATCAAATATGGTTATGCGGCAAAAGTGACAGCCAGCGTTAATGGCAAAGAGATGAGCACGTATGAACTGCAAGACAAAAACGGCAAGAAAATCGGTGCACATTACTTCGAAACCACTCTCAATGTGAAGGCAAAGGTTCCCTATGGGCTCGCCGTCGAGGCTTACCGCATGTGGCGCGACTGCGGTGACAAGGCTGTGGAGGAAACCGACGAGTATGCGTCGCGCAAAGAACCGCTCACGCCGTGGTTCGACGGCTTCGAGAGCGCAGCGCAGGAAAAGAAGAATTACTATTCTATAAGTAGCGGCTCGGCCCAAGCCGAAGAATTGACTATTACCGACATGTTCGGAGCCAAGACTCCCACAACCGATGATCAGCTTGAGGTGAAATATACTGTGCGCCTCTATTGCGTGGACGATGACGGCAACTATTATGTGGCCGAATCTACCGTGCCTGTCACTTTCGACACCAGCACTCCCACCGGAGTGAATGGAGTTGTCAGCGACAATGGCGACAGCTTCGGCGTGGCTCCATCAATAGCCAATAGTCAAATCACCGTCAGTGGCTGCAATGGCGACGTGGTGGTGAGAAGCATAACCGGCGCCGTGGTGATGAGCCTTGCCGGCAATGGCGAAAGTGTGCGCACGCTTAGCGTCGACGGCCTTGCCCCGGGCTGCTACATAGTCACCAGCGGCAGCCACAGCCAGCGCATAATCAAAAATTGACAATTACAATTTACACAACTCAATACACAAACACAATACTATTTTTTCAATAATAAAATCCTGCACCCAGATGTGAATCATCGTGCATGATGCACAATAAAATATAGTGAACCGGCCGCTTGTGAAAGTGGCCGGTTCTGTTGTTGGTGCGCTCGGCATTGCTGTCGGCCACATAAAAACTCACAGCTCGCTTTTGAAGTAAATGCTCAAAAAAAAGTGCTGCAGGCTTGAATATCAGTGGCTTAGTGGATGGGTTGCTGATGCTGGCAAAAATTTTCGTCCAAAAATGCGTGTATTGCCAAAAAAATATGTAATTTTGCACCGTAAACGAAACATAGAGGCGTAGCTCAGCTGGTTCAGAGCGCTTCAGTCACATTGAAGAGGTCATGGGTTCGAATCCCCTCGTCTCTACCAGGCACAGCATCGAGGCAACAGCTTCGGTGCTTTTTTTATAATTGCGAATTGCCCGTTGGTGCCATTCCGTGCGCTTTGCGGCTTCGTTATTGGCAAATAGGCAATATTTTGCTACCTTTGTCCCTTGGCCCGAATAAATAGGCCGAACGATGAAATTTCTCACAAACGTAACAAACATCATATTTATTTTTTGGAAATGAAACAATCTATCAAAGCGCTTATGCTTGCCGCGGTAGCCACTGTGGGCGTTGCGGCGGCAGCCCAAGTCACTGCCGGCATCAATCCTGCCGACATGGACACATCGGTGCGCCCGGGCGACGATTTCTATCAGTATGCCGGCGGCGGCTGGATGAAAGCCAATCCACTCAAACCCGAATATTCAAGCTACGGTGTGTTTAACCTGCTTGCCGACAAGAACCGTGAGCAGCTTCGCTCGCTCTTCACCGAGCTTGCCAAGACCAGCCACCCGCGTGGCTCGGTAGGGCAGAAGGTGACCGACCTCTATAATCTTGCCATGGACAGCGTGCGCCTCAATGCCGAGGGTGCCGCGCCGCTCAAGGCCGACCTCGCCTTCATTGCTTCGTTCAAGAAGGCCAACCTCACCGATTTCATAGCAAAGGAGCATCTCACGCTCGACAACCCGTTCTTCGGGGTGGGTGTCGACGGCGACCTCAAGAACAGCGATGTGAATGTGCTCTACATGAGCGCCGGCACAAGCGGTCTGCCCGACCGCGACTACTACCTCAACACCGATGCCGACAGCCGCAAGATTCAGGCCGCCTATAAGACTTTTGTGGCACAAGTGCTCGAAATGGCCGGCTACAAGAAAGCTGCCGCCAAGCGTGCCGCCGCCACCATCTACAAGATCGAATATGAGTTTGCGCAGGCCAAGATGAGCCGTGCCGAGGCACGCGACTACAGCAAGCTCTACAACGTGCGCACTGTGGAGCAGCTCCAGGCCGACTATCCTGCCATCGACTGGCGGCGCTACTTCGACCTGCTCGGCCTCAAAGGCATCAAGTCGGTGATTCTTGAACAACCCAAGGTGATGGCCGTGGCCAACAAGCTGATGACTTCGCTCTCTGAGCAGGAGATAAAGGACTACTGCACCGGTTTGCGCGTGAAAGCTTCCACCGGATGCCTGAGCGACGACTTCGGTGAGGTGAGCTTCGACTTCTACGGCAAGCTGCTCTCGGGACAAAAGGAGCGCAAGGCACGCTGGAAACGCGCGCTCGGCTATCCCAACTCGCTGCTTGGCGAGGCCGTGGGCCAGCTCTATGTGGAGAAATATTTCGCCGGCGACAGCAAGGCCAAAATGCTTAAGCTCATAGGCAACCTGCGCAGCTCGCTCGCCGAGCACATTGCCCGGCTCAAGTGGATGGGCGACAGCACCAAAATCAATGCCCTTGTCAAGCTCAACACTGTCACCGTCAAGGTGGGTTACCCCGACAAGTGGCGCGACTACACGGGCCTCAATATCGACCCGGCTCTCTCGCTCTACGATAACCTCAAGGCTGCCTCGATCTATGAGACACAGCGCAACTTCAAGAAACTCGAAAAACCGGTCGACAAGAGCGAGTGGGGCATGACACCGCAGACCATCAACGCCTACTATAACCCCACCAGCAACGAGATTTGCTTCCCTGCCGCCATATTGCAGGCTCCGTTCTTCGATGCCAATGCCGACGATGCCACTAACTATGGCGCCATTGGCGTGGTGATAGGACACGAGATGACTCACGGATTCGATGACCAAGGCCGCAACTTCGATGCCGACGGCAACATGCGCGACTGGTGGAGTGCTTCCGATGCCGCAGCATTCAATGCCGCCGCCAAGAAGCTTGCTGAGCAGTTTGACCAGATTGAGGTGGTGAAGGGCCTCAAGGCCAACGGCCAGCTCACGCTCGGCGAGAACATCGCCGACCAGGGCGGCTTGCGCGTTTCTTACGACGCTTTCAAGAAAACCAGCCAAGGCAGCGGCAATGTGCCACTCGACGGCTTCACCCCCGACCAGCGTTTCTACTTGAGCTATGGCCGCATTTGGGCCGAAAACGTGACCGACCAGGCCATCTATCAGCAGACCAAGAGCGACCCACACTCACTCGGACGCTGGCGCGTAAACGCCACTTTGCGCAACATCGACACCTTCTTCAAGGCATTCGACATCAAGCCGGGCGACAAGATGTGGCTCGACCCTGCCGACCGGTCAGTGATTTGGTAAGCCAGACTGCTGTCGAAGCATAAGATTCCGCACCGGGCACCAGCGCCAATGGATTTCCATGGCACAGGTGTCCGGTGTTGTGTGCTGACCATTGCCACACCACCGCAAAACGTGGGCAACTTGTGATGGCGCATTGTACAAAAAACACTAAATTTGCAAATGCGTCGCCGGTCATGCCACCGCTTTGCCCTGGCATCTGTCCCGCAATAACCTCGACAACAACATAAATTAATCACAATATCGCAATCCAAACACAGACGACATGAAACTACTCCGCATTCAATTGCTGCTCGTTATAGCCATGACGCTGGCCTTTGGCCCGTCGTGTAACGCAGCCACAAAATCACACACTGCAGCCCGCACCGAGGCCACAGTCCGCGCCACGGCCGACACCGTAGAGGTGATGAGCCAGAAAATGGGCCGCGCCATCAAGAACGTGGTCACCGTGCCCGGCACATATTATGACGCTGGCAGCAGCGTGCGCTACCCGGTTCTTTATCTGCTGCATGGCGCCTATGGCGACTACAGCAACTGGTCGAAGAAGAAAGACCTCCATGCGCTTGCCGACCGCTACGGGGTGATTATCGTATGCCCCGACGGCCAGGACAGCTGGTATTTTGATTCTCCCATCGACCCGAAAATGCAATTTGAGACCTACATCAGCCAGGAACTGGTGGCCTACGTCGACTCGCACTACCGCACCTTGGCTCAGAAGGAAATGCGCGCCATCGCCGGCTTGAGCATGGGCGGCCACGGCGCCATGTGGCTCGGCTTGCGCCACCCCGACGTGTTCAACAGCATCGGCTGCATGAGTGGCGGCGTCGACATCACCAAGTTTCCCGGGAAATGGCATATTCCCGACCGCCTCGGCAATTACGACGACAACAAAGACGTGTGGGCCTCACACTCTGTGATCAACCTTGTGCCCACAATCAAGCCGGGACAGAACATCACGATCGACGACGGCTACGACGACTTCTTCTATGAGGTCAACCTCAACCTCCACAAGGCTCTTCTCGACCACAAGATTCCGCACGACTTCACCATCCGCCCGGGGCGCCACTCTTGGGATTACTGGTGCAACTCGCTCGACTTTCAGATGCTTTTCTTCGACAAGGCGTTCAAGGCTGCAGCCCAAAAGCAATAAGGCCTCCGCTTCCCGTGAAAATGAGACTAAAAGCGATTAATAAAAGAATATAAATCATGAGAAAAACTCTGTTTGCAATTGTTGCGCTGTTGTGCGCAATTCACATTGTCGCTGCCGATCGCGTCGACAGCATCCGCCAGCAACTGTTCAACCGCGGCCTGGAGCAGGTGATTGTGGCCAGCCACCGCGGCGATTGGCGCAATTTCCCCGAAAACTCGCTTGAGGGCATCGACAATGCCATTAAAATGGGCGTTGACATCGTGGAGATTGACTTGCAGCGCACACGCGACGGCGTGCTCATCCTCATGCACGACGCCACCCTCAACCGCACCACCACGGGCAAAGGGAAGATAGCCGAGGTGGACTACGACTCGATAAGCCGCCTCAATCTGCGCAACGGGTGCGCAATACGCACCATCCACAAGGTGCCCACGCTTGAGCAGGTGCTGCTCATGGCCAAGGGGCGTGTGATGCTCAACCTCGACAAGGCCGACCGCTATTTCGACCAGGTGTATGCCCTGGCCAAGAAGACAGGCACACTCAGGCAGATAATAATGAAGGGGAAAAAGACCCCGGCCGATGTGAAAAGCCAGTTTGGAAAATATCTCAACGATGTGATCTACATGCCCATCGTCAACCTCGACGACAAGGATGCCGACCAAAGGATTGCGGAATATGTGGCAACGCTTCATCCCGTTGCTTTTGAGCTGCTTTACCGCACCGACGAAAACAAGCTGCCGCTGCAAATCCCGTCGCTGCTCGGCGGCAAGGCTCTTATATGGTACAACACTCTGTGGAATACCATGGCCGGTGCTCACGATGACGATGCCTCGCTTGCCAACGTCGACAACGGCTATGGCTACCTGATCGACCGCCTGGGCGCACGCATCATTCAGACCGACCGCCCACAGTTCCTGCTCAACTATCTGCGCTCGCGCGGTATGCACCGCTGACACGGCACACACACCGCTGACGGTAAAATAAAAAAAGCTGCTGGGTGACGGCGATTCACATCGCGATGTCCAGCAGCGTTTTTTATCGATTACTTACTATTAGAAATGTGGCTACGTAATAATGTCAACTAATAACTAATTCACTTTTTATCTTGCAAAATGAGCAGTGTGGCACGCAGTGTGTCGACTGCTGATTGTTTACTTATTTTTTACATTGCAAAGTTACTCCCGTAGCTCAGGGTGCACAATCGCTAATAATTGGTATTTTTCCTGTCTTTTTGCCCCTGTAAATAACCTTTATCATTATTTTTTATTATCTTGGTCACAAAAAATCAGAAAAACGCATGAAAATCAAGGGTCTTTTATCGCTGGCGCTGCTTCTGGTTGCAGTTGCGGCCCATGGCCAGCTGCTGTGGCGCGTGAGCGGCAACGGCGCAGCCAAGCCATCGTATGTGTTCGGTTCTCACCACATAGCACCGTTGCAGGTGCTCGACACTCTGTCGGGGTTCAGCCGTGCCATGGCCGAATGTGCCGAGGTGTGGGGCGAGGTCGACTGTGATTCCATGAACACTACGCAGGTGCGCACGCGCGTGTCGCAAAGCATGGTTGCCCCTCCCGACAGCACACTCTCTTCATTGTTCTCACCCGAGGCCTACGCTATGGTCGACCGTTCAATCAACAGCCATTTCGGTTCAATGGGCGTCTCGCTCAAGCAGTTCGACAAGTTCAAGCCGGTGGCCATAACCACTGTGATGCAAGCCCTGTGGGCCGTTGAGGACTTTGGCATGCTTGCGCAGGCCATCGACTCGGAGGTGCAGGACCGTGCCCGGGCGGCAGGAAAACCCGTGCGCTCTCTCGAAAGCATTGATTTCCAAATTAATATTCTGTATAATGCGCCTTTGTCGCAGCAAGCAGCCGATCTGCTCGAGATGTGTCGTGACGGTTCCACTGCAAAAGCCGACGTGCATCGCGTCAATGAGGCGTATCTTGCGCAAGACCTGGCCACCATTCTCGAAATCACGACCAAGGCCACAAGCACAGCCGACCGCCTTGCTGTGGAGCGGCTCATATATGACCGCAACCGCCGCTGGGCACAGATACTGCTGCCGGTGATGCGTGAGCGCCCGGTGCTGGTGTGTGTCGGGGCAGGACACTTGCCCGGCAGCCAAGGTCTGATTAATCTTTTGCGCCAGGCTGGATTCTCTGTTGAGCCTGTCGCCTCTAAGTGAAATGTCTATTGTGGGCTCTTCGCCGGCAATGGTTGTGGTTTTGCAGATTGCTGCAGCTCTCCGGCACATTCCCCAAAAAATATTCTGTTCTTCTGTCTTAAAAATTATCTATTTGTCTGTCTGTCGAAATACCAGATTTGCAATATGTGTTTATGTTGGGAAAATAACGGATGGGGCGATTTTGTTTGCTGCCACCGACTGAAAACAGCCAAATTTATTCGCTGGCATCGAATGAATTTTCTGAAAGTGGGGCCGTGTGGCGGTCGGAGGTAAACGAAGAAAACGGGGAAAATGCGGGAATCCGACGATTTGAACCAAAAAAGCGACTGCAGTAGAGCAATTTTTTGTAACTTCGCACCATTATATGCTAAATATTAATTAAAATTCCGAAATAAATGCAAGACGAGAAGAATGTGAAACAACCCGACGAAATGAGTTTGCCAGAAAACGCATTTCGTGAGCTGAAACCGGGCGAGAAATATGTGCCCGTGCTCAAACCAGACCATTCCTATCCCGAAGTGACTCCCTACTCGGTGTCGATGGGATTGATTATGGCCGTTATATTCAGTGCCGCTGCGGCATATCTTGGCCTGAAAGTGGGACAGGTGTTTGAGGCTGCAATCCCCATTGCCATCATCGCTGCCGGCATAGCCAGCGCCACAAAGCGCAAAAACTCGCTCGGCGAGAATGTGATCATCCAATCGATTGGTGCCGCTTCGGGCATTGTGGTGGCTGGTGCCATCTTCACTCTGCCTGCTCTCTACATTTTGCAGGCCAAGTATCCCGAAATCACGGTCAACTTCCTTGAGGTGTTCCTCAGTTCGCTCTTGGGTGGTGTGCTGGGCATTCTCTTCTTCATTCCTTTCCGCAAGTATTTTGTGAGCGACATGCACGGCAAGTTCCCGTTCCCCGAGGCCACTGCCACCACTCAGGTGCTCATCTCGGGACAGAAGGGCGGCGACCAGGCAAAGCCGCTTCTCATTGCCGGACTTGTTGGCGGTCTGTACGACTTTGTGCTGTCCACTTTCGGATGGTGGAAAGAGGTGCTTTCAAGCACCGCAATCCCTGCCATGCAGTC
This sequence comes from Agathobacter rectalis, assembly GCA_963625945.1. Classification (GTDB taxonomy): domain Bacteria; phylum Bacteroidota; class Bacteroidia; order Bacteroidales; family Muribaculaceae; genus Sodaliphilus. Next base: position 44,628 of record CAVFVP010000004.1, on the reverse strand, counting down.
GATAACCGACAATGTGAAGATGGTGTTCAAAGTCAACACTGGCGCTGCAGTGCTCGGCCTTGGCTACATAGTGGGTTTGCGCTACAGCTTCATCATTTTCGCCGGTAGTGCGTTTGTGTGGTGGGTGATTGTGCCGCTTATGGGCATGAACCCCACTTTGGCAGGCAGCACCGCCGAAGAGATTTTCAAGGGTGGGGCCCGCTTCATTGGCATTGGCGGTATCGCCATGAGCGGTGTCATTGGCATCATCAAGTCGTGGGGCGTGATCAAGAGCGCCGTCGGCCTTGCAGGCAAGGCTTTCAAGGGCCAGGAACAGGTGAAGGTTGAGCGCCATCAGCGCGACATCTCCATGAAGGTGCTTGTGTTTGCCCTTGCAGCTGCATTGCTCGTCACTTTGGTGTTCTTCTATGTGGGTGTGATTCACAATCTCACTCAGTCCATTGTGGCCTTTATCGTGGTCACTGTGATTGCCTTCCTGTTTACCACTGTGGCGGCCAACGCCATTGCCATCGTGGGCAGCAACCCCGTCTCGGGCATGACGCTGATGACCCTCATTATCGCATCGGGCATCTTTGTGGCTGTGGGTCTCAACGGCTCTAAGGGCATTGTGGCTTCGATGGTGATAGGCGGCGTGGTATGCACCGCGCTGTCGATGGCCGGCGGCATGGTTACCGATATGAAAATCGGTTACTGGATAGGCACAACTCCCGCCAAGCAGCAGACTTGGAAGTTTGTGGGCACGGTACTCTCGGCTGCCACTGTGGGTGGTGTGATGATAATTCTCAACAAGACTTACGGCTTTGTGGGCGACAATGCCCTTGTGGCTCCTCAGGCCAATGCCATGGCAGCTGTGATTGACCCCCTCATGATGGGCGGACAGACTCCTTGGCTCCTCTACATAGTGGGTGCCATCCTCGCCATTCTGCTGAACTGGCTTGGCGTTCCGGCGCTGGCATTCTCTTTGGGTATGTTTATCCCGCTAGAGCTTAACACTCCGCTGCTCGTGGGTGGCCTCATCAGTTGGTATGTGGGCTCTCGCAGCAAAGACGAGGCTGTCAACAAGGCCCGTCAGGACCGCGGCACATTGCTCGCCTCTGGCTTCATCGCCGGTGGCGCGCTTATGGGAGTGGTAAGCGCCGCAATGCTCTACTTTGGCTTTGAATACACTAGTCCTCTCAGCGACACAGCCAGCAATTGGCTCGCAGTGGTAATGTATGTGGCTTTGCTCGTCTACCTCACGGTGTCGTGCCTCAAAGCCAAGAAGGGCTGATGCAAGATTCACATTAAATACTTGTTAATTGACAACGAGGGTCGCCGCCTGTATTATGCAGGTGGCGACCTTTGCTATTTTGGGTAGCCGATGCCTATGCACGTTAAGGATTGTAATTGACGGTTGGCCTATAGCGCCAACATATTCGCTTAAATGCTTTTTTGTTTGCTAAATTAATCTCATTCTTGGCTGCCATCCGGAAAAAATGTATAAATTTGTGAAATTAAACGTATGTGATATTTCATTAATTTTTTAAATCTGGTTTCTCTATGACGAAGAAGACTCTTTTCAGTTTGCTGCTTGTGGCACTGGTCTCCATGGCCGCCACGGCGCAGACTCAGGTCGCTGAGCATGTGAGGTCGATGGCAGGGATGGCAAAAGCCACCGCTACAGCCACCGTGCAAGGCTCAGCCGCAGGCAGCGAAGCCGCGGCTGTCAAGGAAATTGAGGCTAAAATGGCACAATCCCGTGCCGTCAATTCCTCTGCCGCGACAGCTACCGCAACTGCCCAGACCATGAAAGCCGAGCGCAAGTTGAGAGCATTGGGCACGCCGCAAGGCAGCTATGCTCCCAGCACTTGGCCAGTGAACAACAAGGCGCCGAAGCGCTCAGGAGCCAAGGCTAAGGCTCTGGCCAGCATTAACCATGCTGCCGAGTTCGACACCAAGTACTCCGATGGCACTGTCAGCATTTCAGGTGTGATCACCGTGAAACGCACCGACGACACTCATGCCGAAGTTTACAACTTGTGGGGACTGACCGACACACTGCAGGCCACCTACGATGAGACAGCAGGCACACTGTCGGTTACACCGGGCAAAATCTACAACCACAGCACCTATGGCGCCGTTTGGGCTTGCTCGATGAACCTGACGACGAAGACCTACAGCACCACCAATCCCATTGTGGGCACCATTGCCGACGATGGCACAATCACCTTCAGCCCATGGGGCGTGCTGGTGGTTGAGGGTCAGTACAAGGGCGGCTCTTTCGGCATCTATTCCAAGAGTGAGTTCAAGCCCACCAACGCCACTGTGAGCGAGGTGAACTACAATGGCAAGTCGGTGTCGGTCACCGACTCGGTGCGCACCTATCCCGTGTATGTCGAGCAGACCTACGACAACATGGTGCAAATCGTGAATTTCACCAACAACGGCGCTGTGGTCAACATGCGTCTCAAGCCCGACCACACTGCAACCATTTCGCCGCAGACCATCTTCACCAATGCACTTTACGGTCCGTTCAAGTGCCGTCCGGCTGTCTGGGCCAAGAGCAAGACTGCGCAAAAAGGCAATATCGTGAGCAATGGTCCCGGCACCGACACTCAGATTGAATTCGGCAACTGGGGCGTGTTCTGCGACGCTTCGCAAAGCATGCGCGCCCTTGCCTGCCTGTCATCTACCATCACTTTCGATAAAGGCGTTATCACTTATCCCTCGACATCGGCGTTCGATGCAACCGGCGACGGCACCGAGGCATCGCCCTACATCATCACCACAGCAAAGCAACTCAATGCATTCTGCGACGATGTGAACGGCGGCAACGACTACAAGGGCAAGTATGTAGCACTTGGCAATGACATCGACATGAGCCAAAGCACCAGCGCATACATAGGCGCAGGTACTGCCGACACTCCGTTCCGTGGCTCTTTCGACGGCAAGTCTTACACAATCAGCAATCTCAACATCAAAGCCGGCGAGGAGAACTATCAGGGTCTTTTCGGTTATGCCGACTCAACCAGTGTGCTGAAAAACGTGAAGATTGCCAACCCCGTGCTTAACGTGGGCGGCAACTATTCTGCTCCGCTCGCTGGCTGGTGCTCGGGTGCCGTCAGCGGCATCACCGTCACGGGTGCTTCTCTCACCTACACTAACCACACCGGTGCCGGCGTGGTGGGCTACATGCTGAACAACGATATCACCGATTGCGAATTCACCGGTTCAATCACCGGCGCTGGCGAGAATGCCGGCGTGGTGGGCGAGCTCGTGGGCCGCGCTAAGGGTTACAACCTGAAGGCTCACGGTTCAATCACAATGACCAGCACTGCCAACACCATTTACAAGGCAGTGGGTGGCGTGGTTGCATCCACCTTGCCCGGCAAAGATGCCGAGCCTGTGCTCAGCCAAAGCTACAGCGACATGCAGCTTACCGACAAGACCGGCAACGCCTACGTGGGCGGTGTGATTGGCCAGGTGCTCACCGGCACAGTGGAGTGCAGCTTCAATGCCGGACCCATCAGCGGCGCGGCTTCTACTAGCGCCACAAAGTCGAGCGGTGCCGTGGGTGGCGTGGCTGGCAACGTCTATGGCGGCAATTTGGTTGACTGCTATAATGCCAACATTATAATCAATTCTAATTACTCAACCCAGGTGGGTGGCGTGGTTGGCTATGTGCCGTCGCCATCCTACACTTCCGACTCTCAAGGCAACATCATTGCATGGAGCTACAAGTCGTCGGTTAAGCGCTGTCTCAACTTAGGACAGGTGCGCATGTCGGATGTGAATGAGACAATGGGCGCTTATGGCACAACATACAGCGACACCATCTTCACCAATGTATACTACGACAAGCAGGCGGTGGGCACCATTGCCCCCGCAAGCATCAGCCGTATGGCTCTGTCGACCGAGCAACTCACCACAGGCAACGCCCTTGCGGGATTTGACTGGAAATTCTGGACCTACTCCAAGGGCCTGTATCCCCGTCTCAAAGCCATAGGCTACAATGCGGCCGCCTACTGCGGCGCAGCTCCCATGACGTTTGCCGACGGCGACAACGTGACCAAAGTGCGCCGCACGTTTAAGATTTCGACCGACAACGATATCTACTGGAAACTCTACGGCAGCTCAAGCTTTGTCGACGAGACCGACGGCCTCAAGATTGCAGGCGACTCAGTGACTGTGAAGAACACTTACTCGTCGGAGGTGATTGTGGCTTTGTCGAAGACCGACAAGAGTCTGATTAAAATGTATTCGCTGTCGACCATCAATCCGTCGCTCTTTGAGGGTGCCGGCTCTGAGGCCAATCCTTATTTGATTAAATCGGTAACCGACCTCGAATCGCTCAATCAGGGTATATCCACTTACGGACAGACTTTCAAAGGCGATTTCTTCAAGCAAGTTAATGACATCGACGCCAGCGGCTTTGGCGGCATAGGCATGGGCGGCAACACCGCACGTCAGCTCAATGCCACCTACGACGGTGGAGGCTACGCAATCCATAACCTCAAAATCAACGGTGTGGTCAACGACGCCGACGGCAAGGCCGACAGCAAACAGTCACAGATTGCTGTGGCACTGTTCGGCTTCATTGGCGAAGCAGGCACTGTTAAGAACCTCACCATAGCCAGCGACTGTGAAATCACAGGTTACGACTATGCTTCGGGTGTGGCTGCTGTCAACTATGGCACTGTAACCAACTGCAAGAATTTAGCAAATATTACGGCTGTTGACAAATATGCCGCAGGTGTGGTTGCCCTCAACCAGGCTGGCGCAGTTATCGACAACTGCTACAACTCGGGTAATATCGTGACTGGCGGATCTTATGCTGCCGGTATCGCAGCCTATTCTTTGGGCACTGTCACCTATAGCCAGAACGATGGCTATATTCTCGGCGACAGCATCAACCCGCTGCACAAGGCTGGCACACAGACCAACGTTGCCGGTATCGTGGGCACCAATGGCGCCTCAAGCATAATCAAGGGCAACGTCAACGCAGGTGCTGTGTATGCCACACGCACCGTGGGCGGCATCACCACCTCTGCTCCTATGAAGGGCTCGGTAGTGGCCAACATCAATTATGGCACCGTGGAGCGCGCCAACTCTACCGACGTGGCTCGTGGAGCAGTGATGTCATCGGCTCCAAGCTCGTCTTACGACGTGGCCAACAACTATTATGACGCTCAGATCGGGCACTATGGAGCGGCTGCAAGCTCTGTCATAGCCGGTGCCAAGGGTGTCAACACAAGCGTGCTCACCAGCGGCAAGGCTTTGGAAAATGTGGATGCCGACAAGTATGACTGGACTGCTGGGCTCTATCCTGTGATCAAGTCGTTCAAGGACGAGACCGGTGCCAAGGCCAACCGCAAGATGGTGGTTACTTTCGGCGACGGTCAGACTGCCGACGACGTTGTGTCTGACGCACCGCTTTATCAGGCCGATGACCTACAGTGGAGCGTGAAGACTGCCAAGAATTTCAGTGTAGGCAACGGCAAACTTTGTGTCAACCTCACACCCGACACCACTTCGCTCCGCGATGTGCTCGTGGCCAAGGTGGGCGGCTTTGAGAAGGAAATAGCCTTGCGTGCCATGCCTAGCGTGTTTGATGGTCAAGGTACAGCCGATGCTCCGTTCCTCATCAAGACTAAGGACGACATGCTCAAGCTTGCAAAGTTTACCAACGAGGAACTTTATCCGTTCAGCGGACGCTACTTCAGAGTGGAAAACAACATTGACTTCGACACCACCACCTACGTCTGCGTGGGCATTGGCTCAGGCAGCTTCAACGGCTTCTTCGACGGAGCCGAACATCAGTTCAGCAACATCAACAACGTCTATGCCAGCTCGGCAAGTAACCAGGGACTTTTCGGCAACGTGGGCCCGCAGGGTTATATCCACTCTCTCACGCTGGCTTCGGGTAAAATCTCGGGCTACCGTTATGTGGGTGCTATCGCCGGCAATGTGTATGGCCGCGTGAGCGACTGTGTCAACAAGGCTGGCGTATATGGCGAGAGTAGCGGTGCAGCAGGTATTGCAGGTACGGTGAAAACCGGCGGACGTGTTGACAATTGTGTCAACTATGGTACAGTTGAAAGCAAGGGTAGCTACCTTGGCGGTATTGCCTACAAGGTAGAGACCGGTGCAACTGTCGACAGCTGCTACAATTTTGCCGACATCACATCGGCCAAGAGTGCTGTGGGCGGTATTGCTGCTTATAGCCAGGGCTCAATCATCAGTTGTTACAACTATGGCAACATCACAGCCACAGGCACTGTGGGCGGTATCCTCGCCCAGTCGCAGGGTGGCGACACCATTGCCTATTGCTACAACAATGGCACAATCAATGTCACTGGAAACAATGTGGGTGGCATTGTGGGTAGTGGCACTAAGTCGCTCGACCCGTTGACCGTAATCGCTTGCCAAAATATTGCTTCTGTCACCGGCAAGGGCTATCTTGGTGGTGTGGCCGGCCGTCTCTATCCGGGTTCTGTGCTCGAATCGTGCAGCAACTTGGGTGATGTGACCAGCGTCTCGTCGACCAACATCGGCGGTGTGGCTGGTCAGCACGACTATGCCAGTGGCTATGAGTCAAAGATGACCAATTGCTACAACACGGGTAACGTGGTTGGTGCAGGCAAATACATTGGCGGTGTGGTTGGCAACAACTACAGCGGTTGCCAGTACTATTACTGCTACAACACCGGTAGCGTGCTCAGTACCGCCGACTTTGCCGGCGGTTTCGCCGGTGGCCACAGCGGATATGCCTATGGTTGCTACAATGCCGGACTGGTCGAGGCCAACGGATACGGCATTGGCGGATTCTCCGGTCTTGGCTCGGGTACAATCGAGCAGTGCTTCAACCTGGGTTCTGTGACTTCTACCAACGGCACCAACAAGTATGGCGTGGCTGGTGGCCTTTGGGGCTACGGCCGTCCCACTCTGCGCGACTCCTACAACATGGGCAACGTGTCGGGACAGAAATACGTGGGTGGTATTGCCGGTGGCGCATTCAGTGGAATGGTGCTTGAAAACGTGTACAACGCCGGCCATGTTGCCACAAGCGACACCACCACTTCGGGCTTGATTATTCCGGTGACCACTGCAATCGATGAAATCACTTTCACAAATGTGTATTACGACACCGACGTCAACCGTGGTTTCAACGCCTCGTCGAGCGACGCCTCGGCAAAGGGCTTGAGCACGCGTGAGCTCACCCAGCTTTCTATGGGTGCGGCTTGGAACAAGAAGAGCGGCATGTATCCCACTCTTGCCCTTATGGACACTTCGGCCTTGGCCAACTATTTTGCTGCCGTGCCAGTGTTCAACGAGGGTGAGACGTCGGAGCAAGTGCGCTCGGCATTCATCGTGGGCACTCCCGACGGCACCGACTGGACCATGAGCGACAACCTCTTCTTCAGCAACGGCAAGGTCGACAGTAATGCCGAGGGATGGGCGTGGATAACCAAGACCTACGGCAACTACAGCCGCAAGTATGTGATTTATGTTGAGAAGGCAACTGGCATCGACGGCATCAACAACGATGCTGCCATTGTGAAGACTGAATACTACACCGTGGGCGGCGTGGCTCTTGGCGGACAATGTCCGACCGAGACCGGCGTCTATGTGGCTAAGGATTTCTACAACAATGGCAAGAGCGCATCGCGCAAGATGATTGTGCGCTGATCATTAATCTAGGTAGTGTGAGGCAGACTTAGTACGGGTCTGCACTTCACACGAAAAATAAACTTTTGGCGGGGAGCAACTCATGGTTGCTCCCCGTCTTTATTTGTGCGCTGAAATTTGGCTGGCGGGCGGTGATTATATAATTTTGCACTTCGAATGTAAATCACGCCGGTTCGCATGCCGGCATTTGTGTGCGCCAGGGCCCTCGGTCCATAAGGCGATGCATACAATGGCTTATCTGTTATGGCAGGCAAAAATTCCCACATATTTTACTACATAAGGGCATTCTCGATGTTGGCTACACCACGTTTCGTGTTGAGGATAAAGGAGCGTAGAATAATGGCTGCATTTGAGCGGCGAAGCGACAAGGATGAAATTATGCGTCGCGTAGACTACTACAACCGCCTTGCACCGTCCTCAGAATTGTCGGCCTCTGTCGGGCCACACGTGGCGGCTGCATAACGGGCCGTCGGTCTATTTTTTCGACACGTTTGAGTTTCTTCGCTATTTCCCCAAGCAATTCTGTTGGGAGCATGAGCCGGGCGATGTCAGAGTCCTGTTTGAAACGCCCACCATTGTGAAGACGCGTCCGCTGGTGCGTGCCGACAGCCGTTTCACCAATTCGGTCCTGCTCAACCTCGATAAGGTGCGCCACTTCTTTTTTGTCAACGACAAGATACCCTTTGCCCGCAAACGCCCCACGGTGCTGTTTCGCGGCAACATCGACGGCAAGCCCGACCGCATACGGTTTGTGAGGATGTTTAAGGGGCGGCCGGGCTTCGATGTGGGTGCCATTGGCGGCAATCCCGAGCCTGAGATAGTTGGCTCCAAGCTCTCTATCGGCGATCACTTGAAATACCGCTATGTGATGTCGCTCGAGGGGAATGACGTGGCCACCAACCTCAAGTGGCTGATGTCGACCAACTGCATAGCGGTCATGCCGCGCCCCACATGCGAGAGCTGGTTTATGGATGGTACTCTCATCCCCGACTATCATTACATCGAGATCAAGCCCGACTTCTCCGATGTTGAGGAGCGCATAGCCTATTATGAGCAACACCCCGACGAGCCCCAGCTTATAATTGATCATGCACACGACTATGTGAGCCAGTTTCGCGACAAGGAGCGCGAGCGTATAATCGCTTATCTTGTGGTGAGGAAGTATTTTGAAAACACTCTGGCGCCTCACGCCATAGTCGCGCAAACCGGCAATGGCCGCTAGGCATAGTGGTAACAGGTGCACCGCTATGCCGCGGTCACGCGCTATAAACCGAAAAAAACCGGTCGCTCAAAGAGTGCCGGTTTTTTCAGCTATTTAATAATGTTGCTGTTCAATTGTCATGATGTGTCTTTTTTATGGTATTGCGATGTGGGGTTTTCTTTATCGTTACTAACTATGTGCTTATGAAAAGAAATCTTCTTTTTCAGTGGGTGTCGCTGTCGCAGCGGCTCGAATGTGACTTTTACTGGATGTCGATAACTTTTGCCTGTTTCTGCAACTCTTCCTGCGACACCTTGGGCAATACCACGGTGAGCACGCCGTTGTCCACGCTGGCGCTGATCTTATCCTTGTCCACATCGTCGGGCAGTATCAATGCCTGATGGAACTGTGTGTAGGAGAATTCGCGGCGCAGATAGTGGCCTTCGTCCTCTTTCTTCTCGGTCTTTTGTTCCTTTTCAAGGGTGATTACCAAATTCTCGTCCTCGTCGAGGCTCACCTTGAAGTCGCTCTTGGTCATGCCTGGAGCGGCAACTTCCACGTCATATTCCTTGTCCTTCTCAATCACGTTGATGGCAGGTGCCGTGGTGCTTGCCTTAGGCAGATAGTCGTTGTAAAAGAAATCGTTGAACACGTCGGGTAACCAATTCTGATTGTTTCTGCGAGTAATCATAGTTTTAATCTCCTATATTTAAATGTTTTTAATCTGTTGTCTTTTGAACCCCGCTCCCGTTGTGGGTTTGGCGTTCACTCGTCATATTTGCAACAGACGTGCCAGTGCGATTTCGTGGCAAATTTCTGCTATTTTGTCCAAATATATGACAAAATGTAAGCGCACCCAAAGGGTGCGCTCGGCATTTATGACAATTTGCCACTTTTCTCTTGTGCTGCAACGGGGGGGTGCCCCAGTTGCGTGCTATGCGGCTCCTAATGCTAATATCAGTATCGCCACCAGTGTGGCAAACAGGCTCAGGTAGACCATATACTTGCAGTTTTCCCATGCCCCTTCTGCGGCAATGCGGGAGTCGCTCTTCAGTTGCGACATCAGTCCGCACTCCATGCTGCGGGCACGCTCACGTGCCTTGCACATGTCGGCATTCAGGTCATTGTCGTGCACTTGGTAATCGTAGCAGTAAGTGCCTTGTGCGGCTTTTGCCGCCACTTGCTTGAACAGCAGATACTCACGGTCGTATTTCGCACGTGTAGCCGTGTTGCCGAGAATCTTGTAAGCCTCGTTGATGCTAATAATCATGTCGACCACATCACATCCGCTGTTGCGGTCGGGACGCCATTTGTCTGCCTGCTTTCGGTAGGCGCTCTTCACCTCGGCATCGGTGGCGTTGAAGCTCACCCCGAGTATTTCGTAATAGTCTTTAAACATATCCGTGTGTTGCTCGAACTATAATATTCTATAAATAGCCTAGAATAACCGCTGGTTATGTTTTAGCTGGCCTGTCAATAACTTTTGAGCCTATTTATTCCTGGGCATTACTGGTTGTTTTGGGGCTTTTTCCACAGTGCGCGCAGGCCTCCTACCAGAGCCAGCATTAGAATCAGTCCCCATACGCCCGTGCGGCCTCCGTGGCCCCTAAGTTCGCCAATGAAGGCCGACAGCAAGAAGAATATTATTATCATCACTACTGTGAGAATTATTTTTGATGCTTTGTTCATATTGATTTTAATTTAGTTAGTGTATTTTATTTTTCGTGGCAAATGTGTGTTTGTTGTGCGAATTCTTTGTTCGCGAAATGTGATTGGGGCAAGAATTTAATAAAAAGGCCAGTCTTGATTTCTTAAATAAGCCATCTACACAATCTTTGGCTTCAATCTAAGAGCCGCTCATATGCCCCTATCGGTCTATCAGTTCGAACGACTGATAGACCGAAAAAGGCACACGGCGTATGTGGCACGGTGAGGATGGTCAGAGGAAGGTTTCGGTATAGTTGGCTGCCATTTGGGCGGCGCGTTCATGCACCTCACGGCGCAGCGTTTTGGGTGTGAGCACTATAAGGTGTGGACCGTAGGCCGAAAGCTCGCGCACCAGCTCGCAGTTGCGGCGGCACCGAAGGCCGAAAAACATGCCACCCTTGAGTCGCGGATAGCGGGAGCGGAGTTCTGCCTCGCGACTATTGAGGCGCTTCTGCGATTCGTGGATGGGCTTTGTGGCCACATAGCTCACTTGTGAGTCGCTCACCCAGAACGTGATATCGAGAATCGGTGTGCGGCTGAGCGTCACGCCCACCACATCGTCAAACACCTCACTGATGCCTGCTCCGTAGAAGTCGACGTAGGTGTGCGACGGCAACGGTACTATTTTGTCGATGCGTTCAAGCCCGAAGCAAAGCAGTCGGCCGTTGGTCTCGGCCGAGCCATATAGAAACCACCGGTTGTGGAATTCCTTGAGCAGATAGGGGTGCACGTTGATCACGAGCCTTCCCGGTTCTTCACCAAATTTGTGGTAGTGCAGTTCCACCACCTGCCGGTGCGAGATGGCAGCATAGAGGTGGGCAAGGGTGTTGGTGGCTGCGAGTGGGTTGTGCGAGAGTGATATTATTTTGCGGCCGTCGGTACTCACCCCCAAACTCTGGCGCAGGCGTTCCAGCCCGTCGAAGTCGGGTAGTCCGTCGAAGTGTCCCAGTATCGACAGCACCTCGCCCAAAAGCTGCTTCTCGTTGTCGGTCAGTGGCTGCTTGAAGATGGAGAATGAACCGTCGGCATAGCGCAGGCAGCGCCGGTTCACGTTGCGGCGCTTCACCTCGCTGTACCGGGTCGCCGAGTAGCGCTCAATCTCGGCCACAAAAGGCCCTTCTTCAAGATATTTCAGGTCTTTTTCTATGCAGCGGCGGCCCACACCGTCGGTGTCGGGATCGAGTTCGGCAAGTCCGATGTTCACTTCATCCACAAGGTCGTCGATGGTGTAGTTGTGATATTTGTCGCTCAACAGACGGTCGAGTATGCGGTAGCGCGTCATGGCGTTCTTATTGGTGGGCATAGAGCAGATGCGGGTTTGGAGTGATGAATTACATAGTAATAACGAACGTCATGTTCGCAATATTGCCCCTCTTGCTGTGTTTGCACCCACAGTTGTGGCGGAATGGAAACAAAACAAGCCGACAGCTGCCGTGGGGCACTCGGCTTCGGGTGTATGTCTGTGCTATAAGCGACTGTTTGGATACGTGTGTGTTCGCTCTCGTTGAACGATTCTATCGGTGTGGTGATGGCCATGCCTTTGCGGCAGCACTTGCGTGATTGTTGTCAGCGCTTCATGGCCACAATGAGCATCACTGCGCCCAGAATCATCAATATGCCCACAGCAAGGCGGGACGTGAAAGCCTCGCCAAACACCGTTATGCCTATCACCACTGCCGTGAGTGGCTCAAGAGCACCCATGATGGCTGTTGGGGTCGATCCTATGTTGTGCACGGCCACGGCCATGAGCACGAGCGACATCACTGTGGGTATCACGGCGAGCATCAGTGCCAGTCCCCATTGGTCGAAGCCCGACAGGAGCTGCAGCTGGTTGTTGCCGCAAAACGAGAATGCCAATACCGTGAGCGATGCAAACACCATCACGTAGAACGACAGCCTGAACGATGGCATGTGCTGCATCGAGCGGTTGACGGCCACGATATACACGGCATAGGTGAGCGACGAAACCATCACCAGCACAATGCCAAGCATGCTCAGGGCCGAGCCGTTGCCGCCTTTCGACAGCAGCATGATACCGCTGAGCGCAAGCACAATCGACAGCACTGTGACAATGGTGAGCCGCTCATGGAAAAACACTGTCATAATCACCGCAACCATCACCGGATACACAAACAGTAAGGTAGACGCCACCCCGGCATCCATATAGAGGAAGCTGGCATAGAGCGTGAGTGATGACGAGGCGAAGAGTACGCCAAGTGCTGCCATGATGGCGAGCTCACGGCGCGTCACGGCAAACGAGTGCCGCTGAATGGCCATGATGCTGCCAAGCAACACCACTGCAATCGAAAAACGGTAGAAAATCACAGAGTATGGTTGTATGCCTTGCGACAAGAGCGGCAGCGCGCCCAGTGGGTTGGTGCCATAGCACACGGCGGCAAGAATGCCGCAGATGCTTCCTTTGACCTTTGGTCCCATTGCTTTTTGATAGATATTGTGTTGGCCTTCGTTCATATTAACTGCGCCAGAGTCATCAAAGCTCTGGCGCAGTTTTGTGGAGTTCTTGAAAAATCGTGTTGAGTGTGGTGTGCTGCTGCAGTGGCGGCACATCCTGTTTCTTTTATTTTCTCGGCATCAGCTCAAACTTGGGCACTGCCACGAGTTTGATGTCGAAAATGAGCATTGAATATGGCTTTACCGAGCCGCTCGACGATGCTTTGTAGGCAAGGCTGTAGGGCATCACCACGCGCACGCTGTCGCCAATGCGCATATTGGTCACGGCCACAGCCCATCCCTCAATGATGTCGGAGTTAAGACGGCAGCGGAATAGGCTGTCGGCGGGCGACGTGTTGAGGTACGACGAGTCAAACGGGGTTCCGTCATACAGTTCGCCGCGGTATTTCACGTCGACTTGCGATGTGTATAGCGGCTTTATGTTGCCTTTTGTGGCATTGGTGTCGTTGAACCAGTGCATCAGTACCGAGGCTGTGGGGTCCCAGTCGGCAGTCACCACTTTGTAGTATTTGTTGCCTGATGCGTCGGTCACGCTCTTTTGCTGCTCAAACCACTCAAGGTTGGCTTTGCGCCAGTCGGCATACTCGTCTTTGGAGTCATTGTCGTTGATGCATGAGGCGAGTGATGCCGCGCAAGCCACGATGATGGCTATTATTAGCGGGAGTCGTTTCATCTGTTGCTTTTAATGTGTGTGAATTGATTGTAGTCTTTATGGTGCCGCGGGGGGGGCGCCTTTCTTGTTACACGAGCTTCTTGAGCAGGTTGTTGAGGCTGCACTGCTCGCCCACGATTTCGGGCAGGCGGTCGATGGCCACGCGCTGCTGCTCCATGGTGTCGCGGTCGCGCAGGGTCACGGTGTTGTCCTCAAGGGTCTGGCCGTCGACTGTGATGCAGTAGGGGGTGCCTATGGCATCCTGGCGGCGGTAGCGCTTGCCAATCGAGTCTTTCTCGTCGTAGCGGCATGCAAAGTCGAAGCGGAGCACGTTCATTATCTCGTGAGCCTTATCGGGCAGCCCGTCTTTCTTCACAAGCGGCAGTATTGCACACTTAACCGGGGCAATGGCTTTGGGCAGGTGCAGCACCACGCGCTTGTCGCCGCCCTCGAGCTGTTGCTCTTCGTACGACGAGCAGAGCACCGACAGGAACATGCGGTCGACGCCAATTGATGTCTCGATGTCGTAGGGGGTGTAGCTCTTGCCGAGCTCGGGGTCGAAGTATTGTATCTTTTTGCCTGAATATTTCTCGTGCTGGCTCAAGTCGAAGTCGGTGCGGCTGTGTATGCCTTCCACTTCCTTGAATCCAAACGGCATCTCAAACTCGATGTCGGTGGCTGCGTTGGCATAGTGGGCAAGCTTCTCATGGTCGTGGAAGCGGTATTTCTCATCGCCCAGGCCCAGGGCCTTGTGCCATTTCAGACGGGTCTGCTTCCAGAACTCAAACCATTTCATCTCCTCGCCGGGACGCACGAAGAACTGCATCTCCATCTGCTCAAACTCGCGCATGCGGAAGATGAACTGGCGTGCCACAATCTCGTTGCGGAAGGCCTTGCCTATCTGGGCGATGCCAAACGGTATGCGCATGCGGCCGGTCTTCTGCACGTTGAGGAAGTTCACAAAGATGCCCTGTGCCGTCTCGGGGCGCAGATACACGTCCATGGTGTTGTCGGCGCTTGAGCCCATCTGTGTCTTGAACATCAGGTTGAACTGGCGCACGTCGGTCCAGTTCTTGGTGCCCGATATGGGGTCTACAATCTCGTAGTCGAGGATAATCTGCTTGAGCTCGTTGAGGTCGTTGGCGTTCATTGCCTTGCTGTAGCGCTCGTGAAGCTCGTCGCGCTTCTGTTGGTGCTCGAGCACGTGGGGGTTGGTCTTGCGGAACATTGCCTCGTCGAAGCTCTCGCCGAAGCGCTTGGCGGCCTTGGCCACTTCCTTGTTGATCTTGTCGTCAAATTTTGCAATCTCGTCTTCGATGAGCACATCGGCACGGTAGCGCTTCTTGCTGTCGCGGTTGTCGATGAGCGGGTCGTTGAATGCGTCGACGTGTCCCGATGCCTTCCAGATGGTTGGGTGCATGAAGATTGCCGAGTCGATGCCCACAATGTTGTCGTGGAGCAGGGTCATGGCCTCCCACCAGTAGCGCTTGATGTTGTTTTTCAGCTCAACGCCATTCTGGGCATAGTCATACACGGCTCCCAGGCCATCATAAATCTCACTCGACGGAAACACAAAACCATATTCCTTGGCATGTGATATAATTTTCTTGAATACGTCTTCTTTCTGTGCCATTTTGCTATTGTTTTTTGTTGCACGTGCCCTCTGTGGCCCGTTGCAAAATTTGTTTTTTCGCTTTTAGGATGCAAAGTAAGTGATTTTTTTTGTATTTTTGCTATCTGATTAATTATTATTAATATAAAAATGAAATGCGTCCGCGCCACGACGGCAGTGTCCGTTGCAGCGCGTTTGCCGCATTTGCACAACTACATATATGAAAGATAACGACGAACGCCCCGACGAGCTTGACGATGCCGCTGCCGACGACTCGGGGACCGAGCTCCACTCGAGCTATCAGGTACCCAAGGA
>CAVFVP010000004.1:13486-28991 GCA_963625945.1 Agathobacter rectalis | reverse complement strand
GCTTTCGGGCATGTATGAGAACTGGTTTCTCGACTACGCATCCTATGTGATTCTCGAGCGCGCCGTGCCTCACATCGAAGACGGGCTGAAGCCGGTGCAGCGGCGCATCCTCCACTCGATGAAGGAGCTCGACGACGGCCGGTTCAACAAGGTGGCCAACATCGTGGGCAACACCATGCAGTATCACCCTCACGGCGATGCTTCCATTTGTGATGCCCTGGTGCAGCTCGGCCAGAAAAACCTGCTCGTGGACACGCAGGGTAACTGGGGCAATATTCTTACCGGCGACCGCAATGCAGCCGCCCGTTACATCGAGGCGCGCCTGTCGGAATTTGCCCTCGAGGTGGTTTACGATCCAAAGGTCACCGACTGGACACTGAGCTACGATGGCCGCAAAAAGGAGCCTATCACGCTGCCGGTGAAATTCCCGCTGCTGCTTGCCATGGGCGCCGAGGGTATTGCCGTGGGCCTGAGCTGCAAGATATTGCCGCATAACTTCAACGAGATAATAGATGCCGCCGTGAGCTATCTGCATGGCGAGGAGTTTCACCTCTATCCCGACTTTCCCACGGGCGGATACGTGGATGTGAGCAACTACCGTGACGGTGAGCGTGGTGGCTCGGTGAGGGTGCGCACAAAAATCGACAAGGTCGACAATAAGACGCTTTCGGTCAAGGATCTTCCCTTTGGCAAAACCACTGGCGTGCTCATCGAGTCGATAACCCGTGCCGGCGAGAAGGGGAAAATCAAGTTGCGCAAGGTCGACGACTACACATCGGCCA
Source organism: Agathobacter rectalis (assembly GCA_963625945.1). Taxonomy (GTDB): domain Bacteria; phylum Bacteroidota; class Bacteroidia; order Bacteroidales; family Muribaculaceae; genus Sodaliphilus. The sequence goes on along the minus strand of CAVFVP010000004.1, from coordinate 28,209 downwards.
ATGCCGAAATACTTGTGCGCCTGCAGCCAGGCACGTCGAGCGACAAGGCCATCGATGCCCTGTATGCTTTCAGCGACTGCGAGCTGAGCATCTCGCCCAACTGTTGCGTCATCAAAGACGAGAAGCCGCAATTCCTCACCGTGAGCGACTTGCTTCGCTTCAGTGTCGACCGCACCAAGGAAATCTTGCGCATGGAACTCGAGGTGAAGCGTTCCGAGACGCTCGAGCAGCTGCACTTCGCATCGCTTGAGCGCATTTTCATCGAGGAACGCATCTATAAGGACCGCAACTTTGAGCAGGCCCGTGACGAGGATGCAGTGGTGGCTCACGTCGACAAGCGGCTCGAGCCTTTCAAGCCGTCGTTCTTCCGCGAGGTGACGCGCGACGACATTTTGCGCCTGCTCGAGATAAAGATGCGGCGCATTACCAAGTTCGACAGCGCCAAGTCTGATGCTACCATCGCCATGCTCAACGACCGCATTGCCGACATTGACCACAAACTCAGCCACCTGGTGGAGCACACGGTCAACTGGTATGAGGGCTTGAAGAAAAAATACGGTGCAAACTATCCGCGCCGCACTATCATCCGCGATTTCGACACAATTGTGGCGGCCAAGGTAGCCGAGGCCAATGAGAAACTCTACATCAACCGTCAGGACGGTTTCATAGGCACCGGCTTGAAGAAAGACGAGTTTGTGTGCAACTGTTCCGACATCGACGACGTAATCATATTCTATAAAGACGGTAAGTATAAGGTAATAAAGGTCGACGACAAGATCTATGTGGGCAAGAATGTGCTCTATCTCAACGTGTTCAAGCGCAACGACGAACGCACCGTCTACAATGTGCTCTATCTCGACGGCAAGGGCGGCACCACATACATGAAGCGTTTCTCGGTCACTGGCATCACGCGCGACAAGGAATATGACCTCACGCAAGGCAAGCCCGGAAGCAAAGTGCTGTGGTTCACCGCCAATTCCAATGGCGAGGCCGAGGTGCTGCGCATCACGCTCAAGCCAAAGTTCCGTCTTAAGATACTGCAATTCGACGTCGACCTGGCCGACCTTGCCATCAAGGGCAAGCAGGCCCGAGGCAACATAGTGACCCGCAACGAGATTCACCGCATTTCGCTCAAAGAGCACGGCGTGAGTACCCTGGGCGACCGCGAGGTGTGGTTTGACCCCGATGTTCTGCGCCTCAATTACGAGGCCCACGGCAACAGTCTGGGCAAATTCGGTGGCGACGACCGCGTGCTGGTAATCATGCGCAACGGCGATTTCTATACTACCACAATCGATGCGGGTAACCATTTCGAGGACGGAATACTGCGCATCGAGAAGTATGACCGCTCGCGCGTATGGACTGCCGTGGTCAACGATGCCGACAAGGGTCACCTCTACCTCAAGCGTTTCACCCTCGACGACAGTGCGAAAAAGCAGACCATGCTGGGCGGCAATCCCAAGTCGGAATTGCTGCTGCTGTCGAGTGAGCCGTATCCGCGCTTCGAGGTGAAGTTTGGTGGCAGCGACGAGTTCCGCGGCTCAATCACCGTCGATGCCGATGAGTTTATAGGCGTGAAGTCGGTGAAAGCCAAGGGTAAGCGCCTGAGTAACTACACAGTGGGCTGTGTGACCGAGGTAGAGCCTCGCCAGGTTGAGGATGCACCCGAGGCACCTGTCGCTGAGATCTATGATGAGGTTGACGACAAACCGATCAACCAGCAGGACGTGCGCGACAGCCTCACGGGGCAGACGCGCCTGTTCTCCGACGATGATATCGATAATGACAGCAATTAAAGCCAAGTTGGCCAGGATGCTTGCGGCCCTGTGCGCCGCAGCGGCTCCGTCGCTTGCCGTGGCGGACAACAGCATTCCGTCGACGGCGGCAGTCGAGCGCCCGGTGATGTCGATGTTTATGCTCGACTGCGGCCACGAGTCGTTGCTCGACACCTATGTAAGCCCTGTCCCCTATCGCGGTGCCGACTTCAGGCTTGGCTATGAGCGCATGCAGGCCATGCGGTTCAACCCGCAGCACTGGGTGATGCAGCTCGAGGCCGGCATCGATTACGGCAATCTGCAAAATCCGGCAGGCAACCACACCGAACATTCGCTTATGGGCGAATGCCGCTGGGCTATGATGCGCCGCTGGACCGACGTGTGCCTTGACGGATTGCAGGTGCAGGCCGGCGGAATGACTCAGTTTCGCGGAGGCATCATCTATAATCCCATCAACTCCAACAATGTGGTGTCGGTCAAAATACACTGGAGTGTGGGCCTGAATGCCCTTGCTGCCTATACCGTCAACCGCTCCCGCCGAGTGCCCGTAACCCTTCGGTGCCAGGTCTCGATTCCTGTGGCTGGCGTGTTCTTCTCGCCTGAATACGACGAGAGCTATTATGAAATCTATGTGGGCAACCGCAAAGGACTTGCCAACTTCGGGTGGTGGGGCAACCGGTTCGACATGACCAGCCTGCTTACTGCCGACCTTCACCTTGGCGGCACGGTGCTCCGCATTGGCTACCGTGGCCGCATTGCCACATCGTGGATCAAGCAAATCAACTGCCACGAGTTTACCCACAGCCTCGTGCTCGGCATCGGTGGCGAGTGGCTTAGCCTGAGCCGGCGCAAAGCAGCCGAAAGGCACGCCATAGGAGCAATTTACTAAATAGAAACGCACACACACACACAATGGACTACAAGATGATACGCCACTGCATCATTGCCGCCGCAACTACAATAGCAGCGGCCGTTGTGCCCATGCTGCACTCTTGCCACCCTCACGACGAGTGGAACAATGATGCTTACGGCAACTTCGATGCACTGTGGTCGCTCCTCGATGAGCATTACTGCTTCTTCGGCTACAAGGACATCGACTGGAACGAGGTGGGGCAGCGCTACCGGGCAAAGATTTTCACCGGTATGACTAGCGGGGAGCTCTTCGACCTTTGCTCCGATATGCTCATGGAGCTGAAGGACGGGCACACCAACCTCATCTCGGCTACCAATGTGTCGCGCTACTGGATTTGGGAAAAATATCCCGAAAACTACAACCAGCGCCTTATCGACCAGTATTACCTTAATTTCGACTATCGCCGCACGTCGGGCATCAAATACCAAATACTGAGCAACAACTACGGCTATATGTACTACGGCGATTTCACCACCGCCATAGGCGAGGGCAACCTTGATGCAATCCTTAGCTATCTGGCGAGCGCCGACGGACTCGTGATCGATGTGCGCAGCAACGGCGGAGGATATCTTACCAATGTCGAGACCTTGGTCGGGCGCTTCATAACCTCGCGCACCCTGGCCGGGGCCATAACGCACAAGACGGGCAAGGCTCACGATGCCTTTGCCTCTCCCTATCAGTATTACTTTGAGCCCACAAAGGGCCGCGTGCACTTCTCAAAGCCGGTAGTGGTACTTGCCAACAGGGCCTCGTTTAGCGCCACCAACAATTTTGTGTCGATAATGAAAAGCCTTCCCAACGTGAAGGTGGTGGGCGACTCCACTGGCGGCGGCAGCGGATTGCCGTTCACCGGTGAGCTGCCTAACGGGTGGACAGTGCGCTTTTCAGCCTGTTCCATCACCGACCCCGACGGATGCATCACCGAGTTTGGTGTGGCTCCCGACGTGAAGGTCGACATGGACGACAGCGACTCCCGTCAGGGACACGACACCATCCTCGACCGGGCTTTCGAGGTGCTGACGCAAATGTGCTCGGCCCAGGCCTGCCCCGACCACGGCGCAACAGCGGCAAAACCCGCCGTATGCCGCGCCGTGCCGCACGGGCAATAAAAGCCCTTTCGGTTGATTGCAAATTGAAAAGATTGATATAACTTTGCATCGCAATTGCCTCCACGCTGTGGCTCGGCGTGTGAGCGTCAATGTGATTCACCATATAAAAAGAATTTTTAAAACTACATCATCATTATATATTCACACACACTGATATACTATGTCGATCGATAACATTATAGCGCAAGCTACCGCTCAGGCCGTGGCCCACCTCTATGGCGTAAGCTTTCCTGCCGAGAAAATAACACCGCAGACCACCAAGAAGGAGTTTGAGGGCAATCTCACCATCGTGGTGTTCCCGTTCCTTAAGGCATCACACAAAGCACCTGATGCCACAGCACAGGAAATAGGCGACTATCTGGCAGCCAACTGCAGCGCAGTCGAGAAGTTCAACGTGATCAAGGGCTTTCTCAACATCACAATCAAGCCGTCGTTTTGGGCTCAGGTGCTGCACAACATCAGTGCAGATGCCGACTATGGCTTCAAACCCGTTACGCCCGACAGCAAACTGGTGATGATTGAATACTCGTCGCCCAACACCAACAAGCCGCTGCACCTGGGACACGTGCGCAACAACCTGCTCGGCTACAGCCTTGCACGCATCATGGCAGCCAACGGCAACAAGGTGGTGAAGACCAACATTGTCAACGACCGCGGCATCCACATCTGCAAGTCGATGCTCGCATGGCTCAAGTGGGGCAACGGTGTGACCCCCGAAACCGCACACAAGAAAGGCGACCACCTGATAGGCGACTTCTATGTGGAATTCGACAAGCACTATAAAGCCGAGGTCAATGCCCTTGTGGCCGACGGAATGAGCAAGGAAGAGGCCGAGAAGGAAGCTCCGCTCATCAAGGAGGCTCACGCCATGCTCAAAAAGTGGGAAGAGGGCGACAAAGAGGTGCGAGCCTTGTGGCAGACCATGAACTCGTGGGTGTATGCCGGCTTCGACGAGACTTACAAGCGCCTCGGCGTTGACTTCGATAAGATTTACTACGAAAGCAACACCTATCTCGAGGGTAAGGGCAAAGTGCTTGAGGGACTGGAAAAAGGACTCTTCTTCCGCAAGGACGACGGTTCGGTGTGGGCCGACCTCACTTCCGACGGCCTCGACCAGAAGTTGCTGCTGCGCAGCGACGGCACTTCGGTCTACATGACTCAAGACATAGGCACAGCCAAGCTCCGCTATGAGGATTATCCCATCGACAAGATGATATATGTGGTGGGCAACGAGCAGAACTACCACTTCCAGGTGCTTTCGCTCCTGCTCGACAAGCTCGGATTCAAGTGGGGAAAGGATTTGATTCACTTCTCGTATGGTATGGTGGAACTGCCCAACGGCAAAATGAAATCGCGTGAGGGTACTGTGGTCGATGCCGACGACTTGATGGACGAGATGATTGAGACCGCACGCACCATGAGCGATGCTCCCGGACGTCTGCAAGGAGTGCCCGACGATGAGAAGGAGGATGTGCTCACAAAGATAGGCCTCGGAGCGCTCAAGTATTTCATCCTCAAGGTCGATCCGCGCCGCAATATGCTCTTCAACCCGAGTGAGTCGATCGACTTCAACGGCAACACCGGCCCATTCATCCAATACACCTATGCCCGCATCCAGTCGGTGCTCCGCAAGGCCGACGCTGCCGACTTGACTGCCGACATCACTGCCGTTGAGCCCAATGAGAAGGAAATAGACCTCATTCAGCGCCTTGCCGACTTTGCCTCGGCCGTGAGCGATGCCGGTCGCAGTTACAGCCCTGCGCTCATAGCCAACTATGTGTATGAGCTTGCCAAAGCCTACAACCAGTTCTATCACGACTACAGCATCCTCAAGGAAGGCGATGCGAGTGTGCGCGCCCTGAGACTGCAGCTCTCGGCCACAGTGGCCCAAATCATTAAGCGTGGTCTCTCGCTGCTTGGCATCGAGGTCCCGAACCGGATGTAAGCCGGAGGTAAAGGCCACAATTGCCGACTTCCCGACTACATTCCGCAAGTGGTTGCGGCATTGCTTGGCACGGTTATTGCAACTCTCTCCATATCAAAACCAATTAAAAAACAGAATTATGAACAATTACGGAAATTCATTCAATCAGGCTCAATTCGGCAGTGCCGCCGAGCTGGAGAGCGCTGTGTCGATGCGCTCTTATGTGAGCCGCATTATGCGTCGCGTCTATCTCAAGATGTTCCTCGGCCTGCTCGTCACCACCTTGTCGGCTCTTTGCCTGCTGGCATCGCCTGCAGCCTTTGAAACCATATTCTCGAGCAGAATCATTTCTTATGGCCTGCTGATAGCCGAATTGGCCGTCGTGGTTGTGCTCTCGGGAGCCATCAACCGACTGAGCTCGGCTACCGCCACGGCATTGTTCTATGCCTACTCTGTGCTCAATGGCATCGTGTTGTCGTCGATCTTCGTCATCTACTCAATCAATGCGATTGCACTCACGTTTGGCATCACATCGGCTGTGTTTGCGGCAATGACCATTTTCGGCTATGTCACCCGTCAAGACCTTACCAAGCTGGGCACATTCCTCTTTATGGCTCTGCTGGGGCTGATTGTGGCAAGCATAGTCAACCTGTTCATGGCAAGCAGCGCCCTCGAATGGGGTATCAGTGTGGCTGGTGTGCTTATCTTTGTGGGCCTCACCGCATGGGACACCCAGAAAATCAAGCAATGGGCAATGGAGAGCGACCCCACACAGACTGGTAAGCTCGCCACCATGGGAGCCCTGAGCCTGTATCTCGACTTCATCAACCTGTTCCTGTATCTGCTGCGCATCTTCGGCGGCAGCCGCAACAGCTGATAGCCCTTTCTCTGAGAAGGAAACCGCATACCGAAGCCTCTGTCACCATCACCGGCACAGAGGCTTCTTTTATGTATGCCGCTGCGGGGAAAAACGCCCATGCCTCAGATGCTGCCATCTAGGCGCACCACTTGTGGCGGCATGTCACATGGGCCGCATAGGCCACTTTTTCGCACGCTTGCACAATAAATCACCATAAATGCAGTTTTTAATATTGTATAGCAATATAATATTTTCAACCGAATGAAGATAATAGCACACACACTGATACTTGGCGCTGCCCTGGTGGCCGGAACATTCCACGCCATGGCCGACGACGATATCAAGAACAGCGAATTCAACCCCATCACCACCGGTGTCACCTCCATGAGCATCACACCAGATGCCCGTGGCGCCTCGATGGGCGACTTGGGCGTCGCCACCGACCCCGATGTCAACTCTCAATACTGGAACCCGTCGAAATACGCCTTCGCCTATAGCGGCGCCGGAGTGTCGCTGTCCTACACACCGTGGTTGCGCAAGATTGTTAACGACATTTTCCTTGCCAACCTCAGTGGTTATTGGAAAATCGGCAGCGGCGACAACCAGGCTGTGAGCGCATCGCTACGCTACTTCTCGCTTGGCGAAATCAGCAACAGCGACGACCAGGGTAACAAACTCTCGACTGTCAACCCGTTTGAAATGTCGGTCGATGTGGGCTATTCACGCAAACTCAGCGAGAAATTCTCAATGGGCGTGGCCTTGCGCTACATCTATAGCGACTTGGGCTACAGCGATATGTCGCTCCAGGACCAAAGCGGCGGCGCATCGGCTTTCGCCGCCGACATCTCGGGCTACTTCACCACCTATCCGGTGATAGGACGCAACGAGTGCCAGTGGTCGTGGGGATGGAATATCAGCAACATCGGCTCTAAGGTGAGTTACAATGGTGGCAACGACCCTGCTTTCTTGCCCACCAACTTGCGACTTGGCACAGCTTTCACTTTCCCGCTCGCCGACTACCACAACCTCACAATCTCGGTCGATGCCAACAAACTGCTTGTTCCCACCAAACCACGCTTGGCCGACTACGAGAATCAGCAAGAATATGAGGACGCCCTGCAGAAGTGGAAAGACGAGTCGTCGATATCGGGCATCTTCAAGTCGTTCCACGACGCTCCCGGCGGCTTCAAGGAGGAACTTCGCGAAATCACCTATTCGATAGGTGCCGAATATGCCTACAATCAGCAATTCTTCCTGCGCGCCGGTTACTATCACGAAGACAAGTACAAGGGCAACCGCCAGTACTTCGGTCTCGGAGCCGGTTTCGCGCTCAATGTGCTGCGCCTCGATGCCGCCTACATGATAGCCACTGCGCAAAACAGCCCGCTCGATCAGACTCTGCGATTCACTCTGTCGTTCGACATGGATGGCCTCAAGGGTCTCTTCGGCAAGAAATAAGCATTAGGGCCATGTTCAGAATAGGAATGGGATTCGACGTGCACCGTCTGGTTGAGGGCCGCGACCTTTGGCTTGGCGGAGTGAAGATTGACCACTCGCTGGGTCTGCTTGGCCACAGCGATGCCGATGTGGCAATCCATGCCTTGTGTGATGCCATGCTCGGAGCGGCTTGCCTTCGCGACATAGGCTACCACTTCCCTGACACCGACCCGCGCTACAAGGGCATCAGCAGCACTAAGCTGCTTGCCGAGGTCAACCGCCTGATAGGTGAGCATGGTTATGTGCTGGGCAATTGTGACTTGACCATTTGCGCCGAGCAACCGAAAATAAATCCGCACATCCCGGCCATGCAACGACAGCTTGCTGAGTGCCTGTGCTGTGATGTGTCGCAGGTGTCGATCAAGGCCACCACCACCGAGCGTCTTGGCTACACCGGGCGGGGCGAGGGCATAGCCGCCTATGCCGTGGCTCTGCTCGAAAGCAGGTAGGCTTCTGCCGCAATATCGCAACACATGCCCCGTCACAGGTCATTCCAGGCCAGTGGCGGGGCGTGCCTTGGGTGCCGACTTCTGTGCTGTGCCGCAATATAATAGCCGGGTTTGACGTTATAATAAAAAGAGCTCCTTGCACCTCTGGTGGCCACTGTCCTCTGCCGCGGTGGCTGTGCGTGGCAAAAAAGTGAGGTGCAGCAAGCGCGTTTTACGAATTTTATTCCTATTTTTGTAATAGAAACAAATAACAGCATGCGAAAAATCTTATTACTACTTGCCGTCGGCTTGTTCGCCCTGCAAGCAAGGGCTGTCGATGTAACCACTACTTCGGGCCATCTGGCCTCGGCTGTCACCGACCACAGCATCACGTCGCTCACCGTGAGCGGCACTCTTGATGCGCGCGATTTCCGCTTTATTGCCGATTCTCTGCGCTCTATAACGCAGCTCGACCTTAGTGCGGTTGAAATCGAGGCTTACAGCGATGTCGACAATCCGGTGTTTGGAACCGTAACTTCCTACCCGGCACACACCATACCCAACACGGCCTTTTTCGGCATGGACCTCACAAGCGTGGCTTTGCCGCGGCAATTACGCACGGTGGGCTTTGCCGCCTTTGCCGGATGCAATCAACTGGCCAAGGTGGAGCTGCCGTCTACTGTCGACTCCATTGGTAGTTATGCCTACAGTGGCTGCGGCTCGCTCACATCGGTGAGCATACCGTCGACCGTGCACGCCACCGGCCAAGGAGCGTTCTCTCGTTGCCCTGCGCTTGTCAGTGCCGCAGTCGACTGCCAGTCGATAGGCTCCGATGCATTCAAGGGCTGCACCGCTCTTGCCACTGTATCGCTTGGCAAGGATGTGGCTTTTGTCGGTTCGGGCGCTTTTGCCGGATGCCCTGCGCTCACGTCGGTCGACTTGGCCTCGCCAAGCGCCATCACCGGCATTGGCGATGATGCTTTCGTCGCATCGGGCATCACACAATTCAACTTCAAGGCTTGCCCGCAACTCACGGCAGTGGGGCAGTGGGCCTTTGCCAACACGCCACTCGCATCGGTCGACCTCCCCGAGAGCGTTGAGTCGGTGGGCGACGGCGCGTTTTTCTACGACACCCAACTCAAGCAACTGAGCTTCCCGTCGAGCGTGGTCAGCATAGGCAACTTTGTACTTGCCGGCAGCAATGCCGTGGCAACCGACACCGTGCTCAACCGCGGCCTGGTGAAGATAGGCGACTATGCACTCTATAACTGGAACCGTGTGGCACGCCTTATCATACCGCGCACCGTGGAGCAAATAGGCACCAAAGCCATGGCTGGAATGACCGCCTTGAAGGAACTGATTGCCGAGCCTATGAGCGTGCCCGAAAGTGCCGACAGCCTTTGGGCCGGAGTCGACCAGCAGAAGGTGACTCTGTATGTCAACACTGCTGCTGCCGAGGCTTATAAGGCAGCTCCGCAATGGAAGGAATTCAAGATAATCGATGATCCCACTCTCGATGTGGCCGATGTGAAGGTAGCTGCGGCAAACGTCAAGGCTTACTTCTCGGGCACCACACTCGTGATCGAGGCAAGTGCCCCGATGGCACGCGTGAGTATCATCACGCCCGATGGTATCTTGCTGAGCAGTGTGGCCAATGCCGGTGAACGTGCCGAGCTCGACACGCAAAACTATGCCGGCCGCTACTATCTGGTGCAAGTGGCGCTTGAATGCGGAGCTAAGAAGACGCTTAAACTGGTGCGCTGACGTCAGCCGCACTCTCATACGATACACACACACACTTAATGATGAATTCTTTTTGCCTGGCCCGTGTTTTGTGCGGTTCAGGCAAAAACAGTAAATAGCGAAAAAACACTACATAACTGACAATGGGTAAAAACAAACTGAAAAAGTTTGCCGATATGGAAACGTTTCACTGCGTGTTCCAGTATCCTTTTGCCGTGCTCAAGGAGCAGGGGTTTCCGCTCAAGGGCAAGTGGAACAAGGAATACTTCCACAACAGCAACCCCATAGTGCTTGAACTCGGTTGCGGCAAGGGTGAATATGCTGTGGGTCTTGGCAAACGTTTCCCCGACAAGAACTATATCGGTGTCGACATTAAAGGCGCACGCATGTGGACTGGTGCAAAAATGGTGGAGCGCGACGGCATGACCAATGTGGCTTTCCTGCGTACGTCAATTGAGCTGATAACTCACTTTTTTGCTCCGGGCGAGGTGGCCGAGATTTGGATCACTTTCCCCGACCCGCAAATGAAGAATGCCAACAAGCGCCTTACTTCCACACGGTTCCTTGCCAATTACAGGCAAATATTGAAACCTGACGGAATCATTCACCTGAAGACCGACAGCCCGTTCCTTTACACCTACACCCATGAGCTTGTGAAGCTCAATGGCTTTGGTACAGATGTCGACACGTGCGACCTTTATGCCAGTGGGCTTGCCGACGACATACTTGAGATGAAGACCCACTATGAGCGCCAATGGCTTGAGCGGGGCCTGACTATAAAGTATATAAAGTTTCATCTGCCGCAACACGGGCAGCTGCAAGAACCCGACATCGACATCGAGCCCGACACCTACCGCAGTTACAACCGCGGCTACATCCAAATGCCGCAACTCTTTGCCACGCCGCCCCACGGCACGGCCGAGTGATGCCATGTGTCGCGTCGATCATTGGAAAAATCTACAATAAATCAACTTATACAACACTACAACAATGCACACCATATATCCGAAACTCATAACCGATGCCCTGGCCACAGTGCGCTATCCCGGAACAGGGAAAAACATTGTGGAAATGGGCATGGTTGAAGACGACATACGCATCGAGGGCCTCAAGGTGAGCTTCTCGCTGAAGTTCAGCAAGGCCACCGACCCGTTCATCAAGTCGATAGTCCGCGCTGCCGAGGCCGCAATTCTCACTCATGTGTCGGCCGACGTCGACATCAAGGGCAATATTGCTGTGGTCACGCCGCAGTCGCAGACCAAGAAGCCCGCATCCGACAAACCGCTCGCTGGCGTGAAAAACATCATAGGCGTGTCGAGCGGTAAGGGCGGAGTGGGCAAATCCACCGTGGCATCCAACCTCGCCGTGGCGCTTGCCCGCCAGGGTTATAAGGTGGGATTGCTCGATGCCGATATTTTCGGTCCGTCGATCCCTAAAATGTTTGGCGTTGAGGATGAGCAGATATATGTTCATCCGGTCGACGGTAAAAACCTGATAATCCCTGCCGAAAAATATGGCGTGAAGATTCTCTCGATAGGTTTTGTGGTCGACAAGGACAAAGCCGTGCTGTGGCGTGGCGCCATGGCAAGCAATGCACTCAAGCAGCTCATTTGCGAGGCTGAGTGGGGCGAGCTCGACTACTTCATCATCGACATGCCCCCGGGCACAAGCGACATCCACCTCACGCTTGTGCAGACGTTGGCGCTCACTGGGGCCATAGTGGTGACCACTCCGCAAGAGGTGGCGCTGGCCGATGCACGCAAAGGCATCAGCATGTTTGTGGGTGAGCAGGTGGGCGTGCCTGTGTTGGGCATAGTGGAAAACATGTCGTGGTTCACGCCTGCGGCACACCCCGATGAGAAATACTTCATCTTTGGCAAAGACGGCGGCAATAATCTAGCCGATGCGCTTGGCGTCGAGCTGTTGGGGCAGATACCTCTTGTGGCCGGAATATGCAAGGGTGGTGACGACGGTGTGCCGGTCACGCTGCAGAACAGCGTGTCGGGGGCTTCGTTCACTCGTCTGGCCGAGGCAGTGGCCAAGGCTGTCGACAAGCGCAATGCCACGTTACCTCCCACCCACAAGGTTGATACCCACTGATTGCCGGCTAAAAAATCAAGACCAACCAACTACTAAACAATAAATACAGAAAAATGAAGAAGTTATTAGTGTCAATGTCAGCTGCCGCTTTGCTTCTCACCAGCTGCGGCTCGGTGCCTATCACCGGGCGTAAGCAACTCAACTTGGTGAGCGACAGCGAGGTGCTCCAATCGAGCCTTTCGCAGTATTCGTCGTTTATGAAAACGGCCACAGTGTCGACCGACAAGGTACCTTGTGCTCAGGTGGAGCGTGTGGGCAAGAAGATTGCAGCCGCCACTGAAACCTATCTTAAAAACAACGGGGCTGCCGACGAGGTGAAGAATTTCTCGTGGGAATTCAATCTGGTCAAGAGCGACGAGGTGAATGCCTGGTGCATGCCTGGCGGCAAAATCGTGGTCTATGAGGGCCTGATGAAAATAATAGGCAGCGACGATGAGCTTGCCGTGGTGCTGGGCCATGAGGTGGCTCACGCAGTGGCCAAGCACAGCAATGAGCGCATGAGCCAGCAGGTGCTCGCACAATATGGCGCACAGGCGCTTGGTGTGGCCACTTCGGGAAAGAGCGAGACTGTGCAGAAGGTGGCCCAGTCGGTGTATGGCTTGGGGGCCAACTATGCCGTGGTGTTGCCGTTCTCGCGCAAGCACGAGAGCGAGGCCGACTATATGGGACTTGTGCTTATGATGATGGCCGGATATAACCCTGAGGTGGCAACCACTTTCTGGCAGAAGATGTCGGCCCAGTCCACGTCTAAGGTGCCTGAGTTCCTAAGCACTCACCCGAGCGACTCGAAGCGCATTGCCGACATTCAGAAGGAGATTCCCGAAATCGAGAAAAAGTATGCAGCCTACATCCCTAAGAAAGCTGCCGCCACAATAACCACTTCAAGCAAGAATACGACCACTAAGAAAACAACCACAAAGAAGTCGACTGCTAAGAAGAAATAAAAAGAATGCACAACGGATCTGTGTGCGGTCTGTGCCCGGAATTGTTGCCTGCCGCACAACGGGGCGTGGCTGTTACTGACGGCTGCACCCCGTTGTTTCATTCGTGGCCTGTGTGGATTCGGGGTGTTGCAAACCCTTGCGCCTCAGACATTAGGTCGGCTTGGTCTAAAAAAAACATAAAAGTGATGTGCAAGCGGCGTTTTTTTACTAATTTAGCATACTAATATGGCGGCGTGCGCAAGCACTACTGCAACAGTTGTTTTTTAATAAAAAGAGGAGAATGTATAAGTATAAATGTCCTGGTTGCAATCAGGAATTCACCACGGTTGACCGTCAGCAGAATGTGAGGTGCCCCTATTGCGGCGCCACTTATCCCACTGCCTATGGCACAAGCGACACACCACCCATGCCGCCGCAACCCGAGCCCGACGTGTTTGCCAACGGGCCGAGCGGCAAAAGCCGTGGTGTGGCTGGTCTACTTGCCATATTTCTGGGTGCCTTCGGCGTGCATTACTTCTATTTGGGCAAAATGCTGCCGGGTGTGGTGTTCCTTCTGGTCACGGTCCTCTCGCTCGGATTGCTCTCTTGGGCCTGTGCCGTGGTGAGCGTTGTGCAGGGAATTATGTTCCTGACTGGGACTCAAGCCTCGTTTGAGAGTAAATACGTCAACACCACATCACAGTTCCCTCTGTTCTGATTAAGGAAACACGCATATGCCACAGCATCACACACAGTCACACCTGTCTGCCCGGCCTAAAAAGCTTGGCCGGTGGCTGCTGTGCGCTGGAGTTTGCTTGGTGGCTGCATCTTGCCTGGTGCTCTACGTTGAGCGCAGGCATTTCATACATCCGCAGGTGACAATCGACAGAAACATATATCCGGTGATGGGGGTCGACATCTCGAACCATAACGGCGCCATCGACTTCGGCCGAGTGAGCCGCGACGGCATAAGCTTTGTGATAATCAAGGCCAGCGAGGGGCAGCAGTACCGTGATCCGGCTTTTGCCTCATATTACCGCGATGCCCGACGTGCCGGTCTCAAGGTGGGAGCCTACCACTTTTTCCGTAAGAAGACCGACGGCCACCGCCAAGCGGCCAACTTCATGACGGCCATAGGCGGCAGGCGGCTCGACCTGCCCGTGGTGGTGGATGTGGAAGATTGGAACAACGACCGCTTTGTTACCGACGATGTGGCTCTGTCCCGCCTCAACGACATGGTGACGAGCCTTAAAAAGAACGGCCGACAGGTGATGATTTACACCAACGGCAACGGCTACAAAAAATATGTGAGTCAGATAAACGACCACGACTATCTGTGGCTGTGCTCTTTCTCGTCGCCCGAATTGCTGCCTCATTACAGCCACCACTTGCAGCAGTTCAGCCATTGGGGTACTGTCGACGGCATAAAGGGCGATGTGGACATGAATGTGT
>CAVFVP010000004.1:0-13476 GCA_963625945.1 Agathobacter rectalis | reverse complement strand
CAAATGGATTGAAACCACTGGGCGATAGCGTGCAAGGCTCGGCCGACACAACGAAACAAGACGAAAACAAACGTGACATTGATTCTGAATATGAAAGGATTAAAACATACAATCATGGCTGTGACGGCTGTCGCGGCCTGTCTGCTTGGCGTTGGTTCCAGGGCCAGCGCGGCGGTCTACACTTGGAGCCAGCACAACCTCACCTTCGAGACACCCGATGGCGGATTTGTTACCTACAACAGCCCCACACGGTTTGAAATCCATTGGGACGAAATGGTGATGACTGTGCAGCTCTATGAAAAGCGTGCCGACGATGCAAAGAAAATCGAAAACAACCTGCGACGCAAGGCATCGGGATTCAACATGTACGACACGCGCATCGAGCGCATCAAGGTCAAGGGCTTTGACTCTAAATGCATTAGCGGCACCATGCCCGACGGCTCTCGCGGACTGATTGCTGACCTGATTTCGAAGAAGGGAAGCATTATTGTGGAAATCACTGTAAACTATCTGCTCGGAAGCCGCGATGCGGTGGAAGACATGGTGAAGAGCTTTGCCGAAAACAAGACCCAGCAGCCCAACCGCGAGAAGCACAAGCAAAAGGTGCAGAAAAAGAGCGACGCAATCAAGCAAGACCAGCAACGGCTTGAGGAGCAGCGAAAGCTGCAAGAGCAGAACAAGCCCAAAAGGCCTGAGCGCACCTTTGAGGTGTAGCCGCTCTGCGACCTCGCCGGTCAAGATAAATCAGTGAGACAACTTAATACGAACCAATCACACTTCAATATGACATCATCATCAACCAAAGCTATAATCACAATAGCAATACTGGCAGTGGTCGCCGCTGTCGGCTCACTTGCCTACTACATGCACAGCGAGGGCAAAAAGGCTAAAGAGCAACAGGCTCAAATAGAACAGCTGCAACTGAAAAACGACCAGCTTCAGCTCGCCAGTCAATATCAACTGCTCGACAACCAGTTCAAGAACCTTGAGGGGCAGACGCAGTATATAAAAAACGACACTGTGCTCATCAAGTACAATCAGGCCAAGGAACGGGTGCAGCAGTTGCTGCAGGAACTGAACTCGCAGAAGACCACCAGTGCCAAGCGCATCCGTGAGCTGCAAAACGAGATTGTGACGCTGAAAGGCATCATGCGCCACTATGTGAGCATCATCGACTCGCTCGGCAAGGAAAATGCGGGGCTCAAACTCGAAAACTCGCAGATCCGCAGCCAAAACGAGGCTCTGTCGACTCAGGTGGCCGACGTGTCGGCACAAAACGACAACCTCAACAAGCGCATGGTGCTTGCCGAGAAACTCAACATCACCGGCCTCAGCCTGAGTGCACTCAAAGGCAACGGCAAGACTGAGAAAAAGGTGACTAAGGCCCGCCAGTTGGCTGTTGGGTTCACAGTGACGCAAAACAATTCAACCCCTACCGGCATGAAAGACCTCTATGTGCGCATCACCGGCCCCGAGGGGTCTCTGCTTGGCCAAAGCGGCACATTCAGCTTCGAGGGCGGCCGCGTGGCCTACACTGCCCACAAGGTTATAGAATACAGCGGCCAGGAAGTGCCCGTCACGGTTTACTACAATGTCAACACCACTCTCAATCCGGGTCAATACACGGTCGAGGTGTTCGACGGACGTTACCGCCTGGGCTCAAGGTCGTTCTCTTTCAGCAAGTAAGGCCTTTCCGTCCCGCCGTGAGCAGCCTGTCCGGCAAATTCCGCAACCGTAAAGCACTTATACCACTGGCCTTTGATGTGAATAGTGTTCCAAATGGCATAAATAGGTGTTCGTTAACGGAACAAGCCGCACGCTAATCGGTGCAAATAAACTATCTTTGCCAAGTTAGAACAAAAGCAAATCCACATCAATAGTGACGCTATGGGAAATAAAACAATTGCAATAATGCTTACAGCGCTGGCCTGCAGCTCTACGGCCGTGGCACAAGTGTCGCTCGACTCGTGCCGGAGCATGGCGTTGCGTAACAACAAGGAGATGCGCCAAGCACGCATCAAGGTTGAGGCAGCCGGTTATCAGCGAAAGGAGGCCAAGGCGGCCTATTTGCCGAGTTTCGATTTCGAGGCGACTTACGTCTACAACCAAAAGAAACTGTCGCTTGTGGAAAGCGACCAGATGCTCCCCACCAAGTCGTTCAATCCGGCCACAGGCACCTATGAGTACAACCTGGTGAAGGATGCCACAGGCGCTCCGGTGATAGTCAACGGCAGCGTGGTACCCAGCACAGTGGCGCTGCTGCCCAAGAGTGCCCTCACCTACAATGTGCACAACGTTGCCTTGGGCGCAATCACAGTCACCCAGCCAATCTACATGGGGGGCAAGATTAAGGCAATGAATGAAATCACGAAATATGCTGAGGAGCTTGCGCGCATAGCGCAAGACAGTAAGGCCCAAGACGTGGTGTATGGCGTCGATGAGGCTTACTGGCAGGTGGTGTCGCTCAAAGCCAAGCAAAAACTCGCAAAAAGCTACGTGGAGCTCGTTGAGTCGTTCGACTCCGATGTGCAGAAGCTAATCGCACAGGGCATAGCCACCAAGGCAAGCAAGCTCACCGTCGACGTGCGCCTCAATGAGGCCAATGTGGCCTTGACCAAGGTTGACAACGGCCTTGCGTTGTCGCGCATGCATCTTGCCCAACTGTGCGGACAGCCCATCAACAGCAATTTCACACTTGCCGATGAGGACCGCGACACTTGGTCGGCCACTTCGGCCGGTGCCGCTCCTGTCGACATCAACGGCGTGTATGCACGCCGCAACGAGGTGCGTTCGCTCGAGCTCGCCGGTAAGATTTATGACCAAAAGGTGAAAGTGGCTCGCAGCGAGATGCTGCCGCAGCTGGCGGCATTTGGCGCCTATCATGCCATGAATCCCAACATGTATAATGGCTTTAAAAACAAATTCGGATTCGGGTTCAGTGTCGGTGCCATGGTGAAAATCCCATTGTGGCATTGGGGCGGTCTGAGCAACAAGGTCAAGGCTGCCGAGTGTGAGGCCCGCCTTAAGCGCGAGGAACTCGACGATGCCAAGTCGAAGATCGAACTTCAGGTGCAGCAGGCCAATTACCGCTACCAGGAGTCGCTCAAAACCCTCGACATGACCCGCACCAACATGAAGAAGGCTGAGGAAAACCTGCGCGTTGCCCAGCTGGCTTTCAAGGAGGGAATGGGCACCACCGACGATGTGCTCACTGCACAGACCGCCTGGCTGCAGGCCAACAGCGAGCGCATCGATGCTGAAATTGATGTGCAGTTGTGCGATGTGTATCTGTCGAAGGTGCTCGGCACTATGAAATATTAAGCCGGGCTGTCGGCTCGTAAACCGCTATAATTCGAAAACAAATCAAAAAAATAATTTTTCAAGAATATGGAAAATCAGCAACATCGGACTGAAGTCCGTAAGAAAGACAAAGCGCTGCTTGCTGCAGTAGGCGTGTTCGCTCTGGTGATGGTGTGCATTGCCGTGTTGGGCATTTTGCTCATCAAGCCGCCTGTCGACACCATTCAGGGACAGGCCGACTGCGATGTGGTGCGCGTGAGCGGCAAGTTGCCCGGGCGCGTGGTGAAATTCTATGTGCACGAGGGCGACTATGTGCACAAGGGTGACACCCTTGTGAGCATCTACAGCAAGACGGTCGATGCCTCGCTCTTCAAGGCCCGTTCGATGCAGAATGCGGCCACATCGCAAGAGCAGAAGGTGAACCGCGGCACCCGCAGTGAGCTCGTGAGCACCGCCCAGCACACCGTGCAGCAGGCTCAGGCTGCCGAGGGCATTGCCCGCAAGACCTATGAACGAATGGAAAACCTCTTCAAGCAGGGTGTGGTGAGTGAGCAGAAGCGCGACGAGGCAAAAGCTGCCTACGATGCCGCCACGGCAGCCGTGCGCACGGCAAAGTCGCAGCTCCAGCTGGCCCAAAACGGAGCCCAGGCCGAGGATAAGAGCGCCACACGCAGTCTGGCCGATGCTGCCAAGGGTACGGTGATGGAAGTGGAGTCGCTGCTCGAAGACCAGTATCTGGTTGCTCCTTGCGATGGCGAGGTGAGCGAGATATTCCCACATGAGGGCGAGCTGGTGTCGCTCGGCAGTCCCATAATGTCGATTTCCAAGCTCGACGACATGTGGGTGGCCTTCAGTGTGCGCGAGGAGAAACTCACCGGCCTCACCATGGGCAAGGAAGTGAGTGTCACCATTCCTGCACTCAACAACAAGCAGACCAAGCTCAAAATATTCTATGTGCACGACATGGGCAGCTATGCCGTGTGGGCTGCCACCAAGGCCTACGGCCAGTACGACAGCAAGACGTTTGAGGTTAAGGCCCGCCCTGTTGAGGCAATCAAGGATTTCAGGCCCGGTATGAGTGTACTCCTCAACGAATAGGTTTTACCGACAACAAAGTAAAGGAAAGTATATCCTTATTAATAATGCAGAGTGTGAAGTTGAAACAGTGCATAGCCGACTCGGTGCGGCGTAGCCTTGTGTCGCTTGTGCGTCGCCCCATGTTTTTCATGATGATGGTGGTGATGCCATTGCTGTGCTCATGGATGTTGCTCGACATGATGTCGGCCGGTTCGCCCACCCACGTTCCTGTGGCTGTGGTCGACCTCGACAACTCGAGCATATCGCGCCGCGTGGTGCGCTCGCTCGATGCCATGAGTGCTGTCGATGTCAAGCAACACCTGGCTTCCTATGCGCAGGCCGAGGATGCCGTGCGCCGCGGACAGATATTGGGCTTCATCTATATTCCCAAGGGTCTTGAGCAGCGTGCCATCAGCGGCCAGCAGCCCACCATCAGCTACTACATCAACTATGCCTACTACACACCGGCCTCGTTCCAGTATAAGGCATTCGAGACGGTCACGCTGAAAGCCAACGGCACAATCGCAAAAGGTGTGATCGATATGGTGGGCCTTCCGGCGCAGTCTCTTGCCACCTCAATCAGCGCCGTCACCACTCATGTGCATGGCATAAGCAACCCGTGGGCCAATTATGGCTACTATTTGGGTCTCTCGTTCCCGCCGTGTCTGTTGGCTTTGCTCGTGATGCTCGTGACTTGCTTCAGCATAGGCACCGAGATCAAGTATTCCACTTGCCGCGATTGGCTGAGCAGCGCAGGCGACTCTATTGGGTTGGCTGTGGTGTGCAAGCTGGTGCCGCAGACGCTCCTTTTCACCGCTGCGGGCTGGATGCTGCAGTTCTTGATGTACCGCGTCTATTGGTTGCCGCTCAATTGCCCGCCCTCGCACATGCTGCTGGCGATGCCGCTCTTTGTGATGGCAAATCAGGGATTTGCCTTGGCTGTGATGTGCTTCGTGCCGAGCTTCAGGCTTGGAACCACTGTGTGCAGCCTTTTGGGTATGTTGTCGTTCTCGTTCTGCGGCTTCTCGTTGCCCATCGAGTCGATGTATCCTTGGGTGCATTCGCTTGGTTATGTGATGCCCATGCGCTACTATTTCCTGCTCAGTGCCGACCAGGCGCTTAACGGGCTGCCGTTCTATTTCTCGCGGTTCTATTATGCGGCCCTGCTGGCCTACACGTTGCTGCCGGTGCCGCTCATCTGGCGGCTGAGGCGGGTATGTGTCCATCCGGTGTATGTGCCTTGACGCAAGCGGGCACTGTGGCTTGTGGCTGAATGAAATCACTACCGTGTTTTTTTAACAATGATATGAGTAACAATAAGATAATACGATGGGTAGTCGACGTGTTCCATGTGTGGAGGCGCGAGTTTATGCTCGCTTTCCACGACCAGGGTGTGATTGTGTTCTTCCTGGTGCTGTGTGCCGTCTATCCCATCGTGTATTCGCTGATATATAATCCCGAAATTGCCCGCGATGTGGCGGTTGTCGTGGTCGACGACTGCCGTCAGGCCGACAGCCGGGAGCTGGTGCGTGAGCTCGATGCCACGCCTGAGGTGAGGGTAGTGGGATATGCGGCCAATATGCAGGAGGCCCGCCGCATGGTCGACGAGAAGCAATGCTATGGCATAGTGCATGTGCCGCGCGACTACGGTCTGTGTCTGGGTCGCGGTGAGGCGGCCCACGTCAACCTCTATTGCGACATGAGCGTACTCATGCGCTACAAGCAGATGCTCATGGGGCTCACCGCCGTGCAAAAGCATATCACCATGCAGGCACTGGGGCGCAAGGTGTCGATAATCACCAACCAAATGGGTGGCGTGATAGGCAGCCGTCAGGTGGCCTTGGGCAACGAGAGCATGGGGCTTGCCTCGTCTGTGCTTCTGTGCATTTTCATATTGGTGCTTCAGCAGAGTATGCTTTTGGGCATAGGCATGCTCAGGGCGGGCAGCCGTGAGCGCCGCTTGCACCATGGCGGCATCGACCCCATGGATGTGGGTGCCGGCGTGGGCGCTACCATAATTGGCAAGACTTTGTGCCACTGGATCATCTATATCGTCCCCACAGTCTATGTGCTGCACTTTGTGCCCATCTTCTTCGATTTTCCGCAAAACGGGCACATGCTCGACATCATAGCCATGGCTTTGCCGTTCCTGCTTGCCAGCTCACTGCTCGGACAATGCTTGCAGGTGTTTGTCAACGACCGCGAGTCGGTGTTCCTTGCCGTGGTGTTCACCTCGGTGCCTTTCGTGTTCCTCACGGGAATCTCGTGGCCGCGCTATGCCATAGGCCCTCTGTGGACTGCGCTTGGCAATGTGGTGCCCAGCACTTGGGCCAGTGAAGCCTATATTCTGATGCAGAGCGACGGCGCCACGCTTGCACAGACCTCGCATCATTATGCCATGCTGTGGGTGCTCGTGGCTGTCTATTTCGTCATAGCCTACTGTGTGGAGCGTTTTCTGCTGCGTCCGCGCTATAGGCGCATGGCCGTGTATGAGGCCATGGAGCCTGGGGCGTTGCTCCGTGAAGAGTATAGGCGTAACGGTGTTGACCACTCGGTGAACGAGAGTCTGGTTGACAATGGAGACTCAATTGGTAACGGGGCTGAAAGCGCTTGCGGCAAAAAGTAGCGAGCCTTTTGTCCAGTGAGAGTGGTATCCCTTTAATAACACATCACATCAGCATCCATTGTTGTCAACGGCGGATGCTGATGTGATTTTTTTGTTCAGGCTATGGGCTACACTGGCCAACTGTGTGCGTGATGCAGAAGCGGCAGTTGCGCCACCCACATGTGTGTGGCGTGCGGCATGGAGAAAGTGTGTGGATGTGTGTAAGTGTGGTGGGAATTGTTGTGCGCGCCTGTTTGGACGGCACTGGTTACAGCCTGAATGCGATGGGCAGCACGCAGCGCACTGCTACCTTGGAGCGGTTCACGCGTCCTGGCTTCCACCGGGGCATTTCCTTAATTACGCGCATGGCCTCGCGGTCCAGGCTCTCATCGCCGGTTCCGCGAATCACCTGCACATTGCTGATACGGCCGTCGGCTCCTACTATGAAGCTGCACAGCACACGGCCTTGAATGCGGTTGTGGTAGGCGTGGTAGGGATATTCGCGGGTGTTGTTGATGTAGTTGGTCAACCCGCGTTCACCGCCTGGAAATTGTGGCTGAACGTCTACGTAGTCATACTCGTACACCTCCATGTAGGAAGAGCGCGACATTGGGTTGACGGTGGTCACGTGGCGCACTTGTGCCATAGCAGGCATCAGTGCCAATACCGACATTGCCAAGAGTATGTGTAATCGCAAATCGTGGTTTCGCATTACGTGTTCAGTCACTAATGTTGTTAATTCAGTTTGTTGTGGAAGTAATCCAGCTTCATGCTTTGGCCCAATGGGCCTTGTGCTTTCGGCAATGCAAATATAACTAGCTCTTTCTAATTGTCAATGACTTTTGCGGCTGGTTTTGCAAATGATTAATAATGTTTCATTTATTTTTACAAAACGGTGCGGCGGTGGCTGGTGTTGTAAAAAAAAATAAACACTTATACTAACCGACCCCGCTGTGCGTTATTAGTAGAAAAGGGGGTGCTGTGCACCGCCGTCAAGTGAAAGTTAGATTGTCAGATGAAAATATACAATACACACCTGCTTGCTGTTGCCATTGTGTTGGCTGGTTTCACATCAGCCACGGCTCAAGACGGCACCACGGCCTATCAGTTCCTCAATGTCACGCCCTCGACTCATGCCTATGCCCTAGGCGGACACAATATCACCGTGATCGACGACGACATCAACCTTATTGAGCAGAATCCGGCGCTTCTGGGACCTGAGGTTGACCATCAGGTGGGCGTGAGCTATATGCGCTATTTAGGCTCCACCAACTTCATGGGCGTGCGTTACGGCCAAGGCATCAACGAACACAGCGCATTTGCCGTGGGATTGCAATATTTTGGCTACGGCTCCATGAGCGAGACAGATGCCTCGGGCAACGTGACCGGCTCGTTCTCGGCAAGTGATATGGCGTTTAATGCCTCCTATTCGCACGACATCACCGATAATCTGCGCGGTGCCATCAACGTGAAGTTCGTCTATTCGAAATATGCCGAGTATTCGGCTGCTGCCATAGCCACCGACCTGGGCATTAACTATTATAATCCCGACAACGACCTGTCGCTGTCGCTTGTGGTCAAGAACCTGGGTGGACAGGTGAAGAAATTCAACGAGACCAAGGCCAGCGTGCCATGGGACGTGCAGATTGGATGGTCGCAGATGTTCTCATCGTCGCCGTTCCGCTTCTCGGTCACCGCATATGGCCTCACCAAGTGGAAATTGCCATATTATGAGCCCGAGGACAAGAATACCGCTACCTCGTCGCTTGTCAAGAAGGATTCGTTTGTGCGCAATCTCATGCGGCATCTCACTTTCGGCATCGAGTATGTGCCCACCGAGCGCATGTATATCGCTCTTGGTTACGACTACAAGACGCGCACCGACATGAGCACCTATCACCGTAATTTCCTGTCGGGTTTCTCGCTCGGCGGCGGGCTTAAGGTAAAGGCTTTCGGTTTCGGCATTGCTTTGGCGAAGCCTCACAGCAGCGCCACCACGCTCATGTTCAACCTCACCACATCAATCGGTGAGCTTATGCGTTGAGGCATCTTCACCCCACAACGGCAATTACCCATTACCAGCACAAAATCTATTACACCACATAAAAACCTGTAAACAATGACGCGAAAAAAACTCAGTGCAATCATGCTGCGCACTTTTGCCGCAGCCGTAGCAGCCATTGCCGCTGCCACATCGTATGCCGCTACAGGCCGGCTCTACAGCATAGTCACCTGCCCTGGACAGGACGCATCGGTCCAAATGGGTGTCAGTTGGGCTGCCGACACTACCGCCGGACGGTCGTGGGTGCTCTACACAACAGAAACCGACGAGACGTGGCGCCAGGCTCACCGTGTCGACCCCGGGCAACAGTCGCTTTGCACCACCTACTATGGCATCGACAGCAAGCGCCCCGACGGCAGTGACTTCACTGAGGATGCTCGTTTCACCAAGTGCGGCGCACTACTCACCGGCCTCACTCCGCGCACTCACTACAAGTACCGCATTATCAGCTCGGCTGGCGACACCAGCTGCGTATACCGCTTTGTCACAGCCGGTGCGCCCAGTTGGAGCGCTTGTGTGATCAGCGACTTCCACACCTATACGCCCCTTCCTGCCAGACTCGAGAGCGCAATGGGTATGCTTCAGACGGTCGACAACCGCTACCGTGACGTGGATTGGGTGCTGCACATAGGCGACGTGATTGCATGGGGCGCAAGTTATTCGTTCTGGCGTGAGCTATACTCGCAGCCGGCATTCCGCCGCACCATGTGGGCCGGGCTTAATGGCAACCACGACAATATGTCGCGCCGCTTTCAGCTCACCAATGCCTATTTCCGCGATGCCAACTACTATCCGCGCAACGGCTACGAGGGCGAACTTGGCGTGTGCTACTATTTCAAGTATGGCGAGGTGCTCTTCATCATGCTCAACAACGAGCACATGCGCACCGATTCGGGCCTTGTGGCTGCACAGCAGTGGGTGCGTAATGTGATTAAGGAAAATCAGGCGGGCTCGCGCTACACTGTGGTGTGTGAGCACTATCAGTGGTTTTTCGGCGGCAATGGCGCCTCTAGTCAATACGACCGCTGGAAGCAGCTCTTCGATGAGTGCGGGGTCGACCTCGCAATTGCCGGCAACAACCACATCTATGTGCGCTCGGCTCCGTTAAAGGCCGACAAGGTGACGGCCAGCAAAGCCGGCACCACCTATGTGCAGATGCCTTCGAGCGACAATGAGCGTGGCCAGAAGCCCATCGGGCCCCTTCAACATAATGCCGACAAATTGCGGTTCCGATGGAACGAGGGACCGCACACCGTGGGGGCGCTTCACCTTAATGTGGATAGCCGCCGCATTTCGGTTCAGCTCCTCAACCGCGACGGCTCTGTGCTCGACACCTTTGACGTGCAAGCCAGAAGGTAAACCCCAATCTGTATGAAAAAACAGCAATCCGCATCAAGCTGCCTCATAATGGCCGTGCTTGATGCGGATTTGTGCGTTTTGCATGTCGGCTGATTCTCGGCCGACCATGGCGGCGCTTATGCCTTGAAAATCGAGAAATTCACCTTGCCATAGGTGCGGTGCTGCATGAATTGCGGCAGCATGCTGAAGTCGTTGTGCTTCGAGTGCTCCACAATCACTATGGTGCCTTCTTTCACCATGCCTGAGGCAAGTATGGCCTCGGGCAGCTTGGGCAGGGTAGGCAAGTCGTAGGGCGGATCTGCAAAAATTATGTCGAATGTCCTTGTGCACGACCCCATGAACCGGTACACGTCGCCCTTGATGGCGGTGATGTTGTCGTCGCCGAGCAGCTTTTTCACCTTGTTGATGAAGTTGAATTGTGTTGATGCTTTCTCTACGCTCGTCACGCTAGCGCATCCGCGCGACAGGAACTCGAAACTCACGGCTCCCGTGCCGGCAAACAGGTCGAGTGCGGTAAGTCCGTCGAGGTCCACCAGGTTCTCTATGACGTTGAATAGGCTCTCGCGGGCATAATCGGTGGTGGGGCGCGCGGTTATGTTGGTGGGCACGTCGAAACGTCGGCGTCCGTATTTTCCTCTTATTATTCGCATAGTGCAAGTAGTGTTAATTCCAGAGGAGCCTTCACGGCATCCTGCCCCAGTCTCAAAGCGGCTGCCGGGAAAATGCCCGGCATCACATAGCGCACATATTCACGTAGCTTCGGCATCACGGCATCGCGCATGTCGCGGTTGCCTGTGAGCTGTATCTCGTCGCCCATGCTGTCGAGCCCGAGGCTGCTCCATGCGTGAAGCACATAGAACACGGCATCGGATGCTGAGGCAAACTCAAAACTGTTGGCCAGCATCAGCCGTCCCTTGCCGAACACCACCATGTCCATGCGGTTGCCCTCGGGAGCAAAGTTGAGGTGCATGCGGGCAATGCCCGAATCGGAATTCACTCCGCTGTAGTGCTCGCATAGCGTGTAGAGCGGGTGCACAATGCGTGGCTGGAAGTAGGTGCGCTCAAGAAATGCTGTCAGCCCTTTGGGCATCTCGAATGCAATGGCGGCATTGCATTTTGCAAGTCGGCAATATCCAAGGTCGCCCTCCATGTTGCCGAAAGCCGCCTCCATGGCAGCTTGTGCGCTGCTTTGCCCGTCGGCTCCGAGATTGTCGTCGGGTTGGAAGTCGGGGGGTAACACCACGAAGTGCTGTGAATCGACCACAATGCGCACGTCGTTGAAATCGCCCAGCAGTTGATGGTCGTAGATTACGGTCTCAATTGCCTTGAGCGCGGAGTCGGAATTGCCGGCAATGTCAAACTCACCCGTGGTCAGGGAATTTTCGGCCGATGTGTTCACCAGCAAATACTTTATTTTGTTGCTGGTGATGTGAAGCCCCATGTTCCATAACTCAGGATGGTCGATATTGATTTCAGCCTTAGTGCTCATTCGTTCGCTTTGTTCTGGTTCGTGTTATTTTTTTGCAAAATTAGTGCAAGCCGAGCGCAATAGCAAATCAAGCTTGCTTGAATTTGCTATTACCGAGGCGCCGCCTGATTTGGCCGCAGGCAACATAGTGCAAGCCGAGCGTGGGTAGCAAATCAAGCTTGCTTGAATTTGCTATTGCCGAGGCGCCGCCTGATTTGGCCGCAGGCAACATAGTGCAAGCCGAGCGTGGGTAGCAAATCAAGCTTACTTGAATTTGCATAGCCGAGGCGCCGCCTGATTTGGCCGAAGGCTGCGCAGATTGTGACTAATGGATGAACTTGTGGTTACGGAATCGTGACCTCACCACACAGGGCCACTTGCATATATTTCTTTACCGACGACGGTGGCAGACCCATGCCGAACAGATACATCATCTTGGTTATCGCAGCCTCGCTCGTTATGTCGTGACCGCTTATAACACCGGCTTTGGCCAGGCAGTTGCCGGTTGCATATAAGCCGGCGTGCACACTGCCGTTGACACATTGTGTCACGTTCACTATCACTATGTCGCGCGTCACCGCATCGTGAATGGCATCGGTAAACCATTGTTCGTTGGGACTGTTGCCGGCGCCGAATGTCTTGAGCACTATGCCTTTTATGTTGGGCGTGTTGAGCATGTGCTGCAACGTGCTCTCAGTCATTCCGGGATGCAACACCAGAAACATCACGTCGGGGTCCATGTTATACCGCACTTTCAGCGGACGTTTCGACGGCGACCGGTATAGGGCCTCTTCCTTGAACGACAGCCCGAGTCCTATGCGGGCCAGCTCGGGATAGTTGTTGCTCTTGAATGCGTTGAAGTTGTCGGCGCTCATCTTAGTGCTTCGGTTTCCTCGCCACAGGTGGCTCTCGAAAAGAATCGCCACCTCCTGCACCATGGCTTGCCCGTTGGCGTCGGTTGCTGCTGCCACTTGCAGTGCGGTAATCAGGTTCTCCTCTCCATCGGTGCGCACCTCGCCAATAGGCAACTGCGACCCAGTGATAATCACTGGTTTACACAGATTTTCAAGCATGAAACTTAGCGCCGAGGCCGTGAATGCCATTGTGTCGGTCCCGTGTAGCACCACAAAGCCGTCGTAGTGATCATAATTGTCTTCTATGGCTTGTGCGATGTCGTGCCAGTGTTTTGGATTCATGTTTGAGCTGTCGATGGGCGGATTGAACTGAATGTTGTCAATCTCGTAATCGAGCTTCTTTATTTTGGGCACATTGTCGATGAGGTGCGAGAAGTCGAAAGGCTGCAGCGCCTTGGTCGTTGAGTTCTCAATCATGCCAATGGTGCCGCCAGTATAGATAATCAGTATTTTGGGCTTGTTTTGGATTGAATCGTTCATAGCGCTTGTATTCAAAGTGTTGCTTTACGATTGCAAATATACTATAATTAGCTCAAATACCCCTCAGCGCAAGCTGTTTTTGATCTCTTGTGGCCGTGTATAACCCAATATATATGCTCTTTGATCGGCTGTCACAAAAAGTCAGGAACAAGAACATTGTTAGAGATGGACAATTGTTACACTGTGCAGAAGCAATAGGGAACTGAAAACT
>CAVFVP010000003.1:12338-83112 GCA_963625945.1 Agathobacter rectalis | reverse complement strand
GCTTGTTGTAGCTTTGCAAACAGTTGCGAAAACGTGGCAAAAAAATATGCCATGCGCATTCACACCCACAAAAAAATCACTTTAAAACTCAAGACACACATATGATACAGACAGTAATAAAACGCGACGGGCGCATCGTGGGCTACAACGAAGAGAAGATAAAAGCCGCCATACGCAAGGCCATGCTACAGACCGAAGCCGGAGAAGACGAGAGCCTGATTCAGCGTATAGCCGACCGCATCAGCACACGCGGCCGCAAGCAAATGAGTGTAGAAGACATTCAAGACCAAGTGGAGCTCGAGCTGATGAAGAGTCCGCGCAAAGAGGTGGCCCGGTGCTACATCCGCTACCGCCAGAAGCGCAGTGTGGCCCGCAAGGCAAAGACCCGCGACATGTTTCTTGAGATAATCAATGCAAAGCGCAACGACATCACCCGCGAAAACGCCAACATGAACGCCGATTCGCCAGCCGGCATGATGATGAAGTTTGCCAGCGAGACCACCAAGCCCTTTGTCGACGACTACCTACTCAGCGACGAAGCCCGCGAAGCCGTGGAAGGCAACTACCTGCACATCCACGACAAGGACTACTACCCCACCAAGAGCCTCACCTGCGTGCAGCATCCACTCAACAAGATACTTGAGCGCGGATTTGTGGCCGGGCACGGCGAGTCGCGTCCAGCCAAGCGCATCGAGACAGCGAGCGTGATTGCCTGTATATCAATGGAAACGGCCCAGAACGAGATGCACGGAGGCCAAGCCATTCCGGCATTTGATTTCTATCTGGCCCCCTACGTGCGCACATCGTTTATCGAAGAGGTGAAGTATGTGGAGCAACTCACAGGCGAAGACCTGAGCGACCTGTATCACAAAGAACTTGACGACTTTGAGACAAAACCACTCGACGGGCTCACAGGCCGCGAGCGCAACCTGCAGCACGCCATCAACCGCACCGTGAGCCGCGTGCACCAAGCCATGGAGGCTTTCATCCATAACATGAACACCATCCACTCACGCGGAGGCAACCAAGTGGTGTTCAGCTCGATAAACTACGGAACCGACACATCGGCCGAAGGCCGTTGCATCATACGCGAGCTGCTGAAATCGACCTACGAGGGAGTAGGCAACGGATCAACAGCCATCTTCCCGATACAGATATGGAAAAAGAAACGCGGCGTGAGCTACTTGCCTGGCGACCGCAACCACGACCTTTATGAGCTTGCATGCAAAGTGACAGCCCGCCGTTTCTTTCCAAACTTTGTGAACCTCGACGCCACATTCAACCACAACGACAAGTGGCGTGCCGACGACCCGAAACGCTACGAGTGGGAAATTGCCACCATGGGATGCCGCACCCGAGTGTTTGAGAACCGCTTCGGCGACAAGACATCGGTGGGACGCGGCAACCTGTCGTTCTCGACAATCAACATCGTGCGGCTAGCCATTGAGTGCATGGGTATTGCCGACGAAGACGAGAGAGTGAAAGCATTCTTCGGCAAACTCGACAACCTGCTCGAAACCACTGCCCGCCAGCTCAACGAGCGTTTTGATTTCCAAAAAACAGCCCTTGCGAAACAGTTCCCGCTGCTGATGTCGATGCTGTGGAACGGTGCCGAAGTGCTGAAACCGACCGACACCATCGAAAGCGTGATCAACCAGGGCACACTGGGCATTGGCTTCATAGGCCTTGCCGAATGCCTCATTGCGCTCACAGGCAAGCATCACGGCGAAAGCGAGCACAGCCAAGAGCTTGGACTGCGCATAGTGAGCCATATGCGCGACCGCGCCAACGAGTTCAGCGAGCGCTACCAACACAACTTCAGCATTCTGGCCACACCGGCCGAGGGCCTATCGGGCCGATTCACAAAGCGCGACCGCAAGGACTTCGGAGAGATACCCGGAGTGACCGACAAGATTTACTACACCAACTCTAACCACGTGCCCGTGTATTACCACTGCAGCCCCAAGCACAAGGCCGAAGTGGAGGGCCCATACCACGACCTGACCCGCGGCGGGCACATATTCTATGTGGAAATCGATGGCGATGCCACACACAACCCGCTGGCCATAAGCAACGTGGTAGACCTCATGGACAAATACAACATTGGTTATTGCTCGGTGAACCACAACCGCAACCGCTGCATGGACTGCGGATATGAAGACGCAACCGAAGACCTCAAAGAATGCCCCGAATGCGGTGGAAAAAACATTGACCGCCTGCAGAGAATCACGGGCTACCTTGTGGGCACTACCGACCGATGGAACTCTGGCAAGCTCGCCGAGCTCAAAGACCGCGTGGTTCACAAGTAAGCACACACTTGGCATCACCACAAAAAACAAGACACAGCAATGACGACCAGCGGAACCACATCACCAGCCACACTGCAAGTGCTGCGCATAGTGCGCGGCACCTCGGTCGACGGTCCTGGCCTGCGCACCTCGGTGTACCTGGCCGGATGCACCCACCAGTGCCCCGGCTGCCACAACCAGCAGTCGTGGGACTTCACCGGCGGCGAGACCATGACTGTGGACCAGCTCCTGGCCGACATTGCCGATGACGACGAAGACGTAACCCTCACCGGTGGCGACCCCATGCAGCACCCCACCGGAGTGCTGGAACTGGCACGCCGCATCAAGGAAGACCTGCACCGCGGACTGTGGTGCTTCACCGGCTACCGCTGGGAGCAACTGGTGGCCGATGCCCGAATGCGGCAGATACTCAACTACGTCGACGTGGTGGTCGACGGCGAGTTTGTGATGTCCAAGCGCGACATCAAATTGCGCTTTCGCGGCAGCAGCAACCAGCGCATCATCGACGTGAAGCAATCGCTTGCAACCGGGCAGGCCATAGAGTGGACCGATGCCACCTCAGTCATATTCTGACAAACAATACAAAAACAACAATCTGCAAAACATAATGGAGAGTTTCAAACTACTCAACGACCGCATCATGCAAGACGGCAAATGCTTTGCCGGGGGCATTCTTAAAGTAGACAGTTTCATAAACCACCAGATGGATCCCGATCTGATGAAGGCAATCGGCCATGAATTCAGCGAGCGGTTCAAAGACAGCGGTGTGAACAAAATAGTGACCATCGAGGCCAGTGGCATTGCACCAGCCATAATGATGGGAGCCGAAATGCACCTGCCGGTGGTGTTTGTAAAGAAGAAGAGCCCAAGCACAATGCACAATGCACTGAGCAGCAAGGTTCACTCGTTCACCAAAGACCGCGACTATACCGTGTGCATCAGTGCCGACTATCTGACCAAAGACGACCGCATAGTGATTATCGACGACTTTCTGGCCTACGGAAACGCCGCGCTCGGCCTGATTGACCTTGCCGAACAGGCAGGCGCCCAAATAGCAGGATTCGGCATGATAATAGAGAAGGTGTTTCAAGACGGCGGCAAACTACTGCGCGACAGAGGGTACAGAGTGGAAAGCCTGGCCCGCGTGCTTAGCCTCGACGACTGCAAAATAGTGCTTGAATAGCCATGCCCGGTCAAAAAACGCTTGTGGTGATAACCGGCCCCACCGGTGTGGGCAAAACTGCCGCGTCGATAGGCGTGGCCAAGCGCCTTGGGTGCGAGATAATCAATGCCGACTCACGCCAAGTGTTTCGCGGGCTGCCGATTGGCACAGCTGCGCCCACGGCAGAGGAAATGGCCGAAGTGCGGCACCACTTCGTGCAGTTTCTCGACCTGGGCGAATACTACAGCGCATCAGAGTTTGAGGCCGACGTAATGCGGCTGTTACCGAAATTGTGGGCGCAAGGCGACTATGCAGTGATGTGCGGCGGGTCGATGATGTATGTGGATGCAGTGTGCCGCGGAATAGACGACATACCCACCATAAGCCGTCACGTACGTGAATCAGTGGCCAACGACTATGCCACTGGAGGACTCGACGCCATTCTAACCGAGCTGAAAGACCTTGACCCGGAATACTACGACACCGTTGACCGCAAAAACGCGAAGCGCGTGGTTCATGCCGTGGAGATATGCCGCCAGGCAGGAGTGCCATACTCCACACTGCGGACAGGAAAGGCAAAGGAGCGACCGTTCAACATCATAAAGATCGGCCTCAACATGGATCGCCAACAACTGTTTGAACGCATAAACCGCCGAGTCGACGCCATGGTAACGGCAGGGCTTGAAGACGAAGCCCACAGTGTGATGCACTTGCGCCACCTCAACTCACTCAACACAGTGGGCTACAAGGAGCTGTTTGCCTACTTCGATGGGGTGATGGACCGCATTACCGCCATTGAGAGAATCAAGAAAAACACACGGGTGTATGCCAAAAAGCAACTCACATGGTATGCCCGCGATCCACAGATGACTTGGTGCCACCCGCATGACTTGCCGGCGGCCCTTGCTTCACTGCTCAAGAAAACAGGAGCACATTTCCCAAACGACTAAAAAGCACTGATATGATTAAGATTTACAGCATGCCGTCGTGTCCCGACTGTGCTTGCATAGAAGCCCAAGTAAGAGACAACGGCCAATGGCAAATCGTGAACATCGGACAAGACGTGAAGGCCTTGAAGGAGTTTCTGCGCCTGCGCGACCACGACCACGCATTCGACGAGGCCAAGGCACACGGCCAAGTGGGAATTCCCTGCTTTGTGTTGCCCGACGGCAAGGTGACCCTTGAGGCCGAAGACGCAGGGCTCACATCACGCCCAGTGACCGACGGCGAGAGCTGCTCGCTCGACGGCACAGGGTGCTGAACACACAGGCAAGAACAATACAAAAGAGCGATGAGCGCACCCCGGGGCACACCCGGCGACGCGCTCATCGCATTTCGTTCTTATAAATATCGGTTGCTATTTCACCACAAGACGGGCCGATAATCCGTCCGACAGACGGACCACATAGATGCCCTTTGCCAGTCCGGCAGTCGACATGGCTCCACCTGCCACAGTAACCGAGCGCACAAGCCGACCGGCCGTGTCATACACATTGGCGGTGCCTTCGGCACAATTCAGCCTCACAGTTGCCCCGGCCTCAGCCGGATTTGGATAAATGTCAAGAGACGACGGCCGCGCATCGGCCTTTATGGTCGTCACGCCCGACTGTCCGCTACCATACACAAGCTCAAGACCGGGAACATCGAACGTGTATTCAGTACCAGTTTGTATCGATTGCATGTTGAAGTTGACATAGGCAAGTTTCAGCGGGAACTGACTGCAGTCGGTCACATCGCAAAAAGTGTCGACAGGAAAGTCGATGACATTCTCGCCAGTCACGAAATCAGTCTTCGGCGAAAGACGCACAACGTTCTTGCCCTCGGTGGTCGACATGGCAAGCGTAACATTTTTCACCAGTTGGTCGGTCTGCACGAAACGGATGCGCACAGTGTCGGGCAGTCCCCAAAGGAGAGTCTTATTGGTGAGTTTTATATAAGGCACGCGCGACGAAGCTCCAGTGAACTTTATGCGCAGGCCGTTGTCAAGGGCCTCCACTGTGCGGTTTTTGCCACCCGACTGCGCCACGGTCCAGTTCTCGACAACAACGGGGCTTTCGATGCCAGCCACATGCGTTGCAGGGTTCTCCACACGCACCACCAGCGAGTCGCAAAAGCCATCGGCCACGCCAGCCACCACAGTGCGGCCATTAGCCACAGGCACAATCACACCCTCGGCACTGACGGTGCACACTGCGGGGTCGGCCGAAGTCCAGCTGATTATTGACGGGTCGACCAAGTCGCTGCTCTCGCCGCTCTTGCCCAGCACCTTAATTTCATACTTGTGATTACGGTCGACGGCCACACTGTCGTCGCGCAACACCTTCTCGGCATTATAAACCACCACACGCTGCGAGCATTTTATGCCGTTATAGTCGGCATAAAGATTTCCGGCAGTAGCCGTGGGCGAAGCCACGAAATAGCCGTCGGCCGTGAAGTGACCCAGATGCTCGTCGCAAGAAAACGTCACGCCCTGCACATCCTTGTCCTTAAGCACGCCATACTTGTTATAACCCCAAACGGCAGGTTTGATTTTAGCCGAAATAGAGACATTGTAGCTGCGTGGCGAGAAGGCGAGCTGCCCTATGGCATCATCGACAGGTGCGTTGCTTATGAGCAGACATCCGTTGCCCACGGCGCGAGGGCTGCCGTCGCTGGGAGTGTTGACTATCTCGCCATTGACCACCATACAGCTCGAACCGCCGCCATCGAGATTTACCGCATTGACGGCGCCAAGGCCCAAGAACACGCCTGCAGCCTCGCTGAGAGTCACTCCAGTTGACGATGTGCTGCGACCATCGATAACCACAAAGTAGACCTTTGTGCTGTCGGCATTGAAACCAATGCAAGTGCGCGGGTGCCGCTCATCCCATGCGTCGACCAGCTGACCATTTTGCATGATTATATTGTCGCTGCCGCCCATCACTTCCTTGAAGTTTTTAAGCAGGCCAGGCTGATTTCTCAAGTCCACACCCAGGTTGATGGTAAGTTCGTCGCCCACCTTCATAGATGTGAGAGTCGACATGCAAGTGCCTTGCGCCCAAAGCACGGCCTTGCCCTCGGGGATGGCGGTCACGCCCTCTCCGTCGGCAATAACCTGCTCCACCACACAAGTTTCGGGGCTATTGGCATACCACTTGAAAGGAGTTGACTTTGGCGCTATAACCACCTTTGAGCCGCCAGAGCATTTTTCGGTAGCCGACCCATAGGAATTGGTGTAGAGGTTGATTTGGTTACCGCCGGTGTCTTCCCACTCAAGGCGCTGCATGTTCACTGTATGCAAGCGCATTGTGGCTCCACCATAAGTGATGGTTCCGGCAAAGTCCACGCGGTCGATAAACGGGCGGCGGTCGTCACTGAGCACAAAGCACGCACGGCCCACAGGATTGGTCACACACTCGTCGCGACGGAACTGTCCGCTGCGGGGTATTCCGTTTTCCAGAGTGTTCTGGTAGAAATAGAAATCGCCGTTGGTGGCACCCACCACCTCGTGGCCCGGACGGTCGTTGCGGGTGGCCATGCTGAGCGGATTTTCCTGACTCACACCCTTGTCGCCACCGAGGCAAGTTTCAAAGTCGATATACTTGTTTTTCAGGTCCATCTCCATCACGCTCACCTTGAGCGGCATGCCGGGCAAGTCGTATTTAGAGAACACCACACCCGGTCCCACCTGATGCGGGTAGACCAGAGTGTCGACATCATAGGCCTTTTGATTGATTGTCCACTGCGTCTTTGCCGATGCGTGTTGCATGGCACACATTGCCATTACCGACGCCAGCAAGGCGGGAATCATAAGAAGCCGATTGGATTTCATCTTGATTTTATGTTTTTTTTGTTCCTATTAATTGGTTAACTGTCTATTTGAGTCACTTGAGCACCACCTTGCGGGTTATGCGCTTGCCAGCCACATTGGCCTCGAGCACACACACGCCGTGCACATTGGCCGACATTGAAGTCGCCTGGCCACAACGGGCAATCAGTTTGCCATCGACACTCCACAGCGAAGCCGAATCCACAGCCTTGCTGAATGAGATCACGCCATTGGCGGCAGTAACCGACAGGCATGAAGCCTCATCGAGCACGGTAGGCACGCCAGTCACGGGAAGCACATTGTAGACCGTCTCGGCATTGATGAGCATAGTGTATTGCTTTCCGGTTGTGCTTGCCCCCATCGAGAGCTGAATGGCCTTGAGGGTGATTGGGTAATTACCCATGGCAGTGGCATCAATCCAGGCCGCAGTGGGCAGGTCGAACACAATCTCACGGCCGGCAATCACAGTGTCGGGGCGGAGTGACTGGTAAGTCACCTTTTGGCCGTTGGCCTGAAGCGTAAGCGAAACACTGCTGAGCGGAGCCTCGCCCGGATTTATGCGTAGGCGCAATGTGTCGGGCAGACTCCACAAGCGCAGTTGCTTGGTGAGTGTGATTTTGGGGGCACGTCCCGAAGCGCCGGTGTAGGCATAACTTATGCCGTTGCCGGTAGAGGTGACCACTTGCTGCTTGCCACCCGTCTGAGTATACTTCCAAGTGCTGATGTCTAAATCGGGGTCGATGGGCATCACGTGCGATGTGGGTCGCTCTACCGTCACCTTCATGTTACCACTGAACGAGCCCACCTTGCCGGTCACCGTGGCGGTGCCGTCGGTGAGGCCTATAAGCGAGCCGGTGTTGGCATCAATGCTCACCACGCCCTGGTCGCTGCTGCTCCAAGTGAGCACCGACGGGTCGATTGTCATGGTCTTGCCGTCGACAGCGTTGAGCACATCCACCACATAATGGCGGTAGCCATCGTTGATTACCGAGTCGTTGGCCATGCTGATTGTAGAGTCGGAGCCAACAACCGTGACAGGCAAAGTGGCCTCCAGGCCGTTGTAGCAGGCCTTAAGACGGGCAAAGCCCTGGCCGTCGCCAAAGAAGATGCTGTCTTGACGCACGTGACCCACATTTTCGGGACAACTGAGCACCACGCCCTTGAGGTCGGTGTCAATGAGCATGCCATATTTGTTGTAGCCATAGAACTGCGGCTTATAGACACCATACTTTGGCACTTCCACATTCCAGTCGACAAAACTGATTGATGCCACAGTGCTGTCGTCGGGGGCGGTGCACACGGCAAACACGCCGTTACCGTCGGCACGTTCCACGCCATCGCTCGGACGGTTGCGCACGCCAAAGGCACCCGTGTAGAATGTGGCCGAGCCACCGCTGTCGAAACTCAAGCCGTCGGTGCAGCCGAGTTGCTTCAGCATTTCACCGGTTTCGGTGGGACGCGCACCGCTTGATATTGCCGATCGGCCATCAATCACCATGAACACGGCAGTGCGGCCACCGTCGCCCAGTCCAACCGCACATATCGGCTGATTACTCTTAAACTCATCCAAAAGATCTTCACGGTCAACAACTTCCCCATCCTTGAGATTAAGCGGGAGACTGGCTATCATATCGGTAGGGACAAAGCTCTTGCCGTCGATAGTAACGCCAAAGTTCACCGTCACCGTATCGCCCGGTGCAAGCTGAGCTACAAATTCCTTAGCGGTAACACCGTCGAACGTGGTTGTGCCTTGACCATGAAGCACAAAGCCGTCGGCCGGGATGTCCATATCTTTGTTGGAACTCGGATTGCCTGCGACCACCACCTTGAAAGGCTGCCCCAAGCGGAACGATTCGCCTTCGGCCAGACGCACCTGCACCTCGCTGGCATCACCATACTGGTTGGTGCCAGGCAGATAGACGGAATTATACATGTAAATGGCATTGTTCCCGGCACCGGTGTTTATGCCACCCATGGGCACAGATTTCCCGCCCGCCTGGACAGTGCCGCTGAATGCGGCGTGGCCTATGAGAGCATCCTTCTGCTGGTTGGTGGTGAGCACCCATCGTGCATCGTGGTTGCGGGCCACATACACCACATTGTCGCCAATACACGGCCCGGTGGGCGACCCCACGAGTGACTCTCCGCGACCCGACTGTCCAGATGTGGTAAAAAAGTCGCCATTGACACCGAAATAATAGCGTTCGCCGGGTTTTGAGTGGCGTATTGCCATATCACTCACCCGTTCACAGCCGTAAGTCTTGTCTTTTCCACACACGGTGCGCAACACCACATAGGGATTAGTGAGGTCTATTCTCGAATAGAACACATACATTTGGCGCTGCGAGGCCTCGTTGCGCATCAGTAGCGAAGTTTGGGTGGTACCCGGGCCGATTTGTGCATGATACAGGGTGTCGGCCGTAAACTCAACGCCACGCATCGTATAAGTGGCCGATGCCGTGGCCTCTCCGGCATGAGTCAATGCCGCCGCCACAAGCAGTGGTGTGATTATTTTCTTCATTTTACGGTTTTATTGTTAATAGTTGTTCTTGTGATTATGACTATAAAGGTACACCTAATTACGCAATGCTCAAAGCAAAATCAGTTAAATGTTGGTTACACCGCGAATTTACCACCCTATTAGAAAGATGAGGGGATGAGGGTTGAGGGTTGAGGGAGAACAACAGAAGCGGCGGTGCCGGAGTGTGATTCCAGCATCGCCGCATATAATATTGTTTTTTGGGGGCAAATCAAGTGGTGGGCATCAGTGCAGCAGCAGTTTGGCTGTGGCCACATGGCCAGCCACCTTTGCCGTGACCACGTAGGCTCCGGCACATGGCACCTGCACCTGCTGCACACCGTCGGCCGAAAGTATCTCGCGGCCGTTGAGGTCGTAAACGCTTACGGCATCGACAGCTCTGTTGAACACCAGCGTGCGGCCGGTGGCGCGCACTGTGAGTTTGGTGGCCGCATCGATGGTTTCGACCGAAGTGGGCCACATTTCCTTCATGTTGTAGACGGCCTCAATGCCGTTGAACGTCATTGTGTATGGGGTGCCTGCCGTGGTCTTGCTGAAGTTGACGCGCAATGTGCTAAGCGTGATGGGGTATGTGGCCACATCGGCCACATCGGCCCATTGGGCTGTGGGCAGGTCGATCACGTTTTCGGCATTATTCTTTATGTCTGGAGTCTGCACCGTCATTGCCACAGCCTTGCCGCCGGGGATGCGCACGGTAAACACGACAGACGTGACTGCCACATCGCCGGGGTTGAGACGCACGCGCAGAGTGTCGGGCATACTCCACACACTGATTTTCTTGTTCAGGTTCAAATAATAGAGACGAGCCGACTTGCCGTTGAAAGTGCACTTCAAGCCGTCGCCCACAGCTTCGGTCACAGGTTTGTCGCCACCAGAGATTGATGTGGTCCAGGTCGACGGGTCGAGACCGGGATCGATTGGCATCACATGGCTGGTGGGTTTCTCCACTTTCACCTTAAGATTGCCCGTATAGCCATCTACGGTGCCCGTCACTGTGGCAGTGCCGTCGGCCACACCGCACAGCACGCCGGTGTTGGCATCAATGGCCACCACGCTTTGGTCGCTGCTGCTCCACGTGAGAGCCGAGGGGTCGATGGTCATAGTGTTCTCACCCACCGTGCTTGTAACCTCAACGGCATAGT
Source organism: Agathobacter rectalis (assembly GCA_963625945.1). Classification (GTDB taxonomy): domain Bacteria; phylum Bacteroidota; class Bacteroidia; order Bacteroidales; family Muribaculaceae; genus Sodaliphilus. The sequence goes on along the minus strand of CAVFVP010000003.1, from coordinate 72,152 downwards.
GGCGGTAACCGTCGTTGAGCACCGAGTCGAGGCGCATCGACAGCGACTCCGAGCCGCCCGACACAGTGACAGGCAAGGTGGCTGTGCAACCGTTGTAAGTGCCTGTGAGCAGCGCATATCCGTTACCGTCGGCAAAGAACGTGGTGTCATTTTTGATATGTCCGATGGTTTCTGGGCAAGAGAGCTTCACACCCTTCACATCGGTATTGATGAGTACGCCATAGCGGTTAAAGCCATATACGACAGGCGTATAGACCGCATATTTAGGCGATTTCAAGTGCCAGTCAACAAACTTGATTGACGCAATGGTACTGTCGTCGGGTGCTGTCGACACCACATAGAGGCCGTTGGCATCGGCACGCTCATGGCCGTCGCTGGGAATGTTGCGCAAGCCCATTTCCTTGATGTAGAGACAGCTGGAACCGCCGCCGTCGAAATTCACGGCCTCGGTGCAACCGGTGTAGCGCATAATGTCGCCAAGTTGCAAAGTGGTGCAACCGGCCGATATGGCACTGCGGCCGTCGACCACCATAAACACCACCTTCTTGCCGCCATCGAAGTAGCCTACGGCAGTGCGCGGGTGATAGGCATCCATAAGGTCGCCGTGCACATCGAGCGTGGTGCCGTTTTCCACAATTTTCGGCTGACCGCCAATCACCTCACGCGGATTGACTATCACGCCGCCCACACTGATGGCCATATTGACGGTCACAGTGTCGCCCACCTTCAGGTTTTTCACCATGTCGAGCGTGGTGCCACGGCCGTCAATCACATATCCGCCGTCGGGGATAAGCATATCGCCGTCGGTTGTGGCCGCGCTGGTCACCACCAGCTTGTTGTCGCCGCGGAGCACAAACGGGGCACCGTCAGCCATAACGGCCTGCACCTCAGCGCCGCCGCTTGCATTGGTACTGGTATAGTATTTTGAATTGTAGACGGTTATTTTTCCGTCATAGGGGCCCACGTTCACACCGTGGAGCGACACCGCGTTGCCACCCGGCAGTGTCACCGTGCCGCTCACGCCCACAGGATTGATATACACCTTTTCGTCGGTGTCGAGCACAAACGGCCAATAGCCGCTTGCTCCACTGTAGAGCACGCCGTCGGCAATGCACGCGCCCACGGGTGTACCCACCATCGATTGCCCACGCATGGTGGAGCCGCTGGTGTGGTAGAAATCGCCGTTGATGCCCACCAGATAGCGTGCTCCGGGGGCGTCTTTGCGCTTAGCCATATTGCTTGGCCACTCATTGCCGTTGATCTTGTCGGTAGCCGACACGGCCTTGATTGTGACATTAGGGTCGCTCAAGTCAATAGTGGCATAGAACGCGCGAATGGTTCGGTTGCTGTTCGCGATAAGGAGTGAGGTCTGGGTGATGCCCGGGCCCACAGTGGCATGGTAAAGGGTGTCGACATTGTAGCTTTCGCCACGCAGGTCAACCGAACTGCCTGCGGTGGCGCTTAGAGCCAAGCCCAAAGCCAAGCCGAAGAAGGTAATTGTTTTTTTCATCTGCAACAGTTTTTTATTGGTTTTATCTTGGTAGGCGGCTACGCCGGCAGCTCCTCTGCCTTGAAAGCGCGAGGGCTGTCGGCAACCGTCTGCCGGCAATTTCAAAGATACTACTATAATTTGTGATGGCGCAATAATATATTGTTAAAATTCCGACAAAAAAACGCATCAGCGCAGCACCACCTTGCAGGCCTTGCTTTGCCCGCCGGCCTTGACCACAGCCACAAATGTGCCTTGTCGGTTGACGTCGACCACTGCGGTATTCTGGGCCGAGGTCACAAAACGGCCAGCCGTGTCATAGACCTCTACCGACTCGGCCACGCGATCAAGTACCAGCCTGGTGCCGTCGGCAGTGACGCGTATACCGTCGGCCGCAATGACGGGTGCGCTGCTAGGCCACTGCTCTTTCATTCCATACACGGCCTCAATGCCGTTGAACAGCATAGTATACTGGCGGTCGGCCTCAGGCTGGACCATGTTGACCTGAATGGAATTGAGCGTAATGGGATAGCTGGCCACATCGAGCGCATCGGTCCATTGGGAAGTGGGCACGCTATAGGTGGTCTCGGTGTTCAATGGCATAGTGTCGGGGGTGACAGTGACGTTGACTGCCTTGCCGCCGGGAACACGAAGTGAGAACACCATCGACTTCACTTGAACATCTCCCGGATTGAGGCGCACGCGCAGAGTGTCGGGCATGCTCCACACCCGCAGTTTGCCTGTGAGTTTCAAGTAGACGCTTCTTGAGCTCTTGCCCGTGAAGGTGTATTTCAATCCCCCATGCTGGAGAGCCTCGCACTTGCCGTCCTTGCCGCCATTTTGTGCAATGGTCCACACACTGGTGCCGCCAACGCTGTCGAGGGGCATCACATGAGCCTTGGGGCGCTCTACAATCACACGCGTCTGACCGGTGAAATCGCCCACCGTGGCAGTCACCACAGCCTCACCGTCGGTTTCGCCAGTCACCACACCGGTGTTGGCTCCCACACTCACCACGCTCTGGTCGCTGCTACTCCACGTGAGAGCCGACGGGTCGATGGCTATTGTGTTGTCGCCCACTGTACCCGTCACCTCCATGGCATAGTGGCGGTAGCCGTCGTTGATTACCGAGTCGAGGCGCATAGCGAGCTGCGTGCCGCCAATCACAGTCACGGGCATCGAAGCGGTCAAATCGCCGTAATGTGCGGTGAGCAGTTCGCAGCCCTCTCCGTCGGCCACGAGCACACTGTCGTTTCTCACATGGCCTATTGTTTCGGGACAAGAGAGCCTCACACCCTTCAAGTCGGTGTCGATGAGCATGCCGTAGCGGTTGTAGCCGTAGAACTTAGGAGTGCACACGCCATAACGGGGCAGTTCCATTTTCCAGTCGACGAATTTAATCGATGCCACAGTGCTGTCGTCGGGGGCGGTGCTCACGGCAAAGAAGCCGTTGCCGTCGGCACGCTCAACACCATCGCTCGGGCGGTTAATGACGCCAAGCGGACTGGAATATATCGTGGCCGAACCGCCGCCGTCGAGGTTCACACCCTCGGTAGCTCCGGCATAGCGCATAATGTCGCCAAGTTGACGCAGCCGAACACCGGCCGATATGGCACTGCGGCCGTCGACCACCAGGAAATACAATTTCTTGCCGCCATCGCCATAGGCAATAGAGCCGCGCGGCTGTTGGGTGGCTCCGTCATACCACTGGCTTTCGGTGTCGAGAGTGACTCCGCCTCCCACCACCTTGGGCCAGCCCGACAGCAACTCCACAGGCACCACGCTCTCGCCGCCGACGCTGACGCGAGAATCAACCGTGACTGTATCACCCACTTGCAGACCGCACACCCACTGCTTGCAGGCATCGCCACGACCATGTATCACAAAGTGTCCGGGCGCAATGAGCATGTCGTTAGCGGTTGACGGGGCACTGGTGACCACCATGCGGCACTTCTTGCCAAGCTGAAGTGTCTCGCCTTCGGCAAGGCACAACTCAGCCTCAGCCATATCATCGGTAAACTCATTGGTGCTGCCATAATAGAGGTCGTTGTAGATTGTCACCACATTGGCAGGAGCCTCGGCATTGAAAGCCGCCAGCGGAGCTTGGGCGCCACGTGGGTCGGTAACAGAGCCGCCTATCACAGCTTGGTCAATGAAAAAGCGCCCTGTGGTGTCAACCACAAACTGGCATATGTTGGTCAGCGCACGGTAAATGGTCTGGTTGCACACCGTCGACCCCAAAGTGGTTCCCAATATAGAGGATCCCCGCTGCGTCTTGCCAGCAGAGTTGCCGCTGGTATAGAAAAAGTCGCCGTTGACTCCGGCAAAATAACGTTCCCCTGGCTTACTCTTGCGTGTGGCCATGCCTCTCACGGTTTCGTTGCCCGCCAGGCGGTCGCCGGCACAAACGCCAGAAAAGCGCACGTAAGGAGTGCCCACGTCGAAAGTAAAATAAAATGCACGGATTGTAGTGGCGTCGTTATGGAAAAGGAGCGACGTCTGGGTAGTGCCCGGCCCCACTGTGGCATGATACAGGGTGTCGACAGTGAAAGGCACGTCCATCAGGTTGTAGGTTGCCGACGCACTGGCCGACACTCCCGAAAGGCCAAGGGCCAAGAGAGCTAAAAGTTCTTTTTTCATATTTTGGGTCTATGTATAAAAAATATTCAAAGGTATGTCATATGCGGTGGCGGGCAGTGCTGCGCGCGTCACAATCGTTCAAAGTTACGCAAAATAGGAATAGGACACACCACATCGGGGCACAAAAATCAACCGGAACCCACGGGAAAGATTCAAAAAAAATTCCCATAAAAAGTGAAACGGACGTTGGCATTGGCACGAAAAAACCGGCTGGCCCTTGCACCACTAGGTGCAAGGGCCAGCCTATGTGTATGCGGGGCATAGCGGCAAGCGCTATGCTACTCGACATTGTTTTTTTTGACTTTATCTCACAATCACCTTCTTAGTGGTTCCGTCGCTCATGCGCACGATGTTAATTCCCGATTGAGGCGAGGCAAGGCGCACACCGCCCACCGTGTAGCGCTCCACCTCAACGGCATCGGTCGAGTTCACGCTATCGATTCCGGTCGGCTGACTTTCGGTGATAGTGAAGTCTTTCCATTGGTCGGCAGCCGAATAGGCTTCGGCGGTGCCATTGGGCACATAGAGGGTGCACAGCTGCTTATCGATGTCGGTCAGTGCGCGAGTGCCGCATTCAGGCGGCACTATGGCATTGCTGGTCAGCTTGGTTATAGCATAGCATGCATAGAACACATAGCTACCCATAGAGGTAAGGCCACTGCCAAGGGTAACCTCTTTCAATTTTGAGCATTTGCGGAAAGCATTGTTGCCGATTGTGGCCACAGAGTTAGGCATAGCCAGCGACTCCAAGCCAGAGCAACCCCAGAATGCGCTCGCACCGATTGAGGTGACCGTTTCGGGAATTGCCAGCGAGGTGAGAGCTGTGCAGTTGTAGAATGTGTAATCGTTAATCTTATCCACACCGCTCGGAATAGCTGCCGCAGTGAGTGCGGAGCAACCGCGGAATGCTGATTGCCCTATCTCGGTGAGCCCCGAGGGGAGTTCGGCGGTTGTCAGGTCGGAGCAGTCATAGAATGCGTAGTCACCTATAGAAGTGAGTGATTCAGGCATTGTGATGCTGACGAGGCTTGAGCAGTCTTCGAAGGCATAGGTATTTATGGCAGTCACTCCATCGGGAATGACAATTGAAGCCAGTTCAGAGCATCCGCTGAAGGCCGACTTACCTATTGTGGTGAGTTTTGAGGGCAGTGTGATTGCCGTAAGCGACGTGCAGCCATAGAATGAGCTGGCGCCTACCGAAGTCACCGATTCAGGGATGGTAACCGACTTCAACTTTGAGCAGCTGCGGAACATCTGGTCGGCCACGGCCTGCACCGATGAGCCTATCACCACTGTCTCGAGTTTGGTGCAGCTGTAGAACGCACCCTCGCCGACAGAAGTGACAGCATTAGGAATAATCACGCTGCTCAAGCCCGAGCACCCGCGGCAGGCATAGTTGCCTATTGATGTGACCGATGCCGGGAAGTTGATTTCCGACAGGCCCGAGCACCCCCAGAATACGCTCGCGCCTATCGAGGTCACAGTCGACGGCAGGCTGATTGTCTTCAATCCTGAGCAGTTGCGGAATACTTGGTCAGTAATCGCAGTCACGCCTTCGGGCACAGTTATCGTGGTCAATCCCGAGCAGCCGTCAAATGCGTTGGAACCTATCGACGACACTGTGGAAGGGATTGTCAGCGCTTTTATGCCTGAACAGCTGGCAAAAGCACTGGAGCCGATTTTGACCAAAGCGGTAGGAAGGCTGACATCTGTCAGTTTCAGGCATGTGCTGAAGGCATAGTCGCCAATCGTTGCAACCGGGTCTAAGATTGTGACAGCCGTTACAGAGCTTCCCTGGAAAGCCCTTTCGCCTATCGAAGTCACAGCATAGTTCTTGCCGTCGTTGGTGACTTGAGTGGGGACAGTGACGTTGCCACTATACTCGTCTTCGCCCAATGTCAGGGCGCAAGTGCTGTCGCTAGTCACGTTGTAATAAAAGCCGTTGGCCTTGAAATCATAAGCCGAAAGCGGTTGGGCAATCAAGGTTGCCAATGCCACAAGCAAAAGTGCCTTGACATTAAAAAGATTTCCGTTCTTTACCATTTTTATTGTATTTTTATTTACACTCTTCACCTTACGTTCTGCATCATCCCTATAGAAATTGAGGCGACAACACTTGTAAGGCCACACACAAACAGAAGTTGCGCTGTGATAATTATGCAAAATTAATCTTTTTTTTCGGCCCATACTTTCTTTTCCACGAAAAACACACAAAATAACCAACACAATGCAACCAAATATAACCATAATGCGGGGCGACAACGTAGAGAAAGTTGTCGTCCCGCATTTATAGTAAAGGGACAGCACTAATTGCGCCGCAGAATTCAATTGTCCGGATCAGTCCTAACAACACGGAATCCAACATTGGCATACTTGCCAGAGCCATCACGGGCATCATCGGAATACTCACTGCGACAAGCATCACGGCTCGAATCCCAACTGCCTCCTTTCACCAGATAACGGCCCGCAGCATCTTTCGTTGAAGTCCATTCCCAACAATTTCCCCAAAAATCGATGCCGCCGCAATTTCCCTTCGACACGGCGTAAGCATCAACAGAGGTCAATCCGCTTTCAACAAAGTTTGCATTCATTTTCACATCCTTAGGCATGTGACCGGCAGCCAATATCCATTCATATTCCGTGGGAAGACGATAGACATGAGCACTGTCGTTTGCGCTCAGCCATCGGCAATAAGCGGTAGCATCATCATAGTTCACATTAACAACCGGATAACGCGCTTGCCCATCGGCATAGGTGAAGGTGGTGTCGAAAATCGCATATTCGGCATTTGTCACAGGAGCATATCCCACATAGGCATTCTCCTCAACAGCTCCTTTCAACACCAGCCATTCGTCGGAAGGGTCATCATCCTCACGCGAGTCAATAAGGCTAAGAAACCGTTGGAGCAGACGTTCATCCCGATTATTCACCATCTCATCCACAATGCCCTGCATCTCATCAATAAGATACTGATGATGCGCCTCACGCTCCAGCTGACGCAACTTGGCTTTTTTTCGAGCCACCACTTTGTCGTAACGTACTCCCATTTGATCATAGAGGGCATTGTAAGTTTCCAGGCAAGGATTCCTCTTGTATTCCCTTAGCAGCTTGCTGGTCAAATTGTCCAACTCAGGCCGCTCCTCCTCCACTAAAGGAGCATCCGGGTCGTCAAACACCAGCTCACTCTCATCAAGGTCGAGAGGAGAAATAAAGCTACCAGCCCCGATGGTCTGATGCACACCATAGAAATGAGCCACCTTGCCATTCTTGAAAATAGAGAGGCGATACCCTCCACTCACGTCACACGGGAATGTGGTTACATAATAATCTTTCCCGCGAACAAGTGTGGCGCCATCGGGTGCATAAAAAGTAACTATGCTCTGGTCGCAGCTGCCAACCAAAGGATTGCCGTCCACACTTTCTATTTCCAGATGGTCGATGCTATCCAAGTTGAAGCGCAAACACAGTCCGCCAATGGAAGTTTGAAACAAGGGTCTGTTTGTCTCTTTGTCATAGTTCAACCGCTCAGATGCCTTTTGTACCTTTTGAATCAACACTGTGGGTTGTCCCCCGCTGTAAGAAACACTGACCGTATTGTCGTTTCTACCACCGGAATCAACCGTCATGCCATCAACATCGGCCAGGGTGAAAACCCTGTCCAACACAGTCAGCGACGTGCCATTCCGGTAAACCATATCTCCGGTCTCCGATGCCGGAAATATATATGAGACACCGCCAACCCTGATATTCAGGGTTTGGGCTATGGCTGGGAGTGTCAAAGCCAACGCAAGTAGTAAAAAACACGTTTTTTTCATTTCACTATGATTTTATGAGTTTCACCATTTGACTTCTTCACGACATAGACCCCTTGGGGCATTTGTCCGTTAAGCACTCTGCGACCTTGCAAATCATAGACTGATTCCACTTCAATTGACTGTGCGGATGAAAGTCTCTCTATGCCAGTGGGCAAGTCAGATGTGGTGAAATACATTTTCTTAAGGTCGTCAAGCGCAAACTTATATTCTCCAGCTGTCAGCTCCGAGCCACTTATAGTTAGCGACAACGGCACTGCGGGCACGGAGATCTTTTGTCCGTCAAGGGCCTCAAATGTCAAGTGGGTATAATCAGCAGCTTCGGCCATTGCAAACACTGCAGTGCATACTGCCGCAGCCAATAATTGTCTGTTCATAGTTCTTTACTTTTGCACATTATTACGCAGAAGAATGCATTATTGATTCAACGCATGTGGACTTCTCCGTTTTGAATATATATGCCATGAGTCGGAAGGGGTATTTGGCGACCATTAAGGTCGTATACAGTCGAATCACCGTTCTGCTTCGGACTGGCATGCACATCATCGATTCCAGAAGCTTCGCCCAGCACATGAGCAAAAAGCCAATCAAGGCGTTCGTCGGTATAACTCAATTCACATGTGTTCTGGTGGGTCCAGCCCACTTCTTTGTCCAGTATGAGAGTACCACCGGCAGCCAGCACATCGGTCTGGAATTGTTCGACTACAGGTATGCTCATCATATTGTCGGCAGTTCCCATCACGGTGCGGACTGGCGTCACAGCCACATTTGCCGCAATCAATCCTGTGGGGTTGCCTGCCACAGGCATAGCCGCCGCATAGAAGCCGGGGAAATAACTAAGCTGAGTCCATGTACCCGTGCCACCCATTGAGCCGCCAAGCACATACACACGCTTGGCATCATGGCTGCCATCAGCCGCATAACGCGTCATCAGTTCATTCACCACCTTGCGCAACTGAGAAGTCCATCCTCCTCCAGCCGGACATTGCGGCACTATGAGTGTAGCCGAAATCGAATGTGCAGAAAGGTAATTGTATATATCAGAAACCCCCGGTTCCTTAATTTGAGCCTCATTGTCGCTACCTCGAGCCGAGCCCCCATGCAAGTAGAGCACCAGTATGGGTTCCACACCGCCTGTTAAGTTTATGTCGGCCTGCCTGTAGGGCAATGAATATTGTCCATATGTAAATTTCTGTCGTGAGAAACGCGAGTCGTCGGCAACCATGTCGCTGTAGGGTGTGGCCAGCGAAGCCACCGATGCCAGAATGCCAGAAGTGGCTTCATCGATGAGCTGATAACTGTTACCCGCTTTCAAAGCAGGAGCAGTGAGCATCAGGCAAAGGTCGGGAGCTGTTCCGCCAGCCTCTTCGGTATAATCGCGGTCAAGATTGAAACGCAACACATCGGTACTGTCAGAGGCACAACGCAACAACAGCGAAACGCCCTTGTTCATTTTTCCAGTATAGAATAGTGCCGGCTGAGCGCCACTGCAGGCTGCCGGGCGTACCACCTGAGACGTTCCGCCCAGGCATACAATAGTACCACCGGTGATATATAAATTCTTGTAGGGACTTCTGTCGTTCACATCTATTCCCAGCTCATGAAAGTAATTTCCAAGAGTCACAATATTGCCTCCTGTTATATATATGCTTTGGTTGGTGTCAATGCCGTCGTTGTCAATCGAGCTCAAATACAAATCCCCGCCATCTATGTGAATTTCACCTGCGGCATTGATGCAATCATCGTAGGTGTTGATGCGCAACTTGCCTCCTGCTATGGTCAACGAGTCCTTACTTTCAAGACCCTCGCCACCATCTTGTGTGGTGGAAAGATTGATTTCGCCACTGGCTACATATATTCCGAAATCGGCCTTAACGGCCTTAGGCGAATTGGTCAACGAGTCGGGTATGTTATCATAGTCCGAGCGATCGCCGTCATACAGTTCATAGATGTATCTTGCACCAGTCGTGCGCACCGTCAGCGAGCCGCCATACATAGAGAAAACGCTGTCACATTTAATGCCCTTTCCGCCGTCGCCAGTGCTTAGCATGTTGATGGCACCGCCATTGACAATGACCCTGGAAGCGCTATTGATGCATGAGGGGGCTTTTGTCTTTAGCTCATCACTATCCCAGTAGCCTCCGCCTGTGGTGGTTATATTAAGCACACCACCACCGATAAGCACGTACTCATCGGTGTGTATGCCGTCCTTTGAGCTGCTGTTGACGGTTAGTGTGCCCATTGACTCCTTCATTTCCACTGGTCCGTCCAGCTTCAGTGCATGCTTCGTGCGTCCGTTGACGGTAAGAGAGCCACCACCTTGAAACTCGGTGCGCCCTTTCACTACCATACAGGCCTTTTGCGACCCATTTTCCTTATCAGTCAATGTGTTATCGGTGCCGTCTTTCATAACCACGGCTATGCGGTTACTGTTTTTTATTTGAACGGTCAATCCCGTCTGACTTGTGAGGTGCAAGCCCTCAAACGACAATGTTATGTTGTGATCTCCCGTGTGGACAAACGAGCCATCTTCCGATGCCCCACTCAGACGATAAGTGATCTCATCGTTCACATCGCCGCTTTGTCCTACCACGACATTAGCCCCATTCACACTGACCGTCACCAGACTCGTGATGTCGGGGCTGACGTCAACCGTGGCCGACGATCCGTTGTAACGCACCAACACCTCTCTGGTATTGGCCGAAAATGCTGTCACGAGTACACACGTGACAAACAGGAACATAAGTAATATACGTTTCATGTGTTGTTGTTTTTGGTGGTTTTATGACTTATCAGGCATCAAGCCATGAGACAATTGCCAGACTGGAAAATCCGGTTTATCTGGTTGACGTTGTTGACAACACCACACAAAGGTGTGCCCACACGCATCATCCGACAACGGACTAATTACATGCTTTTCCTAGCCCTCTGCCCTATTTTCATAATTCTACTTGCTTAAATTCCGTCACAACAACAGGCCCGTGTATATGAAGAATAAATACACTTATATAACCCATCTACCATGGCAAAGTAAAAGAGCCCTAAAACATTTTCCAAAGTCAGTGACCACCCCCACGATTTCTCATGGCCTCACACGCAAAATGTCACACAAAAAACCGCGTCAAGCCTCACAAGAGACCCGGCGCGGTTGTTTTGTCACAACTGGCTATATCAGAGTTTCACCTTAGCCACCACAGTGCGGCCTGCGGTTTTCACAGCGACCACATAGATGCCTTGGGTGGGAAGACTGAGCTGAGCCACCCCGTTGGCCGACGCCACAAGACGACCAGCAACGTCGTAGACATCGACACAGTCGACTGCCGAGCCGAAGTGTAGTGTGGTTCCGTTTACCGTTATGGCTTGACGGGCATCAGAATCAACAGAGCCGATTCCAGACACGGGGACTGCATCATACACCGTTTCCAGTCCCAGGAGCTGCACCTTGTATTCCTGCCCTGTGGTGCAAGAGCCCATCGACAGCTGAATGTTGTTGAGTGTAATGGGATATGACGACATGGCAGCGGCATCGGTCCAGGCAGACGTAGCAAGGTCAATCACATTTTCGGCATTGCTTGTGAGGGCAGTGTCAGTGACGGTTTGATAAGTCACCTTGTTGCTGCCGGCACGCAGACTCAGCGTCACCGACTTGATGGTTGCGTCGCCCGGATTGATGCGCAGACGCAGGGTGTCGGGCAGACTCCACAACACAAGTTGCTTGGTGAGTGTGATTTTGGGTACACGGGCCGATGCACCGGTGTAGGTGTAGACTAGCCCGTCGCCGGCGGCAGTGAGAGTTCCATTCTTTCCACCCGACTGTGAAGTGGACCATGTGGACGCATCGGGGGTGGGGTCAACGGCCATCACGCGTGCCACGGGACGTTGCACAGTCACCTGCATGTCGGCGCTGAACGAGCCCACACGGCCAGTGACGGTGGCAGTGCCGTCGGTCACACCGCGCAGCACGCCGGTATTGGCATCAATGCCCACCACACTCTGGTCGCTGCTGCTCCAGGTGAGGGCCGACGGGTCGATTTGAGTGGCCTCACCGCCAATGTAGCTGTTGACCTCGACCGTATAGTTGCGGTAAGTGTCGTTAATCACCGACTTGTTGGCCATAAGCACGCTGTCCACGTTGCCGTCAACAGTCATCAGTTTCTGCACACTGATGGAGCCGATGGTGGCTGTGAGCAGTTGGCATCCATTGCCCGAACCGATGAAAGTGGTGTCGTTTTTAATAAAGCCAATGCTCTCGGGGCACGACAGACGCACTCCCTTCACATCGGGGTCGATGAGCACGCCATAGCGGTTGTAACCATAGAAATGAGGTGTGTAGATGCCATATTTTGGAGTTTCGAGTTTATAGTCGATGAAGCGTATTGAGGCCAAAGTGCTGTCGTCGGGACAACTGTATTTAACATAGAATCCGTTGCCGTCGGCACGCTCTGTGCCATCACTTGGCTTGTTGCGGTTGCCCAGTGCACTTGTGTAGAGCACTGCACTGCCGCCGCCGTCCATGTTCATGGCGTCGGTGGCTCCGGCATAGCGCATGATGTCGGCAAGCAGTGTGGTGCGCACACCATACGACAAAGCGCTGCGCCCGTCGACGACCATAAACACCACCTTCTTGCCACCGTCGGCAAAGCCGATTGCCGCACGGGGCTGATTGCTACTTGCGTCGCCACGGTCGCCCTCACTTTCAAGCACCTCGCCGCCGGCAAGAATCTTGGGATTGCCCGACACCACCTCATAGGGGTTTACCGTAATGCCATTGGCAGTCCAGGTGGGCGTCACCGTCACCACATCGCCGTCTTTAAGACCGGCCACAAAGCTGGCTGTAGTGCCATGGCCATGAATCACAAAAGTGGCCGAGTCGATTGTCATGTCGCCCGCCGTGCTGGGCTCGCCCACCGCCACAAGGCGGAATGGTGCTCCGGCATTATAGGTCTCGCCAGGCGCGAGCTTGGCCAGGATTTCGGTGCCTGTGCCCACCTCGCTCGAACTTCCGTAGTAGCGCGGGGTGTAGAGCGTGATTTTGTTTGAGGCATTGGACGCCCAGTCGTTGACGGCTCCAAGTGCGGCTGTAGAGCCGTCGGCCTTGGCCACGGTTCCGCCAAAAGTAAACGGGTCGATATAGCAGTTACCTGCCTTGTCGACAATAAGCTGTTTGTAATTGGTAGCTCCGTTGCGTGTCTTGTATATTTCACCCTCGACCACAGTGGAGCCTACGGGGGTACCCACAACCGACACATTGCGCACATTGCGTCCCGACGTATAGAAGAAGTCGCCGTTCACACCTATGAAATAGCGGTTGCCGGGCTTGGATTTGCGCTTGGCCATGCCCGAGATGGTTTCATTGCCGGCCACCTTGTCGGTGGCGCACACGCCGCCAAGCGAGAGGTAGGTATCGGTCATGTCCATGGTGCAGTAGAACACGCGCAACACCCTGTCGTCGTTGTGTAGCCACAGTGAAGTCTGGGTGGTGCTTGGCCCCACCTGGTTGTGAAACAAAGTGTCGACTTGATAATCCACTCCACGGAAATTGTGTGTGGTGCTGGCCCCGGCTCCGAGAGCCGATGCCGCCAGCAATGCTAGAGTAATGATTTTTTTCATTCGGTCGTATGTTAATTTATAGTAGTTTTCATCAGTAATGCAGGCTCGTAAGTAGGAGTTTTGCAAAGCCAGGATAAAGGTAGCGCTTTTTGGCAACATATACCATTGAAGGACCACATTAATTTTTCTTGACAACGCAATGTCCGCTGCAAATTGCAACTTTTTTTTACGGGGAGGAAGCCCTCCGCAACCTGAGCCCGTGCAGTCGCAGGCATGTGCACCAAAGGCAGAGCGGCCGGCCTACAAGAGGCCGACCGCTCTGTGTTACATTGTATATTCAAAGTGGATTAGAGGACCACTTTCTTAACCAGCTGCTTGCTACCAGCCACGGCCTTAACCACGTAAGCGCCCTTGGCATTGATGGTAAGCTCAGTTGCCTTGGCTGCCGAAGCCACCTTTTGTCCGGCAAGGTTGTAAACGCTGATCTCTGCAGGAGCAGAAACCTTAACCACATTGCCCTCAACGGTGAGCACTGCGTTGTCGGTCTTAACAGCCTCTACTGCATCAGAGCCAGAAGAGATTGTGTAGACACCCATACCGTTGTTACACTTGAAGCTGAACAGAGTCACCACATCGTTGCCCTTGCCGTCCTTGCTGTACTCTACATTGAGGCTGTGAACACGGTTACCACCGTCGGAAACGCCACCGAGAGAGTCGGTCTGCCAATATTTCTTCATATCCTTGAGGCTTGATTCGGCACCGAGCTCGCAGATGTTGACCTGACATCCGTGGTTGTCATACTGATAAACGGCATAAGTCACGAAGTTCTTGTCGCCGAGGTGGAACTCAGCCACACCATTGGCACCTGCAGCAGGAACGAGAGAAGCGTCAACGCCCTCAAACGAGCCTTGGATTTCGCAATTGGTGTCGTAGAGGATAGGAGCGCTGTTGAAGCCGTCGATGTAAAAGAGGTCGGCGTTATACATGTCGTCATCGCTTGTGCCGAGCACCATACGCACGATAGGACCATAACCCCATTGTGTGCACGATTCAGGATACATATTGGTAACGTCGTAGTAAGTGTCGCCGCTGAAGCCACCCTCAAAAGTCTTGGCGCCCTGCTCGGCAGCCCAACGATAAACGGTCTCGGCCTGGGTTGCAGGAGTCATAACGATGCAGCCAGCATTCTCGCGTGTGATGTCGCCCATCACATCGGCAAAGTCGGTACGTGCAATCTTGTCGCCTTTTTCAAGGTTGGCGATCAGAGTGAGAGCACCTGTTGCGGGATCGAACTGATAGAACGGAAGGGTAGCTGTTTTTTCGCTAGTGTAAGGAGTCACCCAGAAATGGCCGAAGTTGTCGACACCGATCTGGTTGATGCCCAAGAACACGCCGTAGGGCTTGCCGTCGAGTGTAACGGGGATTGACTTCTCGAAGTTGCCTGTCTTTACGTCGTAGACGTGAACCAGAGCCTGCATCACTGTATCATTGTCAACGATTGCCTGACGGGCTTCTGACTGGGCAAGATAGATTTTGCCGCCGTTCATAACGCCTGTACGGGTCTTAGTGGTACCATTGAGAGGCGATGCTGTGAAAGCGCTGGCAGTGTGAGCACGGTCGAGCACCCAATTATTGGTCATGTTAATACCATTCACCGGCTGATATGAAACGCCGTCGGTGGTTGCAGTTGCGCTGGCTACTGCCATTACAGCCACTGCTGCTGAAAGTAAAAATTTCTTCATGTTGATGAAATTAAAATTATTAATTAGTGATTTAATTGTGTATCTAAACCATGATAAAGCAAAGTAACATATAAATATCGAAACTGCAAAATTCCAAATGGCTAATTATGATAAAATTCATGTTAAAATACTGTCTCTTCATGTGGCATGCGCACCAAAAACACGGCCGGGGCAAATGCTGCTAAGCAATTGCCCCGGCCCGGTAATGGTTTATGAGTTCAATCTGCTATCAAAACAGATTGGTCTTGCGCGGGTTGATGCAGACGCCAAGGATGCGGTCCTTGTTGCCATTGTAGTTGACCATCTTCTTGGTGTTGTAGTCGAAGTAATAAAGGCCAGTGGTGTAGTTCTTCTCACCCGATGATGCGCGGAAGCCAAAGAACACGTTGCCGGTGTTCTTGTCGACAGCAAACTGGGTGGTGTAGAGGCCTTCGTCGGCGGTAGAGTTCTCAGGCGCAGCCTCCATTGAGATGAAGGTGGTGTACTGGTTGTACTCTACGGTAGAAGTGGCATTCGGGGTATTGTAGGCGGCAAAGCCTGTGCCCGGAGTGGTGCCCTTAGAGAACCACACATACATTGCGCCACGGTCTTCGTCGAGCGTGAACGCACGTGGCTGTGTAGACGACAGAACGATGGGATAAGGCAGCGGATCGCCGGCCTTGACACTCGACTTGATGTCGGTGGTCTTGAAGCGGTATACGCCATTACCCGAATAGTTCTTAACCCACCAGAACACGTCGTTGCTGTCGACGTAGAGTGCTGTGTGGATTGCGCCATAGCTCATGCCCTGACCATAGTAGGTGAGTTGGTTGTTGACCACCATGTAGCCTGTGGTCGACTTGTATTGTGTCGACTCAACCTCGCCGCGGGTAGAAAGCGCAATCTTGCGGATACCTGTGTTGCGGTCGGTGTAGTAGAGGAACTTGCCGTCGGTGCAACCCTCGAAGGGGTCGTTGAATGCCTGGCCACCCACATTGGTGATAACCACATTAGACTCCGAACCGTCGGCGCTCATCACTGTGATTTTGCCGTCGCCCAGATTGTCGGCCTCGTCGTTGACATAGGTGTACTGCTTGCCGGCATCGAGGATGTAGATGTAGTCCTGGTCAACCGAGTCGTTCTTCACGTTGGCGAAGACGAGGTTGAGTGGTGTGGTACCCGAGCTGATGCCCATATCGAAAGGCAGGTTTTGAGTGCCTGCGGGCAGTTCGCTGGGGTCGATAATCTTATAGGCCTTGATGTTGCCGCCATAGGTGGCATAGTAAACGGTGGGAGCAGGTTTATTGTAGCCCACTTGCACATTCACATACGAGTCCTCAAGGCGGCGGTTCTCGCCATCGACGTCAAACCAAGTCTGAAGCTCGATCTTCTGCGAGCCGATGTTCTTGAACTTGAGCGCGCCGGGGTTGTCGATTGTGCCGTCTTCATGCTCATAGCCCACAAACTCGGTGATTTCCTGGCCGTCGGCAGTCTGAGTGCCGTCGGGGAATTTCCACACATATTTGGTTTTGAGGTGCTCAGGGTTAGGCAGCTCGATACCCAGGTCGACGGTCACATCGTTGATGACTACAGTCTTTGCGCTCTGCTTCTGCACACTGAGCACGGGAGCGATATCGCTCACGAGCAACGGATAGGTGCGCGAGCCAGCGCCCTCAACGGTGAGTTTCACCTGATAGATGCCCGACTTGGCATACTTGTGCAGAGGATTCTGCTCATTGCTTGTGGAGCCGTCGCCGAAGTCCCAAGTCACATTGCCTTTCTTGACCGAAGTGTTATTGAACTGAATCTTCGACACCACATAGAAATCAAGAGTGTATTCATTGCCATCGACGCAATAGGTGAAATCAACGTCTTTGGTGGGGAAATTGCCATAATCGGGTTCCTTGTCGACGCAAGCCGTAAGGGCAAGCGTGAGGACCAGCATGGCCAAAAGTCCGATATTCTTAAATAATTTCATAGTCTGCTAATTGGTTTAATTGAGTTCAACTGTTTTGGTGTCGGAAGCAGTGCCCGCCTTGCCGTTGGTGTCATAGACACGGAACGATGGCACAAGTGTGTACTTGCGCGAGAACGACACTGAATAGTTCTTGTCGGCACTGTTGTAGATCCATCCGGTGAAGGGGATTTCGCTCATGAGTTCTTTCCAGAAAGGCATGTACTCGTCGCGAACAGAGTTGATTGTGCCACCGGTATCATCGCTGTAGCGGCTGAACACCCATTCGGCCGACTGGTAGACAGGATATACGCTGACACCCTCGGGAGCATCGGCTTGGGTCTTGATCTCGTGGATGGTGGTCACGCTGTCGACCACGGTGGTGTAATAGTAGTGGTCGACCGTGGTGGTGGTGAACCAGGCATCGCTCTTGTCGCCGGCTTCGGTCACAGTGGGGATGTTCAAGTTATACTTCTGGTTGAGGGCCTGGAACTGCTCAGCTGTGAAATCGTAGTTGATATACACGTTGCGCAGGTCGTTGTAATAGGTGTTATCCTTTGTAAGAGCATTCACGATTGTGCTTGTGAACTCTTGCTGGAAAGTAGA
Source organism: Agathobacter rectalis (assembly GCA_963625945.1). Taxonomy (GTDB): domain Bacteria; phylum Bacteroidota; class Bacteroidia; order Bacteroidales; family Muribaculaceae; genus Sodaliphilus. The sequence goes on along the minus strand of CAVFVP010000003.1, from coordinate 54,380 downwards.
GGGATAATAGAGGTCAAAACGGTCTTGGTCCCACTCGGTAGGCTCATTCCAAGTAACCGGAGAGAGTGTGCGTGAAGTGGGGAACGAATCGGTGAGCACATATTCATAGCCGTCCCACTCAGCCTTGCTGTGGGGATAAGAGTAGACGCTGTCGTAGCGCACGGTGTCTTGCTGAGCCACGGTCTTGGTGAGCGCGTAGCTGGTGGTGAGCTTGCAGGTGGCGGCGGCGCTTTGGTCGCGCTTCACCACCGAGCGCACCTCTGAGCGGTCGAGTTGCTTGTCGCTCGAGGTGTAGTATTTGCCCTTGAAGTGCACATATCCGCCGGCCTTGCAAGTCGAAGAGTTGAGCTCCCAATATGCGGTGGGCACTATTTGACCGATCTCAAGGTTGTTGGCAAACGGGTCGTGGTTGGCGCACGAAGAGAGCACGAGAGCCGACAAAGCCAATGAGCCGATTATCTTATATAGTTTCATAAGTCAATAATAAATTTTCGCGTTAAGTTAATTTATCAATCATTTGCCGGTGAGCGATGACACTGTGCCATACTTCTGTGCCCAGATCATAGGCTCTTGCAGCCACTTGTAGTTCTTGTAGGCACCCAGGCGCTCAAGTTCGGCCTTGTTGTATTTCTCCTCGGTCTCGGGGTCGTAGTTGATACGCTGAATCCAAGTGTTCTCCTTCTGTTCCTCGGTGAGGCCGTCGATCCAATAAGCGGCATAGAGGTTGTAGGGGCGGCGGAGAGTCGGGTAAACGATCTCGTTGTTGTCGCCGATGCCGTAGTTGTTGCGGTTGTTGCTGTAGTGGTAGCGGCGCATGTCGGTCCACTGCTCAGGTTGCAGGTACATAGCCACATACTTCTGCTCCATGAGGTCGCTCAGCGTATATTCAGAGGGGTTGAAGAACCAGTGCTTGTTGCCGCGGTCGGTCACTTTGTGCACCGAAACGCTCTTGCCCTTGTAGTAGTCTTCGTTGTTGAGGAAAGCATTGACTTGTCCATCCCAGTACTCCTTGGCCTGGAATCCGGGCTTGCCATCGCTCGACTCGCCAGGATACTTGTTGTCATACTTCTCGTTGTAGTTGGCATTGGTATACTTCTTCAGGAAGAAGTCAAGGTGGCGCTGGATGTTGTATTGAGTGGCTTCCTTAGCCAAAGAGCAAGCCTCGGTCTTGTTGCCGAGCCAGTATTCAGCCTCAGCCTTGATGAAGTAGAGTTCCTCCATTGTGAAGATGGGGTTGTAGCAGTCCACATCGCCGGCATAAGCACCCATGTAGAGGTTAGGATAGTTGGCAATCTTGTAGCTAGTACCCATGCCTATGTTGTTGTCAAGGAAGCGCATCTTGTTGACGGTGCTGGCGTTTGAGGCAGTCACAGGACCCACACGTGAAATCATGAGCAGGCCGCAGCGGGGGTCGTTGGCATAGCCGTCGTGGGCGCCCTCGCCGTTGAAACGTCCGCATTTGGTCTCGTTGCTTGGAGCCGAGATGCCGAGCACGTCTTGCATGAAGAAGCGCGACGGAATGGCCTCGCTGAGCAGGTTGCGGCGCGACTCCCATGAGTTGATGATAGGCTGAGAGACGCTCCACACGCAGTTTTGTTCGTTAGTGCCGCCGTCGAAGTTGTAACGGGGCTCATTGCCGAACCAGCTGCCATAGAGCAAGTCGCCACTACGCCACTGGTTGATGGCGGCATCGGCAGCTGCGATGATTTTCTCGCAAGTGGCAGCCGAGCGGTCCACATTAGGGAGGTTGCGCAGCAGCAAGCGAGCCTTGATGGCGAGCACGAGGCCTTTCCACTTGCTAAGGTCGCCGGCATAGACGCGGTCTTGCGAGGCGGTGATGGTGCGGTTGGTCGAGGCCTTGGTCACCGAAGGATCATCATAGAGCTTTATGAGGTCTTCGCATTCCTGGAACATCCATTCATAGATTGATGCCTGAGTATCGTAGGCCGGAGAGTTGCTCTGGTAGGCCTGTGTGCGTGGCATGTCGCCAAAAGCATCGGTGGTGAGCTGCGTCGAGAGCAGCTTGATGGTGCGGGCAATCAGCTCGTAGTTGGGTGAATTGATTGCCTGAGAATTAGTGATCAGGTTGTTGGCATTCACACCAATATCATAGAAGTGGCGGCGCCACTGCGGGTGACGGTTCATAGTGAGGAATTCCCACTCGCTCTTGTAGGAGTAGGAGCCGATAGAGCTTTTGCCGCCAGTGGTGAGGCACTGGGAAAGGTAGCTGTAGTACTCAGCGTGGTCATACACAACTTGCTGTGCATAGAACACCACGGTGGGCAGGCCTACCTCTACGTTGATGGCGTGGGCCTTGTCGGGATTCACATTGTCGTCGAGGATGTCTTTACAGCTGACCATGGTCATGCCGGCCAACAAAGACAATGCTATTAATTTTATCTTGTTCATAATGTTTTAAATCTATTCTTCTTCGTAATTAGAATGTTGCTTTAAGGGTCACATTGTAGCTGCGTGTGCTGGGCACGTTGTAGTTGTCGATACCCATTGCACCGGTACCGCCTGCCACGCCTGCCATGATGGCCGGGTCGCAGCCAGTGTACTTGGTGAGCATGAAGAGGTTGCGAGCGGTGAACGTGATGCCAAGGTCTTTAACGCACCATCCTGTCTTAAGCAGATTCTTGAAGTTGTAGCCAAGAGTCACATAGCTCAAGCGGATGTAAGAGCCATCTTCAATGAAGTTGCTCGAAACGTTGTAGTAAGTGCTGATGAAGTTCTGGTCAAGAACCACAGGAGTGGTGTTCTTGCGGTAGGTGCCGTCGGCGTTTTGAACCACACCCTTGACAATGATTTCGCGGTTGCGGTATTTCTCGTAGAGGTGGTTCATACCGTTGGAGATGAAGCCGCGGTTGGTGACGTTGACCACGTCGCCGCCGCAACGTCCGTCGAACAGGAACGACAGGGTTAAGTCCTTATAGCGGAATGTAGAGCCAAGCGCCATCAGGAAGTCGGGCTCGCGGTTGCCGATATAGTTACCCTTGTTGGGGCTGATGAGCGGGTAGCCGTCTTCGTTGCAGATGATGTTGCCCTGCGGGTCGCGCTGGTAGTCTTTACCCGAGATACCAGTGGTGGAACCGTTCAGGTAAGCGCTGGGGAAGATGTCGCCATACTGGCCACCTTGGATTTCAACGATGCCGTCGGGCAGAGAGCGCACGCGGCCGCGGTTGAACGAGGTGTTGAGTGTGGCAGTCCATGTGAAGTCGCGAGTCTTGATGATGTCTTGTGCAAGAGTAGCCTCGAAACCGTAGTTTTCAATAGAACCCTCGTTGCGGGTTTGGAGAATTGTACCCGATGCAGGCGACACGCGCACGCTCACAATCTGGTTGTCGACTGTGGTCGAGTAGTAAGCGACATCGAGACGGGTGCGGCTGTTGAAGAATCGCAGGTCGGCACCGATTTCCCATGAGCTTGTCATCTCGGGCTCAAGTGTGATGGCGCGAGATGTGGTCGGGTCTACACCGTAACCGCCATCGGGGAAGGTAACCCACTGCTTATAGGTGTCGGTGAAGAGGTAGCGCGGAGAGTCCTTACCCACCTTTGCCCAGTTGCCACGGAGCTTGCCGTAAGAGAACCAGCTGTTCTGCAGGTGGAAGAGCTCGCTGAATATCACACCGGCGGTTACCGAGGGATAGAAGTAGGTGGGGTTAGACTGCAGCAGGCGCGAAGAGCCGTCGTAGCGGCCAGTCACAGAAAGCTGGGCCATGCCCTTGTAGTCGAAGCGGAGCTCACCGAAGTAGCCATACTTGTTGTCGCGGGTGTGGTAGAGATACATGTTGTAGTCACTCGAGCCACTGCTGGTGAATGTGGTGGGATCCACGTTCTGGAAGCTGTAGTAGTCACCCTCGAGCTTAAAGTTCTGACCAGCCATTTGGGCTTCGTAAGCGCTGTTTTCCTTATACTCAACACCAAAGAGGATGTTGAAGTTGTAGTCTTCGGCAAATGTGTGCTTGTAAGTTGCCAGGAACTGTGCTGTGAACTGCTCGCCGCGAGAGGGCTGGAACGAGTAGGCACCAAACTTATATTGCATGTCGCTGAGTGCTTTTTGCACCTCGGGGTCGTTGATGTTGTTGAAGTCACCCGAATAGAGACGGGGCACAGTGTAGCTTTCGTAGGTTGAATAAGCCTTGTCGTAGCCCACCTTGCCGGTGAACACGAGGTCTTTGATTGGCTCGTAGTTGACTTGGCCGTTGACGATAATGCGGTTGCTAGTGGTCTCGCTCTTGTCGCGATAGCGGCCGAAGTAAGGCGATATGCCTGCGCTGATGCGCTCGGTGTCGAGCAGGTTCTCCCAATGGTCGTAACGGTTAGCCCAGTTCACGTGGCCGTCTACGGTCTGATAGTCGCTCATATCTTTGTCGATCGACCAATTGTAGATGGTCGACATTGAGTTGCCGAAGCCGCGGGCCTTGCTGTTGACGAAGTTGGTGGTAAGTTGAATCGACACTTGTTCCGACGGCTTGTAGAAGCCCTTCAAGAACACGGTGAGCTGGTTCTTATAGTCTTTCGGAACCACACCTTCGCTGTTGGTGTAGCTGGCCGAAGCATAAGAGTTGAACTTCTCGGTACCGCCGGAAATCGACACGTCATACTTTTGCAGGATGCCGGTGGTGAGGAAGTTGCCGGTATTATCGTAGATTTTGTCGGTAGAGCGTGCATACGGGCCCCAGCCGCCAGAAGCGGAGTTCTCTTTATAGAAGCCGTAAGAGCCCGAGAGGAACGTGCGCTGAGTCTTTGGCACACGCATCGGGGTGCTGATTTCGACAGTGGCAGTACCGTTGACTGTCACCTCACCGCTCTTGTTACCGCTCTTGGTGGTAATCATGATTACGCCGTTGGCAGCCTCCTGTCCGTAGAGGGCCGATGCGGCAGCACCCTTGAGCACCGACATGTTTTCAATATCATCGGGGTTGATGTCGGCAAGAGAAGAGCCTTTGCCTCTGACAGGCATACCGTCGATGATGATAAGCGGCTCGTTGCTCTGCGCCGAGTTGATCGAGGAGATGGCACGGATAATCACCTGTGAGGATGAGTTGGGCGAACCGCCACCAGTCGACACTTGCAGACCGGCAACCTTACCTTGCAGGGAGTTGACGAAGTTTGACGAACCACCGGCGGTCACCTGATCGTTGTTAAGCGACTGCACGGCAAAGTTCAGTTTCTTCTTTTCCTGGGTTTGACCCATTGCGGTCACAACCACCTCTTTCAGTACTTGGGAATTCTCTTTCATCTCAATGCTGAAAGTAGACTGGTTGCCCACCTTGATAGAAAGCGGGTTCATTCCCACATAAGAGACGTCAAGCACGTCGCCGTCTTTGACATCGAGAGTAAACTTTCCGTCGATGTCGGTGGCTGTGCCCTTGGTAGTGCCGTGCACCTGAATGGTGGCGCCAATGATAGGCTCCTTGTCAGAGGCTTGCACAACTACGCCAGTCACAGTGCGGGCAAAGCCCATCACCGCAAAGAGGGAAAATAACAGAAGCAATAGCTGTTTTCTCATAATTAATTGTTTAATGTTTTTATTATAGGTTATATATTTTACGGGTTAAAAAACAACCTTCTTTGTAAGTCGGGCAGTTACTCCCGGTGAAACAAAGCACGAAAATCCACGCAGTGCGGGCACAACAGCCCCACACATTGTGGCTAGGTGTTATTTCCTTACAAACTTAATACTATTTTTCCATATAGTGTCACACAAAAAGCGCCAAAAGACCGTTTTTAGTATTCTTTTTATTTTATATACGCTTTTTCATTGGTTTTAACAACTTAGCCATTCACCCTTATTGCATTGGATAATTGATTCTTAATTCATTATTAAATTGGCAATAGGCACAAACGCGCCCACAGGTCATTAAACAAGCCGCTGTATATCAAACGCTTGAATAGTATTGGTCAAAAAAAATTCAACACATTCATAAAAATCGTAAAAAAGCGACATGTGCGCACACCTGCCTATTACATCGGCAAATGCGCGCACACGCCATTATCTTAGGTCGAGACGACCGCTAAAACAGCACCTTAGTCACATGCTCAGTGCCGTTGGCAAGGACATACCACAACAGGTAGGCACCACGCGGCAAGCTGTGTTGCACAACATTGGTGCCGCGGCTTTCAAGCAAGGTGCGTCCAGACGCATCTAGCAGTCTGACTTCCAACACCTCGCCACCTATCCTGATCACGCCCGGTTCCAACGTGACACCGGCAGCATCGGCACCCGTGAGTTCCACACCCGATTGGGCCACACTCATCACATAGGCCGCAATGCCGTTGCCCGGGACATACAGGTAGACATTTGTTGAATTCCCATCGGCTGCCGTCTTGGCAACAGCCAGGGCATTCCACGTCTGGCTGTTGACCGAGCCAAGGCCACCATTGGGCAAAGTCCACAGCAGTTTGCTGCCCGACAGAGCACCACCCTCGCCCAACTGTGCCAGGCTGTAGCGGAAACCGGTGTCGCTTGTGTGGTCGTTGACAGGCAACACAGCATAGTCGCTATCCTTGAAAGCAAAACGTGCAAAGCCATTGGCCTGACGGTTGCTGCTGAGCACGGCCGAGCCAGTTTCAAACGACTGGACAACGGCACCAGTAGTAAAGTCGTATAGAGCAAGGTCGGTACCACCTCCCTTAACATAGGCTAGGCTGTCGCTGACAGGCCACACGCGCGGCGCAATGCCGAGCGACGACACCGACGACGGCACCAGCTGCTTCACCTTCACCACAGTGGTGCCGGCAACCGAGCCGTTCTTTATGGTCCAGCGCACGAGCTGGGTACCGCTTGCCATAGCGGCAAAGATGCTGAAATTGCCCGTAGTCACATCGCCCCACACATTACAGTGGTCGATGCGTGCGGTCGATGCGTCGCTGGTCGACACCGAAGCCACCACACGCGACTGCCCAGTGGCAGGGTCGACGACACAGAGAGTGAGCGGTGTCGACGCTATTTTGAGCGTCAGGTTGCTTATTATCACATTACCGGCATTGTCGGTGAAGATATCGTTGCCCGGATAGTAGCCCACGACTACGTCGTCACCTACGGTCACGGTCTTGATTTTCTCGCCTGTGGTCACATCGTAGTGGTTGATGTAGACCGATGCGCCACTTGAGTTCTCAGAGCGGCCAACGACGAGTAGGCGGTCGTTCCACAAAGTGAATCCGCGGTTACACAAGCCATCAGAGTTGAAAGTGATGTTGGCATACGGCTCCTTGACCGAGCGCACCCACACATTGGAGAGAGTGGCTGTTCCGGCAGTGCCCAAGGCTACCTGCTCGTAAGCGTAAGGGTCACGACGCATCACATAGCCAGGTTCATAATCGCCAGTGGGCACCTTGGTGATTGTGAATGAGCGTGCGGCAGTGGCCGTGTCGGTGCAATACTCGGCACCGGTGACCACACGCCAGTAGTATTTGCCCTTGCCTATGGCGGCCACCTCACACAGAGCGGTCATCTTCCCGTCGGCCAGAGTCATGTCGCTCGACCATGCCACGCTGCCAAAGTCGGAGTCGGCACTCACCTCAACGGTATAGGTTTGGGCTCCTGCCACAGAACACTCAAACGTAAAGTTGCCGTCGACCTCAACCCCGTCGGCAGGACTCAGAAGCGTTGTCAGCGGTGCAGACTCACGCGTGGGTGAGACAAACATGGCCGAAGCACCCACCTTGCTGAATTTTCCATTCTGCGAGGTGGTGACACGCCAATAATAGGCTGTGGCCGACTGTAACGTGGCCAGGTCGAGAGTCACCTCATTTTCTGTGATGCCAGACTTCTCGAGCACTATCGAAGAGAACGCACTGTCGCTGGCCACTTGAATGCGGAACGTGGCTGGTTGCTCAGTAGCCGACCACTTGAACACCTGCTGCCACTGAGCCTTGGCTCCGCCTACAGGCGATATGGGCACAACGGCCTCCGATTCGCCGGCAGGGGCGTTGAGATAGGCCGGATCAAATTCATTGTTCCACCCGTCGACCACACTCACCGCATACCAGTAGCCTGTGGCAAGACTGTCGGGAAGCGCATACGACGGCTCATAAGTGAGCGCCACAAGGTAATCGCTCTTGATGCCGGCAAACTTGGTGCTTGCGATATCATCGGGCGACACCCCGTCGGGAATTGCATACACGGCATATTTCATCAGCGCCTTGTCGATGCCCATCCACGAGAGCGTGCTGCCGCTGAGTTTCAGGCCGGCAGGCGCGTTGTAGCTCGTCTTTTCCTTCCACGTCAGGGCCGGTATGATAGCTTGGTGCTGAAAGCGGTTGGCCTTCAGATAATCACCAAAACCCTTGCACGTGGGGCCGTTGATATATTTTGCCGAATAGAAATTCACACCTGGGGCATTGTCCTCATTATACTGGCGCGACAAGTCGATTTGCTTTATCACTTCGTCCCAGTCCGATTGGGTGTTGGTGCTCGACATGAAATATATGTTGTGGCTCGCATAGTGATGACGTCCAAAGTGGTGAGCCACATAGCTCCACCACTTGGTGAGCGGGCCAAAGGCATTGGTCTTGTGGGTGGTCTTCCAGTAGAGCTGCGGCGAGATGATGTCGATTGTGCCCTCCTCGAGCCAGGCAAGCGGATCGCTGTAGATAGTGCTGTACTGCCAGTCGCTGCCCGTGGGACAGGGATCCACATTGTGCTTTGAGGCCGAAGTGGAAGCCGTTCCTGCCACACCGGCAGGACCAATCCAGAACTTCACATAGGGCTTTGTGGCCTGCACCATGTCGTAGACCTCGCGCACCATGAGGTTAACATTGGCACGGCGCCAGTCAGAAATCGACATTGAGGTGCCACTACTCTTCCACAGCTCATAGTCGGGGGCCGACGAGTCGGTGGCGAGCCCCGCACCGGGATAGAAATAGTCGTCGAAGATGATGCCGTCGATGTCGTAGTTGGTAATCATCTCGCGGCACACGTCGACCACACGCTTGCGCGAGGACTCAAGAGCCGGATTGAACACTTGGTCACCATTATTGTCGATAAGCACACCCGAGGCCTTCACAGCCTCGTCTTGCTCAGTGGTGTTGTCGGTCCCGCCCTTCTTGCTGAAACGGTAAGGATTCACCCAGGCATGGAACTCCATGCCGCGCTTGTGACACTCGGCTACGGCATATTCCATAGGATCCCATCCAGGATCCTTGCCGCGTGTGCCGGTGATGTAGGCCGACCACGGCTCATAACTCGATTTATACAAGGCGTCGGCCATAGGGCGCACCTGAAGGCAGACGGCATTCATGTTGATTCGGTGAAAGCCGTCAATGTAGTTGAGCAGCTCAGCCTTTTGCTTGGCTATCACTGTTGCGCCGGTGCCCTTAGTCTGAGGCCAGTCGATATTGGCCACAGTGGCTATCCACGCCGTGCGCATCTCGCGCTTCTGAGCCTCTTCGGCCCGACCGCACAGGGTGCCGAAAGCCGTAAATGCCAGCAGCGCCGCTAGCAGTAGTTTTCTTGTCATTGTGTAAGTGTTAATGTTATGTGATAAGTGAATTAAATCCAGTTCATGTTGCTGATACACCACAAAGATAGTATCTTTGAGAGAATAAGCCAAAGCCGGGCATGGAATTGAAAAAAAATATTCCCGCGGCTGCAACCGCATTGCCACCCGTGTGCGTCAAATGCATGACAACACGATTACAAAACAATAAAAATGCATAAGTAATTATGAACAGACTCCACATTTTACCACTACTCGCTGCCGCAATGATTGCCGCGGCTCCAAGCGAGGCCAACGCCAAGCCTCAGATAACGACCAAAGGCGACACTACCACCGTGGTCGTGGGTGCCGACACCGTGCGCTTGGTAGGAGGAAAGGCAATCGACGAGGCTATAAAGAGCAAGTTCAACGACACCGTATACAACGGTGAGAGCGAGATCCGGCAGGAAAACGGTAGCGAAAGCTCTACCATCGACGACAACGACAACGGCTACAATATGTATCGTATAGCACAAGTAGAGTCAGAAAGCCGGATGATAAAGATGAATGTATTTTTCATATTCACGGCATTCGTGCTCATTGTGTTTATCGTAGCGTTGTTTGCCTATCTGCAGCGCCGTGCCAAATACCGAATGATTGAAAAGGCTATCGACAAGAACTACCAGCTCCCGCCCGAAATAACCGGTAGCCAGAGGCTCACTTTGCAAGACCACGTCCCCAACCTGTGGGACACACCAGCAAGTCATAAAGTTCAGCCACATCCAGCCACAGGAAACTTTGCCGAAAGTGCACGGCCCGCAGCGGGCGGCCCACTCAACTGGAATGCCTACAAGCGAAGCATTATGATTATAATAGCCGGATTCGTGCTTGTTTGCTTTTTCCTTAGCATAGACGGCACTAGCATGGCAGTCCTGTGCTCAGCCATACTGCTCTACGGACTGGCGCAAGCATTCTTCACTTACCAGAACCAGCGCAACGCCGCACCCTACAGGCCCACACCGCCGCAACCGCCCACACCTCAGCAACAGCTTGCATCACAGCAAGCGCCCGCACAGCCATCAGAGCCAGGCACAACCGCTTCGGCACCAACCGACGACTCACAGCAACAATAGCCAATCACCGCAGAAGGCATGCTGAGCAAAATTGAAGAACTGAGGCTGATATCGCTATGCGCAATCAGCGACGACCGCCGGGCTTTTGGAAAGCTTGTGGAAGCTTATCAAATGCGCCTGCGGCGCTTTTTCCTGAATCTCACACTCGGCAACGAGGCGCTAAGCGACGACCTCGCACAAGAGACCTTCATAAAGGCTTACTTAAATCTGCGCAGTTTCAAGGGGCTGTCGGGATTTGGCACATGGCTGTACCGCATTGGATACAACGAGTTCTACAGCGAAATGAGGCGCAGGCACGAAGAGTGCGAAGAAGCCGGAACCGACACAGCACGCCGCCTGACTGCCGATGACAGCGAGGCCAGAACCGATGCACGCACCGATGCCGAAACACTGATGCGTAGCTTGACACCGCCCGAGCGAACCGCCGTAACACTATTTTACATCGAAGACTGCCCCATTGCGAAAATCGCAAAAATCATGCAAACACCCACAGGCACGGTGAAATCGCACCTGCACCGCGCCAAGGTAAAAATGAAGCAGGTAGCCGAAAGAGACAGCGCATTCACAGATAAAAACAGCAAAAAGCAATTAGCCCTATGACACTTCACAAGCCACACAACGACCCCACCGAGCTGGATCTCGCATCAAAACTGAAAGCGACATCAGCCCAGGCGACAACCAACCCATGGTTCACCCGACGCGTGCTCAACCGTCTTCCGGAAAGGCGAGTACAGGGAGCGGGACTGATGGGCACACTGTGCTACATTCTGATGATTATAGTGTGCGCTTTGGGATGGACAATGGTAGTGCTTCACAAGAATTTTGGTGTGATCACTGTGGGTAACATAGCCTTTGCCGTAACCCTCAGCGTCATCACCATTGTCATAGTCTGCTCCTTACTACGGACAGTGCTGCACAATGCTTGATGCACGGGTTGCGATTCACCGAGGTAAAAACAAACAGCCGCGTCATATATCCACCACCTTTCTGCGAGAGTGGATGATATATGACGCGGCTTGTTTTATGCGCAACACTAAAGTGCATTCATGCCACAATCATTTGAGGAATTGCTTGAAGAAGCCCCACACCTCCTCACCGGTATTGAGGTCCTTGGCATGCCAGCTGTGAGGAGCACCAATCACCTTATACCACCACACCTGAGTGCCGCCAAGGCCACCCGAATACTTATAGCGGATTGTCATGTGTCCCTTGCTGCCCTGCTTGCTTGGAATGGTGTCGGCAACAACCGACGAGCAACGGTCGCGAGCCACCCAGTAGCCCACACTCATAGGCACCGATATATAGGGGTTCCATCCCGTAGCGCCAGCCACATCACCATCCCACACGCTCACCTTGTCGGCAGTGCCGTGTATTTCGAGAAACGGTACAGGGCGTGGAGCCGTGGGACCGTCGTAGAGCCACTTCTGCGTCTGACCAGCCACCGACCCGTAAGCACTGAACACCATGGTGCCGCTATAGGCAAGCGCATAGCACATATCGCCGCCGTTGCTCATGCCGGTGGCAAAAGTATTGACCGTGCTCAAGTTGAACTGGCGCTGCACATGCTGTGTGATAGCCACCACGTCGTCAACCTCATTGTTGCGCAGAGCGGCCTGGCTCGGATACTTCACATTCCAGCCCCACTTGCCTGTGGTGTCGCGCACACCGCAGGGATAGCACACGGCAAAGCCCTCACGGTCGGCCACAGGGTCGAGGTCGTAGCGGCTTGGCTTGGCCCACGAGCCATAGCCATGCATGCACACCACGAGCGGTGCACCGGGTTTGATTCCGGCAGGCAGATACACCTTATAACGCCGCATGAGTCCATTCACAAGACACGAGTCAGTAACATAGCGCTGCGCCATTGCGGCCGGTGCGGCCAGGAACAGAGCCATTACGATAAGCAATTGTTTGGTAAAGTTCATTTTTCTATCGATGTTTATAATTTTTTGTTCAGTTGTTCAGTCATATGCGATTCGTGCCTCAGTGTGTACCGGCAAGTTCCCCGAGCATCCAGGCGGTAGATGCCGTACCGTCCATGGTGGGCTCGTTGGTGCTGTAGTCGCAATAGTCGTCGTGATACACGGCCATATTGCTCTGGAACGGCGCATAGCGGTCAGCATTGCGCAGAGTCACGCCCTTGAGCGACCGGAATATCGCTTCCGACACAGGCCCGTCGACCAAGCCGCCGGTGATTGGGTAGCCATAGCGGTTGCTTAGCATTGAGTGTGTGTCGCGCGGATAGTCGCCATTGGACGGCAACCCCACTATCATGCATTTGCCCCACGGGTTACAGCCAAAAAGCCAGTCACGCATGGCCGTCTCTATCTCCTGGAACTGCGTGTCGCCCGAGAGCTTGCGATAGAGCATGGCCTGTGTCACAAAAGCCACGGTGAGATTGTTGCTGCACCACACAAACGGCACCCCATTCATGAAAGCCGCATTGCGGCGGGCACGGTCGGCCACACGCTGCAAGCCTGAGCGCATGTTGAGCAGGGCCTCGCTACGCTGACGGTCATTGCCGTGCATGGCTATCACCGCATGGCCAAGGTTCACAAACGGATACCACTGATAGTGACGAGCACTATCGGCACCCATCCATGGGGTTACAGGCTCTTGCCGCTCCCATTCCACAGCCTCACCCATAAGCGAGACATCGTTCCCGGTAGCAGCCAAAGTGGCAGCAGCAAGCTCAAGATCGTCGGTCCAGTTGTCTTCCTCATAAAAATAGGGCGACACGGTGCTCACCGTCTGGCAGTTACCCGGATTTGCCTTTGCCACTGAATAGGCCACTGCGGCCTTGCGCCCGATACGTGACGCAAACTCAGCGTCGAACTGCGCAAGCACCTTGGCACCGAGCGAGAAAGCCGAACCGAACTTTGCCACCGACGATGCCAGACCACGGCTGCGGTTCTTGTATTGGCGCAAGCCGGCAGGATGTCCCAGACATGGATACACCGGACGCTCCTTTCCCGCGCCCCACCCATAGTCGGTGTTCTGCTCGTTGGGCAGTCCCGTCCAGGCATGGTCACGGTCATCGGCAATCTGATTATAGTAAGTGGAATCGTCAGGATTCATTTTCATCAGCCACTCAAGTCCCCATCGAGCCTCATCAAGGATGTCGGGGATGCCATTAGGCCCTTTTTCGCCACGCGCATCATAGGCATCGGCCCACACGGCCGGATTCTGCTCATAGGCAAACAGCAACTGATACACCGCATTGGCCGACGTGGTGAGATATTGCAAATAGTCGCTCGCATCGTGCCAGCCGCCCGTCACGTCGACACGCTCGCCGTCGCGCACGTCGCTAAGCTGCAGGCGACCGTCGAGCGTGTGGCACGAGTCGCGCAGAAACGGGTTCCACCCACATCGCTGCTGGCGCATATAGTAGAGCGGGATTTCCTGCGCGCCACGGTAGACATCGTTGCCAATGCGGAACGTGGCCGAACGTGCTCCGGCAGCCGTGATATAGTAAGTGCCCGGAGTGGTTACCTGCGAGAAATCGAGACGGGCAGTCATTGCCATTGACCCAAGGCTTCCGGTGGTGCGCACCGCCTTGAGCGTGACACTCTTGCCGCTGGTGGCCTCGGTGACGCTGAAGCGGTCGACCTTGCCTCCGTCGGGCAACAGCAGCACTGCCACCTTGACGTCGCGTTCGAGGTAGCCGATTTGATTGACGCGAATGTAGTTGGCCGCCTGGCAATGCAATGCGGCAAACACAATCATTATTGATAACACGATTCGGTTCATAGCTTAATCCAGTTTATTATGATAATTTGAGATTTTAAGTGCGTAAAGATAGCAATTTTATGTCAACCGCCACCCATTATCGCCACCCAATATTGGCACATGTGCTAATAAATGCGAAATGACTCAAGGAGTTTCCTATTTAGCGCAAAACGTAGTAACTTTGCGCTAATATGGCAGAAAAGGCACTATACCTCATACCAGTCCAACTGAGCGATGTGGATTTGAACAATGTGCTACCGGCTTACAACATAAAGCTGGTGAGCGAGTTGCGATATTTCATAGTAGAAAACGTGCGCTCGGCACGACGGTTCCTGAAAAAATGCAATCGCGACATCGACATCGACTCGCTCACGTTCTTTGAGCTCAACCGCCACACCAATCTAAATGAAATAGGAGCATATCTCGACCCCTTGGCCCAAGGCAACGCCGTGGGAGTGATATCCGAAGCCGGATGCCCGGCAATAGCCGATCCCGGCGCCGACGTGGTGGCCATTGCACAACGACGCGGATTCAAGGTGCGTCCACTCGTGGGGCCGTCGAGCATACTGATGGGTCTGATGGGATCGGGTTTCAACGGCCAGAGTTTTGCCTTCTTGGGTTATCTGCCAATAGAAGCCGCCGAGCGCGCCCGCAAATTCAAGGAGATGGAGCGGCGCATCGTCAAGGAAAACCAGACACAGATTTTCATCGAAACACCCTACCGCAACAATGCGCTACTGGCCGAAATGGCCAAGTCGCTGCCTACGGTGCTTAAACTGTGTGTGGCCACCGACATCACCGGCGAGCGCGAGAGCATTGTGACGCGAGACATCAGGGAATGGGCCAAAAACGCCCCAGACCTGAACAAGGTGCCCACAATATTCTTGCTCTACAAATGAGAAAATGAATACACCACATGATACAACACTGCCCAAGAGCGGCAGTCCAAAACAGCTGTCGATAGACTTCGACACCCAAGCCACCGCAGAGGAGCCAAGCGAGGCCACACCCGCCACATCCAAGCCAAGCAACGGATGGAGCGGGCTCAACTTCGTGAGCTTCGGCAGCGGAAGCAGCGGCAACTGCTCATATTTGGGCAACAAAGACGGCGGCGTGCTGATCGACGCCGGAGTGGACCCGGTGCACGTGCTCGACTCGCTGCGCCGCAACGGGGTGACGCCTAAAATGATAAAGGGAATAGTGCTCACGCACGACCACGCCGACCACATACGCTATGCCTACACACTAGTGCGCAAGCTCAAGCACCTGCGCATCTACTGCACCCCGCGCCTGATGACCGGCATGCTGCGCCACCACTGCATATCGCGCCGAATTCAGGAATATCACGAGCAAGTGTATAAAGAGACGCCGTTTAAAATCGGCGATTTCAAGTTCACAGCCTTCGAGGTGTCACACGACGCCACCGACAACATGGGATTTATGATCGAGGCTTGCGGCAGACGCTTCGTGGTGGCCACCGACATGGGCGAAATCACACTGCGCGCCGAGCACTACATGGCACAGGCACAGTTTCTGATGATTGAGAGCAACTACGACCGCGCCATGCTCGACGGCGGACGCTATCCCGAGTATCTCAAAAACCGCGTGCGCAGCACCAAGGGGCACCTCGACAATGTGATGGCGGCCAACTTTGTGGCAAGCCACTTCAGCGACGAGCTGAAATATGTGTTCCTATGCCACTTGAGCAACGACAACAACAAGCCCGAGATTGCCGTGAAGGCCATGACCGACGCATTGACGGGAATCGGCGTGACCGTGGGCGATGCAAGCAACAGAGTTGACCAGCGTGACCGCGACGTGCAAGTGTATGCCTTGCCCCGCTACGACACCAGCACATGGTTTGTGCTTTGACACCGTAGCCACACGCACACAAGACTTTCGAGCCGGCCGCAAGCATGCGGCCGGCTCTCTTTTTTGCATACCGGATCCAATGCCGAAACGCACAATTCCGGATTAGACCGACGGCTCTGCCACCACAGGATGCAGGTACTTGTCGCCTATGCCTAGGCCAAACAGGGCAAAATCATAGACAACCGGGTCGGATGGGCGCATGCTTCGCAGCGTGGCAGTGAGGTCTACCACCGTGCGGCGGTCATTGGCGCGGCGGTCAATAAGGCCAAGAGCCCGGGCGGTATCGCCCACATGCACATCAAGCGGAATGAAGAGCTGGCTCGGGCGTATTGCCGTCCACACTCCCATGTCCACGATGCCGTCGTTGCGCACAAGCCAGCGCAATGCCATGTTGACACGCTTCAGTGCAGTGCTTTTGAGCTGCAACGGCAGGCAACGCGAGTCGTTCACACCTCCATTGGCCTCACGCAGCTCACCAAGCATAAGTTCCACTAGCCGCCAAGCAGGAGCCTCGGTAGCGCCCACGGCATTAGCCTCGGCAAAATCGTTGATTGAGCCATAGCGTCGGTAAATGCGCCGCAACCCGCGCAAGAAATGCTTGAAATTGCGGCCAAAGAAAGTGCGGTGAATGTTCAGCTGGTCGGGCAACTGCTCATATGCGCCATCGGCCACATAGCCATAGGGGTCACCTTCCATCAGGGCAAGCATTTTCTCGCAATTGCGGCAAATCATCTTGCGGTTGCCCCAGGCAATGGTGGCCGAGAGCAGCGACACAATCTCGATATCGCGCAAGTCAGAGAACCGACGCGGGAACTGCACGGGGTCGTTGGCTATGAAGTCGGTGCTGTTGATGCGCTCCGATTCCGAATCGAGCAAGCGGTGCAATGCGTCGAATTCTTGTGCTGACAAATTCATATTTTTTTGTTCATTGGTTTTGCGAGGCGATGCAGAGAATGAGCGGCATAGCCATCGATGTGTGTTAGAACTTAATCGCCTTATAGCGCCTATAGTTGCCGTCGGTCGCAAGCATCTGCCTGAACTCGGCTGTGAGCAAAGCCCGGCAAGAGTCGTATGGCAAGAACACATTGGTCACACCGCTCTCAGCATCGGCAACTGCGCCAGCCGGGAACACAAGCTTTATGCCGCCCCTCTCCACAGCCACCTCGGCATTGAGCGAAGTGGCATGCCTAAGAAGTTGCTTGTCGCGGCGGGCAATGAAATCGATACGCTTGTTGACTGCTTTCAGCAGTGCAGCCGCCCCCTCGGCATCGGCAATGTTGAGCACGTCGGCAGGTTTTAGCACACGTCGGCGCAGGCAGTCGTAGATTACAAATCCCACTCGCTCGATGCGCGAATGTCCGTCGTAGACGAATGCATAGACCTCATATTCAAGCAACCGCTCGCTTGACAAGTAGGGAAAAGCCTTCACCCTGTGCTCGCGGCCGTAAAACCGCTGGGTAGCCACCGGGTCAGGCGATATGCGGTAATCGGAATTGCCGCCCATGTTGAACTCCGGATTGTCGACAAAAGCATTCACAGAGCGGGTCTCATCACCATGTCCCGAGCCGAAAGCCTTTGTCAGGATAGCCGTCTTGAGGTCGTCGATAGCCGTTGAGCCATTGACCGAGTGCGGCATCTTGAGCTTCACCTGCTTGACACAGGTGAAGTGGTTGCCGCCACGGGCTGTTGTGGGCAATGATGAAGCCGACACGTAGTAGACCACCTCGTCGCGAATCGGGGCAAACTTCACACTGGCCACCGCCGACGGGAGCGTGTCGGCTTGCAACGCGGCACTGTCGGCATCAGCGAAAGCGCCCACATACTTGCCGTCGGAATTCAAGTGACTTGCCACATAGAGAAGTGCCGTGGCAATATCAATCACCACAAGCAATGCTATCACTATGAGGAGTCGGCGGCGTGTGACCATGGTTATAATCAGTGATGTATTATTGATGGCTGTTTACTACGCTGTCCACGTAGTCGCGCACGCGGTTCATGAGCCACATGGGCGTCGACGTGGCACCGCATATTCCTATGCGCTGGCGGCCTTCAAGCCAGCTGTTGTCGATTTCAGTCTCTGACGTTATCAGGTGCGAGTCGGAGTTGGCGTCGTGGCACTGGGCAAAGAGGATGCGCCCATTGCTGCTCTTCTTGCCACACACAAACAGGATGAGCTGGTGTTGTGAGGCAAATTCCCTGATTTGGGGGATGCGGTTGGCCACAGAGCGGCAAATGGTATCGAAACTCTGGAACTGCACGCCAGGCTTGATGCGCCGGCGAATCTCGCCAACTATTTGCTTGAAGCCCTCGAGCGACTTTGTGGTCTGCGAATAGAGATATACGTCGCGGGAATAGTCGATACGGTCAATTTCATCTACGCTTTCAATCACTATGGCCGTTCCCCGCGTCTGACCCACAAGACCATTCACCTCGGCATGGCCGCGCTTGCCGTAAATCACCACCTGGGCATCACGGCCGCTACTCAATGCCTCATCGAAACTGGCTTTGATGCGCTGTTGGAGCTTGAGCACCACCGGGCAAGTGGCATCGATGATGTGAATGTCGTTGCGCCGTGCCACCTCATAGGTCTCGGGGGGCTCACCATGCGCCCTCAAAAGCACATTCACCCCACGCAGGCAGCGCAGCTGGTCGTGGGTGATGGTCACCAGGCCGTTGCTTTCGAGCCGCTCCACCTCGTTGCTGTTGTGCACGATGTCGCCCAGACAATACAAGTGGCCACTCCTGTTGAGTTCCTCCTCGGCCTTGCGAATGGCAGTGGTGACCCCGAAACAGAAGCCCGACGCCTTGTCGATTTCTATTATTGCCATAGCGGGTGCTTATTAGTGTTGTTTTTTCAATGCGTTGTCGAACTGCTGCAAGAGCCATGCGTTCTGCTCGTCGATTGAGATGTGCGAATTGTCGAGCACCACGGCATCGGGAGCCTGGCACAAGGGACTTTCCTTGCGGGTGGTGTCGATGCGGTCGCGCTCAGTGACGTTGTGCAGCACATCGTCGAAGGTGACCGATGTGTCGCCCTTGCCGCGAAGCTCATCGAATCGGCGGAGGGCACGCGTCTCGGCCGAAGCCGTTACGAATATCTTGAGTTCGGCGTCGGGAAACACCGCCGTGCCTATGTCGCGGCCGTCCATCACTATGCCCTTGTCGCGGCCCATGGCTTGCTGCTGGCTCACCAACGCCTTTCGCACAAAACCTATGGCGGCAATCAGGCTCACCTTGCCCGAGACGCGCATCGAGCGTATCTCGCTCTCCACGTTGCGACCATTGAGCAGTGTCACCGAGTGACCGTCGGCGGGGTCGACGCCAAACGAGATTTTCACCTGCGGCATTTGTTGTTGCAACGCTTGCTCGTCGACGTTGTCGCCGTCAATCAGGCCATGGTCTAGACAGTAGAGTGTCACTGCCCTGTACATGGCACCGGTGTCGATGTAGGCATATCCGATGCGTTTTGCCAATGCCTTGGCCATAGTACTTTTGCCTGTCGACGAAAACCCGTCGATGGCTATGGTGATGCGTTTGTTTTCCATTTATCTATATATGACGAAAAATATTATATGTGCAAATTTAGCCTTATTGCGGCAAATGGTCAAATTTATCGTAACCTGTGGCTGTCGGCTTCGTGGAGCGGACAGTGATACTGGTGCTTACGGCGTGTGGAGCGCCCGTACTCCACGGCATGCACCGGGCAGTGGTGGTAGCACGCAAGGCACATGGCACAATTGCCCGACCATTGTGGCAGTCCGTCGGCAGCCAATTCCACATTGTGCAAGGGGCACAACCTCACACAACGCCCACAGCGCGTGCATGCCGACGGGCGCACATGAAACGGCTTGGGAGACATCCACAAACGCTTGAACAGCGGATATATCACACGCGACTTAAGCCATGACATGCCGCCCGTGACGACATCGGTCACACACCTGCGCTCGGCTATCATCCCGGCGATTGTGTCTATGCTGATCTGCGCCTCGGTGAGCTTTGATTTTTCCACATCGGCCGGATCGGTGTCAAAACCCGGAAGGCACACATAGTTGTTGGGCATCTGTAGCGAGAACATTGCATCAAGATGCAGTGTCGGCTGCATTGCGTGAGTCATGATTTGCACCGAGAGCCCCACGTCGTCGCCACAGGTGGTGAGGGCGTAGCAGTAGTTGTCGGCGGCTTTATAGCCGTCAAGCGTCAAGCGGCTCACAAATCGGGCCACAACGGGAGCCGGCCCCCATGAATAGGTAGGAAACACAAAGCCCACCCGCTCGTGCCGGGCCAAGGTGAAAGAGCAGTCGCTGCCAGCCGGATAATCGGCTATGGCCACAAGGCGGTCGTCACCGATGATTTCGCCGAGTCGCCGTGCGGCCCAACGGCTGTTGCCTGTGCCTGAAAACCAAAAGATCATTGTCTTGCAGTCGCTAATGATTATTGATACACTACTTGTGAATTGTTACCTGAGTGGCTCCATAGCCATACTCACGGAAGCTGGCGTCTTGCGACAGACAACGCGGATACCGGCGCTTTAGTTCTTGCAACAAGGCATTGCGAAGCACTCCCTCGCCCTTGCCGTGAATGAACACTATGCGTTGACCCGGATGGTTGATGTTGGCATCCATTGTCTCGCGGAACTTGTCGAGTTGGTAACGCAGCATGTCGGAGTTTGAGAGGCCTGTGGTGTCGTCGAGCAGAGCACTGATGTGCAAGTCGAGCACAATGGCACCGCTAAGCGGGTCGCGTCGTTCATGACGCTTCACCGGCTGCGATTTGGGTCGCTCATCGGCCGCCCGCTTGCTGCGTATGGCACGCTCGATTTCGCTGCTGTCGATGGTGAGTTGGCGAGCCGGCAAGTCGTTGCGCGTGATGTTGAGTGCAATGACGGGCACATCGAAGTATTCGTTGTCGTGGAAACTGTGCAGCTTGTAGAACTTGGTCACATCGAGTCGTTGCTCCACAAGTGCCGGATTCTTAAGTTTGAAGCCGCGTCCTTGCTTGAAAGCCACATACTGCACCGCCACATGGGTGAGCGAGTTCAGGTCTTCGTGTCCAAACTCCTCGAGCTCGACCTGGAAGTTTGGCTCCACGGCTCCTGCCCATCGGGTGGTCCACACGGCATCGTCGTCGCCACGCGTCATGTAGGAGGCATACAGGAAATAGTTGCTGTCGTTGACCAGCGTAGCATAAAACGTGGTGGTACTCAAGTGCTTCAGCTCACGTGCCTCATAGGCAAGCACTATGTTGAGCCGGTCGCCGCCTGCAGTTTCCACCACTGGTTCGTCGGTTTCCACTATCTGCGGTTTCTTCTCGGCAGGCTTGTCGGGCTCCACGAGTTTGCTTTTCACCTGAGGCTTGCGCTCATAGGAGCTAGCCTTTTGAGCCTCAGCCCCAACCACTACCACTTCTCGGACAAGCACGGGCCGCTCAAAGCCGTCGGAGTCTTCCACATAGGCCATATTGCCGTCGACCCGAGTCACGCGTCCACCCCCTACATCGTTGAGGAAGCGCACTATGTCGTTTACTTTTACCATTGCGTATGTTATGTTGATATCACTTATTTTGCTTATTTTGCTTGTTTGTTATTTACATCACCGACAATAGCCTCATATTCCTGCGGATAGATGAGCATTGTGCCTATTTCGCCACCACGGCTATCGGTGTAGACGTAGCGCAACCGCTTACGGCTGTCGATGGCGGCAGCAATGAGCCGGTTAAGCTTGTAGGCGGCAGGCAGGGTAGAGAACCAGCGCTCGCGCATCTGTTGCACGAAGGCAGTCACGTTCACGCTTTGGCGCGTGAGATAGGGTATCATCACTTCAAGTTCCACAGTGGCCGAGTCGGTCATCTCGGCATTGTCGAGATACTCGTTGTCGGCAATCTGCATATTGTGCTTTGCCAGCACACCCTTGGCGGCACGCACATACTGCCCGATGGTGACCAGCCGCGAGGTGTCACACCTGAACTTAAGCTCACCTGCCACAGCCTCCACCACATTGGGCACCGAGCTGCGGTGTCCGGTCACCACATAGAAAGTGTTGAATCCGGCATTAAGGGCTATGGCTGTGCAGCGGTAGGTGTCGCCGTGGCCACGTTTTGTGAACGTCAGGCGCTTGGCCGGGCATCCGGCAAAAGTGGTGTCGGTGACAGCCGAGAAGTTCTCGGCCTCACGGCAGAACGGGTCACGCCTGCCCGATGCCTGGCTCTCGAGATAGGCATCAGGGGCAAACGGGGCGGCAATCACGTCGATGCGCGCAAGCTCGCTGATGCCACGGCTGCTGCCGCGCTGCAGCATCACGCGGGTGCCAATGGCACGCATCGAGGGGTCGGTGGTGATCAACCAGCTGTCGTCGGGTGTCGTCAGGGAGAAATAGTCGTTGCTCACAGTGCCCGCATGGGCCGATACCGCCGTCATTATTACCATTACGGCCAAGTCTAAAATCTTTCCCATATGGATAAAGCATTTATCATTATGGCGAAGTTACGAAAAAAATCCAAAACCCGCATCCGCAGACACACGCATCACGTGCCTGGCAGTTATGTGCACTCAATATATATTTGGTGGTTAGTGACAAAGGTTGTAACTTTGCATATAGCGCGGCACCCCTGTTTTCCCGTGGCTGAAAAAGCCCTCCCGTGCCGCCCGAGCATAAAAAAGACAACTTCAACAACCACGGCCCACCTTGCAGTGAGCCGCCATAACACACTTTAAGAACTATGAGTTTAGTTGACAGATTTCTCAAGTATGTGAAGTTCGACACTCAAAGTGACGAGCTCACCAACCTTACGCCGTCCACCCCAGGTCAGATGGTGTTTGCAAAAGAACTGTATAAGGACCTCGTGGAGATGGGCCTGAGCGACGTCACCCTCGACGACAACGGCTACCTCTTTGCCACTTTGCCGGGCAACTGCGAAGGCAAGGTGCCCACTGTGGGGTTCATTGCCCACATGGACACAGCCCCCGACATGAGCGGGCACGACGTGAAGCCACGCATTGTGGACTACAAAGGCGGCGATGTGGTGCTCAATGAGCAGAGCGGCATTGTATTGAGTCCAAACCAATTCCCCGAGCTCAACGACTTTGTGGGCCAGCAGATAATAGTGACCGACGGCAACACGCTGCTCGGCGCCGACGACAAGGCTGGCATAGCCGAGATTGTGAGCGCCGTGGAATGGTTCCAGCAGCATCCTGATGTGAAGCACGGCGACATACGCATCGGTTTCAACCCCGACGAGGAAATAGGTTTGGGCGCGCACCATTTCGACGTGGAGAAATTCGGAGCCGACTGGGCCTATACGATGGACGGCGGGGCCGAAGGCGAGCTTGAATATGAGAACTTTAACGCCGCCGTGGCCAAAGTCACTTTCAAAGGACTGAATGTGCATCCCGGAGCCGCTAAGCACAAGATGCTCAACTCGCTGCGTGTGGCCAACCAGTTTGCCATAATGCTGCCACGCTGGGAGACGCCCGAACACACCGAAGGCTACGAGGGCTTCTACCACCTGATAGGTTGGGAAGGTTCTGTGGAGAAAACCACGCTCACCTATATCATACGCGACCACGACCGCGCACGCTTCGAGAGCCGCAAGCGCGAGCTTGAGCACTTGTGCCACAAGATCAACTGCGAGTTCCCCGACTGCGCAACCATAGAGCTGAAAGACCAGTACTACAACATGCGCGAAAAGATTGAGCCGGTGATGCACATCATAGATGTGGCAAAGCTGGCAATGGAGAATGCCGGCGTGAAGCCCAAGGTGCAACCCATTCGCGGCGGAACCGACGGCGCACAGCTCTCGTTCAAAGGTCTGCCCTGCCCCAACATATTCGCAGGCGGCATGAACATGCACGGCCGTTATGAGTATGTTTCGATCCAAGCCATGGAAAAAGCCATGCAGACAGTGGTTGAGATATGCAAGATAGTGGCAGAAGAGAGCAAATAAGCCGCTCGGCATTTGCCTCAATGCAACACCCATAAAAAACGCGGGCACACCCTATGCACAGAGACGCACACGGTGGTGCCCGCATTCTTTGTTTTTGCGGCCTGCATCATTTCCCGCAGCGGTAAATGCACAGTCGCCCAATCATCCGACAAGACCGAATGAACACACCCACACACAGCGACAAGGCCCTCACCGTGCAATACATGAGCGACCTGCACCTTGAATTCCGCGACAACTCGCGGTGGATAGCCGAACACATGCCACAACCCGCAGCACAGGTTATGGTAATAGCCGGCGACATGATTACGCTAAACAGCCCCAAGCTGCGCAAGCACCCGTTTTTTGACTGGTGCTCGCATAACTTTGAACTGACAGTGATTGTGCCCGGCAACCACGAATTCTACGACGGATTTGACGTGGCCGAGGCCATTGACGGTCTCGACCTGGAGCTGAGACCCGGAGTGCGCTACTGCTGCAACAAGGCGGTGAGCATCGGGCACACCACTCTGCTCTGCACCACCCTATGGAGCGAAATCGACCCGCAGTGCCGCACCGCAGCCCAGCTGCACATGCCCGACTACAGCCGCATAGTGTACAAGGGGCGGCAACTCACTGCCGACGACAGTACCGATCTGCACCGGCGCTGCCGCGATTGGCTTACCGAAGCAATTAACCGTTGCACGGCCTGCCATAAGGTGGTGGTGACCCATCACTGCCCAGTCAACGTCGAAGACCCTCGCTACGGCGGCAACGAGCTGACGTCGGCATTTATCGCTCCGATGGAAGACTACGTGAGACTTTGCGGTGCCGACGCATGGATATTCGGCCACACACACTACAACGCAGCCGACGGATTGAAGCTGGGCAACACCGTGATGCACACCAACCAGATGGGAAACTCGGCCGACGTGTGCCACGGCTACAGCAATGCGGCAAAATTCGAATTACTATAGCACAAACAGCCGACACTGCTGTTGATCAACATGTTAAAGGCATCAATCAGCCGCGGGAAGCGACGGTTGATTTTATCGTTTGTGTAATTTTGTGTAATTTTACACGTTTAATTGCAGATAACAACATAATCATGGATAAAAACAGCGATAACAACAAGTTAGACAAAACCCTCTTCGGGCGTGTGACACTGCGTTCAGTAGTCACCTTTGTGATTGCAGTGCTCACCTTTGCAGCAATCTCGTGGATTTACTTCTACCCCAACGACGTGAACGGCGACGTGCTCCGCCAGAGCGACGTGGTGCAAGGCGCAGCCAACGGACAGGAAGCCAAAGCATTCACCGAAGCAACCGGCGAAGTGACGCGCTGGACCAATGCCTTGTTTGGCGGTATGCCCACATTCCAGATAAGCCCCAGCTACGAAAGCAGCTCCATGCTGTCGTGGGTGGGCGACGTGTGGAACCTCCACTTCCCACAACCCGTGGGATGGGTGTTTGTGCTCATGCTCGGATTTTATCTGCTCATGCTTGCGTTCAACGTCAAGTGGTATGTGGGACTGCTAGGAGCCATTGCCTACGGGTTCTCGTCCTACTTCTTCATTCTCATAGGAGCCGGCCACATTTGGAAACTGCTCACCCTTGCCTACATTCCACCCACCATTGCCGGCATCGTGTGGGCCTACCGTGGCCACTATCTGGGCGGTGCAGCGCTGGCGGCACTGTTTGCTGCCTTGCAACTGATGTCGAACCATGTGCAAATGACCTACTACTCGCTATTTGTGGTAGCGGCATTGGCAATAGCATTCCTGGTAAAAGCCATCATCGACAAAAAGACGGTACAGTGGTGCATTGCCACTGGCGCACTGCTGGTGGCTGCGGCCCTGGCCGCAGGAGCCAATGCGCCCAACCTTTATCTCACCTACAAATACTCGCAAGAGACCATACGCGGCGGCCACAGCGACCTGACGCCCGTCAAGGCCGAAGGAGGCCAAAGCCAGAACGTGCAGAAAAACGGCGGACTCGACAAAGAATACATCACACAGTGGAGCTATGGCATCGACGAGACATTCACCCTGCTTGCCCCTAACGTGAAAGGCGGTGCTAGCCTGCGCCCACAAGCCGGCAGCAACCTGCCCATGACCCTGGCCGACACACCCAAGGCCAAAAAGATGGAGCGCAACGGTGAACTTGATTACCAAGACCAGCAGAACCTGCAATACTTCCTACAATACTTCGGCGACCAACCGATGACCAACGGCCCCGTGTATGTGGGCGCAATCATCTTTGCACTGTTCCTGCTCGGCTGCTTTGTGGTTAGGGGTCCCGTGAAATGGGCGCTCCTGGCTGTGACACTGCTGTCGGTGTTCCTGTCGTGGGGACACAACATGATGTGGCTGACCGACCTGTTTATCGACCACTTCCCAATGTACAACAAGTTCCGCACCGTGTCGAGCATACTTGTGATTGCCGAACTCACCATGCCGCTGCTCGCAGCTCTTGCTTTGCAAAAAGTGCTAAGCGAGAGCGACTTCATGGCCAAGCACAAACGCGCCATGCTGGCAGCCTTTGGCGTGAGCGCCGCACTGTGCCTTGTGTTTGCACTGTTCCCAGGCATTTTCGGCACATTCTCACAGCAGGAAACCGAAGTCTACATCAATAGCGGCCAACTGCAGCAGGTGCCCAGCCTGAGCGAGGCCATCGCCACCATCCGCCACTCGCTGGTGAGCAGCGACGCATGGCGCAGCCTCGGCTTCATAGTAGTGGCATTTGCCCTGCTCTACGCCTTTGCCGCCAAAAAGAAAATCACGCCAGCCATTGCAGGCGTGGCAATGACGCTGCTTGTACTCGTCGACATGTTTGCCGTCAACAAGCGCTACATCAACAAAGACACCTTTGTGTCGCACTTCGACGTGAAACCCGCCGCCACATTCACCAAGCGGCCAGCCGACGCAACCATACTTGCCGACACCACCCTCAACTACCGCGTGTGCGACCAGCAGCACTTCGGAGAGGCAATGCCTTCATATTTCCACAAGACCGTGGGCGGATACCATGCCGCCAAGCTCACACGCTACAATGATCTTATCGAGCGCCAGCTCTCGCACGGCAACATGCGGGTATTCAACATGCTCAACACACGCTGGTTCATCATCAGCGACACACTTGCCCAGCAAAACCCCGACGCGATGGGCAACGCATGGTTTGTCGACTCGCTCACCTATGTGGCCACAGCCGACCAAGAGATGAAATTCCTCGACACGTTCAACCCTGCCACCCATGCCGTAGCCGACGCCAAATTCAAGGAGGCCCTTGGAGAGGCATCGGCCAAGCAACCAGGCGACACCATACGCGAGACCACCTATGCCCCCAATAAGCTCACCTACCACACCCACAGTGCCAAGGGAGGCGTGGCCGTGTTCAGCGAGATATACTTCCCATGGGGATGGACAGCCACCATCGATGGCAAGGAAACTCCGATAGGACGGGTTGACTACGTGCTGCGCGCCCTGCGTCTGCCCGCCGGAGACCACACTGTGGTGTTCACATTCGACCCGCAAGAGGTGCACACCACCGACAACGTGGCAAAAGCCTCGATTGCCGCGATATTCGTGGGGCTGATAGCCGCCGGGGCATTCGCCTCGATGCGCCGCAAGGGTAGCAAGAAAGAAGCCGAGACCAAAGCCTGACCAATGGGACGCCTGCACCGGTACCGCACCGCTTTGAGCCGCCACCACCGCAGTCGTGGATTCGGCATCCACTCGCCATTTGCATTCAACTTTGTGCGGAATGTGCTGTGCGAGCGCCTGCCCTACTACTCCTACGGCTACCTGCACGACGTGCGCAAGGCTGTGCTTGAAAGCTCGCGGAGCTACTTCAGACACCCGCGCATCATCTCGTATAAAAACGCCAAGCTGCTTTTCCGCATCACCAACCATTTTGCTCCAAAGCACATCCTTCAGGTGGGCACGAACTACGGCATTTCGGCCGTGAGCATGATGAGCGTCTCGGCCAACAGCCGCCTGTTTCTGTATGAGCCGCACCTCGAGCGGTTTCCCGTGGTGGGACATGTGCTGGAGCCATTCCTCGACTACATCGACTGCTACAACAACCTGGCAACTGCCATAGACGAATACGGCAAAAGCCTCGACGACAACGAGCCCCCGTTTGTGCTGGTCAACGACGTACCGGCCGATGAAGCCGACAAGGATGCGCTGCATGAACATCTGTTGAGCCTGATAGGCAAGGCCGAAGGCACCGTGATAATAATGCGTAACCTGAGCAAGAGCAAGCCCATGGCGGCACTGTGGAAGGAATGTTGCGACCACGCCACCGGCGGCCACACCTACACCAACGAGAAGATAGGCGTGGTGGTGGCACAGTCCAAACTGCCGCTGCAGCACTTTTTCCTGTGGTTCTGAACCACGCCAAGCTCCGGAATCATGTGTTAAAGGTTGCTAAGCCGCACAATAACGGCAAACAAAGCTCAGTTAAAATCAATAGACAACAACAGAATACAACAAAACGCAATGACACTTTCATCGATATTGCTCGTGCTGGGCGTGCTTAGTGCCGCCTGCGCCATAGTGTGCCTGCTGAAGCATTGGATCACGGCAGCCGTGCCCGCCTATGCGGCACTGTGCCTGCTTCATTGGAGCACAAGCATCTATCTGCCCATAAAGACGTTTGTGTTTTGGGGAGTGGCCACGGCACTGTGCGTGGGGCTGCAATACCTGTCGCCCAAAGGCGAGCCCGACGGCCGCAGCACAGGCAACTACTACATCAGCATCGCCGCTATTGCCGGATGCCTGTTGGGCATTCTGATAAGCGCCCGCATCATGATGCTGGGCGTGGTAATGGGCGCGATAATGGGCCAGATGGCATTCAGCAAGACGCCACACGGCAAATGGCTCAAATTTCCGAGTGTCACATTTATTCACTACTTTTGCGCAAAATCCCTGCAGGCGATTGTGGCCGTGGCCATGGTTGGCATTGCCGTCGAGGGATTCATATTTTAGACTTCATCAACACACATATCGGCATGAAACTGCAACACATCATCATAACATCACTCATAGCCTGCGTGGCGGCATGCTGCGCCTTGGGCCTTGAGGCGCAAAATAAATTTGAGGTGCGAAAGGTAGACTTCGACAAGATCAAGAAAATCACCCAAGACCCTAAAGCCCGGTTCTATTATCCGAAGCTCATCCAGTCGTTCAAGAGCAACGACACCGTGATGAACTTCGAAGCCTACCGCGACCTGTATTACGGCTACATATTCCAGGAAGACTACAATCCGTTCCGCCAGTCGGAATACGGCAAAGTGGTGGAAAGCCTCTACTACAAGCAGCCCCACTCACGCGCCGAATGCGACAGCATCGAGAAGTATGCCGAGCTTTCGCTCGACGACAACATATTCGACCTCGACCAGATGAAATTCCACATCTATGTGCTCAAAGAGAAGAAAAAATATGCCCGCGCGGCAGTCCGCCAATACCGCCTCGACCGCCTCATCGCAGCCATCATGTCGAGTGGCAAAGGCACCAAGGACGATCCGTGGGTGGTTATCTGCCCCGAGCACGAATACAACATTGTGAATTTTCTGGGCTATGTGGCCACCGACCACCAGGAGCTTGACGGCGACATCGACTACATAGCCGTCAAAGCCAAAGACGGCAAGGAAAACGTGAAGGGCTTCTACTTCGACGTGAGCCGCATGATGCAAGTGGCGGCCCAAAAGTTCCCCGACAAATAGAGCATCACACAATTGATAAAAGGGCAGGCAGCACCATATCGGCCACTGGCCAAAGGTGCTGCCTGCCTCTTTGTTGCATGCAAGCCATCCCACACAAAGGATGCGCTTGCGGCAAATGCTATTTCTTCATAGCTTTCACAATGCGGCCCACGTAGGCCGAGTGAATGCCGGCAGTGTAGTCCTTGTAGAAGTTGCGCGGAAGGTCGCCAAAAGCGGCCGAATCGAGTTGGGTGTGATAAATAAGCTCACACTCAAACACTTGAGAAGCTTCGGCATAGTACGGTGTGCCGTGCTCGGTGTAGAGCGTGTGCAAGCCCAGAGCCTGCGCCTTGTCGCCGTCGCGTCCGCTATGGCTGCCCATGTATTCAAGCACCTGCTTGTGGGCATCGTCGAAACTCATCACAGTGAAATACTTTGAGCGCTCCATGAAACCATGGGTGAAACGCTGCTGAGCCACAAACACTGTGATTGTGCTTGTGCCTTTGTCCCATATATTGCCAAGCGAGCCCCAACCTATGGTCATGGCATTGCTGCGCACACTGTCGCCGGCAGCCAAAAGCAGCCCGTTGCCAGTGAAGAAGGTAAACGGATTGACACTGAAATCCTTGGTCGGGTCAAATTCCTTGAATTCGCCCTGTGTCTGTGCCGTGGCGGTTGTGTCGGAGACATCGGCGCCGCCGGCAGAGCGGCTCTTGGCCAACTGAATGCTCACCACGGCAAGAGCAGCGGCAAGCACTACATTGAGAATAATCGAGGGAGTTGTCTTCATAAACTATACTCTATGCTATTATTGTTTTTTACTATCGGTTGCCGGATTCATTTCGAGTTTTGGCTGATTTTAAGCAGTGTGCCGGTGGGGCAAATGAACCTGCAGTAAGGCCGCGTCACAAAAGCCGACAGCACCACAATGGCCGCGGCCACAGCTATCACAGCCCAAGAGGCCGATTGGAAGATGAATGCTGTGAACAGTTCATAGTTCATCCAATCAAACCACACGCCACACCACACACACATCATGAGCACAATCCACAATGCACGACGCAGTTGGTCTAGACGGTGCAACACTGCAGGCGAGAGCTTGATCTTGCGGCTGCTGCATTTTGAGGCAAGCTGCTGCAGCGAGCCAAACGGGCAAACGTTGGCACAATAGTACGACTTTTTGCCGAGCAGTGCCGGATAAAGGAATGCCGTGACAAGAAGCACAGCCGGAATGAGCATCGAGGGCAGACTGAGGCCTCCGGCCACATAGCCCATGAGCGACGAATAAGACACAAAGGCGCCGCACCACAAGCCCAGCACAGCCACGTTGAGCACAAGCTGAACGGTGCGGTATATCTTGTTTTTCACAAAGAGCGGCAATATGGCAGCCATCAAAGCCACAATGAGTCCGGCAATGAATTTGGCAGAGAGCAGTCCGCTCCAATCCACGCCATCATCGGCAGGACTCAAATTCTGAGCATACTGCAAGCCACGCTTCACATTAGTGATTATGGCTTGCGATGAATAGGTGGCACCAGTCACGGCATCTACGCTGAACGATGCCGCATCAGAAATCGGCATTCCGTTCCACGCATTGAGCAGGCTGTCGGCCGCACGCTTAAAGAAGCCAGGCGTCTCGCTGTTGGGTAAAGCCTTCACACCGTCCACCTTGCCGTCTTTGATGGTGACCTCAAGGGGCACCTGTCCGGCATATCCCTTCACATCGGCAGCGAGCTGGCTGGTATTGACCACAATAGACCCGTCGGGCAAAGTGCGCACAGTGTCGGCAACCGCAGCCGGGGCTTGGACCGTGTCGGCTGCATTGCCACGCATTTCATAGCCTAGCACTTTCCCGTCTTTTTGAGCCGCGGCGGCAACCATCATCAAAAAGCATGCTACCAGGCTCAACAGTCCGTAAATTCTATCTTTTCTCATAGTCAAAATAAATGCGTAAAAATTTGGCACAAAATTACGCCAATTAGTCCAAAGAGGAATAACCGGCCTTGCAAATTATGATTTTTCATACTTATTTTCGGGGAAGCGGGCGAGCCTTGGCCGTCATGTACTCCACCCTCAGAGCCAGCACCCTTGTGCGGTCGACAGCTGCTTGACTGTAAGCAAAACCGTCGGTGTGGTAATGATCCACAATCAGCTGAAGAGCCCTCACCTTCTGGTCTCGGTCGACGATTTCAACAACAGCGCCCCGCCCCACCACACTGGCATAGGCCATGGTGCAATAGCCGCGTGACGCATCGGAATATAGCGTGTGGCGGCAGTCCATCTCAAACGCCACATGCGGGTCACTGCCGAGCAAACGGTATTTGGTGCCTTCAGTTGCACCATGAAAGTAAAACACTATTGTGCCATCGCCCTCAACCTCATGAGCAAAGTTGAGAGGCAACAGATAAGGCACGCCCGAACCAGGGTCGTTGATGCCCAGGCGGCACACATCACACTGACTGATAATATCAAGGATTTCGGAAATTTCGGTTATTTCCCTGTCTGCACGTCGCATATTGATATTGATTTCATTGTTGCTTTATTATAATACGGCAATCACCACTCATTTATTGCCCAGTCAGGGCGATTGCGGCATCGGCAGGCACGGCAAGTGTTGTTTTGTTGACCCAAACGACGTAACTTTGTGGCAGCATTGCCCAGCGGCAGTGCTGCCGCATTTATTCAAGTTGCAAACTTTTCAGGCTATGATCAGACTAAATTCCTTTTTCGAGGTTAAGGCCGACGCCGACATAGAGCAAGTGATAGCCCTTGCCCACGAGCTGGCCGACAAGACACTGGCCGAAGACGGCTGTATGGGCTACGACGTGATGCAAAGCCTCAGCAACCGACGGGCAATGATGTTTTGCGAGACGTGGCTAAGCGAGGACCACCTCAAAGCCCACTCGCTCACGCCCCACTTCGGGCGCCTGGTGCCACTAATCAAGTCGCTGACGGTGAACGGCACACGATGCGACAAATTCACATTTTGAACAATTCACTCACAAGACACAATAATAGCGTTATGAATCAGATTTCACAAAGGCTGCAAGCCATGGCACCATCGGCCACACTTGCGATGTCGCAAAAGAGCAACGAGCTTAAGGCACAAGGCATCGATGTAATCAACCTTTCGGTGGGAGAGCCCGACTTCTTCACGCCCGACCACATCAAAGAAGCCGCCAAAAAGGCTATTGACGACAACTTTTCGTTCTACACGCCAGTGCCAGGCTACCTGTCGCTGCGCAAAGCCATATCGGCCAAGCTCAAGGGAGAGAACGGCGTTGACTACGCGCCCGAACAAATTGTGGTGGGCAACGGAGCCAAGCATGAGCTGTGCAACGTGGTGATGGCTGTGGTCAATCCCGGTGACGAAGTGATCATCCCCACCCCGGCATGGGTGAGCTATGTGCAGATGGTGAAACTGGCAGGTGGCAAGGAAGTGCTTGTGCCGGCTGGCATCGACCAGGATTTCAAAATCACGGCAGAGCAGCTTGAGAATGCCATCACACCCAAGACGCGCATGATTATCCTGTGCTCGCCCAGCAACCCCACCGGCAGCGTATATAACCGCGACGAGCTCAAGGCACTGGCGGCCGTGCTTGCCAAGCACCCCGACGTGCTGATAGTGTCGGACGAAATCTATGAGCACATCAACTATGTGGGCAGCCACGAGTCGATTGCACAGTTTGCCGAGGTGAAAGACCGCGTGGCCATAGTCAACGGCGTGTCGAAAGCCTATGCCATGACCGGCTGGCGCATCGG
The DNA here is from genome assembly GCA_963625945.1 of Agathobacter rectalis. Classification (GTDB taxonomy): domain Bacteria; phylum Bacteroidota; class Bacteroidia; order Bacteroidales; family Muribaculaceae; genus Sodaliphilus. Next base: position 20,839 of record CAVFVP010000003.1, on the reverse strand, counting down.
CTATATCGCCGCACCGCTGTGGCTCGCCAAAGAGCTCAACAAGCTGCAGGGCCAATACACCAGCGGAGCATCATCAATCGCCCAAAAGGCAGCCGAGGCAGCCTATTGCGGACCACAAGACTGCGTGGAGACAATGCGACAGGCATTTGAGCGCCGCCGCGACCTGATAACGGGTCTGCTGAGCGAGATTCCAGGCTTGAAAGTGAACAAGCCGCAAGGGGCGTTCTATGTGTTCCCCGAGGTGTCGGCTCTGTTTGGCAAACGTAACGGCGACACCGTGATCAACGATGCCGGCGACTTGGCGCTGTATCTGCTCGACGAGGCCCACGTGGCAAGCGTGTCGGGCGATGCATTCTGCGCACCGGGCTATCTGCGCATGAGCTATGCCACAAGCGACGACAACCTGCGCAAAGCAGCCGCCCGCATCAAGGAAGCGATTGCCAAGCTCAAATAACGAGAGCCAAATCAGCCTGGCGCGCTTCGCAAAAGCATAAGTAGGGGCCGTGAGCAATACCAGTTCACGGCCCCTACTTTTTATTGCTATGCTGCACTACTGCACTTTCATTCATGCTCATCGAGCCACTGCTCAAGCATGCGGCAATATTTGTCGGTCTGCTCGGCAAACGGCATGTGACGGGCACCATCGAAGAGTTCCCACCGGCTACCGGCAATGCGGTCGTACATGGTCTTGGCCACCAGCGGAGTGCACATGTCGTTGGTGCCACTTGTGATGAGGCATGGCACTTTTATTTCATGCAGGCGGTCGGTATAGTCATAGTCCTTTAACGTGCCCGTGGGCGTATACTCGTTCGGTCCCCAACCATAAAGGTATGGCTCTGCACCCGAGCGTTTGCTGCGTCTGAGGCATTCGGGCGAGTCTGCCGTAACGGGAGCTGCGCAGTGCAGACTCATAAACCGCTCGTTGGCCTGCGCATAAGCCTGACCCGAGAAGCATCCCGAAGCCTCGGCATCAGCTATCGCCTTTTGGTCGGCCTCGCTCATAAACGTGATGAGACGATGTTGCTCACTTGCCCAAAGACGGCTGCTCGGCAAGGTGCTCGACAGCACAGCCGACTTCACTCCACGGGCCTGCTTCTCGACGAGATACACAATTTCAAGCATGCCGCCCCACGATTGGCCAAGCAAGTGGAAGTGCTCCAACCGCAAATGGCCGATAAGCGCGCAAAGCTCATCGAGCCATGTGGCAATGGTCCACAACTCGGGGTGACCGTCGACATAGGAGTTGCCGCACCCTATTTGGTCGTAGCTTATCACTGCATGGCCTGAAAGAGCCACCCTGTCGAGCAGCTCAAAATAATTGTGGGTGCTGCCCGGCCCGCCGTGCAGCATGATAATTGGGCTTTTGCCGGGAGCCGACTCACCGGCAATGCGGTAATAGGTGCTGTAGCCCTTGAAGGGCATGTATCCTTCCTGAATTTTCATGATTGCTGTTGTTTGTTTTAACACAGGCCAATACCGAAACGGCATGGTCTTGTGCACAAAAATACGCAAAAAAATCCACATTGGTCACTCATACGCAATAAGGCATGCAATAAAGGCCGCCCGCAGTGCGTTTTAATAGTTAAGGCGTGGTGTGCCGCAAAATTCGCATCCGCCATAAAAAATACCGACGTGGAATAATGAAAAGACATCTACACATAATATTGGCAATCATTATAGCCTCAATGGCCATGGGCACCGTGAGCAGTTGCAAGCAGGCAAAGCTGCGCGACGCCGACGAGGCCTACGACCGTGGCGAATATAACGATGCCGCCAACATATACCGCAAGGTGTATAACCGCCTGCGCAAGAAGGAAGACCGCCCTATGCGCGGCGATGTGGCCTACCGCATGGGGTTGTGCTACAACAAGCTCAACCAGAGCGCCAAAGCCGCGGCCGCGTTCCAGAATGCACTGCGGTATGAATACCCCGACAGCATGGCGCTATTCTATCTGGCGCATGCCCAGCACATGAACGGGCGCTACAGCGAGGCCATAAAGAACTACAGCAGCTTCCTTGAGAAAAAGCCAGGCGACTACCAGGCCACGACAGGACTGCGCGCATGCCGCATGGCCCCGAAGTGGAAAGAAGAGGGGTCGCGCTACAAAGTGACCAACGCCAAGCTGTTCAACTCGCGGCGGGCCGACTTCTGCCCAATGTTTCTCGACAAGAACGCCGACGTGCTTTACTACACATCAAGCACCGAGAAGTCGAAAGGCGAAAAGCGTAGCGAAATCACCGGCACAAAATGCAGCGACGTGTATTTCTCGAAGAAAGACGAAAAAGGCAACTGGCAACGGCCGCAAGCCGCCGAGGGTGAGCTCAACACCGAATTCGACGAGGGCATAACGGCCTTTACCCCCGACGGGACCACCATGTATCTGGCCAAAGCCATACGCAAGCCCAACTCGGGATCGTCGGTTGAAATCTACAGCGCACAGCGAAGCGAAGCCAAGTGGAGCGCCCCGGTGAAAGTGGAGATCACCGCCGACACGCTGTCGGCCTATGGAGACCCGGCAGTGAGCGCCGACGGCAAATGGCTTTATTTCTCAAGCGACATGCCTGGCGGACAAGGCGGGAAAGACCTGTGGCGCATCAACCTGAAAGACCCGCACGGCACACTCGAGAACCTTGGCGACCAAATCAACACGCCAGGCGATGAGCGCTTTCCCTATTGCCGCACCGACAGCATACTGTATTTTGCCAGCGACGGCCATGCCGGATTCGGCGGTCTGGACCTGTTTAAGGCCACACTTCAGCCATCGGGCAAGTGGAACATCGAGAACATGGGCTCGCCCATGAACTCGAGCGGCGACGACTTCGGCATCACCTTCGGCAAGGGAGAGAGTGGTTTCTTCAGCAGCAACCGCAACGACGCCCGCGGCTACGACCATATATACAGCTTTGTGAAGCCCGACCTCAAGATATGGATTTCAGGCTATGTGCTCGACAAAGACGAAGAACCCGTACCCAATGCCGTGATACGCATTGTGGGCAACGACGGCAGCAACCAAAAGGCCATGGCCAAACCCGACGGATCGTTCCGCTTCGACCTGCAGCGCGGAGTGAGCTATGTGATGCTGGCAGGCTCAAGCGGCTACCTCAACGGCAAGCAGGAGTTCACCAGCGACATTGCCGAGGAAGATGCCGAATACAACGTAGACTTTGTGCTGGCTGCCATGACCAAGCCGCAAGTGATAGAAAACATATTCTACGACTTCGACAAGGCCTCGCTCAGACCTGCCTCAAAGAAAGCCCTCGACGGCATGGTGCAGGTGATGAAAGACAACCCCTACATCACAATAGAGATGGCCTCACATACCGACCGAATAGGCACCGACGACTATAACAACTCGCTCTCGGAGCGGCGCGCAAAGTCGGTGGTCGACTACCTGATTAATAACGGTATCAACAAAGACAGGCTTCGCCCCAAAGGCTACGGTAAGACACGCCCCAAGACGGTGACCAAGCGCATTGCCCGCCTGTATCCGCAATTCAAGGAAGGCGACGTGCTCAATGAGGAATTCATAAAGACGCTCGACAAGGCCAACCAGGAAGCTGCCGACCAAATCAACCGCCGCACCGAGTTCCAGGTGCTTACCACCGATTTCCAGCCGTTTGTGGAAGACCGCAAGGCGGCCGAAGAGGCAAGCGAAGAAGAACAGCCTTGACAGTGTGGCACCACAAGAGGCACTGGGCATAACACATTAAGTAAATTTTAGCACAACATCAATATGTTTTCAGGAATAGTAGAAGAGGCGGCCACAGTGGTGGAACTGTGCCGCGATGAAGGCAACCTGCACATCACGCTCAAGTGCAGCTTTACCGACGAGTTGAAAATAGACCAGAGCGTGGCCCACAACGGCGTGTGCCTCACTGTGGTGGCGCTGCCCGGCGACGGCACCTATACAGTGACAGCCGTTCAAGAGACGCTGGAGCGCAGCAACCTTGGCGACCTCAAGGTGGGCGACGAAGTGAACCTTGAGCGCTCAATGATGATGAACGGACGGCTTGACGGCCACATAGTTCAGGGGCATGTCGACCAGACGGCCGTCTGCACCGCCGTGACCGAGGAAGACGGCAGCTGGCGCTACGCATTTGCCTACACAGCCGATCCCGAAATGGCCCGCAAGGGATATGTGACTGTGGAAAAGGGAAGCGTCACCGTCAACGGCACGAGCCTCACCGTGTGCAACTCACAAAAAGACAGTTTTGAGGTAGCCATCATCCCGTATACCCACGACCACACCAACTTTCACCAGATAAAAGCGGGCACCCGCGTGAACATTGAATTCGACATCATAGGCAAATACATAGCCCGTCTGAAGGAGTTCGGCGCATAATGAAAAAGATAGGTATCATCAGCGACACCCACTCGCTGTGGGACGACCGGTATGCGAAGCACTTCGCCGATTGCGACGAGATTTGGCATGCCGGCGACATAGGCAATGAAGAAGTTGCCGACCGCCTCGAGGCCATTACCCCGGTGCTGCGGGCAGTGTATGGCAATGCCGACGGGGCCGAGTTGCGCCGCCGGTTCAAGCCCATGGAGACCTTCACCACCGAGGGGGTAAAAGTGGTGCTCACCCACATAGGCGGTTATCCGGGCAAATACGCCCCCGGCATACGGGCCCGGCTTGAGCTTGCACAGCCCAAACTGTTTGTGTGCGGCCACAGCCATATCCTCAAGGTGATTCCCGACCGCAGCCTGGGCTTGCTCACCATCAACCCCGGAGCAGCCGGACGGCAAGGGTGGCAAAAGGTGCGCACACTGATAACGCTCACGCTCGATGCCGGCACAATAGCGAGTTGCCAGGTTATAGAGTTGGCCGATGAGCACAACAAAGCGGTGCTGGGATAGGCGTTCTGCTACCGGTACAAGCCAAAACGACGGCACGGCCCACTGCAAGATTGCTTCACCTGCAGCGGGCCGTGGTTTATCATCGACGGGCGTAGCTACCGCTTCACGCCCCAGTGCGGATTGCTCACGAAACGCATTTCATGCAATATGCGCTCGCGGCGGCGCTTCATATAGGGGCTGGGGTCGGCTGAATTGAACTTGAGCGGATTGGGCAACGTGGCTGCTATGAGAGCACACTGGCCACGCGACAGTAGAGAAGCGCGCACCCCAAAGTGGTCGTGTGCCACGGCCTGCACGCCATAGATTCCGTTCCCCGTCTCTATTGAATTGAGGTAGACTTCCATTATGCGTTCCTTGCCCCAAATTCGCTCGATGAGCACGGTAAAATACACCTCAAAGCCCTTGCGTATCCAGCTGTGCCCGGGCCAGAGAAACACATTTTTTGCTGTCTGTTGCGAAATGGTGCTTGCGCCGCGTTCGCGGCCGCCCTTAAGCGCCGTGAGCTGTGCCTTGTATATCTGCTCGAAGTCGAAGCCGTTGTGGGTCATGAAATGCGCATCCTCGCTGGCTATCACCGCCACCGGCATATCTTGCGGCATGTGGTCGATCGACGTCCAGTTGTGGTGTAGCTTCATCTTGTGGCCCGACGCCATCTGCTCCACGCAGCGTATCATCATCAGCGGCGTGAAGTATACCGGCACCCACTTAAACAGAATCACGCTGAGAATGGTGGATGTGAAGAAAAAGATGAGCACATTCCTGACTATGCGCATTATTGCTTTGCCGACTTTCATGAACGATATAACGTGTGTGTGAAACCAATAATAACTCTCACAGCATTTCGGTGCAAAGATAATGCAAAACGCGTGCCCAGCGGCCATGCGCACCGTGTTTTTTCAAAAGCCTGCACACGCGCGGCTCAGCGGAGTGAGTTCACGGCATCGGCAATGCGCTGCATCACGTCGGCAATCACCTGGCGCGGTGCGGCCACATTGAGGCGGGCATGTTGTTCACCCCCGTGCCCGAACATTGCACCATCGTTCATCGCCACATGCGCATTGTCGAGCAAAAGGCTGAGCAGGCCCTTATGGTCGAGTCCAAGCTGAGTGAAATCGAGCCACACAAGGTAGCTGGCCTGGGGCTTGAGCACTTTCACCTGGGGCAAGTGGTCGCGGCAGAAATCGGCCACGAAGTCGATGTTGCCCTCAATGTAGCGCAGCACCTCGGCAAGCCATTCCTCGCCGTGGGTGTAAGCGGCCTCGGCTGCGATAACCGCAGTCATGTTGGGCAGGTTGAGCTCATTGGCCGACAACCAACGGTAGAACGGCATACGCAGTTCGGGATTCTTGACCACACACCACGACGAGTGCAGCCCGGCAATGTTAAACGTCTTGGTAGGGGCGCCGAATGCTATTGTCACGGCGGCGGCATCGTCGCTGACCGAAGGCAGCGGATGGTGCTTGTGACCATAAAGCATGAGGTCGCTGTGGATTTCGTCGCTTATCAGCTTCACGCCATAACGGCGTGCCAACGAGGCCACCTGCCGGAGCACATCGGGACTCCAGACGATGCCCATGGGGTTGTGCGGATTGCACACCACCATCATTACGGGCCGGCGCGTGGCGAAAATCTGCTCCAGACCTTCAAAATCCATCCGGCAACTTCCGTCGGCTTCGCGTATGAGGGCATTGTTGACCACCACACGGTCGTTGTCGGTGATCACACGGCGGAACGGGTGATATACCGGTTCCTGAATCACCACCCGGTCGCCGGGGCGTGTGAAGAAATTGATTGCCAGCGCCACGCCTGTCACGACACCTGGGATAAACGATAGCTCGTCGGTGGAAATCTCAAAGCCGTTGCGCCGACGCTGCCAGTCGGCTATCGCCTGCCAGTAGCTGTGAGGCACGGCTGTATAGCCATAGATGTGGTGGCCGCCGAAACGCGCGGTGAGGGCCTCGGTCACCTGAGGGCACACCTCAAAATCCATATCGGCTATCCACGCCGGCACCAAATCGGTGCGGCCAAATTCCTCTTTCAATCCGTCGATTTTCACTGCGCCAGTGTTGCGCCGGTCAATAATCTTGTCGAAATCAAATCTTGACATACTCTGTATTGTTTTTAAAGTCAATCGCTACTCATTAATTGCAGCCTTGCAGCAACCCTAGTGACGGCGATTTTGGTTATACTTGAAGGCTATATGGAGGCGCAGTTGCCAAGGCAGGAAATTATTGTCGGACCAACCACGGACTCGGCCCGCACCGTTTTTCATTGTCGGATTGGCAGCCGTGACCCCACAGGCACATCAGAACGATATGCAGAAAGCTCCGCCCAGCACCAGGCTGTTCATGGCGCGGTGGATGCTGCTGCGGCGTGTAGCTATGAAATCGAACCCACTTTGGGCATACGACTCCACAACCGACGGCCAAGCCTCCTTGTAGAAATAAGTGGGATTGTATTCCATAGTGTAGGTCTTGCGGGTGTAGTCGTAGTCGGCAAATACGCGCCATGAGAACGATGACTTGTAGGCATAGGTTATCGACACGCCTGTTCCCCACTTGAGGGTGTTGGTTCCGCTAACCGAGATGTAGTCCCAACGCATGTGGTAGTCGTCGCCCCACACCACGTCGCCCGTGGCGCCGTTGAAGCTTACAATCGACCTTCCAGCGATGTCGCCCTTCACATTAAGGTCTTGGATAATGCTGCGGCCACCGAGCAACTTGGCACCGATAGCCCATCGAGAACTCAACGGCAGGTTGAAATATGCGCCTATGTCGGCAGTGAACTCGGTGATGTGGTCGCTCTCCACCGAGAGTTTTCCGCTTTTTATCCAATCACCTAAACCATTCCTGGTCATATAAGTCACCATGTTTTCAATTTCGGTTTCCGTTTTACTCGAAACGTCGCTCCATCCCTTGATAGGCATGCTTTTCACACGCAAGCGGCCGCCAAAACCCACATATTTGTTGATGAAATAAGCACCTTCGGCTCCCACCACAGTGGCCGTACCAAACTTGAGTTTCACATCTGGATAATTGCCATTGCCATCGCTTAGCTGGAGTTCCTTGCCGCTGAACGAGAAGTTACGGCTTCCAAGTCCAACACCCATTGAGATGCTGAAAAACGAAGGCTTGTTGGTGATATCGGATATGCCAGGACGGTCGTTCGACTTCAAGTGTTTGCCCTTGAAGAGCAAGTCGCACAGACCATAGGCCAGTTCAGTGGAGAATATGCCAACGCCGGCACCCGAAAGCACGTCGCTCACCCAGTGGCGGTTGTTGAGCACACGCATCACACCAGTGGCAGTGGCAATCATGTAGCCAGCCACAGAATACCACGGGCTGCGCGTGAGGCCGTATTCCTTGTGCAGAATTGTTGCACTCACAAAGGCCGTGGCGGTGTGGCCCGAGGGCCATGAATTGCGGGTTGAGCCGTCGGGACGCATTTCCTTGGCCGTATACTTGATGGGATTGACGATAAGAGCCATCAGCGCATACGACATTGCCGAATTGGCCAAAAAGCGCCACGTGTCGCTGCGGCCACGCACTCCGGCAAAATTAAGGCCGGCTGCCAGGGCAAACGGGGCAAACTGCGTGTAGTTGTCAATGGTGTTGTGGAACTTATATTTGATGAGGCGGCT
>CAVFVP010000003.1:0-12328 GCA_963625945.1 Agathobacter rectalis | reverse complement strand
GATCCTGGGCATTGTAGTCTTGACGGAAACTGCGCTTCTCGCTCTTGGCTATGATTCCGGCGGCAAAGATGGGCAAACCGCTGAAGGTGACGTCGTCGAGAAACTTGTAGGGTTTCAGGGCTGCCTTTGACGCAGCCGCATTGTAAATGTCGGGGCTGACAATGGTGTCGGAGGCACGCTGCAACGCCTCGGCTGCCGCCATGCGGGCCTCGGCCTCGAGTACAATGGTGGCCGGGGCATGAGCCTCTGCACATTCCTGTTCAGCGACATCGGCTTGGGTAGCCTGTGACACCGGCAGCGAATCGGCAGGGGTGGTTGGGGTTGCATCGGCACAGAAAGCCGACATGACAGTTATGGTGGCAAATGCCAACAGGGTCTTATACATCTTTATCATCTGCTACGGAATAAATTTGCCTTATGTTCCACACCGGCAGGAGCACACATGAGCCAGTGTGGCATATTTTTGCAAATTTACAAAAATATTCAATTAATGTCCACACGCTCACATAAAAAAGCATTCCCGCCCACACGCGCAATGAGCATGTGGGCGGGAACGTATTTATCAAATTCCGATTGGTGCCTGATGGCGTTTCACGCAGAGGCACGTCACCGGCAAGTATCGCAGTCGGGCTTACTTCTTATCGGCTTCTGGAAGCATAATCACCTCCAAGTGGTTGCCCTGGGCAAGCACTTTCTTCACAAAAGCCGAGATTTTAGCCGGAGTCATCGATTTCACAGCCTCGGTATAGCCGGTGAGATAGTCAACGCCTTCGGTGTAGTAAGAGCTGATTTGGTTGAGCCAAGTCTTGTTTTCCTTGCACTCAGTCTCGAAGTCCTTGATCATGTTCTTTTGAGTCTTCTCAAGGTCTTGGGCATTAACGGTGGTGGTGAGACGGTCAACCTCCTCACGCATAATCTTGATGGCAAGGTCTTTCTTCTCGGGTTTCATCGGGCACACACCAAGAACGACAAGAGTGTTTTTGCTTCCCGAGCGCTGTATGTAGCCGGCAGCGCCAGCCGAATAGGCGGCACTGGCCTCCTCACGAATCTTCTGCAGGTAGACGATGCTGAGCAGCTGACCCACGGCATCGGCATAAACCTTGTTTTCCACATTGTAAGGCAGGGCGGTGTTATACCAGTACATACGGGCCATTGCCTTGGGGGTCTCCATCTTGCGGGTGAATTCCACAATGTTCTTGCCCACGGGGCGCTCCTGCACATCGACGTAATTCGAAGTGACCTTACCGAGCGACGGGAGCGAAGCCACATACTGCTCAATGAGCGCCTTGATGCTGTCTTCGTTGAAGTTGCCCACAAAGCAGAAGGTGTAGTTGGCAGCATTAGCAGTGCGCTCTTTGACAATCGACAGGATGCGGTCATAGTCGATGCTCTTGAGATCGGCAAGCTCAAGCGGCTTCTCGCGCAGCGAGCGGTTGTTCATTATATAGTTGCATGAGTCGCTGAACACAGCTTCGGGACGCAGCGACTTGTTCTCGAAATAAGTCTTGTAGAGGTTCAAGGTGCTGCCCCAGTTTTTCTCGTCTTTTTTGATGTTGGTAAACTTGAGATATGTGAGCTGGAACAGTGTCTCGAGGTCTTTGACAGTTGACGAGCCATTGAGGCGGTCTTTGGTAGAGCTCATTGAATATGACACGCCTACCTGCTTGCCGGCCAAAGCCTTCTGGAGTTCCTCGAAGTTGAAGTTGCCAAGGCCGCTTGAGCCCACGGCATCGTCAATCACGTCGAGATTGATATAGTCCTTGGGACCATAGAGCGATGCTCCGCCATTGGCCACGGCCGACATGAGCACTTCGTCTTCTTTGAAGTCGGTGTGCTTGAGCACCACCTTCACGCCATTGCTCAGAGTGAGCGTCTTGGTGTTGAATTTCGGGTCGGTGGTTTCTTTCACAATCTTGCCCTTGGCAGGAAGTTTGGCAATGAGGGGCTCGCTCTTCACATTATCCACATAAGCATCGAGCTTCTCGCCACGCACTTGTGCAAGTGTGGCCTTCACTTGGTCGACTGTGGGATAGGTGGCACCAGCCTTCTCGGTGCACTGGATTTGCACCACCACGTTGGTGTCGGTCTTGCTGATGAGCTCAGGCAACGAGTAGTTGATGGCCTCGACAGGGATAACCGGAACCAGCTGCTTCATGAGCTGATACTCGGTGGAAATCGATGCCATAGGCTCATTTTGCAGGAAGTTTTCAGTGTAGTCGCTCGCATATGAGTCGTTTTTCACCTTGTCGCGGTTGTTGTATCTCTTCTCGAGCGAGCTCAGATACTCGCTACGCGTGCGGGCATACTCAGTGGCGGTGAAGCCGTGCTGCACGGCGCGCGAAGCCTCTTCGTAGATGGCTTTCAGCGTGGCAACCTCCTGTCCCGGCTTGGCAACACCCAAAAGGGTGAAGGCGTCTTTGGTCTTCGAGTAGATGTACTGGCCATCGTAAGAGAATGCTTGCAGATAGGGCGATGAAGCGTCTTGAGCCTTCTCGCGCAGGCGGTTGTTGAGCATCGTGCTGATGGCATATTTCAGATAATTCTCAAGCAGGTAGCCGCAATTGCTTTTCTCGGAATCGGGAGTGGGGTCGTGCTTGAAATAGAGCGACACCACGTTGTATTGCTGCTCCTTATCCTTGTCGACCACAATAATGGGCTGCGCATTGTCGGGCACAGGCTCGTCGACAACCTTTGCCGCATTGTCGGGGTTCTTGATGCTGCCAAACAGCTCCTTGATTTTGTTGACAGTGTAGTTCACATCCACGTCGCCCACCACGATAATGGCCTGGTTCGACGGGTGATACCACTTCTTGTAGTAGTCGCGGAGTTCTTTGTACTTAAAGTTATCGACCACCGACATCAAGCCGATGGGCATGCGCTTGCCATACTTGCTTCCCGGGTAAAGGGTTTCAAGGTTGCGTTCGAGCATGCGCTGGCTTGCGCTTGAGCGCAGACGCCACTCCTCGTGGATCACACCGCGCTCCTTGTCGATCTCGTCGTCGGCGAGAGTGAGGCCGCACGACCAGTCGCGCAGCACGAGCAGGCAAGAGTCGAGCGACGAGCGGCGGGCCGAAGGCACGTCGTTGATGTTGTAGACGGTGCGGTCGACCGATGTGTAGGCGTTGAGGTCTTTACCGAATTCCACACCGAGTGTGCGGGTATAGTCGATGATGCCGTTGCCCTTGAAGTTGTCGCTGCCGTTGAAGGCCATGTGCTCAAGGAAGTGTGCAAGGCCGCGCTGGCTTTCTTCTTCCTGGATTGAACCCACTCGCTGGGCGATGTAGAAGTTAACCCTGTGTTCCGGATAATTGTTGTGGCGCACATAATAGGTGAGGCCATTGGCAAGACGGCCAGTGTGAACTGCCGTGTCGACCGGAATGGGCGGCAACTGAGGCTGCTGGGCAAAGGCCGAAGCCGAGACCATCAGCACAGCTGCTGCAATAAGTTGCTTAAGTTTCATAAAATACTATTATTTGTGTTTGTTTAGAACTGTCGCTATGCTATTAAGACGATAAAGATAGACATTTCAAACAGCAAAAGGCGCAATTTGTCCACTATTTTCACCTTATTTAACACCAGCACACATCATGGCTAGCGGAAGTGGCGATAAAAAGCAGTGCGCGCTGCAGGCAGTTTGGACCAAGTCCACACACCTGCAGCGCGCTGCATTTTTTATGAATCGTGCCGGATTAGAATAAACCGGCATTGGTTATCACTTTGCGAGGATTTCGCCGTAGAACACTACATAAGCGCCGTAAGCCAAAAGACCACCAAGGATCGGGCCTACTACGGGCACCCAGCTGTAAGCCCAGTCACTGTCGCGTTTGCCCTTGATGGGGAGAACAGCGTGAGCCAAGCGCGGACCGAGGTCACGGGCAGGGTTGATGGCATATCCGGTGGTGCCACCAAGTGCCATACCGATAACTACGATGATGTAGGTAACGGGGAGCGGGCCAACTGCAGAAAGATCGTTGCCGGGAACTGTAGTTGCGAAAATTGCGAACACGAGCACGAATGTGCCGATAATCTCGCTGAAGAGGTTGTAGCCATAGCTGCGGATAGCCGGGCCCGTGCAGAACACACCAAGTTTTGCGTTGGCATCTTCGGTTGCATCGAAGTGCTGCTTATAGAACACGTATACTATGATACCGCCGAGGAAGGCACCAGCCACCTGGGCAACGATATAGCCGAGAACTCTTGCGATAGGCCATGCACCTGGGTCTTGAACGGCAAATGCGATGGTCACTGCGGGATTGAGGTGAGCGCCAGAATAGGGACACGAAATGAGGATACCAGCCCATACTGCAAGACCCCAAGCGATGGTGATTACCACCCAGCCGGCATTTTGGCCTTTACTCTTGTTGAGGCTGACACAGGCTACTACGCCGTCACCAAGCAGAATCAGAACGAATGTTGCGATAAACTCAAGCAACATCTGGGTCGTTAATGTATACTCCATAATTATGAATTTTTAGGTTTATAAAAAGGTTTGAAATTTTAGTGCATTGTTTTGAAAAGCTCTCACACGCGCCTCAATGCGCCGGCACGGGCGCATGTGGAGCCAAATGTTATATTCCTGTTGATACTAGGGAATTGTTTACTTCTTGCTGAGAGTGCGGTCAACGGCGTTGTGCCATCCATCAACAGTCTTCTTCACATCCTCAAGGTTGGCTTCGGGCGAGAATTCCTTCTCAACCTGCCACTGACGCTTGATTTCGTCGAGGCTCGACCAGTAGCCCACTGCCAGACCGGCCAGGTAAGCTGCACCGAGGGCTGTGGTTTCGGTCACGCGGGGACGGTAAACCTTGCAATTGAGGATGTCGCTCTGGAACTGCATCATCAGGTTGTTGCGCGAAGCACCGCCATCGACCTTGAGTTCACGGATAGGCAGCTCGGCGTCGCGGCGCATGCAGTCAACGATGTCGTAGGTCTGCAATGCGATGCCCTCGAGGGCGGCACGTGCGATGTGAGCGGCGGTGGTGCCACGGCTAAGGCCTGTGATAGAGCCACGTGCATAGGGGTCCCAGTAAGGAGCGGCCAAACCGGTGAGAGCGGGCACGAAGTAAACGCCGCCTGTGTCGGGCACTGTGGTTGCAAGAGCCTCAATTTCGCCGCTCGACTTGATGATGCCGAGACCGTCGCGCAACCATTGCACTACAGAGCCACCCACGAAGATAGAGCCTTCGAGTGCGTAGTTCACCTTGTCGCCAATCTTCCATGCGATGGTAGTGAGCAAGTTGTTCTTCGACATAATGGGCTTTTCACCTGTGTTCATGAGCAGGAAGCAGCCTGTGCCATATGTGTTCTTGATAGAGCCTGCTTCGGTACACTGCTGTCCAAAGAGGGCAGCCTGCTGGTCACCTGCGATACCGGCGATGGGCACTTCGTGAGCAAAGATTGTGGTCTTGGTGTGGCCATAGACCTCGCTGCTCGACTTCACCTGAGGCATCATTGAGCGCGGAATGCCGAGGAGGTTGAGCAATTCGTCATCCCAGTCGAGAGTGTGGATGTTGAAAAGCATGGTACGGCTGGCGTTGGTAACATCGGTCACATGCACCTCGCCGCGTGTGAGACGCCACACGAGCCAAGAGTCGACAGTACCGAAACGGAGCTTGCCGGCTTCGGCGCGCTCGCGTGCTCCAGGCACGTTGTCGAGAATCCATTTGATTTTTGTGCCGCTGAAGTAAGCGTCGATGATAAGACCTGTTTTCTCACGGATTTTCTCCACAAGGCCTTCCTGAGCCTTGAGCTGGTCGCAGAACTCGCCAGTGCGGCGGTCTTGCCAGACGATAGCGTTGTAGACGGGTTCCTCAGTCTCAACATCCCACACGATAGTGGTTTCACGCTGGTTGGTGATACCGATTGCGGCAATGTCCTTGCCGTTGATGTCAAGTTTTGTAATAGCCTCGGCCACAACCGATGCCTGTGATGACCATATCTCATGTGGATTGTGTTCTACCCAGCCCGATTTCGGGAAAATCTGAGTGAATTCTTTTTGTGCTACTGAGCAGATTTCGCCTTGCTCGTTAAACAGGATAGCCCTTGAGCTGGTGGTACCCTGATCTAATGCCAGAATGTACTTTTTCATAAGGATAATGTTTTTAAATAGAATTAATCAGTTATTTTATGTTTGCTTTTAGCTTTTTCGCTTTTAGGTTTAGTGGCAGCACCTTTTCAACAGGAGGCTGCAGGCATGGTGGTTTGGTGCGACTTGAAGCGTACTATTCCACCAGTTGAAGGAATGCCGAAGGCACCTCTGATGTGAAGTGCATGGGCTTGTTGCTCACCGGATGGGTGAACTCAAGTGTGGAGGCATGCAAGGCAAGTCGGCGCAGCGGATTGGTGCGGGCGCCATATTTGCGGTCGCCCACCACGGGATGTCCGAGGCCAGCCATGTGGACGCGTATCTGGTTTTTGCGCCCAGTGCGCATTTCGAGCTGCACAAGGCTGTTGCGCGAGGCACGCTTGAGGGTCACATAGTTGGTCACCGCAAGCTGGCCTGTCTTAGGATCGTCGCTGGCCACCACTTCATAGTTGTTGTCGGGCGAGTCGGCAAGGTAGTTGCGCACCTTTCCTTTGGTATCTTCCATTGCGCCCTCAACCACTGCCACATAGTGGCGGCATGTGACCATCGAGGTCCAGTTCCTAACGAGCACGTCGCGTGCCTTGGCGGTGCGCGTGAGCAGCATCAAGCCCGAGGTGTCGCGATCGAGGCGGTGAACCACAAAGACGCGGGCATTGGGGTTGCGCTTGCGCAAATAGGTCTTCATAATGCTGTAGACGGTGCCGTCTTTCACTTTTCCAGTGCCAGTCGAGAGCACGCCGCAGTTTTTGTCGACGACCATGATGTCATCGTCCTCATAGACCAATTTGATGCGCGGGTCGCTGAACACTTGAAACGATGTGTCGAAGTTCACCTGAAGTTTGTCGCCGGCCTTCACCGGGCGGTCGAACTGCGACGACGGGGTGCCGTTGACAGCAAGCTGATTATGCTTCAGCATCGACTTCACCTTACTTGCCGAGTGGTCCTTCAGCACGGCAATGGCGGTGGCAAGCAGTGTGCCGTCGGCATCGATGCTGAAAGTGGCAATATTGTCGCTTGTGGGCGACTTGTAACGTGGTCGTGATTGTGGTCGCATAAATCTTCTCCGTATAGTTTTTTTCACATCAAGCGCCAAATAACGCTTGTGGAACGATTACGATTGCAAATTTATATGACATGAATTAAAAAAACAAATTTTTAAGGCAATAAAAATTACGTTTTAAAGGCAAAAATGTTTCTAACGAAAGGCACAACCCTTGTTTATGGTTATCTTTTGGCCAAAAGATGCCGAAAAACATGTTTTTGCTTATCGCAAAGCTATGACTTGCAATTGCGTGGATGATGATTAAGGATTTCGCGGCGCAGACGTGAACGGTCGATGTGCACATAAATTTCTGTGGTGGTGATGCTTTCGTGCCCCAGCATCTGCTGAATGGCCCTCAAGTTGGCCCCACCCTCGAGCAGATGAGTCGCAAACGAGTGGCGCAACGTGTGAGGGCTGACCGTCTTGTTGATTCCGGCCTGAGCCACCAGGTCTTTAACAATGTAGAACACCATCACGCGCGACAAGCGGCCGCCGCGGCGGTTGAGGAAAAGCACGTCGGAACAGCCACGCTTCTCCTTGGCAAGCGGACGCACGTCGGCCAGGTAGGCCGCCACCCAGTCAAGAGCCACGCGCGACACCGGCACCATGCGCTGCTTGCCGCCCTTGCCATCGACCACCACATATTCCTCTTGAGGAAACAGGGCCGAAAGGCGCAGACTGGTGAGCTCGCTCACACGCAACCCGCAGCCGTAGAGCATCTCGATAATGGCCCTATTGCGAACGCCAAGCGGGGTCGACGTGTCGATGCAGGCCACCATGCGGTCAATCTCGTCGACAGTGAGCACCTCGGGCAAATGCCGCCCCAGCCGCGGCGACCTGACAAGCGCCGTGGGGTCGGTGTCGACATGGCCGCTGATGCGCAGAAACCGGTAAAAACTCTTCACGCCCGATATGATGCGCGCCTGCGACCGCGGCTGGATGCCGATGTCGTGGAGCGAGCACACAAACTGCTCTATCTGCTCAGGACCAGCCGCATCGGGCATCATGCCGTCGGCAGCCAAAAAGCCTATCAGATGACGCACATCGGTCACATAGCCTGCGGCAGTGTTGGCCGAGAGACCTTTCTCGACCTGCAGATACACGGTGTATTGCTCTATTGTTGATTCTATGTCGGTTATCGGATACATGGGCGAGGATGGCAAATGAGGCGCATTGCTTCGCAGTTTCCATGCGGCAACAAAGCAAGCGCCCAACGAGTTTTGCATTAAAAACATCGGGCGCTTGTGGTGCTTGAAAGTTTCTTGATTAGGCCTTCTATGGCCGCATCGGCAGATTACTGCTGAGGGGCCTGCTGCGAGCCACTCTGCTGAGCGCCTTGCTGCGAGGGAGTCTCAAACGGGGTAGCAGTCTGCTCCGAAGCCGGAAGCTGCTTAACCTGCGGAAGAGCCTTCTGGATGAGCGAGGGGGCAATGAACGAGCATGCTATGCTGAGCACGCATATGATGATTGCCAAGCCCCATGTGGCTTTCTCGATGAAGTCGGTGGTTTTGCGCACACCCATAAACTGGTTGTAGTTGCTGGCGCTGGCTGCAAGGCCACCCCCCTTAGACTTCTGTATGAGCACTACACCGATAAGCAACACCGATGCAAGAAGAATCAAGACTGAAAAAATGACGTACATTCTTATTACTTATTTTTGTTTTGTTAATTTTTCGTTAAGGACCAATTTACGCAAAAAGCGTATTTGGTCTGCAAAGTAAATACTTTTTTCTGGAAATTTCAAATTTATGTTTTCAATAATTTCAAGAGCCTTAGAATATTTACCTCGAGAGACATACATTTTGGCAAGGCTTTCGCTGAGCATCGACTCGTCTTGGCTTGCCGGTTCGGCGATGGGCAGATGCGCCACTTCGGCTGCTGCGGCAGGGTCGACATGCTGCGAGGTGGGCACCGAGGCTGCCGCCTCGCGCTTCTTTTGCCGCGATTGCTCTATGAAGTCGCTTATAAGCTTGTCGTCGGCACTCTGGCTGGCGCTTGCGGCATCGGCGCGGTGGTCGCCGTCACGTTCCTGTGCCGCCAGGATGTCGGCATAGTCGGGCGTGGGATTGAAGATGGCGTTGCTGAGTGCTTCTATCTCCTTGTCGCTGGTGTTGCCGTAGTTATCGAGGAAACGGTCGATTGTGGTGTCGGTGTCAGGTGTGGCATCGGTGTCCCGGGGCGGATAGAAATCGGCAAACACCGCTGCATTTACACCAAGACGCATTGCAAGCGACTTGCGGTCGGGCCAGGCGATTGCCAGGCGGGCCAGCAGGTCGGGGTCGGAGTCGATGCCCGCTTGCCCGAGTCGCAGCAATGCCGGCAACATAAAGTATGGGTAATCACGCGCCGCCTCGGCGAGCCATTCGGCTGTAGGCTCGGAGGATTGCGATATTATATTCAGAGTATCGTTGAGGATGTCCATGTGCAATATGTGTGTGAATATGGATGATGCGGCCGGTTACCAATTGCCGAAAGTGGCATTGAATATCAAGTCGGTGAGTTCAGTGCATATTTGCGAGCAGAGGTCGTCTTGCACGTCACTGAGCATGAGGTTGCTGTCGAAGTCGCGATAGGCCGAGAACGACTGTTCCATCGACAGTGCCGGCTCTTTGTTGTTAATATACTTCACACGCACGGTGATGGTGAGGCGCGTTTGGGTGGCATAGGCGTTCTCGCCCACCGATTGCGGGGTGAGCGTGTAGCCCGTGATTTCACCTTCGAGCCGCAGGTCGCTGTTGTTGTTGTCGACCACGCGCAAGCGCGTCTGCTGAGTCACCATGTCGGTAATCTTATTCTCAAAAAGCTGTTGCAGTGGCGGATAAACCAGCGACGCACGAATAGGGAAATCGCTGAACGACACCGTCTTGTATTTCGAATAGTCGATTGATGCCCCATTAAAGGTATATTTTATGGAGCAGGCCTGTGCTATAACCAACACTGCCACAATGGCAAGGAGACGTCTTAGCGTGTGATTGTGCATATCGGGGTGAGTGAATTAACCTTATCAAAAAAAAGAATGATACTGAATCGTAAGTAGGTGGGTCAATCGTCGTCGGAGCGGCTGTTGCGCGAGTCAAGGCCATACTGCTTGATTTTGCGGTAAAGTGTACGCTCTGATATGTTGAGCTCCTGGGCTGTCTTTTTGCGGCGCCCCCCGTTGCGCTCAAGGGTGCTGATGATTGTGTCGCGCTCAATGTCGCTGAGTGACTTCACGTCGGTCGGCTGATGGTCGGCCACACGGGCCTCAACAGCATGCACCTCGATGGGCTGAGGTTCATCGGACTCCACATCGGTGGCCTTAACGTAATGCACGCTTCCCGACGCCACCGAGTCGGAGCGGCGCAGCGTGCCAAACGAGTCGTCGCCAATGCGCAGGCCGCCATTGCCGCTGCCACTCTTGACAAGGGCGGTCGACGACGACGGGCGGCGCAGCTCGCCCACGTCACTCCCTATGTGCACATGGTGCTGCGCGGCATTGGCAATCATCGCCTTGAGGTTGGCAATCTCATATTGCATCTGGTTGATGAGGCCAAACAGCATGTCGCGGTCGGCCGTATAGTCGTATTTTGCTCTGGCCGACGTGGCCGGGAGCACTTCGGTGCTGGTGGGCAGGTAGCGCTCAACCACCGAAGCATCGACCTTGTTGCCTGCTTCGAAAAGAGCTATCTGCTCCATCACGTTTTTCATTTGACGCACGTTGCCGGGCCAACGGTAGTTCATAATGGCCTTGCGCGCCGACTCATCGAACTCAACGGCCGGAGTGCATTTCTCGCGGGCAAACGTGTGAGTGAACTTACGCGCCAGCAGCAGCATGTCGGTGCCACGGTCACGCAACGGCGGCACTTGGATTATAACCGTCGACAGGCGGTAGTACAAGTCTTCGCGGAAACGCCCCTCACGCACCTCGTGCTGAAGGTCTTTGTTGGTGGCTGCCACCACGCGTATGTTGGTGCGGCGCACCTCCGACGAGCCAAGTCGCAGGTATTCGCCACTCTCGAGCACACGCAGCAATTTGGCTTGCGTGGTGAGCGGCATCTCAGCCACCTCATCGAGGAATATGGTTCCGCCGTCGGCCTCCTCGAAATAACCCTTGTGCTCGGCTATGGCTCCGGTAAACGAGCCCTTCTCGTGGCCGAACAGTTCACTGTCGATAGTCCCCTCGGGGATAGCTCCACAGTTGACGGCTATATATTTCTTATGCTTGCGCGGACTGTACTGGTGCACAATCTTGGGAAAGAACTCCTTGCCGGCGCCACTCTCGCCCACCACCAGCACCGCCAGATCGAACGGCGACACCTTGATGGCGCGATCCACGGCTTCGACAAGTGCCGGCGACTTGCCGACCACCGAAAACCTGTTCATTGCCGAAACAATTTCGGCCGGAATTATCTGCTCTGCCATTTTTTCATTGAATATGTGCGTTGTTTAAGGAATTGTCCCAAAGCCTCGGGTGTGGAATAGGCAGCCATCTCGTCGGGCGAAACGACGTTGCCTATGCTCACGCGCATGGTCTGGTCGTGACGTCGAAACACCTCGGTGGGAAGGCGCAAGGTGCGCAACCTCCAGTCAATCATACCGAGCAAAGTGAACACCAAGCTGTTGTGGCCATGAAAATAGATGGGTATCACGGGCACTTTCATCTTGGCAATGATGCGCATGATCGACGGTTGCCAGTCGCGGTCTTCGATACGCAATCCCCACGTGAATTTCGACACGGCACCAGCCGGGAAGAAGCCGAGCGGATGCCCGTCTTTCACATGGCGCATGGCATCGGCTATACCCCGCATCGACACGGCCCGCTTGGCAGGGTCGTTGCTTGCGAGTGCGTCAACGTCGATGAAATTGCCACGCATGGCGCCTATGTGGTTGAGAATCATATTGACCATCACCTTGAAGTCGGGACGATGCTCGCCCACAATCTTTATCAGCGCTATTCCGTCGAGGGCTCCGAACGGGTGATTGCTCACCGTGATGAACCCGCCCTGGGGCAGATGGTCAAGAGCCTCGCTGTTGCTGATGTCGAGCGTTATATTCAAGTCCTTGAGCAACCCTGCGGTGAACGGCACACCGGGATTGTCGCAGTTGTGGTCGTGAATCCAGTTCACCTTGTCCACATTGAGCCATCGCATGAGAGTGGACACAAGCCGTGGCTTACCGTCGAATGCCGGGACCAGTTTGCGGATGTCGTCGTAGTCGAGCAC
>CAVFVP010000002.1:0-99724 GCA_963625945.1 Agathobacter rectalis | reverse complement strand
GCGGTTGGGCGGCATCAAGGCCCATTGTCTCGTTGAGAGCCTGCTGGGCGGCACCAAGGCCGGGTGTGTTGGTCACGGCACCTGAGATGATGCCCACCAGGTCGGAGCCCTTAACATCGCCAGCCACATAATAGATGGTGAGAGCCACCACCACGTTGAGCACGATTATGAGCACAGCAAGCCCATTGAGCACCAAGCCGCCCTTCTTGAACGAAGAGAAGAACGACGGTCCCACCTGAAGGCCGATGGAGAACACAAACAATATGAGGCCAAAATCCTGAATGAACTTGAGCACGTCGTCGTTGACCTGCCACCCGAAATGACCGGCAGCAATGCCCACAAACAACACAAAAGTGGCACCAAGCGAGATGCCGAAAAACTTGATTTTGCCAAGAGTGACGCCAAGGGCGACAACAAACGAGTAGACCAGTATGGCATGAGCCACACCATTGCCGGTCAGAAGGGAGGTAAGCCAGTCCATTAACTTTATCGCAAGGTTGTGAAAAAGATTAGTAATATTATTGTGAAATCAATTTTATTTTAACACAAAAGTAAGCATTTGCCGGCAATCACATGCTATGTGGATAAAGTGAATTGCAACACCAGCGGCCACCATTAATGTTTTTTCACAACCATTGGCGCCCTGTCATACCGCTATTGCCGAATAGCCCTGTGCAGAGGGCACCTGTTCACCGCCGGCTACGAAACAGCAAGCACCGTCCTTGCCCATGTGGAGGGCGCAGAGCGGTGCTTGCTGCATTGGGCCGGCACAACGTGTGCCAAGGCATGTGGCTAAGCCAAAATCAAAATCAGGATTTGTGCCGTGACCACACGCAGGAACATTGTGAGCGGGTAGACGGTAGAATAGCCAACGGCCGGTGCATCGTTGTTGGCAGTCTTGTTGGCATAGGAAAGTGCCGGAGGATCGGTGGTGGTGCCGGCAAGCAGACCCATGAGGGTGCAGTAGTTGATCTTAAACTTGCCGCGCGCCAAAGTGCCGACAATGATCAGCGGGATAAACGTTATGAGGAAGCCATAGACCACCCACTTGGCACCTGTGGTGTTGAACACCGTGGCGGCGAAGTTGCCGCCGGCCGCAACGCCCACCGAAGCAAGGAACAGGCAGATGCCGAGCTCACGCAACAGCAGGTTGGCCGACGATGAGGTGTAAGTCACAAGTTTCAGCTTGTAGCCAAAGCGTCCGAGCAGGATGGCTACGATAAGCGGGCCACCTGCAAGACCGAGCTTCATGGGCACAGCCATTCCGGGCAGAGCCAACGGGATTGAGCCTACAAGGATACCCAGGAAGATACCGATGAACATAGTGAACATGTTAGGCTCATTGAGGCGGCGCATTGAATTGCCCAGGCGGGCTGCAAGGCGGTTGATGTCGTCGAGGTTGCCCACCACGGTGATGCGGTCGCCCACCTGGATGGTGAGGTTGGGGCTTGCCAAAAGGTCGACACCGGCACGGTTGACGCGCGTGGCGTTGAGGCCATAGCCCTTAGGCAGGCGCAGAGAGCCGATTTTGCGGCCAGTGAGTTCGCTCTTGGTAACCACGATGCGTCGCGACACCACAGGAGCATCCACAGCCTTCCAGTCCTTCTCAACCTTGGGGCCGATAATGCTGTCGAACACCTCCTCGTCCTGCACACTCATCACGATGCGCATCAGGTCGCCCTCCTCGATCACAGTGTCGTTCTGCGGAATCAGGATGTTGCCGTCGGCCTTTTCAATGCGGGAAACTACAAAGTTGCGGTCGATGATGCTGTGCAGGCGCTGCAGCGTGCGGTCGAAGATAAGCTTATTGCTCACGCGGTAGGTGACCACGTGAGGCTTGAGCAGGCTTTGGTCGTTTTCGTCGGTAATCTTCTTGGCCTCACTTTCAATATTGACCTTGAAGATGGCCTTGACCACGATCATCGACAGGATGATGCCCACCACGCCAAGCGGATAGGCGGCGGCATAGCCCATCGACATCGACTCGTTGAGCGGACGCGCCAAGTCGCCGCCCATGCTTTCGATGAGTGTCTGCTGAGCAGCACCGAGGCCGGGTGTGTTGGTCACGGCACCCGACAGGATGCCCACCATATCGGTTATCTTAACGTCGCCAGCCACATAATAGATGGTGAGAGCCACCACTATGTTGAGTGCGATTATCAGCACAGCCAAGCCGTTGAGCAACAAACCGCCCTCCTTAAACGACGAGAAGAACGACGGACCCACCTGCAAGCCGATTGAGAAAATAAATAAAATAAGGCCAAACTCCTGGATAAACTTGAGGATGCTTGCGTCGACCTGCCAGCCAAAGTGGCCGGCGGCGATGCCCACAAACAACACAAAAGTAGCTCCAAGCGAGATGCCGAAAAACTTCACCTTGCCAAGGATTACACCTATGGCAATCACAAACGAGTAGACCAGTATGGCATGCGCCACACTGTTACCTGTCATAAGAGTAATTAACCAATCCATTAAATTTTATTGTAATGTGTTATTATCGAGATGTTAATTGGTCTAAAGAGTTGCCGAGATGCCATTGTCGACCACATTGAGTATTTGGCTCGGGTCGTGGGCTATAAAATTGGCATAGTGGTCGTTGAGCTCCTTTTCGGGCCGGAAGCCCCAAGTCACGCCCACAGAGTCGACACAAGCCCGGCGCGCCGTCTGCATGTCGACGCCTGAGTCGCCCACATAGAGTGTATCGTCTTTTGCGACCTTGGCCTTTGCCAGAATCTGGAACACAATCGAGGGGTCGGGCTTGACGGGCACCCCTTCCTTCTGTCCCTCCACTGCCACAAAATCGATGTCGGGGAAGTAATGCGCTACAATGACCTCGACAGCCGCCTGGTATTTGTTGGAGGCGACAGCCACTTTCACCCCCTTGGCACGCAGCTGCTGCAGCAACTCATGCATTCCGCCGTAAGGGCGGGTGAAGTCTATGTTGTGCTCATTGTAATAGTCCTTGAAATCTTTCAGCAACGCGTCGACAGTGGCGGCATTGCGGTGGTCCTCAGGCAAAACACGCTCCATGAGCTTGCGCACGCCATTGCCCACAAAAAAAGGATAGCTGGCTATGCTGTGAGTGGCGTAGCCGTTTTTCTCGAGAGCGTAATTGGCGGCATGTCCCAAGTCGTCGATAGTGTTGAGCAACGTTCCATCGAGGTCAAAAATAACAAGCTTCTTCATTTTTACTTATATGTCATTTTTTATGATTTCGTTTTTACAAAAATTCTGTCTCAGCCTCCCACACTGCGGTAAGCCGTAAGCGTCAGAACGGATAGCCCACCGAGAAGTTAAACTCGCTGTCGCGCTTGAAGTGGGGGTTAAGCAGCGGCCAGTGGTCTTGCCCCGATGCCGGGTTGTGGGCTTTCATACCCATGTCGAGGCGCACCAGAAAATAATTGAAGTTCAATCGCAGACCTATGCCGTAGGAGGCGGCAATCTGCTCATAAAACTTGTTGAACCTGAACAAGCCGCCCGGTTGGTCGGCATAGTCGCGTATGGTCCAGATGTTGCCAGCATCGATGAATGCGGCCATCTCAATCACCCAGAACAGCTTGGCACGGTATTCGATGTTGGCATCGAGGCGGATGTCGCCACACTGATATATGAAACTGTTCTGCGAATTAGATGCGTTAAAGCTGCCCGGCCCCAGGGTGCGCACGCCCCAGCCACGCACACCATTGGCGCCGCCGGCATAGAAGCGTTTTTCGAAAGGAGCCACGGTGGAGTTGCCGTAGGGCACAATCACGCCGGCGCCCACGTGAAATGTGAAAGAGTGCCGGCTGTTGAAGTTGTGGGTTATGGAATAGTCGCCCTCAACCTTGAAATATTGAGAGTAGCGTATGCCAAACACCTTGTAGGAGTCAGACTCGCCACGCTTCTGCGATATGGCTTTGGAAATGGCGTAGAGCAAGTTCCCGGCGGTCTCGGCCGAAGCCCTGATGGTGTAGATGTTGGGCTGCAACGGTGTGGTGAGGGCCGATCCGCTGATGCGGTTGGTGTGATAGTAAGAGTAGCCCAGGCGCATTATCAGGTGGTTCTCATAAGAGTAGCGCAACAGCGGGTTGGCTATGCTATCGAGAAAGTGGGCCTTGCTTTTGGGCAGATACACATAGTTGATGTCGAGCAGGTTGAGCACATGGCGCTCAGTGTTGGCAGCGGCACTCCACACATAGCGCCATGCCCCGCCGGCAATGATGCGGGTGTACTCGGGGCGCGCCTGATAGTCGAAGCTGGCGGCAAACTCGGTAGAAGCCTGTATACGCTGCTTGAAACTTTTCTTAAGGAACGGGCACTTGAATTTCGGGTAGGTGATGCCCACCTCGGCCGAGTATTCAGAGTAGTTGTCGTTGATGAGGCCGTTGAGATTGCCCGAAATGCTCTCGTAGCTGACCTTGAACTTTGCGTTAAGCCGCTCGCTGCCCTGGAAAATGTTGCGGTGCTGGTAGTCAAGTCCCACACCGAAGCCCAAGTCGCCCTCAGAGTTGGTGCCCTCGAGCGACACCGATGCCGTCTGCAGCTTTTCGCGCGTGAGCAGCACATAGGCATCGAGATACTGGCGGCCGTCGATTACCCCCACCGGACGGATGTCGATGTTAACCGACTTTACTATGCCCAACCG
Source organism: Agathobacter rectalis (assembly GCA_963625945.1). Taxonomy (GTDB): domain Bacteria; phylum Bacteroidota; class Bacteroidia; order Bacteroidales; family Muribaculaceae; genus Sodaliphilus. Next base: position 95,100 of record CAVFVP010000002.1, on the reverse strand, counting down.
GCCGAAAGCCTGGTAAGTCTTGTCGACCTTGCGGGAGTCGAACCTGGATCCCGGCTCCATATAGCAGCACTCATCCATCACCTTGCGTCGAAGCCAGTGGTCGTGGCCATAGAGAATAGTATAGCCGTGATAGAGCGATGTGTCGGGGGCCGAATAGTTGCCGTCGCTCATGGTCACCGGGTCGTAGTTGGTGACAAAGGTGACACTGCGCACATAGAATTCCTCGTGCCGAGTCGATGCAAGCACCTCGGCGTGCGGCCGCTGTCCGGGGTTGGCGATGTTCATCGTCAGGTCGACAGCACACGAGCCAGCGGCTGTGTCGGCAGTAAAGGTTATGTATTCCTTGTTGAATGCATAGTAGCCGTGGTCGCGCAGCATGTTGGTAATGAACAGCCGCTCGTTGTTGAGTTCGTTGTGGTCGAATATTGAATTTTGCCTTATGCCAAGCGAGGCCGAATCGGCAAGAACCAACGCACGCAGCGAGTCGTCGGGGATGTTGTAGGAGATAGAGCGCACACGGTAAGGTTCGTTCAGCTTCACGTTGTAGCGCACACGCGCTTTGCGGCGAACCGAGTCGAGTTTCACATCATAGGCCACAGTGTTTTTCATGTAGCCTTTATTGATGAGCGCCATCTGGAGCTGGTTGGCGCTGGCTACAGTGAGCGTGGAATCGTAAATCACGGGGGGATTGCCCACGCGCTGCACCCAGCGGTTGAACCACTTGGTTGAGTCGAAACCCGACAGGCTATAGAATGCAAGCTGCAGGCGCAGCCCACCCAGCACCTTGTGGTTTTCGGTTTGCCTCAAAAATTTGGTCAGGTCTTTGCCATGTATGGTCGATGATGTGTCGAGCAGGTTTATTTTCACGTTATCGAGCAGATATTGCCCCTTGGGCACATGCTTTGTAAGGCTGCACGCAGTAAGGCCCGACAGCAACACTGTCGCTGTCAGGCAAAGTGATAATATATAGAACGCGGCGAACCTACTTCTATGCATAACAAGCTACATACGTGGAATTTTCCACAAAATTAGTGCAATTAGGCGTGAGAGCCAAGTAATGCGGTTGCTCTTTTGCCTTTTGAGTTGCATTATTGCACGACGGCAGTGCTCTCCTGCACATTGACAACGGCCTGTCGAGAAATAAAAAAGCCTGAATTTAAAATCCAGGCTAAATTGATTTGGTGGGCGCTGAGGGATTCGAACCCCCGACCCTCTGCTTGTAAGGCAGACGCTCTGAACCAGCTGAGCTAAGCGCCCTTTCTTGTCGAAAGCGATGCAAAGGTAGACATTTTTTTGTTACCACCAAAATTTTGGGGCACATTTTTTTCAAAATCGTTCAACATTTTGACTTTTTCCGGGCTTAATGCGGTGCGTTTTGAGCAGACAGATGTGTAAAAAGGCCTCAAGTTGCATTCAGGCAGGCGGCACAGAACGGCCGCAACAGCAGCCCAACGAGCGGCAAACAGAGAGAGAAAGCGGGGCGGTCACACTATGCGACCACCCCGCTTGATTTATCGGGCCGAACATTGACTGCCCTGATTATTCAAAAAAGAGCCGTATCAAAGCACAAGCTTTGCTGCCTTGTTACCAGCCTTAACCAGCACGATGCCTTTCACCGGCACAGCAATCTCGGTGTAACCGGCAGGCACTTGGCCTGCATAGAGAACACGACCTGCAATATCGGCCACAGTCACAGCCACAGGAGCAGCGGCAGTAACAGCCACGGCGCCGTTGCGTGCGGCAATTGATGTCGAAGCAACACCCACCTCGGCAACACCGGTTGTGAGCGACACGACAATCTCATTTGACGGCGAGCTGTAGACGTCGGCCACATCGCCAATGAGCGTGTCGTAAGTCTCGGCATACGATTTCACGATGTAGGCATATTTCACATTATCGCTGATAGGTGTGGGCAGAGTCACGTCGTAGCTGGTGGTAGTGATTTCGTCTTGCACAAGCATCGGTTCGCGAAGCACATAGCCGGCAGACACCTTCTGCGATACGGTGATGTCGTCGAAGAAAATCTTGTGCGAGCCGCCATACACGAATTGCACATAAACGTCGTCGGCACCCTTGGTGAAATCGATAGCGTAATCCTTGTAGCCGCTTTCGAGAATCACCTCCTTGGTCTCAAGCACTGCAAGCTGCGAGTCAAGGAGGTTGACGGTGAGGGTGTCGCCCGATGCCATCTGGCCATATTGTGCGCAGCACATGTTGGTCTTAACGGTGAATTTGCCGCCGTCGCTGCCAAGACTTACCGACGGAGTGCGGAGCGATGCGCTGCCGCCAAACGGAGAAAGCACGAGGTTGCCAGCCGCAAAAGCATGGTTGGCGGCATGCCACGAAGGCTGTGAGGTGTAGTCGTCAAGGTCTTCTTCAAGTTTGCCGAACTCCACACTTGCAAATGTACCTTTGGTGACGCCAGCAAAGTCTTCACTGAGCACATTGATTGTTGTGTCGGCAGTGAATTTGGTATCGCGGTACACAGTGAGCTCATAGGCTTCAGCCTTTTCCGATGCCTCCCAGTTGGCAGTGAACGATGTGGGTGTCACGTTGGTGGCAGCGGCAGCCACGGGAGCAGCCAGGCTGTCGATGATTCTCACCACACGCACCTCATCGCTATAGTCGCTCACGCCAGTGCCGTTGGTGGCACGCAGCGAGAAGTAGTAATCGGTGTTCTCATCGAGACCGCTGACGGCCTTGTAGGTGGTATTCACCGTGTCGTTGTGCAGCACATACTGCTTGTCGCCACCGGCGTCTTTTGAGTAAACATCGAGGTAATAGGCGGTGGCGCCTGTGACACTCTTCCAGCGTGCGGTGAACGAAGTGCCACGCGCATCGCTGGGCTGATAGGCCTCGGGAGCAGGGAAGAACTCAGGACTAGTCTCCACGGCCAGGCTGTCGATGAGCGAACCGTTGTAGGTGAGACTTGGCTCGATGGTGATGGTGCTGAGCGAAGTGCCACCGCTGACGATGATCACGAGGTCGTGCCACTTGTCGTCGGTCACCATGAGGGTCTTTGAAGTGAAATATCCTAGCGATATTTTCACAAGGGCACCGCTCTCGCTGAGACTGCGGTAACGGCAAGTGATGCGCACCACGCCGTTGTTGGCGCTCATGTTGTAGCGGGTGGTTTTCAGATTGCCACCGTCGCCGAGCTTGAGCATGCCGCCTGCCTCATACACGAGCTTGCCGCTCCAACCGGTGAGGGTCTTGGAGAGTTTGCCCGACGAGTAGGAGGATATGTCGGTGGTGGCGGGATTGTCCTCGCTGCCCTCGGTGAAAGCCGAGAAGCCCTCGGCGAAGATTACAGTAGGCTCGGCAGCCCACATCATCGACACTGTGACAAGTGCCATGACTAATGAAAGTAATACTTTTCTCATCTTTTGAATGTTGGACTTTTTAATCGATTAATATGTTGGGTTAGTTTTCGCAAAATCAGCAATGAATGCAAAATTAATCATTTTTGCAGAAACGCGTGCGCAAACCGCTATTTTTTACTGCATTAAATGCGCAGTTTGCACAAAAAGCGATGTGCCTGCCCGGCAATGCACATTTAGGATGCAAACTGGGCAGGCACATCGGTGATATGTTCCGAAGCCTGATGGGAGCAACGCGCTAGGCGTCACTTCACGGCAAAATTGTCGGCATACTGGTTGACGAGGTTTTGGAATTGCGGATGACGGCGCACAAGCTTCAAGTTCACATATGGTTCCTCGCTCACGCTCACCTCAAATGCGCTGCCAAAGCCGTTGGCCAAGGCTGCGTCGAGATAGCTGTAGGCCGCATTGTTGTCACCGATGTCGCTAAGCAGTGCCGAGGCATAGTAGTAGGGCTCGCCACCCGAGAGGGAGTTATCGGCAATTATGCTTGTGGCCCACTGGCGGGCCTCATCGTCGCGGCCGAGTTCATGCAGGGCAAAACCGCGCAGGCTCTTGAGGTCGGATCCGTTGAGAAGCACCTTTTGGAAGTCGGCGGTCGCAGCATCGGCTTGACGGAGGCGGTATTTATACACCCATCCACGCAGGAGCAGGGCCTCGCTGTTGACGGCGTCGGTCATTATGGCCTGGTTGAGCGACGTGATGGCCTCACTGTTGTTGCGCATAGCCACATACACGCGCGCACGCTCAATGAGGGCCGGCACATAGGAGGCGTTGAGCATCACGGCCTGGTTTGCTGCGGCAAGAGCCAGCGCCGGCTTGTCGCTGCCTTCAGAGTGTGCCAGCACACGCGCCTTGAGGATATAGTAATCGGGGTCGGAGGCGTTTTTGCCGATGGCCTTGTTGATGCTTTCAAGCGCGTCGTCCATCATATTGAGCTGGAACTGGCAAGTGGCGGCATCGAAATAAACGCCTGCATGGTCGAGCAGATTGTTGCTGATGATCGACTGCAGATCGTGCAGAGCTTGGCCATAGTGCAGCTGTTTCATTGCCACCGAGGCGCGGATGCGGTAATAGGTGGCCGAACGCGGAGCCTTATCGATGGCCTCGCCCAGTGCGGCATATACGTCGGCATAGTTGGTGCCGGCCATATCAAAGATTTCGCTGATGGCCTGGCGGCTGTCACTGCCGCTCAAGGCATAGATATAGTTTTTGGCGGCCGCTTTGTTCTCGCTCATCATTTTAAGCACGTCGGCGCGGTTGACATACACCTGCGACTCAGCCGGGAACAGCTCAACAGCCTTGTCGACATAGGTGGCGGCACGCTCATAGTTCTTGCGTGCGGCCTCCACCTTGCCGAGCCAGTAGAGGGCATCGTAGTTGCGCGGATTGTCGCGCATGATAATCTGGAAATTTTTCTCGGCCGCATCGTAGTCGCCCATTTTGTAGCTGAGCTTACCCATCATGTCGACACAAGAAAGCGACGACGGATTGATTTGCGATGCGCTTTTGAGGTCGGCGAGCTCGTCGTCGAGGTTGTTTTTCTCGTCGTAAATTTTAGCCCTGAGCATCAGGGCATCGAATTTAAGTTCCTTTTCCTTGTCGGGAGCCACCGATATCACCTGGTTGACATCGATGAGTGCCGCAGCAAGGTCGCCGTTGAAATAATATTGGTTGGCCCGGGCAAACAGGGTCGCATAGTCATCTGGGTGCTCGCTCAGCTGGTCGTTATAGACGCCCATCACTGCCGCATTGATTTTGCGCTTTGTGGCCTCGTCACTGCCCGACTGTGCCATTGCGGTCGACAGTGAGCCCACGGCCAGCAGCGTCAGGATGAATAACTTGCTTAGTTTCATAATCTATGTATATACTCATTAATTGTTTACATTCTATCAATCTCATTGATTGTGCGGCGCAGCAGAGTGAGGCGGCGCAGCAGAGGCTCCACAAGCGAAAGCTGCAACATATTGGCTCCATCGCTCTTGGCTGTGGCTGGAGTGGGATGCGTCTCCATAAAGAGGCCGTCGGCACCAGTCGCGATGGCGGCGCGGGCCACTGTCTCAATCAGGTCGGGACGGCCGCCTGTGACACCGCTGCCCTGGTTGGGCTGCTGAAGCGAGTGGGTGATATCGACTATCACAGGTGCAAATTTCCGCATCACTGGCACTCCACGGAAGTCGACCACAAGGTCCTGATATCCGAAAGTGGTGCCACGCTCGGTTATGGCCACATCGCTGTTGCCGGCATCTATCACCTTTTGCACAGCAAACTGCATTGCCTCGGGCGACAAGAACTGCCCCTTCTTGATATTGACAAGGCGTCCGGTCTTGGCGGCAGCCACCAGCAAATCGGTCTGGCGGCACAGGAATGCCGGAATCTGCAACACATCGACATATTGTGCCGCCATAGCGGCCTCGTCGGGGGTGTGGATGTCGGTAACCACAGGCACGCCGAAAGTGTCGGCCACCTTGCGCAGAATTTTCAGAGCCTTCTCGTCGCCTATCCCGGTGAAGGAATCGATGCGCGAGCGGTTGGCCTTGCGGTAACTGCCCTTGAACACGAATGGAATATGCAGCTCGGTGGTGATTTCAACAAGCTTTGCGGCTATGTCGAGCGCCATTTTCTCGCCCTCTATCACACACGGCCCGGCAAGCAGGAAGAAGTTGCCGTCAGGGGCTTTTGTGAGGCTATCAATCAATTTCATTATTGTCGTTAAGTAATAATTAATCAGTTGGTCACTATATTTTCGCGGCCATGTCGAGCGAGTGGCACAAAGCACAGGCGAATGTGGCCGCCGTCTCGGTGCGAAGGCGGCTTTCGCCAAGCGACACCGGCACGAATCCGGCCTGCAACGCAGCCTGCACCTCCACTGGGTCGAAGTCGCCTTCTGGCCCAATAATCACCATTGTGTCATGTCCCGGGCGATAGACCTGAGCCAGATTTCGTCGCTCCCCGCGGGGGAGCGACGGGTCGACGTAGGCGATGAAGCGGTCGCCCGTGAATGGCTCGGCGAGAAGTCTTGCCAATGGCGTCAACTCGTCGAGCTGCGGTTTCTGAGCCTTCAGACTCTGCTTCATTGCAGCCACAAGGATTTTGTCGAGCCGCTCAGACTTCACCACCTTCCGCTCGCTGTTGCGGCACAAGAGCGGGACAATGCGGTCGACACCCATCTCGGTGCATTTCTCGGCCATCCACTCAACGCGGTCGATGTTTTTGGTAGGTGATATACCTATCACAATCTGGTGGCCCCAGTGTGGCGGCACACTCTCCTGCCCCACTATCTCGACCGTGCAATGCTTGGCATGGGCCATGGTGATGCGGCAAGTGTAGAGGTTACCGCTGCCGTCGACCACCTCGATGAGGTCGCCCTCGGCCATGCGCAACACGCGCGCGCAGTGTCGCGACTCCTCCTCGGGAAGAGTGAGCATAGCAGCTATTTGTGGTGCATAGAAGCGATGCATTGAGTGAGTACTTGTAGTTATGTTGTTAAACCCTGCAGGCCGCGGCACTTGCGCGGCCACAGGTAGATTAAGTAGCGCAATTATTCTTTGGCAGGCTCATGCTTGTAGCGGAACACAAGCATAAACGCAATGGCCACCGCCAAGGCAAAGCCGGCAAAAATAAACCATGCTGTGCTCCAGTCGCCAAGCAGATAGCCATCCTGCCACTGGCAGTAGTGGTTTATTATCTGTCCGGCGGCAAGTGTTCCCACAGTGGCTCCGAGGCCGTTGGTCATGAGCATAAACAGACCTTGACCCGAAGCTCGCACGCTGGGCTCGCACTCGCGGTCGACAAACAGGCCACCCGACACATTGAAGAAGTCGAATGCCACGCCGTAGACAAGACACGAGAGGATGAACAGTATCACACCGGGGAAAGCCGGGTTGCCCAAACCGAAGAAGCCGAAGCGGAGCACCCATGCAAACATGGCAATGAGCATAACCACCTTGATGCCATAGCGCTTGAGGAAGAACGGGATAAGCAAAATGCACAAAGCCTCGGCCACCTGCGACAGCGACACAAGCATTGTGGCATTGTTGGCGCCAAAGGTGTGGGCCATTTCGGGAATGCCCTTGAAGCTGGTGATAAACGGTGTGGCATAGCCGTTGGTCACCTGCAGCGACATGCCCAGAAGGGCCGAGAAGATGAAAAAGAGCGCCATTCTGCGCTGTTTGAAGAGCTTAAACGCATTGAGACCGAGCATTTCGCTGATGGATTGCGACGGTTTCTCCACGAGCTTGCACTGCGGCAATGTGAAGCAATAGAGGCAAAGGATAACGCCAAGCACACCCGACACAAGGAACTGCATATAGGTGTACTGGAATTTATTGGCATTGTCGGCCAGCGAGAAAGAGAACCCGCCATCGTCCCAGATGGCGCAGTTGACAAACCACATGGTGACTATAAAGCCCACGGTGCCAAACACCCTGATAGGCGGAAAATCCTTTACCGTGTCGAGCCCGTGATTCTTGAGAATTGTGAATGCTGCGGTGTTAGACAGCGCCAAAGTGGGCATGTAGAACGCCACACTCACGGTGTAGAGCGTGATGAAAGCGGCCTTGTCGGGCTGTGGCGTGGCCATGCCCATGAAGCAAAGACCTATCATGGCTGCGCCGGCCACCAAGTGGCAGAGGCCGAGCAGGCGTTGTGGCTGAATGTATTTGTCGGCGATGATGCCCATAATTGTCGGCATGAAGATTGACACGATTCCCTGTATGGCATAAAACCAAGAAATCTCGGCGCCCATGCCGGCCTTTCCCAAATAGTTTCCCATGCAGGTGAGGTAGGCACCCCACACGGCAAACTCGAGAAAGTTCATTACAATGAGTTTAAGTTTTAAGTTCATTTTCTATTGTTTACTGGAAGATTAATAGATTTGGTTTATTTCTCGGCATTGAGGTCACCACTGCCTTGGTCGGTAGTACCGGTGGCCTTACGCTCATTAATTATCTTTTGAATTTTGGCAGCAAGCTCGTAGCGCTCTGCCTGCACGGCTTGTTCCAGTCGGCGCTCAAGCTTGCTAAGCGGCATATCGGCCAGGCTGACGCTACGCTGCACCTGGCCCGACTCACTGTCGAGTTTGAATCCCGTGTGCTGAAGCACCTCAGGAGTTGTGTAGATAGGCGAGCCAGTGCGCAAGGCAAGCGCCACGGCGTCGCTTGTGCGGCTCTCAAGCTCAACCTCGGTGCCATCGGCCACAAGTTTTATGCGTGAGCAGAACACACCATCGTGAAAGCGGTAAATCATCACCTCGGCAAGCTCGATTCTAAAGGCATGGAACATGCTCACCATCAAGTCGTGAGAGAGAGGTCGCGACGGAATGATGTTCTCGAGTCTTGTGGCTATCGACTGAGCCTCTCCCACACCCACCACCACGGGGATGCGATAGGGGCCGTCAACCTCGCCAAGTAGCAAGGCATAAGCCCCGCTCTGCACTTGGCTGTGGGTGATTCCCACGACTTTCAATGCGATTTTATCATCCATTATCGGTATCTCCTTTCAAAATCTTAAAATCACGTTGCCACACTTGTACCACTGATCACAAAGGCTGCCCCGTGATCACGCCACTGCCATAGCACAGATGGCCTGTGGCATCATATATCACGGCAAACTGGCCGGGGGCTATGCCCTGCACGTCGGCCTCGCTCTCGAGCATCCACTCGCCGCCTTGCAGGTGTGTGAACCTGGCTTTGAGCATCAGCGGAGTGTGGCGGTTCTTAAACATCACCTCGACCGGCGCCGTTGCGTCGGCCCACGGGTTGCCCGATATGAAGTGCATCTCGTCGAGGTGCATCAGACGGCCATACTGCTTGGCAGTGCCGTAGCCGTTGCTAACGTAAATCACATTGTCGGCCACGTTTTTCTTGACCACATACCACGGCCCACCGCTCAGTCCGAGACCTTTGCGTTGGCCAATGGTGTGGAACCAGTAGCCGTTGTGCTCGCCAAGCTTGCGGCCAGTCTCTATCTCTATTATCGGGCCCTTCTTCACCCCCAGATGGCGGCAGATAAAGTCGTTGTAGTTAATCTGGCCCAAAAAACAAATGCCCTGGCTGTCCTTGCGCTTGGCATTGGGCAGATTCACCTCGGCTGCTATGCGGCGCACCTCGCTCTTGGGCAGATTGCCTATGGGAAACATCACGTGCTTAAGCTGCTCATAAGTGATTTGTGCCAGAAAATCGGTCTGGTCTTTGACCGGATCTACAGCAGTGGCCAGGTATTTGACTCCGTCGACCACGTCGGTCGTGGCATAGTGGCCGCTGGCCGTGATATCGAAGTCTTTCCCCCAGCGTTGCTCAAAATAGCCGAACTTGATTATGCGGTTGCACATGATGTCGGGGTTTGGCGTGAGGCCAGCCTCAACAGTGCGCAGGGCGTAGGCCATCACATTGTCCCAATATTCGCGGTGAAGAGTCACCACGTCGAAGGGCAAATCATACTGGCGTGCAATGAGGGTACACATCTCGATGTCTTCCTCGGCCGCGCAGTCGCCCTCATCATCGTCCATGCCGATGCGGATGTAGAAAAGGTGCATCTCATCGCGATGTCCCTCTTCCACAAGTTTGTGGACAACCACGGCGCTGTCGACGCCTCCTGATATCAATACTGCTATACTCATTGATATATGATTTATTGCTGCTTGCTATTAATTTTAGTGTTATGTGGGTGGTGGGGTATCTGGATGCGTGTGCATCAGGCCTTGTCGAGCACAGCGCACTCCTCATCGCTGCGGTCGGGTGTCACGTGCAGCGCCAGCAGATAGTCAAGCGAGATTTTGCCCGGCCCGGCCAACAGCATAAACACGAAGATGCCCATGAACATGAGCGGATAACCCGGCGAAAAATTAAACAGCTGGTCGGAAACCGCTCCGGTAGCGTTCATAATCACCTCCTCGGCATGCCACATGAGCACAAACGATGGCACTATGGCTATGCGTGTGAGGAATCCGAGCATTATGAATACCGCGCACATGATTTCGACCACTACGAGCGCCACAACCCAGCTCTCGGCCGAAGCACCCTGCAGCTGCAATGTGATTTCATCGATGTGAAGCGACTGCCTTATGGCAAGCTGAAGAAACATCACACCGGTGAACATACGCAAAAACAGGCGTGAAAGATTGCTGTAGGTGTGACCTGCACTGTAGAGAAACAGGTTCTTAATTCCTTTTGGTACCATAACACAAGCTATATTTTATCTATTTGCTTACTCTAGTTGAACATTTCCTTCACTTGGTCTACGCTGAGATTCTTGCTCAGCACACGGTGCTGGGCATCGAGAAGAAACACACAAGGCATGCGGCGCAAGTCGATTTCGTTGGCTGCATTCGGGTAGTTGCCCACTGTCCATGTGGTGGCATAGTCGGCACTTTCCTTTGCCCAATTGGAGCCCGTGCGGTCGATGGTGAGGTCGATCACCTTGAGCTTGCCCGATGCTATGGCCGCATTGATACCGGCATCGGTGCTAAGGCGAAGGCGCGCAAACGAGCCGTCGCTGTCATCGCGAGAGAACACCAACAAATAGTTGGTGCAAGTGTCGGCCTTGTCGTAAAGACGCCGTTTGCCGCCACCAAGCTCAGTGAACTCGAAATCGGTAATAGGCGACGTCAGTTTGCTGGCCTCAATCAGCTTCACTTGGCGGCGGAAATGGCTCCGCACGTCTTTGTCGACACCTGTAGCATCGGCCACCGACTTGGCAAAAGCCAAATACACATCATCGATCACGGTGGTTGGCTGCATATACAGCAACATCTCGGCTGCCTGGGCAAGCTTCAGGAAATTGCTCTGGTTTGACTGTGCCTTGAACATCAAGTCGCGAACTGAGGCAAGCGACACGTTCACGTTGGCATTCATCATTATTTCCAAATAGTCGCGCACCGCCATAAGCAGAAGGCTGTCGTTCTCGGCCTTGACAGGCTTCGACAAGTCGCAACCATTCCAGAAACGCTGCACCAGGTAGTTGCACCGTGTTTCGAGAGTGCGGCAAGTGTCGGGCGCAGTGGGATAGGCAAACAGTGTGGTTTGGGCATCGGCCTTGAAAGCGGATACCTGCATCCACATGCACACGACAGCAATCAATGCTATTAATTTATTCATTACAAGTGTTTTATCTATATAATTATTCAATCAAATAGTAAAATTAGTGTTTTTGGCGCATTGCTCAAAATTTAAAGCCTCAAAATGTGTTCAATTCAGTATTTTTTCACAAAAGCAACATTAACGGGATAGAGACACTTAAGGGAAACGGCCACATTTGGCTTGAATCCACAACAAAGCGCCCATTTTCAATGACATGGAAAGCAGGGCCATTGTTGCCATGCGCCCACATGTCCGCAATGCCAAAAGGGGCGTTTTCAGATGGCCGATATTTTGACGCAGTGAGCATTTACACTACCTTTGCCGCATCGCCTGCACCTATCGGCGGTGAAATAAAATGATGGAGACTCTACACATAAGCGACAAACTGTATCGATGGCTGGGCTCGCAATGCGCACTGTGGGTGTGGATTGCCGTGATGGCCGTGGCAGAGGCACTGCTGTGCATGCAGGGTCTCACGGTGCACGACTCGGGCGTGTATCTCAGCGGATACCTGCACTTTGCACAAGAGCCCATGGTCAACAGCTACTTGGGGCAGTGGCAACTGTCGTATCTGGGCATGGGATGGTTTTGCGGCCTACTGGGCATAAAGTCTTTTTGGGGCCTGCGCATGGTGCATGTGGCACTCATGGCCGCAACTCAGGCAGGCATCTACTTTTGGGTCACACGCACACTCAATGCCAAGCCGCAATTGGTGCTGACGGGGCTGGTGCTTGCCGCATTGTGCCACGTGCAAGGCTATAGCGAAGTAAACTACAACGAGCTGAGTGCACTGCTGCTGATGGGGGCAACTGCGGCACTGACAGGCGGTATGCAAAGCAAGCGCGCCTGGCTTGTGGCAGTGGCCGGTGGCATTGTAGCTATTGCCGTGGCGGTGAGAGTAGTCAACGTGTGGTTTGTGGCATTGCCAGTCGCAGCCTGGCTTGTGCGCGACCGCGACAAAGGCTGGCGGAAAATCTGGGCCGCATGGCTCGCCGGAGGACTGTGCGGTGCCGTAACCATACTGGTTCTGCTGTGGGGCAGCGGCACTATCGGTGTGCTGGCGATCACGGCCCGCACCATGACCGGGATGGCTTCGGCCGGAAGCGGCACTCACGGAGCAGGCCAGCTGGCATGGCTCTATGCGAGCAACATGTGGCACCTGTGCACCAGCGGATGTGTGCTCGCATCAGTAACTGCAATTGTGGCGGCGGCAATGTGGGCCACGAGGCGCAACAGCACCGCAACCGCAATCATTGCCACAGTGTGTGCCGTAGCAGGCGGAGTGGCTTTGTGGAAACTGAACAACGGCCCGGTGTGCAACTACGCCATGTTTCTGTCAATTGCAACTCTGGCCACAACAGCCGCGTTATGCCGGCAACAGACATTGCGCTCGGCATCGGCCCTGTGGCTTATGGTGCTGGCACTATACCCGTTTGGCAGCGCAGCCTCCAATGCAGTCAATGGTCCCTACTTCATCCACCTGGCCATGCCACTGGTTGTGGCAGGCATTGCCTGTGGCATAGAATCATGTAAAGTCAAACTGCGACCAGTGCTCATGCGGACCGCAGCAATTATGGCAATAGCCCTTTCGCTGGCCATGGTAAAACTCAACGCGACACACGGTCTGTTTCAAGACCAAAAGCGCACAGCCTGCCGCTATGAAATCAACAGCCAGGCAACACGCGGAATCCACACCAACGAGGCCAATGCCCGACTGCACAACTGGCTCATAAGCCAACTTCAGCCGCATCTGCGCCCCGGCCAATATGCGATATGCAACTTCTCGCTGCCACTGATCACGATGCTCAACTGCCGCCCCTATGCCTATGCCGAGAGTGAGTGGGTGGACAACGAGGCCGTGCTGCGCCTCTATGTGGACGAGGCTTACAAAGCCAGCCACCGTCTGCCGGCATTCATAATCGACTCGCGACGCCTCAACGGGTGCGATACAGCGGTTATAAGACACTGCAAGCATCTGTCGCCCTACTCCACCGTGTGGAGCAGCGGCCCTTACAGCCTGATCATGCCACAGGCCGACGTCGCGGCACAGGCCGCATTTCCCCATAAATGATTTTTGCACTACATTTGCACAACAAAAAAAATAAGACACACCACAAACAAATGAAGATATTTGAAGTCACTTTTGACTACTTCAGCGACGGCGAGTCGGGTAACGACAAGTTCAGCTTTGCCGACAAAGACGAAGCCACAGCCAAGTTTCACGAACACATGGAGGCAATCGAGCAAGAGTTTGGCAACTGCGCAAATGCCGACCGCATCGATGAAGACGACACATTTGGCATCATGAACTGCGACAGCGGATCGTGGGCAAGAGTGTGCATCGTCACCAAAACGAAGTAAGGCACAATGAAATCAAATCTGAAACCAATAATTTCTGCAATGGTGATTGCGGCCTCGACCCTGACATTGGCCGCAGCCCCGGCTAGCAGCAAGCCCGCCGACCACGAAAACCGCTTCCGCCACTGGAGCGTGGAGGCCAGCGGGATGCTTGGCAGTGACGTTTGGGGTGCAGGAGCGGAAGTCAACTACCACCTGAACCCCTATGCCGGAGCGGGAGTGGGCCTAATGATATTGGGCACATTGAGCGGCGACACACAGACAGGCACCATGCCCGGCGGACAAACCGACTGGGTGGCCGAAACGGGGCTTAACAGCGTGGGTGCGATGCGCGCCGAGCTGTTGCTCACCACCCCGCAGCTCAAGTTGGGAAGTGACCGCGAATACGGGCTGGCGCTGCGTGTGTCGCCCGGCATCGACATTCCCATTCCGGTCAACCGCACGGTTTCGGTGGGATATGTCCCGCATCAGCCGGGAAGCTATAGCGTGAACTACAACGACAGCGAGACCAACCATGGCGGCAAAGCGCTGTATGGGCACTGCAAGGTGGCCGCGTTGCTAACCATCGACCGCCTTGAGCTGAGCGCCGGCTACGAGTGGAGCAACTTCGACGTGTATGGCGGCGCTCGCAACATCAGCATTGGCGGCCAAAAGCTAATCAGCAGCGACCGCAAGGCTATCCACGCCGCCTTCGTGTCCTTAGCCTACAAGTTCTAACGGCGCTTGCATAAAACACGTGTGAAACCCATCTGTTTCCTATCAATCAAGACCATAACTATATAGCATTACACTTTCCCGACATTCGACAGGGGCACAAAAAATCCCCGGCGGCACTCGTCGGGGACTATTTGTGGAGGCATTCCTTTTTTTGCGTATTTTCTACTTAACGTAAGGCTTCAAAGCATCGCGCCAAACGATGTAGGCCTGTCCCATCAGGTGCAGGCCATCGTTGGTGAACTCACGGCGCAGCTTTCCATCACTGTCGGCCATGAGCGGATAAAGGTTGATCCACGTCACGCCCTGGCGCTTGGCCACCTGCTCAAGAGCAGCATTGGCCTCGGGCACCACGTGCTCGCGCCCCACGAGGCGCTTGTAGCAGCCGAAGTCGTTGTTGAACGGCAACAGACTCTGCAGATAGATGCGTGTGCGCGGACTGCGCTCCTTGATGAGCACAATCAGCTTTTCGGTGACACGGGCAATGCTGTCGGCAGTCACGCCGTGCGAGATGTCGTTGACTCCCCCCATGATGAATATTTTCTTGGGCTGACCCTTTAGGATAGGCTCCATACGGTCGATATATCCTTGCACAATATCGCCCACAATGCCACGGTTCTTTATGTGGCGGTTATCGAGAAGCTCGTTCCACTCGGCACCGTCGGTGAGACTGTTGCCCAGAAACACGATGTCGCTCTTGGTGATGGGCAGATAATCAAAGAGAGTGGCACGACGATAATAATAGGCATCATATTTCTCGGCAGCAGCCGTGTTTTGAGCCATACCAGATGCCGCCGAAGCAAGTGTGATAGCCATAATCAGCAATAAGCGTTTCATAATTTACTAAGTTACGTGATTGGATGCACGGAGCCGACACAATGCGCACATGTGTGGTGCCCGCGCAAGAGATAGTTCTAAAAAAACGGGAGCCACCGGGCTCGGCCGCAAATCGCCAGTGCCCACGGACTCCCGTTATGAAGTTGTAAAAGATTGAAGCCGGAAACAGCTTACTTCTTCTCGGCCTGATAGGCATCAACAGCCTTCTTCACCGAGCCGTGAAGCAGAAGCAGACGCTTGGCCTCGTCGTAGTCAAGGCCAAGTTCCTCAACTACCATGCGGGTGCCACGGTCAACGAGCTTGATGTTGCTGAGTTGCATATTGACCATCTTGTTGCCTTTCACGCGGCCCATTTTAATCATTGTGGCTGTAGAAATCATGTTGCAGATGAGCTTTTGCCCTGTTCCCGATTTCATGCGAGAACTGCCAGTCACGTATTCAGGACCGACAATCATCTCGATGGCAATTTCGGCAGCCTGTCCGGCCGGAGAGTCGGGGTTGCTGCTGATGCTTGCGGTGAGGCAGCCGTTGGCGCGTGCAGTCTTTATGGCGCCAATCACATAGGGAGTGGTACCTGAGGCTGCAATGCCTATCACGGTGTCCTTTTCGTTGACATTGAATGCCTGCAGGTCTTTCCAGCCTTGTTCAGTGTCGTC
This sequence comes from Agathobacter rectalis, assembly GCA_963625945.1. Lineage (GTDB taxonomy): Bacteria > Bacteroidota > Bacteroidia > Bacteroidales > Muribaculaceae > Sodaliphilus. Next base: position 79,077 of record CAVFVP010000002.1, on the reverse strand, counting down.
TTCTGCGTTCTCCACTGCGTTGCGCAGAGCGGTGTCGCCGCCGGCGATGATGCCGATTATCCATCCGGGATCCATGCCGAATGTGGGCGGAATCTCGCTGGCGTCAAGCACGCCGAGTCGGCCCGATGTGCCCGCGCCCATATAGAACACGCGGCCGCCGCGCTTCATACGTTCGACTATGCCGTCGACCAGTTTTTCGATTTGCGGAATGGCTTTCTCCACAGCATCGGGCACCTTGTGGTCCTCCTTGTTGATTTCAGTGAGGATTTCGAGGGTTGACTTCTGCTCCAGATTGTCGTAAAGCGAGGATTGCTCGCTGATTTTCACAAATGCCATAAAATGCTTTTATTATTCAATTAAACTTTTTTAGAGTGTGAGGTGTGTCACTCTTCAGTAGAGTGATACTTGATGAGGCCTTCCATGGGGTCTTGGATGATGGTGCCCACGGTGATGCCCTGCGACTTGGCTGCCTCGAGCAGAGTGGCCTTTTCGAGCAGCGCTATTGAGCCTACGAAGTTGCATGGGAGTTCCTTGTAGTTGTCGTAGTTCTCAACGTTGCGCACGAAGAAGTCGATAAACGAGTGCAGCACGATGCGGTGAATCGAAGGCTCCTCGATGTTGTGCTCAAGGAACGGAGCAAACTGTGCCAGGAAGCGGTTGGCTGCAGGCTTGCGGTAAACGGCATCGATGATTTTGTTACGGTCGAGGTCATACTCCTTGAGGAACTTCTCGCACAGGTGCTCGGGAAGCTGCTTCTTAAGCACGTCACCCACGAGGTGCTTGCCCAGCACTGCACCGCTGCCCTCATCGCCAAGGATGTAGCCAAGCGGCGACACGTTGTCGACCACCTTCTCGCCGTCGTAGTAGCAAGAGTTGGAACCGGTGCCAAGGATGCAGGCGATGCCGGGTTTGCGGCCGCAAAGGGCGCGGGCGGCAGCCAGGAGGTCGGTGTCGACCTCGATCTTAGTGGCGCTGGGTATGTTGGCCTTGAGTGCGTTGATCACGTGCGACTTGATTTCGTCGCTGATGATGCCGGCACCATAGTAATAAATCTCGTTAATCTCATAGTTGCTGATGTGAGGCAACAGCTCGTCGGCGATGCGTTGAGTCATCTCCTCCTGAGTCATCAGCAATGCGTTCATTCCGGTAGTGAATATCTGCGCTACCTTCTCTTTTCCGTTAAGCAGACACCAATCGATTTTGGTTGATCCGCAGTCAGCAATTAAAATCATAGTTGTATATTAAATCTTTATAATTATGTTCTTGCGGTGCAGGAGCACGCCCACGCACCAGTTAATGAAGATGAATATCACAGCATAGACGCACGAGGCGAGGGTGTCGTCGCCCAGCACGTTGCAATAGAAATTATAGACGGCAGCCTTGAACGACAATGCGCCGCCCTCGGCATCGACACCCACGGGTACAGCCCCGAAGACTATCGACAATACCGACCCGCAAAGATAAAGAAACAGCGGGTTAATGCCAAATACATGGAAGAATTTGCACCACTTGTGGTGGCCCTTTACGTCGATCACATAGATGAGCAGAGCCAGCACGCTCGACGCCAGACCGCATGTGATAAGCACGAATGTGGCCGACCACATCTTTTTGCCGCAAGGCACTCCGTAGCTAAGCAGCCAGCCGCCGAGCAGCATCGAGAAGCCCACGAGCATAAGGCGGTTGATGCGCTCGCCGTTGTCGCGGTGCTCTATTATCATCTTGCCCATCATGAAGCCGATGAGCACATGGGCAATACATGGAAGTGTGCTGAGCAGGCCCTCGGGGTCGAAAGCGAGTTTGAGTCCGTCGACAGTGTCGTGATACATGTGGTCGGGACCAAGCACGGCATTGTCGATGCGGCAAATTATGTTGTCGGTGCTCCAGTCATATCCTTGTCCGAAATAAAGAATCACGGAATAGACCACCAGGATGCCGCCTATGAGCCATGGAAAAATCTTATGCTTGCAGGTGACAGCCAGCATTGAGCCGAAGAAATAAGTGAGCGCGAGGCGTGGGAACACTCCAAGGATGCGAAGCGTTTCGAGGTTGTTGACCGATTCGAGGAATGTGCTGTCGGGCTTGACGATGTGACGCAGGAAGAAACCGAACCACCCTATCGCCCATCCGATGAGAAACAGCAGAATGGTGCGGCGCGCAATCTTCATGAACACGTGTCCGCTAAGCTGGAAGTTGAACTTGCGCAATGAGAAGTACATCGACACACCCATCACAAACATAAAGAAAGGAAACACCAGGTCGGTTGGTGTGAGGCCAATCCACTCGGCATGCTCAAGCGGCGCGTAGATGTGGCCCCATGAGCCTGGGTTGTTGACGAGCAGCATGCCCGCAATGGTGATACCGCGCAGGATATCAAGGGACAGAAGTCGTTTTGATTGTGTTGCCATTTTTTTGTTTATTGATAATGATTTTTATTGTTCTCTTTTGGCTTTCGGGGTTGTGCACTCGTCGAGCAGATAGATGAGCGACTGGTAAGGCACACCACTGTTGGTAGTGAGTCCTATCTCGCACGTACGGCTGTTGGAGAAACCGCGCTTTATGCCGGCTTTCTCGATTTGCGGACGCAGCTTGCGCAATGCAAAGGCATTAAGCTCGGGGTGAGTGAATCCCTTGTCGCCGGCAAAGCCGCAGCAGCCTATGCCTTCGGGCACAAGCACGTGGGAAGAGCATCGCTTTGCGAGGTCGAGCATCTTATCGGTGAGGCCCATGAGCCGTGTAGAGCAGGTGAAGTGCACAGCCACTGGCTCATCGGTGGAATGGAAATCGAGCGACGGAGCCACCTGGTCGTGGATGAATTCGAATAGTTCAAGGGGCTTGATGCGGGTCATGTGGCTGCGCATGCGGTGCATGCAGGGGCTCTGGTCACATATCACGGGATACTTGCCGCCTTGCGAGGCGGTAAAGAGCGCATTTTCCAGCTCTGCCGTCTTGCGGTCGGCCACATCGGGCATTCCTTTGCTCTCCCATATCATGCCGCAGCACATGTTTGACATAGCCTCGGGGAACACCACTTCCCATCCGGCCTTGGCCAAAAAGGCCACCACCTTGTCGACGAGGTCGGTTTTCGGTCCCTTGCTTGCATGGCCCATGATTTGGTTCATACAACTCGGGAAGTAGACCACTTTGCGCGACTGAGGCACAGCCACAGCGGGTTTCATATTGTGAGGCAGGGGCAATGCGGGCACCATCAGCGGGAAGCCAACCGAGTGCAGGGCCTTTCCAGCCCAAGTAATCACCTTGTCGCCCACAATTGCATGGGCGGCGCCGGCCATGTAAAGCGTGATTTTGACGCCGGCCTTCACCACCGAGAAATCACGTGCCACCATGTCGCCTATCTTGTAGCCAAGACTGTCGGATTGCAAGGCCTCGGCGCGGAGGTCGTGGGTGAGCTCTCCGGTGTTGATGTGCATAGGGCACGACGTGCTGCAGAGTCCGTCGGCGGCACACAGGGCGTTGCCGAAATAGCGGTATTGCTTTTCGAGTCGTGCAAGGCGGTCGGGGTCTTCGCCGGTGGTGCGCAGACGGGTGATTTCGCGCTGCACAATGATGCGCTGGCGCGATGAGAGTCCCAGTCCGTAGCTCACGCAGTTCACCTCACAGAAACCACATTCAATGCACTTGTTGATGTGGTCGTTGGTGATAGGCATGGGCTTGAAGTTCTTTATATAGCAATCGGGGTCGTCGTTGAAGATAACGCCGGGATTGAGTATGCCGTTGGGGTCGAAAAGCTGCTTGATGCGCCTCATCAAGTCGTAGGCCTTGGCTCCCCACTCTTTTTTCACAAAGGGCGCCATGTTGCGTCCGGTTCCGTGCTCGGCCTTCAGCGAGCCGTCGTACTTGTCGATCACGAGGTCGACAATGGCCTTCATCAGTTTCTCGTAACGGGCCACCTCCTCGGGCGTGTCGAACGACTGCGACAGGATGAAGTGATAGTTGCCTTCAAGGGCGTGGCCATAGATGCAGCTGTCATCATAGCCGTGGTCGACCAGCATACGGGCAAGGTCGTCGGTGGCATCGGGGAGATCGTCGATGTGAAAGGCCACATCCTCGATTAGCACCGTGGTGCCTAGCGGACGAGTACCGCCCACACTGGGGAATATACCCGAACGGATAGCCCAGTATTTGCCATATTCCTTCGGGTCGGTTGTGAACTTGGCGGGTACATAAAGTTCAAAGCTTTCGAGAGTTTTGAGAATAGCCGCCACATTGGAATCCAGCGCTTGCCGGCTGTCGGCCGAGGTGCGTATGAGCACGGCTGTGAGGTCGGGACCTGTGGTGTCGTTGACCGAGGCGAGCGACTTCTTGTCGAGCATCTCGGCACACTCAATAGGGCCGTGCTTCATTGCCAATATGGCCTCGCAGGCAGTGCGCATGCTCTTGAAATACAGCATTGCGCTGGCCGAGTGTGAATACATGTGGCCGGTGGCCATTGTGAACTGGCTGCCGAAGCCCAATGTGCCCTCAGAACCCACCATTAGGTGGGTGATGATGTCGAAGGGGTCGGTGAATCTGACAAATGGAGCCAGATTTAAGCCTGTAACATTCTTGATTGAATACTTGTAGTTGATTCGCTCTACCAAAGCCTCATCGGCCATAACCTCGTCGCGCAGATTCTCGATAGCCTCAATGAATTCAGGGTGCGACTGCACAAACTCGCGGCGACTCTCGTCGCTGCCGGTGTCGAGCACAGTGCCGTCGGCCATGACTATGCGCATTGAGCGCAACTCGCGGTCGCTGTTGGCGTGTGTTCCGCAACTCATTCCCGAGGCGTTGTTAAACACAATGCCGCCCACCATTGCCGAGTTTTTCGAAGCCGGATCGGGGGTGAAGATGCGTCCGTAGGGGCGCAGAATGTCGTCGACGCGTTTGCCCACCAGGCCCGGTTGCATGGTGATGGTAGAGGCATCGGCCGACACCGTGTAGTCTTCCCAGTTTTTACCGGCCACAATCAGTATTGAGTCGGTGTTGGTCTGGCCACACAAACTTGTGCCTGCCGCGCGGAATGTGACAGGTAGCTTCATGGCGTTGGCCAGCGAAAGCAGCTTCGACACTTCCTGCTCATTCTCACTGCGCACCACTATCTGCGGGATATTGCGATAGAAACCCGCATCGGTGCCCCAGGCGAGGCAGCGAAGGTCGTCGGTGTAGATGCGTTTTTGGGGGATGAAGCGCGAAATAGCCGACAGATATTTCTTATATTGTTCGTTCACTTTTTAATGTTGTGGAGCTATTGCGTTACTCCGTTTCTTTTTACAAAAACAAATAGGATTATTATATAAATTCAGACGGAAGGGCGTGGAACTGCTCCCGCCCTCTCTCCTTATCAGTGATACAGGTAGTATTTGCTTGACTGGGCCTTGAACGACGCAACGTCTTTGTTGAAGTAGTCGATAATGTCGGCCACCTTGTAGTTTTTCGAAAAACGGATGCGGATTTGGTCGGTACCCATCACTTTGTCAAACATGCCATAGCCGCGCTTGGCATTAGCATCGAAGATTTTGGCTTCGGGATACATCTGGTGCACCACCTGCATAAAGTAGAATTGGCAAAGGGTGAGGTCAGCCTTGTCGAGGTCGGTGATGTAGACTTGCACACCGTGCACCTCCTTCAGCTCCTTTGAAGCCTCGGGACCAACCTTGAAAAACGGCTTGTAGTTGATGGGACGGAAGTTGTAGCCGGGGAGCTTGAGCGCGTTCATTGCGTCGGCAAGACTGTCGGCGTTGATGTAGGTCTCGGCAAAGCACTCAAACGGAAGAGTGTAGCCGATGCCGGTGTTGAAGGCATAGAGCTCACCCACCACGCCCGACACGGCATAGAAAGCCGCATGCTCGGGAGTGGGTACCTGCGGCGACGGAAGCACCCAAGGCAGACCGGTTTCACGATACTTCATGCTGCGGTTCCATCCCTCCATGGGAATCACTGTGAGTTTTGCCTTCTTGGCAGTGAGGCCTTCCTCATTGAGGTAGGTAGCCAGCTCGCCGGGGGTGAGACCATAGAGGTAGGGAATCTTATATTTGCTCACGAATGAGTAGAAGCCGTCTTCCACGAGGTTGCCCTCCACTTTGTTGCCGCCAAGCGGATTGGGGCGGTCAAGCACCATGAACTCTTTGCCGTTCTCGGCACACGCCTCCATGCACACACCCATAGTGGCATAGAACGTATAACTGCGGCAACCGATATCTTGAATGTCATACACGAGCACATCAATGTCCTTGAGCATTTCGGCCGTGGGCTTGAGAGTCTTGCCGTAAAGCGAATAAACCTTCACGCCGGTCTTGGGGTCGGCATCGTTGCTCACGGCATCGCCCGCATGGGCATTGCCGCGCACGCCGTGCTCAGGACCATAAAGGGCAACGAGTTTCACACCGGGAGCCTCGTTGAGGATGTCGACTGTAGACTTGAGTGTGTGGTCCACACCCGAGGGGTTGGTCACCAGGCCCACGCGCTTGCCCTGCAGTTGCTTGAAGCCACCGTCGCGCAGCACCTCGATGCCAGGTTTCACTGTGGCACTGGCGCAAAGGGCCGCCACTGCTGCCACAAGAATTAATATATATCTTCTCATTTTATTGTTGTCTTGGTTAATATTGAAATATAACATTACTGCCGTCTATTACTTGCGGCCGTATTCCGGATCGATTTTGCGGTCGACAAGATAGGTGACCACGAGCGTGGCAACACAGCACACCATCACCATCCAGAAGAAGTTGACGTAGCCAATGGCCTCTTGTATGTAGCCGGCCACGAAGCCAGGCAGCATCATGCTCAGTGCCATGAAGGCGGTGCATATTGCATAGTGCGAGGTCTTGAACTCGCCCTCTGAGAAATACATCATATAGAGCATATAGGCAGTGAAACCGAAGCCGTAGCCAAACTGCTCGATGCACAGAGCAATGGTGATGATAATGTTGCTGGTGGGCTGTTCAAGAGCCAGATACACAAAGGTGAGGCAAGGCAGGGTCATACCAGCCGCCATCCACCAAAGCGACTTTTTGAGGCCAACCTTAGAGGCATAGACACCTCCCACAATGCCACCTGCAAGTAGGGCAATGACACCGAATGTGCCATACACGATGCCCACCATCTCGGTGGGAAGGCCAAGGCCGCCTTTGTCCTGTGTGGCAACGAGGAACGGCATACACAGCTTGATAAGGAAGCCTTCGGGCAAGCGGTAAAGCAGCATAAATGCAACTGCAAGCAGGAAGCCGGGTTTCTTGACAAACGATGCGAATGAATTGAAAAATTCGCTCAAGCCATTGTTGGGGCCGTCGGTGCTCACGCGAGGATGATCGTCGGCCGAATGGGGCAACACGAAGATGTGGTAGAGGGTGATCAGGAAGAACACCACGGCACTCACACCAAGAGTGACTTGCCACGACCAAGGAATATTGGCGGGATCACCAGCTTCAACATATCCGGCAATGGCAACAAGCACACCCTGGCCAAACACCGACGCGATGCGGTAGGCCGTGCTGCGGATGCCGATGAAAGCGGCCTGGCTGCTTGGGCTGTGAGCCAGCATATAGTAGCCGTCGGCGGCGATGTCGTGGGTGGCCGAGGCAAATGCGGCTATGATGAAGAGCACCAGAGTGACCATAAACATGCTTATGGGAGTGGTGCCCGCCTTAATGCTCTCAAGCGAGGGCGTGGGCAAGGTGAATGTGAGTGCCACGAGCAGAACAGTCATGAGAATCTGCATTGTGGTAATCCACCAGCGCTTAGTCTTCACCACGTCGACCATGGGGCCCCAAATGCCCTTGAGGAACCAAGGGAAATAGAGCAATGTGGTGAAAAACGACATGTCGCCATTAGGAACACCCATCTTGGTGAACATCATCACCGAAATATTGTTGACCACAAAATATGGCACACCCTCGGCAAAATACAGGGTGGGTACCCACCACCAAGGGTTTCTGTAATTACTTATCTGGTTATTCATTGAGTTTAATATTGTTTAATGATGTTAGCATTAATGAAGTAGTGGAGCAGGATCTCTTTGTAGCCGTAGCCCTTGGCACCCATCACGGCGGCACCAATCTGGCACAGACCCACACCGTGGCCCCAGCCGGCTCCGCGAATCACAAACTTGGCTGGATAGCCATCAGCGTCAATGTCGTGCTTCTCGACCACAAAGGCCGAGCTGTAGAGAGCACTCTCGCTAAGGGCATAGCGTATGGCCAGCTCCTTGCCAATGGTCTTGGTGAGGTTCTCACCCACAATCCGCAGTTTGTAGAGGCGGCCCGAAGTGCCGCGTGCCACAGGCTGCAGGTCCTTGATACGGCCATAGTCGTCGCCGGTGCGGCGGCGCACGAGGTCGGAAATCTGCTCTTGTGTGTACTCAACCTTCCAGCGGTAGAAGTCTTTGGTCTCCTGGTCGTAGTCGTTGAGCACCTGCGACAGAATCGCGGGGTCGGTAGTGTTGCAGTAGGCTTGCGGCGACGATAGAATCCACTCGGCGGCATTGTCCTCGCGGGTGAGGTCGGGATAATCATTCTCAGCCTCACTGTCGCGGCGCACCTCAAGGTAAGGATAGTGAGTTGGCTCCCAGCAGTTTTCAAACTCCTCGAGCACACCGCCGCACGATTTCGAGAAGCGCGCGTCGCACAGCTGTCCGTCATACATGAGCACCTGGCCCCAAGTGGCCTTGATGGCCTGGCGCACAGTGTCGGTCGACTCGCGGGTTATGCCCTGGTAGCGCTGGCAGTGGTCGTCGGCACACACGTCGAAATTCACATGGTCGTCGCGGTCCCACCACTTTATTTCCTCGCCGGGAAGCTGCTCCTGTGCAGTCTCGCCCAGATGCACATGAGCATGCTCCCCACAGGCTTGCGGGTCGGAGTCGCCTTTGTGGATTTGGGCTAGCAGCCAGCTGCGCGAAATCACGGCATGGGCCTTGAGGAGCTCGAGCGACGCCTTGGCGCTCATTTCCGATGAAATCACACTCAGCAGATATTCCTCAACCGGCAACACATTGATGGGGGTGAGCTTGCCATTCTCAACGATGAAGTGGAGCGAGCCGCGGAAACTCTGGTCTTCCTTGCGCTTCCAGTGGAAGCTGACGCCTATGGTCACGCCCTTGAGAGTGAACGAGCCATTTGAGGCATCAACCGGCTCGAAGAGGAGCTGGCTGTAAGTGTTGCCGTCCCACTCCACCTTGCCGTCGACGCATCGCGCCTTGTGCAAGCCAGAGCATACCGAACCGTTTACTTTATAATCGCCGTTGAGCACAAACTCAACTTCGGGCTCATTCATGATGCCCACTCTCACTTGAGGTTCACATGTCGTAGCATTCATAGAAGCTGAAAATTATGGATGTTTATATTAATCTTGATAGCATTTTAGTTTGTTGACCACATCGTCAACATAGGCTTCACCGGCACAGAGCTCGTCGAACATCGACTGCACCACGGCCGGAGTGAGGTTGCGGAAATCGCGCTCGACAGGCACGGCCATCACGCCACCCATGTCGACCGAAGCGGGACTGAGTGTGAACTGGCCTTCGCCCGAGCCGTAGCACGACGGGCGGTGACGCACACGCGGAAACACCATGATGTGAAACAGCGAGCCATCGTGCCAGCACAGAATGTTCTGCATAGGCTCCTGGTCGCCATCAGCCACAGGCATGGCTTTCTGCAACACGTCAAACGCCTTCTCGGCATCGGCGGCATCGGCGGCATCGGCAATAAACAGCCGCCTGGCAAGGCTGTCGACAATACTCACCATGCACGAGCCCATTGAGAGCACAGTGCGGCGTGAGGCTGCCGCCACCTCGTCGACAATGGGCATAAAGCCTTTGTTGCCGGCTTGGAAATGCATGTGGTCGGGGGCCGACGCTCCACACTTGGGTCCATTATAGAACAGCACATAATCGGGCAAATCGGCAGCAAGCTTTAGCATGTGGCCAATGCGCCCGCCTATGAGCTGTGGAGTGTGCACAGCGCTTGCGATGGTGAGGTGACGCGGGAAAATGGGATATGGGTTGACTTGAATCTTATAGATGTCGTGCCACATTATCTTCTCCTGCTCGGCAGGCTGGTTTTCACAGCACAGGAAGCACTTGCGGGCCTTGAGCGCAGCCTTGTCGACCGAAGCGGCCGATGAGCGTATGCGCTCGGGGTTGAACTGAAGCACCACCTTAGAGCCACCCACGCTTAGAGTGCGCGTAGACACGCGCTGCAGAGCATCATAGTTGCGCATCACCGTGGGCCAATTGCCCAGCTGACGCTCAAACAGAGCTCCCACCTGCGTCGAATAATCTGAATTGTCTGCCGGAGTCATTCCGTAAGCTGTAACTAGTGTTGAAGATAAAATATCAGAATAAGAAACACGGTTGGGCACTTACATTCCGGCCCAACCATTGTTTCTTAAAACAAACCGTTTCGGTATTCTCTTTTATTATTTTTCCTTGTTAAGAGCAACACGGGCCTCAAGTTCCCAAGTGCGGATGCGGTCTTTGTAGAGATTGTTGTTGTTCATCTTAACCACATCGAGCGAAGCATCGCTGTTGTCGTCCCAACGGCGGCACATATAGACCGGAGTGTAGACACGGCCGATTTGGAATGTGCGGGAAATGTTAAGACCCAGAGCATAGTCCTCGCCGTAGCTTGTGTTAGGAATCTTCACGTCGCGGAGCACCGGAGTGTAGAAAGCGCGGGGAGCGCCAAGACCGTTGATGCGCAGAGCGTTGTTGCGGCCGTTCTCGGGAGTCCATTCCTTGTGGTCGATGATACCCGGGGCAATCATGTTGCAGTTGATGTCGGTCATGATGTAGGTGCCCACAACCATTGCCACATTCTGCTCATAGAAAGCGTTGACCATGGTGGTGAGGGTGTTCTCGTCCTTATACATGTCGTCGCTGTCGAGTTGCACGATGAACTTGCCGGCCTTCTCGTGGTGAGCGGCAAGGTTCCAGTAGCCGCCGATACCCATGTCGTAGTAGTCGGCGATTATGTGGATCAGGCGTGGATCGTCTTTGAACTCATCGATGGCCTCGCGGGTGCCGTCGGTCGAGAAGTTGTCGACAACCATGAGGTTGAACTTAAAGTCGCACTTCTGGTTGAGCACCGACTTGATGGCGTCGCGGATGGTGCGGATGCGGTTGCGCACAGGAATCATCACTGTTGCCTCAACCTCAAATTCGCCACGGTTGAACTCGATGTGCTCGAAATTGGGCACTTCCTTACCGTCAACAACCTTGGTAGGAGCCAGGTAGCCACCGATTTCCTTAAGGTGCTCGGTGCAAGCAGCCTCCATCTCGATTTGACGGCCGCGGTTCTTGGGATCGACATAATCGAAAATCTTCTCGCCGCTCTTGCGGGTGTCAAGCTCTACATCGCTGTAAAGGAACTCGTTGATGTGAGTGATTTTGCCAAACTGAGAGAGCTTGAGACGGTGGTCGTAGAGACCTGCGAACTCATAGTCGGCCTTCATTGCCTCGGCAGCTTTCTTGAAACACTTGCCGCAATAGAAAAGCACTGAACCGAAATCGAAGTCGTCGCGGAGCGCACCAAACTGGTAATCAATCACGGGAGCCTTGTCGGCACCCTTGTCGGTCACATTGTAGTGGTCGGCATAGCACAGAGCCGACTGGCTGTCCTCGGCAATCTTCACAAAACGCTCGATTGCAAACGGGGCGAACTTAAGAGTGTTGTATTTAGTGTAGAAGAGCACAAAATCAGCATCAGCTTTCTCGGCGATAGCCTTGAGTGTTGCCGAAGCTGTGAGGTTTTTCACATTGATAACCTCGCAGCCCTCAACCGAGCCTTCGGCCTCGGCATTGGCAAGCAAATAGATTTTGTTTACGAGCTCGTTGTTTTTAAGATTCTCTACGGTTTGGCCTACCTGAGCGGCATTGGCAAACGGAATGAAGCAATTAATTCTTCCCATAATTGTTTTTGGAATTTTGTTTCGTTATGTAAATTATTTGTTTTTGTTCTTTTGAATTCTCGCCTTCACCTCCCAAGTGCGGATGCGGTCTTTGTAGAGGTTGTTGGCGTTTTCCTTATTGATGTCGAGGTCGGCATCGGTGTTGTCGTCCCAGCGGCGGGCCAGCGTCATCACGTCGTAGACGCGGCCTATGCGGTAGTTGCGCGACACCATCAGGCCCATGGCATAGTCTTCGCCATAGCAAGTGTCGGGCAATTGCAGAGCACGGTAGATTGGTGTATAGAATGCCCGCGGGCCACCGAACCCGTTGACGTGCAATGCGTTGTTACGGCCATTGTCGGGAGTCCACTCGTGGTGGTCGATTATGCCGGGAGGGATTTCCTCGAGCTTGAAATTGACCATTTTATAGGTGCCACACACCATGGCTGCATTTTCTTTGTAGAACTGGGCAATCATGGTGCGCAACGTGGCCGGTGTGGCATAGATGTCATCGCTGTCGAGACCTATCACAAACTTGCCGCAGCGCGGGTCGTTGGCAGCCAGATTCCAGCACCCTCCGATGCCCAGGTCGGTGCGTTCGGGGATAATGTGAACCAGGCGGGGGTCGCCGGCAAACTCGTCGATAGCCTCCGAAGTGCCGTCGGTCGAGTGGTTGTCAACAATAATCAGGTTGAATTTGAAATCGGCCTCTTGCGACAGCACCGACTTGATGGCGTCGCGAATCACCTTCACGCGGTTGAGTACAGGGATGATGACCGTAGCCTCAACGTCGAACTGCTGAGAGTTGAAGTCGATATCGGTAAACTGCCCAGGCGACAAATAGGCACCAATGGCCTTCAGGTGGTTGGTGCAAGCCTCTTCCATTTCCTTTTGCGAGGCATTGTTGCGCGGATCGCAGTAGTCATATATCTTTTGGCCGCTTGAGCGCATGTCGTGCTCAACGTCGGTATATAGATATTCGTTGATGTGCTCTATCGCATAGTTCTGCGAAAGCTTGAGGCGAAGGTCATACAAGCCAGCCGCCACGTAGCCGTCGGTCACACGCGATGCGCTCTCTTTGAGGGCGGCGGTGTCGAACACAAGCACCGAGCCAAAGTCGAAGTCATCGCGGAGCGAACCGGCCTGATAGTCGATTACAGGAGCCTTTGCCCTAACTCCGGCCTTGATGTGATAGTGGTCGGCATAGAGCATGCCGGCACCGCTGTCGCTTGCCACGAGAGCTATGCGCTCGAGGGCTTGATAGCCAAGCACAAGCGTGTCGGGCTTTGTGTAAAGCAATGTGTATTCCGCCTGTGCGGCAGCAGCCACGGCCTTGACGGTGGCCGAGCTGCTGATAGAGTCGATGTCAATGGCATTGCAGCCGGCGCACTCTGCCGGCGAGCCATCGGGTACGAGAATCGTTATCGAGTCCACAATCGGGCAAGACTTGAGACCGGCAACAGTTTCGGCCACATTGGCCGACGCCAGTACGAAACAGTCTATCTTATTTGAGTTCATTATCTTATTTTTCTTTGAGTTCATTATCTTATTTTTCATTGAAGAAGTTGAGGGCTGAGCCAATCACGCCGTCGCGCTGTGCCGATGAGCCTATCACCTCGATGGGGAAGCCAAGCACCACTGTGCGGTAGCCACTGCGCTGCGAAGCGATGGCTGCCGGAATGTTGCTCTCGCGATAGCGCATAATGGTGGCACCAGCGGCATCGCTTGCCTTTATGGCATCGGGCGACTCAACCGCATAGACTGCGCTGTTGAGCTTCTGCACGAAACTGAGGCCCTTGCCGGCAGGAATCTGCGGGAAGCGGTTAGCCACCGTGTAGACATCGCCGTCGACTGCAGCCTGTCCCTTGAGGTAGGTGTAGCCGAGCACCTTCTCGGCAAAGCGCACCTCGTCGGCATTGACGCTGTCGCGGTCCCAAATGTCGCTTGCCACATAAGCACCACTCACGAGCAGGTTGCCGCCTGCGCCTGTAAACGCTTCTATGGCGCGACGCAAAGCCGGAGTAAAAGCCTTGTATCGGTTAGGATAGTAGCCACGACCGTTAAGTGTCTCTTTCTGCTTACCCAAGATAAGGTCAACGGTGCTGAACTGGCCGAGACGCACAATGCTGTCTTCCACAGCCTTCACGCTCGACGACACGAATGAGTAGCCAGCCTTGAGGATCGACTCGCCGTGAATGCTGGGGTAATCGAATGTGTTGCCGGCCACGGTCTGAGTCTCGTAAGTGGAACGGCTGTCGCCGAAACCGCTGGCATCATCGTCGCGCCAAGGGAGCTTGCGGCGGAACTCAAATTGCGGGCCGATGTAGTTGATTTGCTGAATGTATGGAACGCCATGATCCTTGTTGTCGTCGAAACCGGCCATCTCGCCAGAGTCAAACCAATCGGGGGCGCTGATGCGGGTGAAGCCGTTGACAACCATCACCGAGCCTTTGCTGTTGGGAGCCACGCCGAGCGAAAGCACCTCGCTGGGGAAACTGCGACCGCCATCGTTCATAGCCACAATTTGATAGCTGTGCACCTCATTGTCGTTAACAGAAGCTACATATTTCGGCTCCTTTACCACAGCCACTTCCTTGAATCCGTTTTTACGGCCCACACGCTCAAGCACCAGATACTTCTTGGCATCGGCATTGTCGCTGAGGTCGTCGTGGGTGGGTTTCCATGTGAGAACGAAATTCTTGTCGCTGACCTGGCTGATGGCAAACGAGTTGACAGGCAAAGGCTGCACCTCGTAGTCGCGGTGGTCGCGCGAGGCTATGAATTTGAGCATGCCCTTATAGACGGCACGGCTCACGGTGAAGCGGAAGTTGGGATCGAGCCCATATTTCATGTCGGCAAAATTCTGGTGCGACAACAACTCAAGCAGCATAGCCGGAACCTCGGGCACTCGGGCCTCATAGTAAGAGGCGTCCCACATGCCACGGCGAGTCCAGTTGGGCTCAAACTTGGCGCGCACGTCGTTCACTATCTCGCTGAGAACCATGTTAGTGAAATTGCGCGAGAGCTCACGGGGCGTGCCGTTGGCATACTTTCCGAATTTTTTGCCGTTCTGCTTGGTGCAATAGATGCCAAGCGAGCCGATGATGTCATCGTTCATTGTGGTGCCGGCATCGGTGTGGAAAGCAAATGAGAGGTCGACAGGCAGGTTCAATCCTTGGCGCCCGGGCAGAGCCTGCGAACCGCCGGCAAGATAGTTGACCCACTCGGCACGGCAGCAATAGTCGTCGTTATAGTCGTTGATGCCGCCTGTAGGAGAATAAACACTGTCGGGGAATCCCGACCATTGCAAGAAGTAGCGTGCGCCCTCGGTGAAGCGCATGCGGCGGCTGGTGACGTAGTCGTAGTCCACGCCTTCCTCTTGCAGATATTGAGTGTTGCTACCTGCGAGCTTGATATTCTCGGGGGTACGGGCTGCCGGCCGACGGGCAATGTTGCCCATGCCGCCGCCCACCTTTATTGCATCGACAGTGACCACGCCACCCTTCTGCTTAGAGAAGTTGCTCACGGTCACGAGGTCCTTGTTCAGGCCCTTGTCGAGTTTGAAGTAGCCAAGGAACACCCACACGCCGCCGGCCATGGTCTGGTCGATTTTCATCTCACGCTTGCCGTCAAGGCTGTTGACGGTCACCAGGGCATCCTTCACACTGTTGGGGAGCGACTTGTAGCTGATATATACCGCATAGCTGCCCGGAGCGGGCATTGCGGCGTCGAAGCTTGCCACGGCGGCCTTTTTGAGGTCGCGCTCGGCATCCGACTGGCGATATGTGCCCTCGACAAACGGATTCTCAAAATCCTTATAGACATCGCGCTTATAGGCAAAGCCCGTGCCACTGCCCTGCTTCCACTTGCCGGCATCGCGGTAGCCGGTTTGTGCTTTGCCACCGTCGGCATCGACTATCACCTCAATGGGCGAAGTGTCGCGGTCACGCGGATCCCACACATAGGCTCCGGCATTTTCGAGCATGGGGTTGAGGAATGGTATCACATAGCTTTGTGTATACATGTCTTCCACAGTCTGGAACATATGGGCACGCTGCCACTCCCAGCGGTTGAGCTTGGGTTCGAAATACCATCCGTGGCTCTGCCAAATAGCTATAATATTGCCGTCAAGTCCCTTACGGTAGTGGCGGTTGGGATTCATGTCGGTCACAAATGCGCTATGGCTGCGCTTGTAGGCCGGTTCAAAGTCAATGAAGTATTTATCGATGTCGTTGCCGTCGATTGTGAGCTTGACATTGTAGTTGGAATAACCGGTGCCCACGGCATTGCGAATACCCGACTTGAGCTTTGCCACGCTTTGCTGAGTGAATGGTATGTCGGCAAAATTGTTGCTGAGATCAACCACAATTGTGTCGCCCGACAGGGCAACCTTTTGGGCCTTGAGCTTTCCTATGCCCATCTTTGATGGCAATTCGGAAGCCACCACAGTCTGCACCTTGGCGCACTGGTCCTGAGTGAGAGCCTGCTGAGCCGCAGCAGAGCCACAACCCAAGGCCGAGACAGCCGCCAGCATAGCGAGCGCCGTATTCCTTTTCTTCATTGTTTGATGTTATTGTTAATCAAGTAAAATGCTTGGCCACAAAGCATGGCTTCGCATCTACAAAGATAACACAAACATTTTGCATGAAAAAACAATAGCAATGCCTTTTTGGTGCGGTAAACACTTTTTGTAATTTAGATACATTATTTTAAAATTAATATATCAGAGAAAACAAAGGCCGGCACCCTGCAAATTGGCAGTGCACCGGCCATGAAAGTCTTATTCACAGCAAAGAATGCCGTTCACGTCATTTTGCTTTGCGCGATGTAAGGTAATTTAGCAGACTCGCCATAAAGCGGTTACGGTCGGCCCTGTTGAGAATCGTCTCAAACGGGAATCCCACCACGGCAGTGCGGTAATCAGAGCGGTCGCACACCACTCCGGCAGGCTTGTCATTTTCGCAATAGCGCAAGAAAGTTGTGGCCGAAGCGTCGGCCGAGTAGATGGCATCGGGCGACTCCACACAATAAACCGAATCGTTAAGCTCGTTGCTGAAAGTGATTATATGATTCGACGGAATTTCAGTAGCAACCGTAGCAACCGTGTGGGCGCGGCCAGTGACACTTGCGCGATCGGTGCCCCAGCGGTATCCGAGCACACGCTTTGCAAAATTCTGGGCAATGGTGTCTGGCACAGCCCTGTCAAACACATCAGAGGCCACATACGACCCGGTGAGCAATACATTGCCGCCGTCGTTGCAATAAGCCTCGACGGCCGTGCGCAACGCTGGAGTGAACACTGGAAAACGGTCGGGATATACTCCTCGGCCATTGGCTGTAGTCTTTTGCTTGCCCATCACCAAATCAACCACAGAATAGCCCGAAAGCGGTACCGAGCCCGACTCGACAGCAGCCACACTCGCCGAGACGAAGTTGTAGCCCGCCTTGAGGACAGCCTCGCCGTGAACGCGCGGATAGTCAAACGTGTTGCCGGCCACCACGCGGGTTTCCCAGTTGCCTCGTGTTGCGCCCCATCCGCCCGAGTCGTCGTCGCGCCAGCGGCGGCTGCGCTTGAGCTCATACTGCGAGCCAATGTAGTTGACGGTGCTGACGTAGGGCACGCCATGGTCAATCTCATCGGTGAAACCGGTAATGCCACATGTGTCGACCCATGCAGCCGCGCTCACGCGGGTGAAGCCGTTGACCACCATCACCGACCCTTTGGCTTCGGGCACGAAGCCGCACGAGAGCGTCTCGCTTGGGAAACTGCGACCGCCCTCGTTGATGGCCACAATGCGGTAGCTGTGAAGGCGCGAGTCGGCAGCTACCTTGGTGGTGAAAGACGTGGTGTTGACAAAAGCCAGCTCCTTGAACCCGGGGTCGTCGCCCACACGCTCAAGCACGACATAGCTCACCGGACGCGCCGAGGCCTCGAGCGAGTCGGTGGTGGGCTGCCATGAGAGACGCACAGAGCCGTCGGGCAATGGTGTGATGGCAAACGAGTGGACAGGCAGCGGCTGCACCACGTAGTCACGGTGGTCGCGTTTGGCTATGAAGCGCAGAATGCCCTTATAGATTGAGCGGCTGACCGCAAACTGGAAGTTGGGGTCGAGGCCGTAGCGCATATCAGCGAAATTCTGATGCGAGAGCAGTTCGAGAAGTGTGGCAGGCACCTGCGGGACACGCACCTCATAGATGTCGCGGTAGAAGATGCCCCGACTGTTCCATTTGGGTTCAAATCCGGCACTGACGTCGCGCATTATCTGTTCGCTCACTATCTGCGTGAGGTCGCGCGAAATCACCCTGGGAGTGCCATCAGGCAAAGTGCCAAAATGGCCGGTGTTGTAGATGCTCATGGTTCCTATCACGCTGTCGCCCGGCGTGACACCGGCATCGGTATGGAATGCGAACGAAAGATCAACAGGCACATTAAGACCGGGTTTACCGGGGATAGCCTGCGATCCGCCGGCAAGCCAGTTGACCCACTCGCTTCGGCTGCGGTAATCGTCGTTGTAGTCGTTGATGCTTCCAGTGGTGGAATACACCTCATAAGGGAAGCCCGACCACTGCAGGAAGTAGCGTGAGCCCTCGGCAAACCGCGGATACCCGCTGACAGTGGTGTCGTAGGCCACACCATTCTTGGCGAGCATGCGTGCGCTGCTGCCGGCACGGGCCACATTGGCCTCGGTGCGCTCGGCAGGACGGCGGGCGATGTTGCCCATACCTCCGCCAATCTTGATGGCATCGGCCGTGACCACGCCACCCTTGCACTTCGAGATATTGCTCAAAGTAACCACCGAAGCGTTCAAGCCCTTCTTAAACGGGAAAGTGCCCAGATACACCCACACGCCGCCAGCCATCATCTGATTGACCTTGAACTTGCGGCTCTGGCCGTTGCAGTTTACGGTGTATAGAGCGTCGGTCACGCTGTTGGGCAAAGTCTTATAGCTTACATACAAGGCATAATCGCCGTCGGCAGGAATCTGAGCCGACCATGATGCCTCCGACACGTCGAGCCGACCACTCTTGGAAGTGGCATCGACCTTGCGGTAAGTGCCGTGGGCAAAAGGATTCTCGCCGTCGACATAAGTGGGCTTCACATAAGCGAAACCGCCATCGGTGCCTATAGACCATGCGTTGAGCACTCCCTTATCGGCATATCCGGATTGAGCCAGGCCGCCGTCGTTATCCACAATCACCTCAGATGAGTGAGTGTCGCGCTCACGAGGGTTCCACACATAAGCCCCGGCATTTTCGAGCATAGGCATCACGAATGGCACCACATAGCTGGTGGGGAAAAGGTCTTCGACCGTCTGGAACAGGCGCGGACGCTGCCACGACCACTGCCCCGCCCCGCCATCATAGTAGCGTCCGTGGCTTTGCCACATTGCCACGATGTTGCCGTCGAGACCTTTCTCGAAACGACGCGACTGACCAACCTCGCTCACAAACGGAGCATGCTTGCGGACATACCTGCTGGCATAGTCGAACACATAGCGCTCAGCCCTAACTCCATCAATGCTCACGGCCACGCCCTTGAAGTCGTTGCCCTCTTTATGCAAAGCCTGCTTAATGCCAGCTTTGAGTTGGGCAAGCGACGCGGCAGTGATTGGGACATTGGCATACTGATTGTTGAGATTGACACGTACGGTGTCGGCATCGGCCACACAGCTTAGCACCTTCACCGGGTGATAAAGCGTGAGCCGCTGGGGCACCGTGGCACGCACAGCGCGTTCGGCCACGGTCTGCATATGCGACTGCGCCGCTACGCCCATGCACACGGCCATGGCCGATGTCAGGGTTACAAGCCGTGCCGATTTGCTGGAAAAAAGTTTATTCATCGTTATTCTCTGAAATTTATTGGTATAGTCAAAAAAGCACAAAGAGCTAGCTGGCGCAGGCGATGCACCAAACATGACTTCGCTGACATTGCACGATACCGACTGTTCACCTGTCGGCCCACACCCTACTCAACATCCACCTTATGGTAGGTGATGAGACCGGGCATGGAGTTGCGCACGATTTTCCGTACCGTGGCACCATAGTGATGCGCCACATGCAAGAGAATCTCGCTATACATGCAAGCCACCGACCCCACAAAGCACACCGGGTATTTCTTATAGTCGTACTGGCAAAGATTGCGCTCGAAGAAACGCGAAATCTCGTTTGTCACCAGATTGCGCACATAGTCCACGTCGAGGTGCTTGGCAAGGAAGAACGAGTATTGACGCAGGTTGCGGTTGGCCAATGGATTATTATATACCGAGTCAAGGATTTCATCGGCAGTGATTTTAAACTCATCGAAAAAAGCTTCGGTAAGGTCAGCCGGGGCAAGATTCTTCAAGCAGTCGCTCAAGAATATGCGGCCCATGGCACCGCCGCTACCCTCGTCGCCGAGGATAAAGCCCAGTGATCGCACATTCTTAACAATGTTCACACCGTCGTAAAAGCATGAGTTTGAACCGGTGCCAAGAATGCATGCCAAACCGGGCTCATGTACGAGCAGGCCGCGGGCAGCACCGAGCAAGTCGCTCTCAACCGTGACGGGCGTCTTGAACTGCGCCACAAGCGAAGCCTCCACAATCTTGTTTTTTTCAGGACTCAGGCAGCCGGCACCATAGAAATAGACATGATCCCAACGGCGCTTGAAAAACGCCGGCGACAGCTCAAGACGTATGCTATGGCTGATTTCGCGCCTGGTAAGGAACACGGGATTCAAGCCCTCGGTAAAAGCCTGCTCCACCACTTTATTGTTCTCTACAAGGCTCCACTCGGTGCGTGTGGAACTGCTTTCCGCTATTACGTTAATCGTCTTATTGCTGCGCATGATTATGCCAATTGTCCCAAAAATTCAATAAATTATGCAAATATACCAAGTTTATGCGTAAATACACGATAGAATACACATTTTAATACACTATTACACATATTAACCAAATCACTAAAATCGCTAAAAAAGCTGCCGCAAACAATTGCGACAGCCTATAATATGCACCAGTGAGTGGAACGTAGAGCATCAGCGGTGAGACACCACCACCTTTTTCACTGCCACAAGCCCTGAGACGTAAACTTTTGCCACATAAGCCCCGGCAGCCATTGCGCTGACGTTGATATAGTTGCCACCACTTGTGGCAGCAAGTCGGCCATCGGGCGAATAAAGCTCCATTCGCTGAATGAAACCGTCGGCGCTGGCAACCACATAATCACCTTGTGCAGTGATCTTCACTCCAGCAGCCTCAACCTCGGCAATGCCACTCGACTTGGCCCGTAGAAGATTGTCGAAGCGAATAGTTCCGCTAGCACCCATCACCGATTGGTTTTTCTCTACCACAAGACCCTCAAACTTGTAGGTCTGTCCACCGTTGAGGGCAGTAAGTGGCACGTCGCAGTAGTGCCAGCCGTGGTATGTGACATCGCTGAGCTTGACGAGTTTCTCGTCGGTGGCCGAGACAAACTTGCCGTAGACCGGATTGAAACTCATGTCGCCAAATATGTGGATTCCCACATTGTCGGCACTGGTGAAACCATCGTCGGCAGCAGCCGAGAGATCGATTGCAACCTTGCCATCGTTGCCGGTAAAGGCATAAGCCAGCTGCAGAGCCGCATTGTCAAACAGTTTGCTGGTGCCGGTGGCCGAGGTGAGCGTGGCCTTTGAGTAGCCTGTGCTTGACGCTTCATTCATCTGGAATTTAGTGGCGTCCTCAAAGCCATCCACAAGCGTGGCACCCTCCTTCTCAGCGCCTGCATCAACCGCAGTGAAAGTGCACTCAATGGCTTGCGGAATCTGCAGACCGGCAGTGTCGGCAATATCTTTGCCATAGGTCACCTTGTAAGTGCCGCCTATGGTGAGATTGGGCGAGATGGTGAGTCGGGCCGACCCGTAGGGTTCGCCCTTCTTGTTGTAACGGAAGCTGCGACGGTTATAGCTCACCTCGTTGCCCTGGTCGTCGGTAATCTTGATTTTATTCATGATGCCGGCTGTGTTCATGAGCGAGTCGATGCGGAACTCCACATAGGCGCCCTTATAGTGCACCTGGTCGCCCTGTGAGGGGAACATTGCTATCACGTTACAGTGGTCGCGCGACTGAGTGGCAAACTTAAATGAGAAATCGGCATCCATGCAAGTGCCGCCCGCATGCTGGGCGCTCTTCTTGAGAGTGACCGTGTAGAGGCTATTGGCTTTATAAGCATCGGTGGGAGTGAACACAAGGCGATAGTTGGTGTCTTCCCACTTCAGCGAACCGTCGACAGCTGGAAATATTGAAAATGCGCTTTCGGTGCTGGCCTGGTCCATGTCCCAGTTGAACTGGAGCACGATGGGTTCGTTGCACTTCACAGCCTTGCCGCCCTCGGTCCACACGGGCGAGTAGCTAATGACTTCGGGCGGTGTGTTGCGCACCCGGTTGAGGTCGAAGTTGCAGTATGTCATACCATTGGCTGTGACTTGCACATCCTTGGTCTGCTCATAGTGCGAGGCTTCGGTTACGCGCACCTTGTAACTGCCGGGAGTGATAAACTTAAACAGGTAAATGCCATTGTTCAGACTATCGATTTGGCAAGTGTCGACAGTCACACCATCGGCATTGATGAGATAGGCAGTGGCGTTGTTCACGGGCTGCCGCTTGTCGTCGCCAAGCATCACGTAAGAAGCATCGCGCAACAGTCTGGAATCGCGCACATTGCCGGTAACAAACCCCTTGTCGTACTTGTCGAGGCGGTGGAAATAACTGTCGGCACCAAGCGAGAAGTTAAAGCCCTCGACCCAGCAGTAGTAAGGATTGATAAGGCGGTAGGTCTCGGGGATGTAGTCGTGGAACGAGCCCTCGTTGAGCATCGACACCGTCTTGTTGCCGCGGAGCACACCAAGGCCCTGCGTGCCCCAATCGGGGTAGAAGGTCCAGTCGCCATAGGCAGTGTATTCATTACGGCTCCACACCGTGCTTTGGTTGGCAAGCAGGAACGGGCCAAGACACTTAGCCAGCGAGTCGCTTCCAGCCACTTGTGGCGATCCGGTGTAGCCGCGGTAAAGGCCAATGGGGAAATTTACGCGATAGCCCTCGCCCACTCCAGTGGCATTGCTGTGAATGGCATAAAACACATCGGCGCCGCTCTGGTTGCACAGAGCCACAATAGTCGACAGAGCCAAGTCGCTTGCTTCATCGTTGGTCACACGCGAGATGCTTGTCTGGTAGCCCTTGAGACGCAGCATCTGCTGCAAGGCGAAGCCTTTCTTCAGGCTAGCGTTAGATTCCCAAAAGCCGGCAGTGTCGCCGGCGGCAAACGGCGGGACCACCACGTTGCGGTCGTCGCTTTCATGGCCTCCGTGGCCAGGGTTGATATAGACGTGCGGCGTCTGGGCCAAAGCCTGACCGCCAACTGCGGCAATCAGCAAAGCCGCTATGGAGAAAAGAGTCTTTTTCATAATGGTTGCACACAGTGTGATTAGGGTTCGGTAATATTAATCTTCATCTCGTAGAGGTTGCCGTCGATGGTGGTGTAGACGATGCGTCCGGCAGCCGATGTGGGCTGCATGGTCATCGACGCGGGAGTGGTGAGAGCCGTGGCAAACGAGCCGTCGGCCTTGAGAAGCATTATCTGTGACGACACAAACTGATGGCCGTCGTCCTTGGCATTTTGCGCCACAAGGTAGTTATTGTTGTACCACGAAGGCATCTCGTAGTTGCCAAGCATGGCAATGACACAGCCATTGAGGTCGCACACCACGGTGCCCTTTCCGGCAGCGAAAAAGGCAATTCTCGTACCGTCGGGCGAGAGCGAGGCCCACAGATAGCCAGCGAACGACTCAACCGGCGAGAGCTCGCGTTTTTTGCCATTGACTGTGAGCACGAGCTTCGACCCGGTGGTGTAGACCGAGTTTCCTATATTGGCCGTGCTCTTAAACGCCTTTCGGGGGCCATTGATGGCCACACCTAGCGTGCCCACTTGCGGGAGCACTGCTCCGTGCTGCGGCTCGAGCACCACGCTGCTGGCTGCTTGCGCCACATCGTAGCGGTAGCCGGTGCGATACACCAGATTAGTCTGGGTGTTTCGCTTTTGGGTGACGTAGTACACATTACCCTCGGGAGAGAAGCGGGCATCAATGCCCGATCCGTTGCCCTCGCAAATGCGGCTCACCACATTCATGTCGAAGTCATAGATTTTAAGACTCACCTGCTCGCCACTGGCAAACAGGAGCTTATTGCCCGCACTGTTGAGCACGGGATAATAGGCAGGGCCTTCAACACCCTGCAACAACCGTGACTGCTGGGTCACGGTCACGGTCTGGGCACTGGCAGAAATTGCACAGAGGCCAAGAGCCGCCACTAAAAGTTTTCCTATCATTGTTGCTGAAATGTTTTAATTGTCGTTGCTGATATCATTAAGAGTGCCACTGTGGTGGCGCACCTTGTCAAAGGTTGAAGTTGTGGTAAGAGCTTTGGTTGGCTTTCACCTCGACCTCGGCATTGCCGGTGAGGCCTTCGTCGGAACTTACGCTCACGGTGTAACGGCCCGGCTTGAGTCCACGGAAGAGATACACGCCATTGTTTAGGTGGTCGGTAACTGTGGAGGCCACCTCACGGCCCGAGGCATCGGTGATTTTCACCGTTGCGCCATTGACAGGCAGGCGGTTGTCGTCGCCAAATTTAATTCCCACATCGTTGGCCTCACGGTTGGCATAGCGCACAATGCCGGCCACCACGCCAAGTCCATAACTGGCCTGACGGCCGAAATACTCGTCAATGCCCACTGATTGGTTCCAAGCCTCGAGCCAGCAAAAGTAGTCGTTCATCAGGCGGTTGCGTTCAGGCGCATAGTCATGAAACGACCCTTCACTGAGCATACCTGGCAACTTGTTGTAGCGCAACACACCGAGGCCCACCTTGTGACCCCAGTCATAAAACGACCAGTCGCCGGCTATCTGCAGGCCGCGCGTCCACACGGTAGCCTGATTGGCTATCAGGTTGCGCATCACGCAAGAGGCTATCGAGTCGCTGCCAGGAGCGGCCGGACTGCCTGTGATGCCGCGATAGAGCGCCAGCGGATGATTGAAGCGACGGGCAATACCGGTAGCATTGCTATGGATGGCGAAAAACATGTCGGCACCGCTGTTGGCGGCAAGGCACACTATCTCAAAGAGGTCGAGGTCGTCGGCAGTGGTGTTGTCGACACGGCTTGTGGCTGTCTCATAGCCCTTGTCGGCCAGGATTTGCACAATTGAGTTGCCCTTGCTCTGGTTGGAATTCGACTCATAGTAATGCACTGTGTCGTTGACACCGGGGTTATAGTAATGGTCGGGGCGGTCGTCGCTGTCGTGTCCGCCGTGACCCGGGTTGATAAACACACGTGGCTTTACGGCCTTGCGAGCGCTGGCGTCAACCTGCCATGAAGCTGCGGCGAGGCAGAAAGCTGCCGCAAATATGGTGAAAGCTTTTATGTTCATAATGCTATGCGGGGTTATGGTTTGACTTCTATTTGCTGCATGCTCACGGTGCCGTGGCTTGTGGTGTAGACGATGTTGCCCACAGTGGTTCCGTCGGGGGCGATGCTCACTGTTTTGCAAGCCGGCTGAATGAAGCCTTGTGGCGTGAGCTCTTGCACATACTTGCCGTCGGCGCCAAGCAGCATAATCTGATAGCCGTTGAAGTGCTTCACCACGCTGTTGTTGTTGGTCATGGCCACAATGTAGTCATTGCCCAGCCACGACGGCATGAGATAGAATCCGATGTTGGTGATTGTGTAGCGCTTGAAGTCGATCACATAGACGCCCTTTGCCACAGCCTCAAACATGAGTTTGGTTCCGTCGGGACTGTAAGAGGCCCACAGGAGTCCCACTGTGCCGGTGACCGGCGATAGCGACGTCGACTGCTTGGGATTGCGGTCGAAAGTGACCACCTTGGCTCCCGACGTGTAAGCTCCGAAGCCTATGTTGCCGCCGGTGGTGAAGTTTTTGTGCTCGCCCACGAGGGCAAAGCCGCGGGATGCCTGCACGGGACGCACGGCTCCATGCTGCGGCTTGAGCACAATGCGGTGGCGGCGTGTGGCGGGGTCGAATTCATGCCCGGTGCGATAGATGAGGTTGCCGTCGTGGCGGCGCTGCGTCACATAGTAGACTTTGCCGTTGGGAGCGAAACGTGCATCGAATCCGGGAAAGTCTTCATTACTCACCACGGTTGTATGCCCGGTGGCGATGTCGAGCATCGACAGGGTGCTGGCCTCGGTGTTGGAATAAAGCAGGCGCGATCCGTCGTCGCTGAGTTGGGGAAAATAGGCCGTGCTGTCGACAAGCTGCACGGAACTGCGCACTGTCACCGACTGTGCCGATGCTCCGATTGCCACAAGTGCAAGAAAGGCCAAAACTGAGATTTTTTTCATTATTGGTTGTGTGTGTATGTTAACTGGTTTGGTTTTTTAATTGCACAAATATAACTATTTTTTCGCATTCGGCGGCCAGCCCACAGGTTATAATGAAACCGGAGTTTACAGTCATAGTCACGAAAAGGCGCAAAAAGAGCGGGAACTCCGTGAAAAATCCGGAATTCCCGCTCTCGCAGGTTTAGGTTATATGTTAATAGAATTGGTTAAATCATTGCGAACAAAGAGCTCACGCCTTCAGTTATCTGGGTGAGGCCGGTATAGACGCAACTTAGCAATCCAATAAAGATTATGCCTAAAACACAAACCACCATACCTATTTTCTCGCTCAGGGCCGACTTGATGCACGGAATCGCGCACTCGTCCTGACGGACAAACATTGCCTTGACCACGAGCAGATAGTAGTAAAGCGAGATGATGGTGTTGACAAGTGCAATGAGCACGAGCACATAAATGGCCACGCTGCCGGTGTGGCAAGCCCCGACGAAGACGAAGAACTTGCTGAAGAATCCTGCGAATGGCGGGATGCCGCCAAGCGAGAACATGGCAAGCATCATTGTGAACGACAGCCAGGGATTGGTCTTGAACAGTCCGTTATAGTCGTCGGTTGTGACCTTACCTGTCTGACGCTCAATGGCAGCAATCACTGCAAAGGCAGCAAGGTTACTGAAGACGTAGACCAATATGTAATACATCATCGATGCCATGCCGAGAGTGTTGACGGCGATTACGCCAAGCATGATGTAGCCTGCTTGCGAAATCGACGAGAACGCGAGGAAGCGCTTGAGGTTGCGCTGGCGCACGGCGAAAAGGTTGCCCACGGTGATGGTGACCACGATCACGGCATAAAGCATCCACTCCCACACTTGAGCGTAGGCGGCGCCAAACACCTGGGCCATGATCACGAGAAACGCAAAGGCAGCCGCACCCTTCGACACCACCGACAGGTAGCTGGTGACTGCCGTGGGAGCACCCTGATAGACGTCGGCCGTCCACAAGTGGAACGGCACGAGCGACAGCTTGTAGCCCACGCCGGCAATGACAAACGCTATTGCCGTGATGAGCAGTGCGCTGTGGGCGTTGACCACGCTATAGGCGATATCGCCGAAGTAGAGCGAACCACTGAGGCCGTAGACAAGAGAGACGCCAAACAGCAGGACTGCCGACGAAAACACAGCCGTGAGCACATATTTGGCAGCAGCCTCGTGCGACTCGTAGTGACGTTTCTCAAATGCGGCGAGTGCTGCCATGGGGAGAGAAGCCGTCTCGAGGCCGATTATGAACAGTAGGAAATGACGTGCCGACACCATGAGGAACATACCGAACAGCGTGAGGAGCATAAGCTCATAGAACTCACCGCGGCGCACGCTCACAAACTCGCTGTTGGCCCACTGAATTGACTGTAGCAGGACTATGAGAGTGCCCACATTGAGGATTCCCTTCATTGCCCAAGTAGCGCCGTTGGTCACAAACATGCCGCCAAACGACTCACCCACCGGGAATGGCACGAAACTGAATATGGTGTAGATTGCAAAAATCAGTGTTGCGAATGCCGGGAGCGCCTTCTGTGTTTTACCGGGCATGAATGTGTCGTAGAGAAACACAAGCAGGAACACCACCAGGAGGCCTATTTCTTGCGGCATCATTAAAAATTGCGAATAATCCATTTTCTTAAGTTGTCTTGTTTTTAATTCAACACTTGATTTCAATTACATTGCGACCATCTGGATGGCTTTGACCACGGGGTCGAAGCTGTTGCGGATAATGTCGCCAAAGAAGTTGGGGAAGCAACCGATTGCAGCCACTGCTATGATGAGAGTGGCCGTAGAGACGCGCTCAAACCACTCGGCATCGGTGAGCTGGCGGTGCTTTTCGTTCTGCACCTCGCCAAAGAGGAGCTTGCCCACAACGCGCAGAATATACACGGCGGTGATCACAATCGAGGCGCATGCCGCAACGGTGAACACGCGGTTGAGCAGCGACGACTCCTGGAAAGAGCCAAAGAATATTGTCATCTCGGCAGCAAAGCCGCTCAAGCCCGGCAGACCGAGCGAGGCAAGACCCGCAATCACATATCCCACGCCCAGGTAGGGCATGATGTGCATCATGCCGCCCATCTCGCGGATGTCGCGGGTGTGGGTGCGGCCGTAGATCATACCGATCAGAGCGAAGAACAGAGCCGTCATCAAGCCGTGAGAGAGCATTTGAAGCACGGCACCGGTCATAGCCGTCTGGTTAAACATGAGGATGGCAAAAAGCACCATGCCGCAGTGGCTCACCGACGAGTATGCATTGATATACTTGAGATCGGTCTGTACACAGGCGCTGAAAGCTCCGTAGACGATGCTGATGCCGGTGAGGGTGATGAATATCCAGCCGAGCTGAGTGGCAGCATAAGGCATGAGGTAGATGGCAATACGGAAGCAGCCATAACCACCAAGCTTCATAAGCACGCCAGCGTGAAGCATCGACACCGCCGTAGGGGCAGATGCGTGACCGTCGGGCGACCATGTGTGGAACGGGAACATGGCACCAAGCACACCAAAGCCCACAAAGGTGAGCGGGAAGAGCACCGTCTGCCAAGTGTGGGGGATGGCATTGTTCTTGGCTATTTCAAGCACGTTCATGGTGAGGTTGGCAGGGTCGTCGCTTGAGTGGAAGTAGATGCCTATGATGCCGAGCATCAAGAAAGCCGAGCCACCCATGAGCATCAGTGTGAGCTTCATTGCCGAATAGTTCTTGTTGCCGCTGCCCCACACGCCAATGAGCAAATACATGGGGATGAGGGCCACCTCATAGAACATGAACATGGTGAACAGGTCGATAGAGATGAAGAATCCGAACACGCCCGTCGACAGCAGATAAAACCAAAGGAAGAACTGCTTGGGGAGCGGATTTATTTTCCACGAGGCAAACACTCCGGCAAACACGATGAATGCCGAGAGCAGAATCATAACCACCGACACGCCGTCGACACCAAGAGCAAGCTTGATGTTAAGCGGAGCATACCAGGTGTAGTCGGAGCGGAGGAGCATCTCGCTCGCATCGCCGGCTCCGCGCGCCTGAAGGAAATATGTAACCAGATATACGGCCAGCGCCACAAGCACAGTGGCACCAGTGAGTGCAACGGTTCTGATGGCTTTGACGCCTTTGTTGCTGCACAAAGCCAGGCCTCCGAGAGTGAGCAGAGGCACTATCACAAAATAAATTAATATATTATCCAAAATCATAATCGCTTAATTTAACTAACCGTTGGTGAAATCAAATGAGCACACACACTATGGTGGCTGCCGCAATGAGCAGGGCACCCATTAAGTAGACAAGCACGTAGGTCTGCACGCTGCCCGACTGAAGCTTGCGGATGGCAAACGAGGCCGAGTTGGTGAGGTCGGCCAGGACGTTGAACGTCTGGTCTATGACATGACGGTCAAACCATGCTATAGGCTTGCAAATGCCTTGGAAAATCACCTTGTGGGTGATAAACTGATAGAACTCGTCCATATAGAAACGGTGGTAAGCAGCAGTCCACAAGCCGCGACACGAGTTTGCCATACGCTCTGGCAGGTCGTTTTCCTTATAATACAGTTTCCAGGCAAGGCCGATGCCCACGATGGCAATGGCCACGCTTGAGCAGGCCACAGTCCAATTGGTGTGGGTAACGAGCGGACGACAGTCGGCGCTGACAAGAGAGCCGAACGGCACAAGGCCACAAACTATCGACACCACCGAGAGGCACACGAGCGGCAGGCTCATGGTCCAGGGAGCATCGTGCGGCTCATGCTTGCCCTCGGGAGTGACATGCTTGCTCCAGTGGAAAATGAGGAAATAGATGCGGAACATGTAGAATGCTGTCATGCCGGCCACGAGCGACATCCAAAGGCCCCACACGAGACCGTGCTCGTAGCAGGCAACCAGAATCTCGTCTTTAGAGAAGAATCCGGCAAACGGAGGGATGCCCGATATGGCAAGGCAGCCAATGAGGAACGCCCAGCTGCAGATGGGCATATACTTGTGAAGGCCGTGCATGGCCGAGTTTTCGTTGCTGTGAACGGCATGGATGATTGCGCCTGCGCAGAGGAAGAGCAGGGCCTTGAACATGGCGTGGGTGAACAAGTGGAACATTGAAGCCATGTAGCCAAGTCCGCCCTCGGGACCGCTGCCAGCTGCCGAGCTCACGCCGAGAGCCGTCATCATATAGGCAATCTGCGACAGTGTGGAGAATGCCAGGGCGCGCTTGATATCGCTCTGCACACAGGCCACTGCGGCTGCATAGAATGCAGTGAAGGCGCCGGTGACAGCAACCACGTTGAGCGCAATGCCGTCGGTCACATAAAGCGGGAACAGGCGGGCCACAAGGAACACACCGGCCACCACCATGGTGGCAGCGTGGATGAGTGCCGACACCGGAGTGGGACCTTCCATTGCGTCGGGGAGCCAGATGTGAAGTGGATACATGGCCGACTTACCGGCACCGCCGATAAAGATGAATATCAACGACCATGTGAGCACGGGCAAGCCAAGGAACGACGTGCCGCCTGCTGTTGACAAGGTGGCAACGGGATCGCTGAGAATGCCCGAGAAGTTAATGTCGTGGGCATAGTAGCCAAGCAGTATCACACCGAGCAGGAAGAAGAAGTCGGCCAGACGGGTGACAATGAAGGCCTTCTTCGAGGCATGGATGGCTGCAGGCGAACTGTAGTAGAAGCCGATGAGCAGATAAGACGAAACACCCACCATCTCGAAGAACACGAAAATCTGGAACACGTTGGTGGCAACCACCATGCCCAGCATTGAGAATGTGAATAAAGCCAGATAGGCGAAATAGCGCTGGAATCCCTTTTCGGGCCCCTCCTCATTGCTCATGTAGCCGAGCGAATAGAGGTGGACGAAGAACGAGATAGTGCATATCACCACCAGCATCATTGCACTAATGGGATCGAGCTGGCAGCCCATGTTGGCCATAAGGCCATTGTCGCCGAGCTGAAGCCAGTGCCAATCCTGAAAAACGAGCGTCTGACGCACACCGTCGACCACCTGTCCCTGGCCAGTGCCAAAGAAATAGGTGATTGCGGCGGCATAGGCTATCACTGTGGTGATGCCTTGGCCAATCACGCCCAGCACACCTGTGGTCATGCGGCGCATCTTCACGCCTGCCAGCCCCAGGAAAAGAAACATAAACAGCGGTAAGGCTACTACTGCTATAGTGTATTGTAAAGGCATAACTCTTAAAATTTCAGTTTAGTGATATGATTGATGTCCACGTTCTTGGCAATGCGGTAAACATTGATTATGATTGCGATGGCCACGGCCGTTTCGGCTGCGGCAATTGCAATGGCAAACAGCGTGAAAAACATGCCGTCGAGCTGCCCCGGGAACAAATATCGGTTAAACACTGCAAAGTTGATATCGGTTGAGTTGAGCATTAGCTCAAGAGATATCAGCATTGATATCATATTCTTGTGGGTGATGAACCCAAACACGCCGCAGCCAAACATCACAAGACTGGGAACAAGATACATCAACAGGGTCAAATCCATAATTTTCTCTCCTTTCCTTTTCTTTAATGTGATTAACGACGGCGGGCTACCACTAAGCCGCCAATTATACATGCCAATAACAGAATACTGATTGCCTCGAACGGCAACAGGTATCCAAACTTGTCGGTGCTCAAGAGGAACTGGCCGATGGTGTCCATGTTGACATCGATGCCGTCGGTGAGTTTCTTGGAGCAGAAATCGGCATAACTGAACAGTGAGTATCCGCACACTGCCACACCGGCTATGGCTGCCGTGAGCCCCATGGCGCGCTTGTGGCGCGTGAGAGCCTCGGCGTCGCTACCCGGCTTGTGGGTGAGCATGATTGCAAACACAAACAGCACCACAATGCCGCCCGCGTAGACCGCAATCTGAACCGAGCCCAGAAACTCGTAGCCCATTTGGAAATAGACCACAGCTGTGGACAGCAGCACAAACAGCAGATAAGTGGCCGAGCGCAAGATGCGCTTGGTAGTCACCGTCAGTACCGAGAACACGATAATTGCGATTGCAATTATGAAATACAAAATAATATTTCCTACTGATTCCATTGTTTATTTTATTTTTCTTTATTTTCTGAACTTGGTTGCGGCGCAGCTTTTGCGGCAGCATCAGAATGGTCGTCACCACTTTCTTTCTCGGGAGCATCGGCGGGCTTGGCTACAGGAGCTGCTGCGGGCTTGGCCACCGGTGCGGGAGTCTCTTTCTCGGGAAGATAGTTGAGTTGCTTCACCAATGCCTGACGGTTGAACACGGCCTGCTCGAAATCATTAGAGAATTCGATGGCGTGTGTGGGGCAAGTGAGCACACACAGGTCGCAGAAAGTGCAGCTCCCGAGGTCGTAGACATACTTGTCGAGCTTCATTTTCTTCTTGCCGTTGGGCAGATCCACCATTTTGGTGATGACCTGGATTGTGCCATTGGGGCAATTGCGCTCACAGGACTTGCAGGCTATGCACTTGTGGTTGCCCTCTTCGTCGTAGACAAACTGCAGTGTAGCTCTGAACCTCTCTGGAATTTTCAGAGTAGCCCTATTTTCGGGATACTGTTCGGTTACCTTTGGAGTCACAAGTTCCTTTCCCGTGACTTCCATACCCTTGATAAGGCTGTAGATACCCTTAAAAAGAGATGAGAAATACTCCTTAATGCTCATAAGTGGTAGTTATCAATTCTGTTTCTATTTGCTATGCCGAAAAATTTCTTTAAAAAACGTCTAAACCGAAAACGGTCTATAACGCAAAAAATTAAAAAGGAGTGTGGCGGCATAGAGCCACAGGCTCCTTTCTAATATGTTATGTAGGTGCTATCGCTCCACTTGACCTCCTAGAATGTCGAGCAACTCAGTTGTGATTCCTTGCTGGCGCAACTTGTTGTATTCAAGATTCAGGTCGTCGAGCAGATCTTTAGCGTTGTCGCTTGCAGCCTGCATAGCCATCACACGGGCGGCTTGCTCGCTTGCGGCGCTCTCGGTAAACACGGCCTGCATGGTTGCACGGATGTGCAGCGGCAGCACGCTGTTGAATATCGAGTTGGCGTCGGGCTCAAAGATGCAGGGCGAGTTGGCGGCACTCTTGTCGGCGCTGCCAGCAAGGGCTGCACTGCTCACGGGGAGCAGTTGCTCGCTCACGAGCGTCTGGTGGCTAGTGCTCTTGAAGTGCATATACACCACGTCCACGCGGTCAAACTCATGGCCGGTGAAGCGTGTGCGGAGCATGTGGGTGAAATCGTGCAGGTTGTCGGCGGTGCTGCGAGTGTGCATATAGGGGACCTCGAGCACATGCAGCGAGCCTCCTTCGATTTTGCGTACCGCCTTGAGCAGTTTCTTGCCCACGGGAATCACGGTGATGTCCAATTGCTGTCCAAATTCGGCGCGCGACTCGTCGATAAGCTGGAGCAGGCGCTTGAAGATGTTGATATTGAACGCACCGCAAAGGCCGTCGTCGGAACCAAACACGACCATGCACAGATGTTTCACCTCACGGGACTCGATGAGCGGCGATGAGAACTCGACATCGGTGGCAAGCAAGTGGCCTATCACGCTCTGCACCATGGTGCGGTATGGCGAAAGTCGCACCAGGCGCGCGTTGGCGCCGTGTAGCTTGGCCGATGAGATCATCTTCATCGCGCTAGTGGTCTTCTGCGTCGACGACACAGAGCCGATTCTTTCTTTCAGTTCACGTAGTGTTGCCATATGAAATCCCGTTTATAGCTTCGCTCAAGCACTGTATTTTCCGGCAATCTCGCGTGCGGCCTCAGCCAGTTTGGCCTTGACCTCGTCGTCGATTTTGCCCGATTTGAGCACATCGAGCACATCGGCCTGGTGCTTAGCGTGCAGATATTGCACAAAGAGCTTTTCAAACTCTGCCACCTTGTCGATGGGCACTTTCTCGAGAAGGCCGTTGACACCGCAGTAGATTACTGCCACCTGCTCCTCGACGGGCACGGGGCTGTATTGCGGCTGCACAAGCAGGCGCTCGTTTTTGCGACCGGTGTCAATAGTGCGGGCCGTCACGGGGTCGATATCGCCACCGAACTTGGTGAACGACTCAAGCTCACGGAACTGTGCCTGCGCTATTTTGAGTGTACCTGCAACCTTCTTCATACACTTGATTTGAGCGTTGCCGCCGACACGCGACACCGAGATACCCACATTGACTGCGGGGCGGATGCCGTTGTTAAAGAGGCTGCTCTCAAGGTAGATTTGTCCGTCGGTGATTGAGATCACGTTGGTGGGGATGTAGGCCGACACGTCACCTGCCTGTGTCTCGATGATAGGCAGTGCTGTGAGAGAGCCGCCACCCTTGACGCGGTCTTTAAGCACTTCGGGCAGATCGTTCATAGCAGCTGCCACCTCGGGATTGGTGTTGATTTTTGCGGCACGCTCGAGCAAACGGCTGTGCAGGTAGAAGATATCGCCTGGATATGCCTCACGGCCAGAGGGGCGCTTGAGGATAAGCGATATTTCGCGATAGGCAACAGCCTGCTTCGAGAGGTCGTCGTAAACGACCAACGCGTCGCGGCCGGTGTCGCGGAAGAATTCGCCGATGGCTGCTCCGGCAAACGGTGCGTAGTAGCGCATCGAGGCCGAGTCGGCAGCTGTGGCTGCAATCACCACTGTGTAAGGCATTGCGCCATGCTGGGTGAGCTGGTTGACGAGGGCTGCCACTGTTGACGCCTTCTGTCCGATGGCCACATAGATGCAGTAGACCGGATGGCCGGCCTCGTATTCGGCCTTTTGGTTGATTATGGTGTCGACTGCGATGGCAGTCTTACCGATTTGGCGGTCGCCAATGATGAGCTCACGCTGTCCGCGGCCGATAGGGATCATCGAGTCGATGGCCTTCAGACCAGTCTGTAGAGGCTGATCCACCGGCTGGCGGAAGATAACGCCGGGAGCCTTGCGCTCGAGCGGCAGGCGAATGAGCTCACCGTCGATGGGTCCTTTGCCGTCGATGGGCTCGCCGAGGACGTTAATCACGCGTCCGAGCAGTCCCTCGCCCACGGGGATAGAGGCGATTTCGCCTGTGCGGCGCACTTTCATGCCCTCCGACACAGTGTCGACCTTATCGAGAAGGATCACACCGACATTGCTTTCCTCGAGGTTCATTGCCACGCCGGTCACGCCGTTCTCGAACTCAACGAGCTCGTTGGCCTTAACGTTTTCAAGGCCGTAGACGTGAGCCACGCCGTCGCCCACCTCGAGCACTGTTCCAACTTCCTGGAACGACACCTGCTGTTGGGCGTCGGCCAGTTGCTGTTTCAGTATGTCAGATATTTCACTTGGGTTTATCATCTCGCTTTTATATACTTAGGAGTTTTAAACGCAATTTTTCAATTTCATTCTTAACCGAGGCATCCAGTTCAAGAGAGTCGACCGTGATGCGGAAGCCGCCTATGAGGGCAGGGTTCACGGTCTGAGTGAGCTCTAGCGTCTGTCCGCCGAGCTGTTTCTTGACCAGATCCACGATTTTCTGGATTTCGGTATCGGGCAGCTGTGAGGCTGTCTCGACCTTCACCTGGGCTATGCCATTTAGAGTGCGGTAGAGCTTGGAGTAGCTCAGCGCCATGGCACGCAGGAACTCAACACGATTGTTCCTATCAACAAGCAATATGAACTTATCGAGCGGACCGCCAGGCTGTGCGCCAGCGGCAGCAAGCAACACCCCCTGCTTCTTCGCTACGGGCACGAAGGGGTTGTTGACCACTTGCTTAAGCTCGCGCGAAGAGGCGAATGCGGCTTCAAGGCTCTTCATCTGGCCGTAGACCTCGGTCTGCTGACCGGATTGTGCGGCAAACTTGTAGAGCGCCTTGGCGTATCGATTAGGAATTAGTCCGTCATTCATAATTCACTTAGTTTTTAGACTCAACCTCGTTCAACAACTTATCGACCAGCGACTGCTGTGCGGCATCGCCCTCCATGTTGCGGCGTATCACCTTTTCGGCAATCTGGAGTGCGTAGGCGCCCACCTGCTGGCGCAACTGGCGCTCGCTCTCCTTGCGGGCCTGATCGATGGCCAGCTGTGCTGCGTCGGTCACTTTTTTGGCTTCAACCGATGCCTGTGCCTTAGCCTCTTCAATTATTTGAGACTTCATTTTGGCGGCATCGCGCAGAATGTCGGCCTGCTGCTTCTGGGCTTCGGCAATCACCTCGGCGGCTTCGGCTTTGGCGTTGTCGAGGTGAGCCTTGGCTTCCTGGGCATACGCCACGCCTTTGTCGATGAGGTCGGCCCGCTGCTCCATCGACTTTATGATGAAGGGCCAGGCCGCCTTGGCCAGGATGCAGTAAAGGCACAGGAATGCCACAAACATCCAAAAGACCAGGCCAAATTCAGGCATGAACAATTCCATTACAAAACTGTTTTATGTGTTGACTTAAAAATCAAATTAACTCACTCGCATGTGTGCGGATAGTATCCTTTGCGTGCGGGTTGTGACTTATACGAAGAGTGCAAGAATGCAGACGATCAGAGCGAAGAATGCCACACCCTCGATGAGGGCTGCAATCACGATCATGTTGCTACGGATGTCGCCTGTCGACTCGGGCTGGCGTGCGATAGCCTCCATTGCCGAGCCACCAATCTTACCAATACCGATACCAGCTGCTATTGCGGCGATACCTGCACCTACACTTGCTCCAAGTTTTGCCAATTCGGCTGCTGCTAAAATCATTGCTAACATAATCTATAAAGTTTTAAATGTGTTGTTAAAAATCTTGTTTTGTTTACTATGAAAAATGTGTGTGTAAAATTTACTTTTTTTCGGCTGGTTGCACCTGTTCGCTCCCATGGTGATGAACGTGTGCCATCGAGATGAACATGGTGGAAAGGATTGTGAACACGTAAGCCTGGATGAAGCTCACTAGTGTGTCGAGCACGAGCATGAACAGCGAGAATGCCAGCGAGAACACTGCCGTGAGTGAACCGATGACCAGGCCGTAGGCTCCAAAGATGAAAATGAGCAGGGTGAATACGATGACCACCATGTGTCCGCCCATCATGTTGGCAAAAAGACGGATCATCAATGCCACCGGCTTGGTGAACACGCCAAACAGCTCGATGACCGGCATCAGCGGCACCGGGCACTTGAGTGCCAACGGCACCTCGGGCCAGAAAATTTCTTTCCAGTACTCGCGCGTGCCAGTGATGTTGGTAACCAGGAAGGTGCACACCGCAAGGGTGAGCGTCACTGCCAGGTTGCCGGTGAGGTTGGCTCCGCCGGGGAATATCACAGTAAGGCCGAGCAAGTTCATCGTGAGGATGAAAAAGAACACGGTGAGCAGGTAGGGGCCGTATTTTGGTGCCTCCTTGCCCATGATGGGCTTGATGGTGTCGGTGTAGACAAAGTCGACACACACCTCAAGCGCCGCTGTCCATTTGCGCGGGGCCTTCATGCCATTTTTCGCATACCAATTGCGCACCTTGAATATCATGCATAACACCACTATGGCTGCTATGAAGATACCTGCTGCGTTTTTGGTGACCGACAGGTCAAGTGGCCTATATTCATTGCCTTGATGGTCTTTGCCCACAATCTTGCCGCTGTGGTCGCCGCCCGAGGCAATGCGGAAGCTCTCGAACTCTTGCCCGTTTTGCACACGGCACGACATAAAGCAGTGCCATGCGCCGTCGCAGTCGCGCACTATGACGGGCAGGGGAATGCGGAGCTCATGAGAGAACGGCACCTCCCAGCCATATGCGTCGCCAAGGTGTTCAAAGATGAGCTCCTTGGGGTCGAGTTTTGCTCCGGCCTGACTCGGGTGATGCGAGGCCTGCACATAGCCAAGTGCCATGAGCGCCACTATCACGAAAGCCACAACTGCTGTTAAAACCTTCTTCATGTTTTGTCCTGTTTTGTTAATATAAGCACACCGACACCACATTATCCTTGATATCAGCCACACCGCCCGCGATTTCACGGGTCTCGGTCTGTCCGGAGGCCACGGTGTAGGCCACCGTGCCCGGCACGAGCGACGAGATGAGGGCGGCATGGCGGTCGAGCACCTGGAAAGAGCCTATGGCTCCCGGCAATGTGACCGACTCAACGGCGCCTTCAAATTCTATCTTCTCGGCCGATATGATCTTGAGTGTCATTTCTAAAAAATAGTTGAGTGTGTAATCTCTAAAAATAAATCTCGTTATTTAGCCAGTGCCGCTGCGGCCGCAGGGTGCGGCAGTGCGGTCACTGCTCTACAGCGTCAGCCCACTTCGGCGAGCATCTTCTTGCCCTTGGCGATGGCATCGTCGATGGTACCCACGTTGAGGAAGGCCTGCTCGGGATACTCGTCGACTTCGCCGTCGAGAATCATCTTGAAGCCTCGAATGGTCTCGTTGAGGGGGACCATCACGCCGGGAACGCCTGTGAACTGCTCGGCCACGAAGAACGGCTGCGATAGGAATCGCTGTGCACGGCGTGCGCGCGACACCACGAGTTTGTCCTCGTCGCTGAGTTCGTCGACGCCAAGGATGGCAATGATGTCCTGAAGTTCGTTGTACTTCTGCAACAGGTGAATCACACGCTGTGCCACATCGTAGTGCTCCTCGCCGATGATGTTGGGATCCATGATTCGTGATGTGGATGCCAACGGGTCGACGGCCGGATAGATACCGAGCTCGGTAATCTTGCGGCTAAGCACTGTGGTGGCGTCGAGGAAGTTGAACGTGGTGGCCGGTGCGGGGTCGGTAAGGTCGTCGGCAGGCACATACACTGCCTGTACCGAGGTGATTGAGCCGTTTTTGGTAGATGTGATGCGCTCTTGCAGCGTACCCATCTCACTGGCGAGTGTGGGCTGGTAACCCACTGCCGACGGCATACGGCCCAAGAGAGCCGACACCTCGCTACCTGCCTGGGTGAAGCGGAAGATATTGTCCATAAAGAGGAGAATGTCCTTGCCGCCGCCATCCTGGTCGCGGAACTGCTCGGCCACGGTGAGGCCCGACAGGGCTACGCGCAAACGTGCGCCCGGTGGTTCGTTCATCTGTCCGAAGACGAGTGTGGCCTGCGACTGCTTGACCTGTTCCATGTCGACCTCGTCGAGAGCCCATTTGCCTTGAGCCATCGATTCCTTGAATTTGTCGCCATACTTGATGACGCCGCTCTCAATCATCTCGCGTAGCAAGTCGTTACCCTCACGGGTGCGCTCACCTACTCCGGTGAATACCGAGAAACCGTTGTGGCCTTGTGCGATGTTGTGGATGAGTTCCATGATAAGCACGGTCTTGCCGACGCCGGCGCCGCCGAAGAGGCCAATCTTGCCGCCTTTGGAGAACGGCTCTATCAGGTCGATGACCTTAATGCCGGTGTAGAGAATCTCTTGTGAGATTGACAGATCGGAGAATGAAGGGGCCGGCTGGTGAATGGCTCGGCGGTTTCCTTCTTTAAGATCTGTGAGGTGGTCAATGGGCTGCCCGATAACGTTGAGCAGACGTCCTTTGACCTGTTCACCAGTCGGGACCGAGATAGGGGTGCCCAAGTTCTTGACTTGGGTGCCTCGCTGCAGTCCGTCGGTGCTGTCCATAGCTACGCAGCGCACGGTGTTTTCGCCGATGTGCTGCTCTACTTCGAGAACCAGTTCGCTGCCGTCCTCGCGCTGCACAGTGAGAGCTGTGTAGATTTCGGGGACTTTGGCGTCGGTTCCCTCAAAAGTAATGTCGACCACAGGTCCGATTACTTGAGTGATTTTTCCAAAATAATCATTCATAACATTCAGAAAAATTGTGTATAGGGTCTATATAGTCTAAATAGATCTTTCAGTTAAAAATGCCATTGCATGCTCACCACCACAGCCATGAGGACCAGGTTGCACAGGCCTATGGGCATAAGGTAGCGCCATTCGAGCGCAAGCATCTGGTCGATGCGCACGCGTGGGAACGACCACTTGAACCAAATGATGATGAACGAGATGAACACGGCCTTACCCAAGAACCACACCACAGAGGGGATGTAGTCCATGATGGCGTTGAAGCTGTCCCAGCCGGGCACATGGAAAGGCATCCAGCCGCCCAGGAAGAGCAGCGACGCTATGCCCGAGACGATAAACAGGTTGAGGTATTCGGCGAGGTAGAAGAAGCCGAAGTGAATGCCTGAATATTCAGTGTGGTAACCGGCGGTGAGCTCGTGCTCGGCCTCGGGTAGGTCGAAGGGGCCGCGGTTGGTCTCGGCGGTAGCAGCTATAAGATAGATGATAAATGCGATAATGGCAGGGATGTGGCCTCGGAAAAGGAACCATCCGTCAGCCTGGGCATTGACAATGCCGCTCACGCTCATGGTGCCGGCAAGGCACACGATGCACAGCATCGAGAGCCCTATCGAGAGTTCATAGCTTATCATCTGAGCACCGCTGCGCATTGCGCCGATCAGCGTGTACTTGCTGTTGCTCGACCAGCCGGCCAAAAGGATGCCAATGACGCCGAGCGACGATGCCGCCATCATGAAGAACACGCCCACGTTGAAGTCGATGGCTTGCAAGCCGTTGCCCCAAGGCAGGCAAGCAAACACGAGGAACGAGGCTACAATCACCAGGTAGGGTGCGAGAGCAAACAGGAAGCGGTCGGTGCCCCACAGGGTGATGAGCTCCTTGAGCAGAATCTTGATCACGTCGGCAAACACCTGAAGCACGCCCCATGGGCCAACGCGCATGGGACCGAGGCGGCACTGGAACCAGCCGCACACTTTGCGCTCATAGAAAATATAGAAGATGGCGAGCAGCGAATACATCACCAGCAGCATCACGCCCACGAGGGCACACTCGACTGTGGTTGCGAGCCACGACGGCATGAAGCCGTTGAGCAAGCTGTCAATCCAATTTGTTACTGTTCCGAAGTCGAACATAATTCTTTATCTTGTAGTTTTTTTGATGATTTGTAAGAGTGATGTTAAGTGTGTGTGGCGCTTAGCGGTCGATGTCGGGAATCACATAGTCGATTGATGCTGTGATTGTAATCAAGTCGGCAATCATATTGTCCTTGCAAGTGAGGTCGACCACGCCGATGAGGTTGAAGCACGGGGTCTGGAAGTGCATGCGGTATGGCTTCTGGAACGGCTTGGTGTCGCCGTCGCTTTC
Source organism: Agathobacter rectalis (assembly GCA_963625945.1). Classification (GTDB taxonomy): domain Bacteria; phylum Bacteroidota; class Bacteroidia; order Bacteroidales; family Muribaculaceae; genus Sodaliphilus. The sequence continues at coordinate 37,731 of CAVFVP010000002.1, read as the reverse complement.
CAGATACACACCGAATGCGCCGCGGCTTGCCTCCACCTGCTGGTACCAGTGTCCGGCGGGGAGCTTGATGAGCTTGGGCACCTTGGCGCAGTATTCGCCTTCGATGCCTTCTTTCTCAAGCATGTCGCAGCACTGGCTGAGGATGCTCACGCACTGCTCCATCTCCTTCATGCGCACCATGTAGCGGTCGTAGCTGTCGCCGGCAGTAAGAACCACCTCGTCGAAGTCGACCTCGTTATAGAGCGAATAGGGATGAGTCTTGCGAACGTCGCAGTGCACGCCCGAGGCGCGTCCCGACGGACCGGTGATGGCATAGCTGATGGCGTCGTCCTTGCTGAGCACGCCCACACCTTTCATGCGGTTTAGCGCGATGACATTGCCGCTGAAGAGTTTGTGGTATTCCTTGAGGCGCTCGGGCATTATCTCGCACAGGTGACGCACGTCTTTGATGAAGTCGGGGTGAACGTCGGCCGAGACGCCGCCTATCACGTCGTAGCTCATCGACATGCGCGCGCCACAGGTCTTGTCGAAAATATCGTAGATCAACTCACGCTCGCGGAAGCCGTAGAAGAAAGCAGTGGTTGCACCCTGGTCCATGGTGAGGCAACCGTAGCTAAGCAAGTGCGACGACAGGCGCATGAGCTCGTCCATCATCATTCTGATGAGCTCGGCGCGGTGCGGCACCTCTATGCCGAGGGCTTTCTCTATGCACAGGCACAGGCAGTGGCGGTTGATGTGCGCGGCCATGTAGTCCATGCGTTCAGGATACAGGAGCGTAGACTGGTAGGTGAGGCCCTCACACAGCTTCTCGATGCCGCGGTGTATGTAGCCCGACATCACGTCGACCTTCTTCACTATCTCGCCCTCGAGCGACACGCGGTAGCGCATCACGCCGTGGGTCGACGGGTGCTGTGGGCCGACGTTGACCACATATTCGTCGGGGCCGAACACTTGCTTGTCGATGCGCTTCACCGAGCCGTCGGGTTGTTCCTGCAGTGTGTAAGTATCGTCTTCGTTAATCTCGTCGGTAAGGCGCAGCGGGTTTTTGTCCTCGCTGTCGTCGTAGTCCTTGCGCAGGGGATATCCCACCCAGTCGTTGCGCAGGAAGAAGCGGCGCATGTCGGGGTGGTTGATGAACTCAATGCCGAAGAAGTCGTAGACCTCACGCTCTTGATAGTTGGCCACAGCCCAGATGTCGCTCACGGTGTGGAGCATGGGCTTTTCGCGGTCGGTTGTAGCCACTTTGACGTGGATAATGTCTTGTGTGGCGGTGTTGGTCAGATAGTAGACGCAGCCGAGCGAATCCTTCCAATCCATGCCGACCACGGCAGTCAGATAGTCGAAACCGAGCTGTGAGCGCAGTTTCACTGCCAGGTCGTGCCACTGAGGGTCGACAACGGTAACCAGCAGATACTCGCCCGCAGCATCAAACTGGGCCTCGGGACAGAGTGCGCTGATTTTTTCTTGTAAGTCTGCCATATTTTTAGTGTTGTGTGTGCTTGATTGTGATGTAAAGTCGTGAATTTATGTGTTGCTTCTATAAATCAATGACCGGTTTGTTAGCCTTGCGTGCGGCCTCCGACGACTGTTGCTCTTGAGCGGCAGCCTGCTCGGCCTCCTGGCGTGCGGTGAAGAATTTCTCGCGGCTTTCCTTACGGTTGGTTCCGCCAAAGAACTTCGACACTTTGATTTTGCGCTGCAGCTGCATCAGTCCGTAGAAGAATGCTTCGGGACGCGGCGGGCAGCCTGGCATGTAGACATCGACAGGGATTATCTGGTCAATGCCCTTGACCACGCAGTAGCTCTTTTTGAACGGGCCGCCAGAGATGGTGCATCCGCCGCAGGCAATCACATATTTCGGCTCGGCCATCTGCTCATAGAGGCGCTTCAGCACCGGTGCCATTCGATAGGTGATTGTTCCCTGGCACATGATGTAGTCGGCCTGACGCGGAGAGTTGCGGGCCACCTCAAAGCCGAAGCGGGCCATATCGTAGCGGGCGGCTCCGAGGCACATAAACTCGATTGCGCAGCAACTGGTACCGAAAGCAAACGGCCAAAGTGAGTTGCTGATGCCCCAGTTGATGAGCTGGTCGAGCTTGCCTACCACCACATTGGTGCCTGAGGCGCGCAATTCCTCTACCATTTTCTCAATCGACTCGTTGTCCTTGAAGTCGCTATATTTCATTGATTTGATTTTCACTTCCATCTCAACGCTCCTTTCTTCCATGCATAAGCCAAACCTAAAGCAAGAATCAGCAAGAAGGTACCCACCGCTGCCAGTGCCGAGGTGCCGAGCTGCTTACACAGTGTTGCCCATGGAAAGAGGAACACGGTCTCGACATCGAACATCAAGAAGAGGATCGCAAACAGATAGTAGCCCACGTGGAACTGTGCCATGCTGTCGCCGCGAGTGGGGATACCGCACTCGTAGGGCTCACCTTTCTTGGCCGTATAGGAGCGTGGGCCTATTAGCCACGCAATGATTAAAGCCGCCGCCACCAGAACAACTCCAGTGAGGGCAGCCGTAACCGCCAAGGTCGTACTTTGAATACCGATTAAAACCATAAAAATTAGTATGTCAGATTTTTTAATATTTTTTCAATTATGTTGTATTGTGCCAAAACCACCATAAACAGCAAGAGCCGCAATGGCTTTAGGTTATGACTCCAATTGCCGTCGCAGCTCATCACGACCAAATACAGCCTTAATGCTTTCACCCGTTTCGCACAACAAGCGAAAGCTCTTGCACACCCATCGGGCGCACAACAACGACATATTGGTTATCAATTTAAAAGCCATCATAGCAAGCTATTGCAGCAAAAATCCAAATCTTATGATAGGCATTGAATTTAAAATCCACCTGATTTGGACTTTTGCGGTTGCAAATATAGTAAATGTTTTGTTTATGACGAAATTAGTGTACAAGAATTATTAACATTTTAATATTCCTAAACGGCATTCCTAAGCGGCACAACTGTGGTCGTATTCCAATCCCACATGGCATCACACACCACCATTCACTGACAAGCAAAACGCCGCATCATTTTTTCCACGCAACCGCACTTTATGCAAATGCATTGTTTCTCGATAAATCATCACAGCAATATTTGCAAAAAAGGTGCTAATCATTGATTTAAATAAAAAACTTTTATATATTTGTGGTGTGGATACCTTATATGACTAATTTCACAAAAGCTCACCATTATGAGAGCAAGATTCATGGCATTGGTTACCGTCACACCGGCATTAAAGGGCTCTGTCAAGCATTAATGCCACCAAGGCGACAAGCGTGAATCCCATATAAATTAGTCCAAGAATAAAAAATATTACATACAAGTAACAATTTGATTTAAAAAACGACACTATGAGAAAGAAATTATTACTATCCGTTGCCTTGACAGGCATCTTGGGCATGGGCTTTGGCTCATGCAGCTATGACCGGAATTCCGAACCCGCAGCTGCAAAAAGCGTTATTGCCGCCGAAGACCCGTTTGCCGTGTCGAGGACCGACATCCAGAATGTGCTGAACGGACTCACGGCAAACAAGCCCTCGTGCCGCAAGATGCGGGCCAAGACACAAAGCAAGCAATACACCATAGCAACCATAATCGACAAACTGGGGAATCCTGCAATCTACGTGATAAATTATGCCAACGACGGCGGTTTCGTGCTTGTGAGCGCAACCAAGAAGTTCACACCGGTGCTGGCATACGCACAAAGCGGCAACTACAGCATTGCCGGCGTTGCCCCCGAAGGCGTGAGAAGCTGGCAGGAAGGCATGGTTGATGCCATAGCCACGGTAGGAACCCTGCCCAACGACTCGACCGACAGATACGTGGACCAGTGGAACGGATACACACAGCTTGACACCTCGGCCATAGCAGAGATAAATCCCGGCATCGGGGAGGAGGATTTCGACCCCGACAAGGTGTATCAGCAAAAGGAAGCCGAATTCATTAAGGCTGGATACATCATCCACCACATCGGGGACGACAATATAACCGGTGACCCTGCCGTTGACGAGCAGCTGCGCGGCGAGGCAGAATATGACACCTATCCCGAATACAGATGGCAGAACTACGCCATTGTTCTCGAATGGACCGAGTCGACCGACGAGACGGTCGACAATTTCATTCCCTCTATATGGGGACAAGGAGATTCCGAAATTCCAGCGCAATACAATCAAAGTTTCAACCAATATTGCCCTATTGAGGACAATAAACACACTCCTGCCGGCTGCCTTCCAGTTGCAATAGGACAAGTGATGAAGTATTTTGAAACGCCAAGTGGAACTTACAATTGGAATGGGATGACTGACTATTTTGCCACTGAGGAATCAGCACGGCTACTACGAGACATAGGTGTTGCCATTAGCGCTCAATATTCCATAACAAATGGGACTAGTGCCCGTGAAAGCGAAGGTGTGAAATTCCTAAGTAATTACTTTAACACTGATTATTACAGCAAATATAACTTTGACTTGGCCTTCGAACATGCGAAAAAAGGTGAGCCAACTCTTTTAGTAGCAACTACCGCAGACATCTACGGCAAAAAAGGCGAACACGCATTCTTGTGCACCGGCGCGTCAAGGAGAAAATCGGCAACTTGTTTTGCATTATTCACTTTTACAGGAAGATACACCTACAGCAAATGCTATGACACAGAGCCCAGAAACCTACAATATGAGGGATATGCCTTCTTGAACTGGGGCTGGAATGGCCTCCACAACGGAATGTATAAATACGACAATTTTGCCGTAGAAGACCAATATACTTCGGTATATAACATAAGCGCTACATATATTTCTAAAAAATGACCAATTCCTTAAATAAGAACAGCATTATGAAACCACTAAGGATTTTCACGGTTGTAGCATTGTCCATCATAGCTCTAACAGCATGCAACAATGACGACAATGGAAAATACAAACCACGAGCCGACATCAAACTCACACAAGAGCAAAAATTAATTGCCGAAAACGGCAACGAGTTTGCCATCAACGCATTCAAGGCAATAAACAGCAACGACAGCAACGTGCTGATTTCTCCATACGGGATGCAACTGACACTGGCTATGCTTGCAAATGGTGCCAAGGGCGAGACATTAAGCGAAATAACCAATGTGACACACTTCGGAACAGCAACAGCGGCCGAACTCAACGCATATTTCAAGACCCTATCTCAAGCGCTCGTTAATGCAGACGACAGGGCCAGCATCAATTTATTAAGCGCGTTTTGGTATGCCAACAGCATCTCTGTCAAGCCCGATTTCAAAACGGTGTTGAACAGCTACTACGGTGCGACAGCCACCAGTCTTGACTTCTCAAAACAAGAAGCTTTGAGCTCAATCAACAATTGGGCAAGCAATGCCACCGGAGGAAAAATCAACAAACTGTTCAGTAATTTAGATTCCAGAACAAAGGCTTGTATGGCAAATGCATTAACTTTCCACGGCGTTTGGAGTGAAACCATGTATGCTTTAAAAAGCAAAATCAAGTTTACAAACAACAAAAACGAAATCGAGGAATGCGAAATGTTTGGTGGAAGCAACGTAGAGGTCAACATTGCCAACGGCGATGATGCCGACATGCTTGAACTCGATTATGGTAACGGTTCTTTCGTGATGGACGTGATTATGCCTAAAGACGCCACTAAAATCAATACTTATGTTGCCGAACTATCCATGCAAAAGATAAATGGATTGATCGCTGGGCTAAACAAATGCAAAGTTGCCTTAAAAATGCCACGATTTGAGACGAAATACAACGACGATTTGATTGGCTTGCTCAAGACGATAGGCATCAAAAAAATTTTCGGAAACGGAGACTTAAGCGGCGTAGCCGACGAAGCCATGCAGGTAACACAATATGTGCAACAACTGTATGTAAACGTCGACAAAGAGGGAACAAAAATAACAGTAAGTACCGGGTCAAGCCTTGGCCCGACAGACATTCTATATGACAAGTGTACTATCGACAGCCCGTTTGTGTATATGATTCGTGAGCGGTCTACGGGCGTGATTTTGGCCATAGGCAAGGTACAGACCATGGCCGGAATGCAGTAACACACTGCGTGCAAGGCACATTAAACTTAGGTGCGGGCCCGGGCTGATTTGTCCCTGGTCCGCGCTTCTATTACAGACCGCAGAAACCGAAGTCTGAACATCACCAATTTATCACCACCATTAGTGATTGTGAGTGAGGCAGAGTGTGCGTAACTTTGCACCGATGAAAAAAGCAGCTAAAATGTGCATTGCAGCAGCAGTTGCATGCCTCGCCACCCAGGCCGGAGCCACGCGGGCCGCTGACTCGGTGACGCTGGTAGGCGTCACCGTGACTGCCATCAAGCAGTCGGCCGACCTGCGCACACAAGCCACGGCATCGACGGTGATAAGCCGCTACGACGTGGAACGTGGCGACATTACCGGAGCACGCGCCGCTTCGGGGCTTGTGCCCAACCTCTACATTCCCGACTACGGATCGCGCATGACGTCGACCATATATGTGCGCGGCATAGGCGCGCGCATCGACCAGCCAGCCGTGGGACTGAACGTGGACAACGTGCCTGTGCTGTGCAAGGAGAACTATGACTTCGACCTGCTCGACATAAGCCGCATAGAAGTGATGCGCGGGCCACAAAGCACCCTGTACGGGCGCAACACCATGGGCGGTGTGATCAACGTGTACACCTTGTCGCCGATGAGCTACCAGGGCACGCGCCTGATGGGCGAATACTCCAGCGGCAACAGCTACCGCGCCGGAGTAAGCCACTATGCACGCCTCGGCGAGCGCTTGTGGCTGTCGGCGGGAGCCTATTTCACATCGTCGGGCGGATTCTTCACAAATCAGCACACCGGCCGCAAATGCGACTGGGAGCATCAAGGCTACGGGCGCGTGAAACTCGAATGGCGTCCCAGCGCACGGGTGACCGTGGCCAACTCACTGTCGCTGACCATGAGCCGCCAAGGCGGATATCCCTATGAATACATGGCCACAGGCGAAATCAGCTACGACGACACCTGCTTCTACCGCCGCAATGCCCTGCTCGACGGCCTGACCGTCATTGCCGACATGGGGCAATGGACACTGTCGAGCATAAGCAGCGTGCAGTGCATCGACGACAACATGACAATCGACAACGACTTCACCCCCATGCCCTACTTCACACTGACCCAAAAGCGCAAGGAGTGGAGCCTGACCGAAGACATTGTGGCGCGCAGCTGCGGCGGCCGGGCCTACCAATGGCTGACCGGATTGTTCGGCTTCTACCGCCACACCAGCATGGATGCACCAGTCACATTCCTCGACACCGGCATCGGCAGCCTTATAGAGAGCCACCGCAACCAGGCCAACCCGTCGTACCCCATCAGCTGGGACACACGGCAATTCGTCCTAGGGAGCCACTTCAGCATGCCATGGTGGGGCGTGGCGCTATACCACCAGTCGAGCCTTGAGACCGGGCGGTTCACACTCACGGCCGGGGTGCGCGCCGACTACGAGCGAGTATCGCTCAACTACACAAGCACCACCCATACAGGGTATTCAATCATCGACAAAGCCTCTGGCGGAGTGTATCGGCACGTGGCCATCGACATCGATGATAACGGCAGCATGCACAAGGATTTCGTGCAACTGCTGCCAAAGTTCACACTGACCTACCATCTTGCCGGCAAAGACGCGCCCCACACGTTGTATGCCTCGGTGAGCAAAGGATACAAAGCAGGCGGATACAACACACAGATGTTCAGCGATGTGCTTCAGCAGCGGCTCATGGGCATCATGGGCATCGGAGCCAGCTACGACATCGACAAGATTGTGGGCTACAAACCGGAAAAGGCTTGGAACTATGAAGTGGGCGGCCACTTCGAGTGCTGGCAGCGCCGTGCCAAAAGCGACCTGGCGCTGTTCTACATCGACTGTACCGACCGCCAGCTCACCGTTTTCCCCGACGGCAACTCCACAGGTCGCCTGATGACCAATGCCGGAAAGACCCGCAACTGGGGTGTCGAGGCATCGTTCAGTGTCAACCCCACACCATCGAGCGGCATCAAACTGAGCTATGGCTACACCAGCGCAAAATTCGTGAGCTACAACGACGGAAAGGCCGACTACAGCCACCGCCATGTGCCCTACTGCCCCAGCCACACCCTCTATGGCGAGGGATACTACACAATCGGAGTGAACGGCGGCAAGTGGCTCAACGGCATCACCCTCGATGCAAGTGTGCAAGGCACCGGACGCATCTACTGGAACGAGAGCAACACGTCTTCGCAGCCATTCTATGCGCTGCTGGCCGGCAGCGTGACGCTGCGCGGCAGCCGCTACTCGCTGCAAGTGTGGGGACGCAACCTCACCGGTACCGCCTACCGCACATTCTACTTCGTGTCGGTGGGTCACGAATTCCTGCAGCGCGGGAAGCCACGCCAGATAGGCGCCACACTGAGAATCAACATTTAGCCACACGCTATAGAATTCAAAAAACAGACACAAGAACCAACATCAAGACAATATGAAAAAGTCATTAGTATTAATAACGGCAGTGCTTGCACTTGCCACAAGTTCATGCGGCGACAAGTCGAGCGAGCCGGCAACACCCGAAGTGAAACCAATCACCGACGGAAAAGAATACACCTTCGCCCACACGGTGGCGCTGCTCACCCCCGACAGCACAGTCATTGCGCCCACATTCAAATTCATGGTCAGCACCGACGGCAAGACAATGGACATCTACAACAACGCCCACTCGGCCGGCAGCCTGCCCAGCCAGCCCAACGTGACGGGACTAACCCTTAAGACCCTGGCCGAGGGCTGCTACTCATTCAGCAACAACACGGCATCGGCCACAAGCAGCTCCGAGACTGTGAGCGGATGCCTCGACACAACCAACGGCACCTACTACACAGTGAGCCAAAAAGGTGACCGCACAATCAAGTCGACATCGGCCAAGATACTGTCGGCACTGGCCGACGCGAGCTATGACTATGCCCACACCACAGAGCGCTATTACGAGATCGAAGTCAACGACGACCGTACCAAGGCCGACATCTACATCTACAACATAGCCTTTGTGAAACAGATGCCCAAGCTGGCCAAGATATGCATCCCGGGCGTGGCCGTGAGCTGCAAAGGCACATTGCTGACCCTTACGGCCGACAAGGTGGTGCCCATGAACTATGAGGGCGGCCAAGGCACACCGATGACCAGCCGCGAGGTGACCGATCTTACCATTGTGGTAGACTGGAGCGGAAGCACTGCATCGACGGTGAAGTTCACCTGCTTCAATTATCCGTTTACAGACCAGTTCACCACCCAATTCGGAGCGGTGAAAAACTGACCGGAACAGTCCAAAAGCAACTCAACGGGGTCAGGCATTCGCATAGGAAGCCTGGCCCCGTTGGCCATGTGGCCGACCTCAAGACTCCATATACAAAAAAAGCAAAAAAAACGCGCAGATGATGCAATAAAGCATAACCGCATTGTTTATTATTTGTAGATATATTCCATTTGCACTAATTTTGACACCAAATGTGCAGCAGGCACACGCCTGAGCCTACATCAGTAAAAAAACAAACATTTCATCAATCATCACATGAACAAATTAGCGAAGATCCTGCTTTTAGCAATAGCCGTCATAGCAACGGCAAGCTGCAACAACAGCAACGACGAACCCACTGAGCGCACCGTCACAGCCACCGAGGCAACCGTGACCCACGTGCTCGACGGCAACGACAACCAGGCTACAGCCTCACTTGGACAGACCATGGTGAAAATCAACCGCAACGCGATGACCACCACCATGACCACCGTGGCCATAATAGGAGGCAGCCCACAAAGCATCACCCTTGAAGGGCTTGCCACAACGCTCAACAGCGAGAAAGGCATATTCACATTCACAGCCGAGAGCGCCAAGAGCGGCAACGTGACGATAACCAACCTCACAGGCACCTACAACTACTACCTCGACGTGGTGACACTGAGCTACACTGCCAACTCGCGCTACCGCGTGAACACGATGAACAACGCCATCACGTTCCAGTATGGCACCACCGAGGCAAAGTGCGACACAGCCACATTCAAGCAAAGCGGTGCGATATACACCTTCGACCTGAAGCAGGGACTGGCCAAGGCCGACCTGAAGATGGCCGAAATGCGAATCAACAAGAGTCTCGGCATGATCGACAACATGGACTACGACAACGTGGACGTGGCAATCACCGCCAACGGGTTTGAAATCACAGCAACCGACTGCCCCACAGTGACCGATTTCAAGAAGCCTGAAGACTACCTGCTGAAGAGCGCCAAGTTTGAGATCAACATGGCAGCAGCCACACTGAGCGGCACATTCAGCATTCCGGGCTATACACTCACCACCAGCGGCACGCTCTACAAGCCCACCGAAACCGACGACACAAAATGACAACAAGGCATAAAAGCCACACAACACAAAACACACGCTCAAAATGAGAAAATTACTGATTCCGCTTATTGCGATAGTGCTTGGCATGCTGAGCACCGCATGCATCAAAGACGGCACCGAGACCAACCGCACCACCGAGGGCGTGCAGCTCTATAACCGCGCCGTGAACTCAGACAACGGGGCCATCACCTTCTCGAAGTCGTACACTACAGTGGTGATCGACATCAGCAACATGAAGATGGCCATTGCATCGAGCGCAATGCTCAGTAGCGGTACCACGCTGAAATTCGAGGCGGAGGAAATAGACTTGAAAAACAGCAATCCCTATGAATTCTCGGTATCGAGCATAAAGAGCACCAACGGCACCATAATCAACGGTCTGCAAGGGAAAATCGACCTCAGCGGTGGCGTGATGTATATGCAATACCGCGTCGACGGCGGGAAAGGCGAGGAAACGGTGTATGCCACAAGCATCATTGCCTTCCCATACACCGAGTTCACCGCCACCAAAGACGGCAAGAGCGAAAGTTCGACCAACGCCGTGATGCTGTTTACCGTCAACGCCAAAGACAGCACCAAGGCCACCATGGAGGTGCGCAACCTGCAACTGGCCTCCAACGTGACCAACATCGAAGACGCCACCTTCGACACGGTGAAAGTGGTGCCCACTGCCGAGGGCTATAAGCTCACAGGCAGCCGCCTGAAAAGCAACAGCATGGGCTCGAGCTTCGACATCACTGACTTCGACGCCAATGTCACCAGCCAGGGCCGCCTGCTCAACGCCACATTCAAGTGCATGGGATATGACGTGAAATTCACCGGCCGGATGTTTAAGGAAGAGAACTGACACACAGGCGGCAGGCACAGCCTGCAACCCGCCCCATAACCACCACAGGCGGCAGCCGGATTCCCCATGACGGGAGCGGCTGCCGCCTGCTTGTTTCAGAAATCGGCCCAAGAACGGCTTTTATTAAAAAAAGAAAAATCGGCAGGCATTGATGCACAAAAATGTGAGCTGTGTTGAAAAAAAAAGGTAACTTTACGGACATTTTAAAAACTTAATGAGCTCAAAATACACATACGACGAAACCGAAATCATCGACCAACTGCACCAACAAAGCACTTGCCGTGCCGCATTTGGCCGTGTGATACAGCACTATTCGCAGCCACTGTATTGGCAGATACGCCGCATGGTGATTGACCACGACGATGCCGACGACATCTTGCAGAACACATTTATCAAAGCATGGACCAACATCGACAACTTTCGCGGCGACGCCAAGCTCTCTACATGGCTCTACAAGATAGCCATCAACGAATCAATCACATTCATCAACAAGAAGAAAGCCGTGAGCAACGTGTCGCTCGACAGCGACGACAGCATGCTTGTCAACAATCTGGAGTCGGACGAGTGGTTTGACGGCAACGAAGCCCAAATCCTGTTGCAAAAAGCTATAGCCACACTGCCCGAGAAGCAGAAGCTGGTGTTCAACATGCGCTACTACGACGAGATGAAATATGAGGACATGAGCGAGATTCTGGGCACATCGGTGGGTGCGCTGAAAGCCAGCTACCACCATGCGGTGAAGAAAATCGAGAGTTTTTTTGGAGATGCCGATTAAACTTTCAGCACACACAAAAGTCAAAGGAGCGTAATGAAAGAAGAAAAATCACAAATACTGAAGAGATTGGGCAAAGAGCCCGGGTTCAAGGTTCCCGAGCACTATTTCGACGACTTCAACAAGAAGATGGCCGAAAGCCTACCCGAAATCACGATCACCGACGAGAATGCAAAGCCGTCGATGTGGCTTAGGGTGCGTCCCTACGTCTACATGGCCGCAATGTTTGCAGGCATCTGGTGCATGATGACGGTGTTCAACAACTTCAACGGCGAGAGCAACCGCGAGCAGCAGGCCCACCAAATCTCGGCAGGCGTGCAAAACGAGCGCAACGCCGACGAGGTGATAATGCAAGGCGATGTGAGTGACTACGACATCACTACCTATGAGGACAGCGTGGCAGCCAACGAGAGCCGCCAGCAGCCCGAGGCGTCAAAATAAGCCCAACCCGCACGGTGCCAAGCGGTGCCGGTTCAGTGAAGTGCCACAAAAGCCGGCACTTGAGAAACGAGAGAAAAACGTCGCCGCATAAGCGGCGGTAGCCCCTTGAGGCAAATCCAAACAGAGAGACAGCGACGATGAAACTATCACGACTATGCATGGCGGTGGCAATTGCCACAATGATGACCGCTCCGTTCAGCGAAACAGTCCAGGCGCAAACAGCCAACGGGCAGCAACGCAGCGGATGGGCCACACGCATGCTCGACTACAAGCACCAGCTGATAGTGGAACAAGTGAACATGACCAAAGCCCAGCAGCAGCAGTTTATGCCGCTCTATGAGGCAATGGAGCAGGAAATCTACAACGCCAACAGCAATGCCCGCCTGCTCGCACGCAAAGTGGGAGCAATGGCAAAGCCCACCGACGAGCAGTATGCCCAGGCAGCTGAAGCCCTGTCGCGAGCCCGGCTCGTGGAGGGGCAAATCGAACAGCGCTACTTTGAGAAGTTTGCCAAGATACTGAGCAAGAAACAGCTGTTTCTGCTCAAGCAGGCAGAAATCGACTTCACGCGCAACATGCTGTCGCGCGGGCGCAATGGGGTGAAGAAAAGCAAATAAACATCATACGTAAAAACTTGTTAACACATACCACAAAAAGCACATCCCATTCATAAGAATACACAAAAAACGAGTCCCATAACATTTTTGCATGCAGTAAACAATAATGTTATGGGATTTAACTATTAGACAGGATGCCGCTTGTGGGCGTCATTGCACACACTAAGCGCCCCGCCACACCAGCGGCAAGGCCACATAAGAAATTCCAACAAGACAAACATTATATAGAGAGAACTATATGCACAGACAACTGAAAACAGCCGTTGCGGCATTGCTGCTCGCCTTGAGCGGACTACAGATGACGGCAACGGTGCAAAAGCCTGACTTCAACTACCCACAGACTGTGAGCAAGGATGCCGACGCCGACCTCAACAAGGCATTACGCAGCGGCGATGGTGAGAAAACCGTTGACGCACTCGTGCGCTATTCAATAGCCAAAAGCATAATATCAAGCGAGAATATGAGACACATCATAAGCCGCATCGATTCGGTGATTCGGGTGGAACGACGCCCACAATACAAGTCGATGCTGTGCTACTTTGAGGCGTTGGTGCTCATGAGGTATAGCGACAACGGCTCACTTCCTGTCAAGGAAGCCGAAGGAGACCGGCCTGCCGACTACACCGAGTGGACAAAAAGCCAATTCAATGCTGTGGCCGACAGCCTGATTTTGGAATCGGTGGCCAACGAGAGCGCACTTAAAGCCCACAAGCTGTCGGAATTCGGCACCATCATATCAAACAACACCGAGACCGCACGGCTCTACTGCCCAACCCTGCTCGACTTTATGCTGCAATGCGGCTCACAACTGACCGCATCGGCCACACTCCGGCAGAAGCTACTTGAGCGGCGCATTGCCGTCAATGCCAAAGGGTCGGCCCCATATATGGCAGCAAGCCTCGAATGCACCACCGACGCCATGCAGCTCTACAACGACAATAAAGACTCGGAATACAGCGGACTGGCCCTGCTCAGCGCCGGTAATAACGCCACAGAATATGCGGCGCTGCAAGAATATGCCCACAAGTTCCCCGGCTCGCGATACATCAACGGCATCAAAAACCGCATCACAAAGATAGAGGCCAGAGATGTGACCATAAGCTACCCATGCGACCTGTCGCCACGCGACTCGGTGACGGTAACGGTGACGCTAAGCAACATCAAAGACTTCAACCTTAGCGTATACAGCCTTCCCGACGGGCTGAAAACACAAGGGTGGCAGGTTGACAAGTCGAAACTGCAACTAGTGGCAACCACAAGCCACCACGGAGCTGGCGGCACCATACCGTATACCGACAGCGTGACAGTGAGACTGGCGCAACTGCCCTACGGGCGATACCTTATCACGCCGACGTTTGACAACGCCGGCCAGGAAGTGGAGCGTACAAAGCTCAACAAAAACGACGTGTTGAGCATACACACAATCTCGCTCATCAGCGTGGCTGCCGACAACGGAAGCACCACACTGCTGGCCACCGACATCAACACCGGAGCCCCCATGAAAGGCGTGAAAGTGAGTTGCAAAGGATTCAGCGGAACCACAGCCGCCGACGGTTCGCTGAGCCTGCCCAAGAATCTTGGCTACAGCCTTAAGGCCACACTTGGCGACGACAAATACACCCCGCAATACTACGCCAACAATTACTATAGCAGCAGCCGCACCATCAACAGGTGCGCCGAACTGCTCACCGACCTGGCCATATACCGTCCCGGCGAAAAGCTGAAATACACCGGCATAGTCTACACCCAGACACAAACCAGCCGCACTCCCCTTGTCGGAACAAAGGTGAGCGTGGAATTATACGACAGCAACAACAAGCAGATAGCTGCAGACAGCACACTGACCACCGACAACTACGGCCGCGTGTGCGGCGAGTTTACCGTGCCCACCGACCGCATGAACGGGCGGTTCTGCCTGAAGATGAAATACGACGGGCAAAACCGGTGCTACGCCTACGTGCAAGTGAGCGAATACAAAGCACCCACATACACTGTGGAGCTTACCGGCATGAAGACAGCCTACAACAAAGGCTTGCCAGTGAAAATCAGCGGAAAG
This sequence comes from Agathobacter rectalis, assembly GCA_963625945.1. Classification (GTDB taxonomy): domain Bacteria; phylum Bacteroidota; class Bacteroidia; order Bacteroidales; family Muribaculaceae; genus Sodaliphilus. The sequence goes on along the minus strand of CAVFVP010000002.1, from coordinate 22,583 downwards.
GCAACCACCTACACCGGCATGCCGGTAGCCGGAGCCATCGTGAGAATGAAACTATACCGCGACCAATGGTCGTGGTGGGCAAGATGCAGCAACCAAGGCACCCTTGTGGCCGACACCACAGTGACTGCCGACGGCAGCGGCAGCTTTGCCGTTGAGTATCAGCCAAGCACATTTACCCCCACAGCCAACAGCCAAGGCGAGGGGCATTATTGGCGCAACCGGGAATACAGCTACTACATCGAGGCCACATGCACCGATGCCGCAGGCGAGAGCCAACAGGCAAGCGCCAACTTCATCATCGGGCACAAACGCAGCGTGAGCCTCAACAGCGCCACCCGCGACTTCATTGCCTCCAAGCCAATCAAGCTCCCCGTCACTTACAACTCAACCGCCGACGGCGACACCCATGCCCAATGCACCTACAAGCTGACACAGGCCGACGGTAAAACCACAGTGGCAACCGGCAATTTCGACTCCGCCAACCCCATAGTCGACTTCACAAATGTGCCATCAGGCCAATACAGCATTGAGATAGGCATACTTGCCGACACAGCTTCGGAGCCATCACTGGCCGCCATAACCCTTTTCCGGCCCACCGATAAGAAAGCCCCCGTCGACAACTGCCAGCTGTGGACCTCAGAGACAGCCAACAGCGTTGACGATGCCGATGTGGCACACATCACCATAGGCACATCAGTGGCCGAGAGCCACATCTTCTACATTGCCACCGACCGCACCGGCGAAGTGACCCGCGGATGGCTCAAGTACAAGCCAGGAATGCACCGGCTCGACATAAAAATCCCTGCCAAAGAGAACAATGAGATGCAGGTGCAAATGATTTCGATCTACGGACGCAACACACGCAAAGCATCGTTCCAATTCAAGACAAAGGCATGCGAGCACACGCTGAAGCTGAGCAGCAGCAGTTTCCGCGACCGCATCACACCGGGCGACACCGAAAAGTGGACATTCCGGCTCACCGACAACAAAGGCCGCGGAGTGGCTGGTGCCATGATGCTTGAGGTGATTGACAAGGCGGTGAACAGCATTGCCCCCAACCAGTGGCAGTTCAGGCCGACTTACGGCAGAAGCTACCGCCTGAGCATCAGCAGCGACACCTATCAAAACCTGCGCAGCGACAACGTGTCGTGGTGCGGCAAAATGCTGAGTTACTCAGGCAACTGGGCGGCACCGGTGCTGAACACCTACGGCCAGACGTTGTTTGCCTCGGTAAGCGACCGTGCACTGGGCAACCTGATGCTCTACGATGCAGTGGCCATGCCTGCAAAAAAGATGGCCAAAGCCAGCTTCTCGGTTGCCAACGACGACGTTGCCGACGCAGAGGCAGCCTCCAATGCGGGCAGCACCGAACTCAACAATGTGACCGTTCGCGAGGGGCAGGTGAAAACAGCCCTGTGGCAACCGATGCTCGTGAGCGATGCAACGGGCAACGTAACTGTGGAATTTGAGGCGCCGAGCCAAAACGGCACATGGCTGATGCAGTCGGTGGCCTACGACAAGAGCCTGGCAGCATGCACAATGCAGCGCGAGATTGTGGCACAAAAGACCATCATGGTCAAGCCCAGCGTGCCACGCTTCGTCCGCCAATCCGACGACGCCACGTTCACTGCCACCGTGCAGAATGCCGGAACACAAAGTGCCAGCGTGACCGCCAAGGCTGAAATCTTTGACCCACGCACTGGCAAGGTGCTGGCCGAGCGCACAATTGCGCGCACGATAGCGGCACAAGGGACCGACACTGTGGCAATCACATTTGCCGTGACAGCCGAAGTGCCGTATGCCGGGTTCCGCATCCGTGCCACCGACGGCACCCACACCGACGGCGAACAGTGCATGATTCCCGTGCTGGCCTCACAGTCGCCCGTGATCGAGACCACACCGTTTTTCATCGATGCCGCCAAGAGCAGTTTCAGCCTACAGTTGCCCGACTTCAAGAAAGACTCACGCGTGACGCTTGAATACTGCGACAACCCCGTGTGGTATTGCGTGACAGCCCTACCCACCATCTACAGCGGCGGCGATTCAAAAATCGCCACCACCATTGCCCACGACTTATTTGCAGCCGCCGTGGCCCAAGGCACAGTGAAGAGCAACCCCGAACTGGCAACCGCCATAAGGCACTGGACCGAGAGCGGAAACGCCGATTCTACCCTGACATCGATGCTCGAACGCAACACCGACCTGAAAACAGGGACGCTGCTGGCATCGCCATGGATCAACGACGCCGAACAGCAGACCCTGCGCCTGAGCCGCATTGCCGACCTTACCGACGGACAAAAAAGCTCGGCAACCGTCAGCAAACTAATCGATGCCCTGGCCAACGTGCAGATGGGCGACGGCGGTTTCGCGTGGTTCCGCTATCCTGGCTGCAAGTCATCAATCAGCACCACGGGCATAGTGCTTGAACTGATTGGCGAAACACAGCGTCTCGGCTTCCTTGGCAACAACAGCAAGCTCAACGGCATGGTGAGCCGGGCACTGCAATACTACGACTACAAGATGCTAGAGGCATTCAAAGAACAGACCAAGCACAACCCGAAGAACCACAAGGGATTTTCCGACTATGCCTACGTGCGGTCGCTGTTTGCCGGCGAGAAGCTGGGCAGCGACAACGCCGAAATGATGCAGAAAGTGCTCAAGAGCCTCGCCACAGAATGGAAAGGCGCACCTCTTACCAACAAGGCATTCATAGCCATGACCCTCAGCCGAAACGGCAACAAGGCCGAGGCCGCACGTGTGGCCGAGTCAATCAGACAGTTTGCCGTGACAAAAGCCAGCACAGGCATGTATTGGGACAACATAGGCAGCAGCGGATGGTTCCGCCCCAATAAAGTGGGCACAACGGCAGTAGTCTTGCGCGCCCTCAACGAAGCCGACCCGCGCACGGCCGAGATTGACCAAGTGCGCAAATGGTTGCTACTGATGAAGCAAAGCAACGACTGGGGCTCATCGAGCCTGGCGGCCGATGCCGTTCAGGCACTGCTGTCGACCGGCAGCAAGTGGACCGGCAAGAGCTCAGCCACCGTAACGATTGACGGCAAGTCTGTTGAAGCCAAGTATGTGGACCAATACCTGGGATACGGGCGAATGAGCCTTGACGCCTCGGCCGCAGGCAAGACACTGACCGTGAGCCGCAACACATCGGGGCCGGCATGGGGCGCAGTCTATGCACAGTACCAAGCCCCCATGGCCGAAGTGAAAGCTTACAAGACCGATGACATAGAGGCGACAAAGCAATATCTGATATATGACACCGGCGACAAGCTCACACCGGCAACCACACTTAAGGTGGGCGACAAGGTGCAAGTGCGCATCACCATAAAGCTGACCAAAGACGCAAGCTACATCACGCTGACCGACGAGCGCGCCTCATGCCTTGAGCCAGCCGACCAGACATCGGGCTACAGGCACAGCAGCGGCGAGTGGTACTACCTCGAGACCAAAGACTCGCAGACCAACGCCTTCTTTGAAAGCCTCGCCAAAGGCACACACGTGATTACCTATGACGCTTACGTCACCGCTCCGGGCACCTACAGCACAGGCATAGCCACCGTGCAGTGCCAGTATGCACCGCAAATAACGGCCCACTCAGCGGGCGCCACCTTAACGGTCAAGCAATAAATTCACCACCAGAACCCATACACACGATTCCCGACCAAGAAAATGCTTGCGGCCGGGAATCGTGGTTTTATTTGCAATCAGCGTCCAAAGGAAGCAAACGAAAAATATAACGACATCATATTGTGCAAAATAATTAAAAATCGTAATTTTGCAACAAGACATTTACACGATGAGACACCCAACCATCGTGAAGGAATTCAACAAATACTACTTCAATGAGAAAATTTTTACTTACCGCGTTGCTGCTGATGGCAGTGCTTGCAGCCAAGGCGGTACCCGCATGTCCCGAGCCGTTCGATGTGACACAACCCGACGGGACCACACTCACATTGCGACTCTACGGCGACGAGTGGCAACACATCACAATCACCACCGACGGCTACACCGTGCTCAAGAATGGGCAAGGCTACTATGTGTATGCCCAAGTGAGCAACGGCCAGCTCGAAGAGAGCAGCCTGGTGGCCCGCAACGCCGATTCGCGCTCGGCCAGAGACCGTGAGTTTCTGGACAGCGTGGGCAAGATGGCTCACGCCGAAGCCATAGCTGAAACCACAGCACACAAAGCCCCAGCCCATAAGCTGAGCGGCCTGCTCGACATCAGCAAGTTTCGCGGTCTGGTGGTGCTTGTGGAATACAACGACCGTAAGTTTACCGTGTCAGATCCCCACAAGGTGTTCACCGACCTCGTGACGCAAGAGGGCTACACAGGATATGTGGACAAGAACACCGGCGAGAAGAAAGAATACACGGGCAGCGTGTACGACTTCTTCAAAGACAACAGCAACGGCCAGTTCAAGCCACGCTTCGACGTGGTGGGACCTGTGACGGTAAACTATCCGCAGACGTATCCGAGCGGAAGCAGCAACTACACCGTGACACGCTGCACAACCATGTTCGGCGATGCATTGCGACAGCTCGACGACAGCATAAACTATAAAGACTATGACACAAACGGCGACGGTACGGTAGACATGGTGTTTTTCGTGGTGGCTGGCGGTGGCGCCAACTATGGCGTGAACAACACCAACTACCTGTGGCCCCATGCGAGCCAGTTCTCATCGCTCAAGCTCGACGGCGTGAGCTTCGGCCGCTACGCCTGCTCTACCGAGCTCTACGGCCTGCAGCGCGACAGCATCATCGACGGCATAGGCACCATCTGCCACGAGTTCTCACACGTGCTTGGCCTGCCCGACCTCTACGATGTGGACTACTCGTCAAACGGACTGAGCACCACACCCGGCAAATGGTCGATAATGGCTGGAGGCAACTACCTGAACAAAAGCCGCACACCAGCCGGCTTCGGCAGCTTTGAGCGCTGGGCACTCGGCTGGATCAAGCCCGAAGTGATTAACGGAAACGGAGAGCGGCTGGCAACACCGCTACAGACCACCAACAGCGCCTACCGCATAAACTCGCAAGTGAAAGCCGAATACTTTTTGGTTGAAAACCGCGACGACTCGCGTTGGGATGCCTGTCTGCCAGGCCACGGACTACTGGTGTGGCGAGTTGACTCTACAAACACCAGCTCCTGGACAAATAACAAGGTGAACATCAACCCAAAGCACAACTACTATGAGCTGATCAGGGCTTGCCAGAAAGACAGCACCTACAACTCCACATCGGGCATAACAACCACCACCATCGACTGGGGCGGCGACCCGTTCCCAGGCACAGCCAACGTGACCAAGCTCGACAACAGCGACACTAAGCCCACCCTCAAGTCATGGACAGGACTCAAGACCGAATACACCCTCGACCAGATCACACCCGCCACCGAGGGCATCAAGTTCAATGTGGTGAGCGATCCGGTGGTCGCACTCTACGAGCCGTTTGAAGACATGCCCACCACCCAAGCCGACACCACAGGAGTGACCGGCACATTTGCCCAATGGTCGCTCACAAAGGCACGGATTGTGGTCCCCGACTCCGGAACATGCAACGGCTCACGTGCCGTGGCCATCCTCGCCAAGGGCGACATACACACCACCACCCCTATCGACGAGCAAGTCAACACGATCAAGTTCAGCTACTACAACCCGACATCAAAGTCGGCCATAGTGCGCGCCTACTATTCAGTTGACGGCGGCATCACATGGCTGGTGGCATCGCCGTTCGACGGGCAGCAATACTTCCGCGTAACGGCCGGTGAGACCAGCGAAGGAGAGTTCCGCGTCAACAGCAGCGGCAAACAGAAGACTTACATTAAAATCAGCGTGTTCTCGGGCAGCAGCACCGAATACGGCTACATCGACGACCTGATTGTAACCTGCGCCGACGAGTCGGGAATCGGCCACGTGACCAGCGATAAGAATCAGTCGCTGAAGGTGAGCCGAGACGGCAACACGCTTGTGGTGACCACACCCACCGACGGCAAAGTGACAGTAATCGACGCCACCGGAGCCATTGTGGCCACAGCAAACAGCAATAACTGCCAGTGCACGGTAGAATTGCCAGGACGAGGGTTCTATGTGGTGACCCAGGCAGGCCACAGCGCCAAAGTGATATTCTAAGCCCCCACGCAATCAAACAAGGCAGGCGGAAAACGGATTAGTTTTCCGCCTGCTTTCGTTTGCACTCATGCCTCTTTTAGGACAATGGTATGCGCCAACGCTCTGTGGCGGCCGTTCCATCGGGTCGGCAGCGGCCAGTGACCGTTGCAGTGACGTGTTTTTACCCAATCACGACCATTTATTGTGGCATTCGGCACATTCCACCCCTTGAAAATGCGGTCATTAATTAGTAACTTTGCTAAGTGGCACGATTATTGAGACACTACCAATAGCAGGCAAGCGGCATTAAGACACAGCCCAGCTGGCCACAACGCATTACTAAGAACATAAATACCCGCAAAAAACATCAACAAGAAATGGACACCATCAACATCAACTCACTGATCAGCGACCTTGCGCTGATATTGATTCTTGGCTCGGTGGCCACGGTGCTATTCAAAAAGCTGAAACAGCCCGTAGTGCTTGGCTACATTGTGGCCGGATTCATCGCCAGCCCCCAGTTTGCATTCTTCCCGTCGGTAGTCAACGAGGCCAACATCGAATTCTGGGCCCAGATAGGCATTGTGGTGCTACTGTTCTCGCTGGGTCTCGACTTCAGTTTCAAGAAGCTGCTCAACGTGGGCGGGTCGGCCGCCGTGACGGCACTGATAATAGTGACCGGCATGATCGGTCTAGGATTTGTAGTGGGCAGGCTCATGCACTTCTCAACAATCAACTCCATGTTCCTTGGTGGTATGCTGTCGATGTCGTCGACCACAATCATCATCAAGGCCCTGGGCGACCTCAACATGCGACAGCGCAGGTTTGTGCCGCTGGTGTTGGCCGTGCTCATTGTGGAAGACCTCTTTGCCGTGGTGCTGATGGTGATACTGTCGTCACTTGCACAAGAGAACGTGGCTGGCAGCGAGCTTGCCGGCAGTGTGCTCAAGCTGTCGTTCTTCCTCATCATGTGGTTCACGGTGGGAATTTTGCTTATTCCCACCCTTTTCAAGCGCTACCACAAGCTAATCAGCGACGAGGTGATGCTCGTGATTTCAATGGCTCTGTGCTTCTTCATGGCCGTATTTTCGGTGAAGTCGGGGTTCTCGCTTGCCCTCGGAGCGTTTGTGATGGGCTCGATACTTGCCGGCACGGTTGAGGCCGAGCGCATCGAGCGACTGGTAACCCCGGTAAAAGACTTGTTTGGGGCCGTATTTTTCATCTCTGTGGGCATGATGGTTGAGCCCGACGTGATTTGGGAAAACGCCGGCACCATTGCCCTGCTCTCGGCAGTGGTGGTAGTGGGCATGATCACATTCGGCACATTCGGCATGCTCGTTATGGGCCAGCCACTTAAAATAGCCATGGAGTCGGGTTTCTGCCTGACGCAAATCGGTGAGTTCTCGTTCATCATAGCCTCAACGGGCATGACCCTTGGCGTGCTGGCCGACAACATATATCCCATCATTGTGGCCGTGAGTGTGATCACCACATTCTTCACCCCGTTTTTCATAAAGAGCGCCGTGCCGTGCTACAACTTTGTGAGCAAGCACATGCCCAAGCAATGGAGCCGCCTGCTCAACGGCTACAGCAAAAGCGCCGCCGAGAGCGAGTCGAGCGAGACCAAGCGCATGTGGAAAGCCGTGGTCAAGCGCTACCTGCTGCGCACAGTGCTCTACTCGGTGCTCATCATTGCCCTGATAGTGGCAAGCCACACCCTGATCGTTCCCTTCACCTGCCAGTGGATTGGCAACGAGTGGGGGCGTCTCCTGGGCGTGGTGGTGACACTCACCATGATGGCGCCGATGCTCTTTGCCATAATAGTGCCTAGCATAAAGTCGACCGAGCGCCAGCATCTGGTGGCTGTGAGCGGCCGCATAACGTATGTGCCGGTGATACTGATGTCGGTAGTGGGCGTGCTGCTGTCGATGGTGTTTGTCACCCGCGAGCTCTACGGCTTTTACCAGGGCACCACATCGGTTATGGCGGGCGTGGTGCTGACCCTTGTGTGCACAGTGTTGCTGTCGCCCAAATTCGGGCGGCGGATGAGCGAAGTTGAGCACAAGTTCATCGACAACGTGAACGAGCGCGAGAACCACCGCACCGGTCACGCCAACAACTTGGTAAGCGACCTGCATCTGGCCTACATGAAAGTGGGCTACGGATGCCCCTTTGTGGGCGAGACGCTGAAGCGTGCCGACCTGCGCCGCAAGTATGGCGTGAATGTGGTCAACATTCAGCGAAACTCGGTATTGCATCCCGTGCCCACAGGCGACATGCGCATATTTCCCGGCGACGTGATAGGGGTGATAGGCACCGAGGAGCAGATACAAAACCTGCTGCCGCTGGTGGAAGAAAGTGGCAGCGCACCCAGTGCCGAGCACGGCGAGGCCCGCTTCTTGCACTTTGCCATAAGCGAGAAGTCGCCGCTGACCGGCAAGACGCTCCTAGAGGCCCGTCTGCGCGAAGACTATGCGTCGCTGCTGGTGTCGGTCCAACGCGGCGAGGACAATTTCTTGAACCCCACACCCGACCTGACATTTGCCGACGGAGACATCCTGTGGATTGTGGGCGACCCCAAGCGGCTGTCGGAACTCAAGAAATGACACAGCCGCCCGGCCTAGGCTGTCGCAGCAATAAAGGATAGCCGCTATTTGCTATTGCGCCCAACATGCAGTAACTTTGCAGATTGTAATACATGTGCCGGCAATTATCCAATGAGGCCGGCGCTCTGCAATTGATTGACAACACAAAGACAAAAGGAAACAAATACATGCCAAGAAATGATAAAGAACTCGCCGGAGTCACCTTGCTGGGCAACCAGCATACACAATATGCCACCGACTACGCACCCGAGTTGCTTGAGACATTTGTCAACAAGCATCCCGAGAACGAATATCTGGTGACGCTCGACTGCCCGGAGTTCACAACCCTGTGTCCCAAGACCGGACAGCCCGACTTCGGGCACATAATCATCAGCTACATTCCGCGAGAGCGAATGGTTGAGAGCAAGAGCCTGAAACTGTATCTGTTCAGCTTCCGCAACCATGGTGACTTTCATGAGGACTGCGTGAACATAATCATGAACGACCTCATCAAGCTCATGGACCCCAAGTATATCGAGGTGACCGGACTGTTCCGGCCACGCGGCGGCATTTCAATACTGCCATTTGCCAACCATGGCGACGCCGACCACCAGGAAATGGTAAAGACCCGCCTGCTGGCAAGTTTCAGAAACAAATAACAGGACAACGAACCCCACAAAACAAAAAAGGAGCAAACCAACTATGGCTAAAGACACTGTGATAGTGATTTCGGGCGGCATGGACTCAGTGACACTGCTTAACGAATACAAAGACCAGATAGGGCTGGCAATAACATTTGACTACGGCAGCACACAAAACGACCGCGAACGCCAATATGCCGTGCTGCACTGCCGCCGGCTGGGCATACGGCACATCGTGATCCCGCTCGACTTCATGCACAAGTATTTCAAGAGTGCACTGCTCGAGACACCCGCCGACATTCCCGAGGGAAACTACGACGACGAGAACATGAAATCGACAGTGGTGCCCTTCCGCAACGGCATTATGCTGGCCATTGCATGCGGCATAGCCGAGAGCAACGGACTGAAACGCGTGATGATAGCCAACCATGCTGGCGACCACACGATATATCCCGACTGCCGTCAGGAATTCATCGACGCCATGTCGCACGCGATGCGCGCCGGCACTTACGAGGGCATCGAGATATTGGCCCCCTACACCGGAATAAGCAAGACCGAGATTGCCCGCCACGGCAAAAAGCTTGGTATCGACTACAGTGAGACCTACTCGTGCTACAAGGGCGGTGAAAAGCACTGCGGCAAGTGCGGCACATGCCGCGAGCGACGCGAGGCACTGCGCGACGCTGGCATCGACGACCCCACCGAATACCTTTGCGACGACGAGGCATAATGCCACACGCTGCGACAGTCAGCGCAAGATTGAATTCACACAGAAGAGACACTTATTTTTAGCAATGGGAATGTATTACGTAAAAAAGACACTTGAGGTGTCGGCAAGCCACCAGCTCAGGCTTGACTACGACAGCAAGTGCGAGAACCTGCACGGCCACAACTGGGTGATTACCGTGCACTGCCGCGCGCGTGAGCTCGACAGCAACGGCATGGTATGCGACTTTTCAAAAATAAAGTCGCTCATCAAGCAGCACATGGACCACTGCAACCTGAACGAGCAGTTCAGCTTCAACCCCACGGCCGAGAACATTGCCCGCTGGATAGTGGACAATGTGCCCAACTGCTTCCGCGCCGACGTGCGCGAGTCGCAAAACAACGAGGCCAGCTATGTGGAAGATTAACGAGATATTCCACTCGCTCCAGGGCGAGGGATACAACACAGGCACGGCGAGTGTGTTTGTGAGGCTGAGCGGCTGCAACCTGCGCTGCAACTTTTGCGACACCGACCATAACCAAGGCACAATGATGTCGCTGCCACAGATAGCGGCCGAGGTGATGCGTTGGCCCAAAGCCCCGCTGATAGTGCTCACCGGCGGCGAGCCAAGCCTGTGGATCGACAGTGAGCTGGTGCAGGGGCTTAAACTGATGACCGGCAAGCGGATTGCCATCGAGACCAACGGCACACGACACTTGCCAGATGGCATCGACTGGGTGACACTGTCGCCCAAATTTACATTCGACGGTGGCGACACGCAGCCATGCGTGCTAAGGCACTGCGATGAGCTTAAAGTGGTGTATTGCGGCCAAGACCTGAGCCTATATGACGGCATCGACGCCACCCACCGGTTTCTGCAACCGTGCTTCGTGCCCGACGAGACCCAATGCCGACGCAACGTGCAGGCCTGCGTGCAGGCAGTGCTCGACAATCCCGAGTGGCGGCTGTCGCTGCAGACACACCGCATGCTCAACATACGCTGACACGCGTGCCGCAAGGTTGGCCCACCGGGCCATAATCCGTGTAGCGGTCACTGCATTCCACACCAAGCAACAAATTGTAACCATTCCTGTCGAAACAGTTGCCGTTTTGCCAATTTAGCGGTAAATTTGCCTTTGCAATAGCAAAAGAAACGACGAATGACCACACTGCAACTGCTGATATCGACCATCGACGACGGAATAAAGCTCGTGAGTGAGATGGTGCTTGCGCCCATCGACGGCGTGGGCTATGTGGTATCGTGGCAGATCACTGGCGACATGACGATAGCCGACTGCCCGCGCGAACTGCTTATGCGCCCCGACGTGAAAGTGGTCACCATGCGCGGCCGCGGACTGAGCCGCAACCGCAACAACGCCATTGCCCATGCCAGTGCCGACGTGTGCCTGATTTGCGACGACGACTGCCGCTACACACCCGGGCAGCTGCATGCGGTGACCGCGCGGTTTGAAGCAGACCCAACCCTCGACCTGGCCACGTTCATGATGGCCGCCAACGTACCCATCCACAAGGTGTATCCCAAAGAGACGACAGTGCTCGGCCGCAAAATGCCCAAGCGCTACTATCCGTCGTCGTTCGAAATCGCGTTCCGCACAAGTTCAATCGACGGCAAGGTGAAATTCAACGAGGAGTTCGGTCTGGGCAGTGCCACACTGTGGTGCGGCGAAGAGGAGCTGTTTGTGCACGATTCAATCAGGACCGGGCTAAAGTGCGTGTTTTTCCCCACCGTGATAGTAACCACCTGCAAACCCACCACAAGCACCACACGAAGCGCCATGCCGCAAGTGCTGATGGGCCGCGGTGCCTACATGAGCATCGCCTATCCGCTGACGTGCCGCCTCAGAGCCGTGAAGATTGCCACTGAATTGAAGCGCGACATGGGGCAACCGGTAGCCTACAGCCTGCGCCACATTCTCAACGGAATAAGATATTACCGCAAAATCAAGTCACGCGGTCACAGCAGCGACTGCTCGGCGAAATAGCGCCACAGTGGAGCGGCCATCAAGGCCTGCCTCATCTCATTGTTTACGAGCATCGACCGCAACTCGGCAGCCGAGAGCAGCACCACCTGCACATCCTCGGTGGCATCCAAGTGCTGCCCGGCCACCTTGTGCACCCCGCTTGCCACAAAGCAGTGAGTGAGATTGGTGCACGAACTCGGGTTCTGCCCTATTGTCATTATCTCACTCCACTCACCGCCGGCATATCCAGTTTCCTCGAGAAGCTCACGTTGCGCAGCCTGCAGCGGGGTCTCGCCGTCTTCCATCACGCCGGCACACAGCTCGGTGGCCACAATGCGCATGGCATAGCGGAACTGCCGCACCATCACAAACCGGCCCTCGGCCGTGACGGCTATCACATTCACCCAGTCGGGGTATTCGAGCACATAGAATTCGGGATGTATCTTGCCATTGGGCATGCGGGCCTTGTCGCAGCGCGCGGTGAGCCATGGCCTGCGGATTATGTAGCGACTGCTTATGGTGGTCCAGGGTTTTATGTCCATAGTAAAGTTATTTTCGGATTATGCATTGTCATGGCGTCGACACACGGTGCATAACCATACAACAAATGCCGTCATGGCCATCATTGTGGCCGCAACGGCTATGAGTTGTGACGGTTGTCATTATTGTCACCGTCCACTTTGAGGCTCAATGGCTTGTGAGCCACAGCCTTGCCCGCCGGGCAGGATTGATTAGTGCTTGTATACGGTGTCGCTCACAGTGAGGCTGTAGCGGCCCTTGGCACGACGGCGAGCCAATACCTTGCGGCCATCGGCAGTGGACATACGATGACGGAAACCGTGCTTGTTAGCTTTCTTTCTGTTCGAGGGTTGGAATGTTCTTTTCATCTTTATCTAACTTTTTTATTTTTTGCAATTTGGTCTGCAAAATTAGTCACTTTTTTGAAATTAAACAAGCAAGAGCACATTTTTGCCCGAAACTTTTTGCAAATTTTCCCTAATTCAATTAATTTTGCACCGTTTTTGAAGAGCATCCAAGCAAGAATAAAAGAACAACAATATAACACATTTTTTGAAAGAATATGATTAACGCTCAAGACATTAAAATTGGAACATGCATCCGCATGGACAACCGCCTTTATTTCTGCATCGACTTCCTTCACGTGAAGCCGGGCAAGGGCAACACCTTTATGCGCACCAAGCTCAAAGACGTGGTTGACGGCCGCGTGCTCGAACGCCGCTTCAACATCGGCGAGAAGCTCGAAGACGTGCGCGTTGAGCACCGCCCCTACCAGTACCTCTATGCCGAAGGCGAGGATGCGATTTTCATGAATCAGGAGACCTATGAGCAGATTCCAATCAACCGAGCTGTAATCACTGGCGTCGATTTCATGAAAGAAGGTGACGTGGTCGACGTGGTAACCGACGCATCTACCGAGTCGGTACTCTTTGCCGAAATGCCCGTCAAGACCAAGCTCAAAATCACCTACACCGAGCCTGGAGTGAAAGGCGACACAGCCACCAACACGCTGAAGCCCGCCACCGTTGAGACCGGAGCCACCGTGCGTGTGCCTCTGTTTATCAACGTCGACGAGACAATTGAGGTTGACACCCGCGACGGTTCTTACGTGGGACGCGTGCGCTAATCAAGCCGCGGTTCAGCCATAAAGATAGTTATGCACAGCGCCATCGCCCTTGCGGAATGGCGCTGTGCGCTTTTTGCAGGCACATCGGCGGGCAATTGTAAACAGCAACTTGTGGATAACTTGCCCACCGCGGCATGCCGGCCAGTGAGGCAAAAACAGTATATTTGCGCCACAAAGCAATAATAACAGAACAGACAAACATGGCATTTGACGACTTAGTAAAAGACCACAACAAGCGGAACGCTCCACGCCGCCAGCCGCAGCACACGCCCGAGGTGGTGTCGGAGCTCGGAAAAAAGCAGCCTCAGGACATCGAGGTGGAGGAGGCTGTGCTTGGTGCCCTCATGCTTGAGAAAGACGCCTACGCCGAAGTGGGCGAGATATTGAAGCCCGAGGCATTCTACGACCCGGCCAACCAGATGGTGTATGACGCCATACAGTCGCTGGGTGTGCAGCAACGCCCCATCGACATGCTCACCGTGACCGAGGAGTTGCGCAAGAAAGGCAACCTGGAGAAAGTGGGCGGCGCCTTGCGCATCTCGGAGCTGACGGGGCGGGTGTCGTCGGCAGCCAACATCGAATACCACGCCCGCATCATAGCCCAGAAATATCTGGCACGCCAGCTTATCACCTTCAGTTCACAGATAGGCACCCTGGCGTTCGACGAGTCGATCGACGTGTGGGATCTCTTGCAGGAAGCCGAGGGAAAGCTATTTGAACTGAACAGGAGCACACTCAAGCGCGATGTGACGCAAATCGACCCCGTGATCAGCGAGGCCCTAAAGAAAATCGAGGAGGCGGCAAAGCGCGAAAACGGTTTAAGCGGACTGCAGACCGGGTTCACCGACCTCGACAAACTCACGTCGGGATGGCAAAACAGCGATCTTATCATCATTGCGGCCCGTCCGGCAATGGGTAAGACGGCCTTTGTGCTCTCGATGGCCAAAAGCATGGCCGTAGACCTCAACGAGCCCGTGGGAGTGTTCTCGCTCGAGATGTCGAACCTGCAGCTTGTGAACCGCCTGATAAGCAACGTGTGCGAAATCGAGGGTGAGAAAATCAAGAGCGGCCAGCTCTCACCCAACGAGTGGGACCAGCTGATGGGACGCATCAAGAACCTTTATTCGGCACCGCTGTATATCGACGACACACCGTCGCTTTCGATATTCGAGCTGAGGTCGAAGGCGCGCCGCCTTGTGAGGGAAAAGCACGTGCAGATAATCATCATCGACTACCTGCAGCTGATGAACGCCACAGGCCTCAAGTTTGGCAGTCGCGAGCAAGAGGTGAGCACCATCTCGCGTTCACTCAAGCAGCTGGCCAAAGAGCTGCAGATACCCATCATAGCACTGTCGCAGCTCAACCGCTCGACCGAGACGCGCGACGACAAGCGACCGCAGCTGAGCGACCTCCGCGAGTCGGGTGCCATTGAGCAAGACGCCGACATCGTGTGCTTCATCCACCGACCGGAATACTACGTGCGTTCGGGCGTCGACGCCGAGGGCAACGACATACGCGGCATGGCCGAGTTCATTGTGGCCAAGCACCGTAGCGGTGCCGTGGACACGGTGAAGATGCGGTTCCGCAAAAACTTCGCCAAATTCGAGAACTGGGAAGACTCGCTGCTTGGCGACGAAGTGGGCACTTACGAATCGAGCATGAACTCGCAAAGCAGCGCTCCCCTGCCCCCGATTGGCGGCGACCCCGACAATTTCCTGGCCAACACCGGTGAGAAGCCCGTGTTCTGACCGTCATGCACAAGGGTGCCCCTTATTGCGCCCACCGAAAAAACGCACAGCATGCCTCGCATTTAATTGCGGGGCATACTTTTTTCTTGCCAAGCCCTCATTGGAGTCACGCCGTGGCCTGAAGGGGAATAAAAACAAACGGGATGGTGAGCGCAGGCTCGCCATCCCTATATTTTTTTCATATTTCAATTTCAGCGACGCATCACTTCACCACCACCTTGCGCGACCACTGGTTGTTGTAGCGCACCACATAGAAACCCTTGGGCACGTCGACACAGGTGTGGGCGTCGGCATCGAGCTTCACCTCTTTCAAGAGCTGGCCGGTGATGGAATAGATTTGAAACACAGCACCCGAGCCGCTGGCTGCCGTGAGGCTGATGCGCCCCACGCCGCCTTCAACGCGAGCCACACCTGTCGAGAGCTCTATGCGGGCTCCGTCGGGCTCGGCCACAACGCTGAAGCCACCCCCTGCGAGAGCTGCCACGGCGAGTAATATTATTAGTCGGTGTCTCATATCACGGCAAAAGTAAGGCACAATATTCACTTTTCCTAATTTTTTTGATTTTTTTACGTCGTGTCGCACAATTAAAGGCGATTTTTGCCGTTTTAGCCAGCCATGGCACAAGCCAGGCAAAAAGCAATCTGCGCGCAAGCCGTTGTGCAGACAACGCCATGCGCGCAGATTACGCTGAAAAAATATCATTCGCCATTCGCGGGCTTTCGATGAACGGCCCGCAGCGGCTCACGCAGCCAGTGGCCGCATCACTTCACCACCAGCTTGGCCGGGCGGGAGCTGTTGGCCGCGGTGAGCACATACACGCCGCCAGGCAGGAGTATGCGGTCGTCGGACTGCAGCGAGCCGTAGGATGCCACAAGGGCTCCACTTGCGCTGTAGACGCGCACCATGCGCAGCGGTTCGCCGCACTTCACAAGCACTCCGCCGTCGACAGCGATAAACGACACTGGGCGGCTGGCCTCAACGCCGGTGATGCCGCTTGCATCGATGGTGATTACGTTGCTCTCGGGCGATGTGCAGCCGAGGCGGCTGGAGCGCACAGAGTAGGTGTGGGTCTCACCTGCGTGGCGGTCGTTGAAGGCGCAGGTGGTCTCGTCGGAGCGCACCTCGTCGCGGCTCACAATGGCACCGTTGCTGGCATAGACGGTGCGTGTGACTATGTAGTAGTCGACCGTGTCAGGGCTCTCGGTCCATGTGGCCACATAGCTCGAGTCGGTGATTTCATGTGCAGGCAGAGCGGTGACAGCCGAAAGCGACGGCACCGGCTTGCACTGCGCGTTAAGCTCCACGCCCACGCTGCCCACCAGTCCGCCGTCGCTCACGAGCAGTTTTGCGCGGTGCTGGCCCAGAGCCGTGGGGGTGTAGGTGATTGTGAGCGGATAGCCGTCGGCCGAATTGGCCTGCGAGCGGTCGACCGAAGTCACCGGAATGGAGAACATCTGGTAGTCGTAGCGGTAGAGCTGCAGGCTCAGGCTGTTGCTGATATCCTTGCCTTTTATCCACAGGGTTAGGTTGAGGCTCTTGCCCAGCGCCACCTCGCCAAAGTCGAGCACAGTGCCCTGGGTGGGCGTTATGAGCGTGGGCTCGCCTTGTGTGGATGTGGTGTCGTCGACGTTGTAGACCTGTCCGGACTTGTCGCCCCAGATGTATTCAACCAGCTCGGGGTGGTCGATAAAGGGGTTGCGGTTGTTCTGAATGCGATACACGGCATCGTTGCGAGCCGTCTCCTTGTCGCTCACGGGATCCTGGCGCGACCACTTGAGCAGCAGCTTTATCGACCAGTCGTTGAGCGTGAGCCACGAGCTGTTGCTCACCATGTAGGTATATTTCCACTTGTAGTCCTGGTAGCAGGTGGCCATATAGAAATAGGTGCGGGCAAAGTCGCCCTTGTAGCGGTCGTCGGGCTCAAACACCGACCCGGCACCGCCGCCCTGTCCGCTCACCGGAGCGCCCACTCGCGTCACACCGTTGTCATACGAAGCGGTCGACACCTCGCCCAGGGGCCAGTTGCTCTTGGCCATGTTGGCGGGGCCGTCGGCGGGATAGAGATGGTTGAGGTCGGTATAGGCATCGACCACCGCACCGCCCCACCAGCTTTTGGGGAACGAGTGCTCGCGGTTCATGCCGCTCACCGAGCGGGTGCCGTTGAAGTAGTAGGTGTTGTCGCTATACATGTCCCACACGTGCTGCTTGTTGTCGGGGTAGCAGTCGGTGCTTGGGTAGTAGGTCCACATGTTGTCATAGCTCACCACGGTGTGGTTGGCAACGAGGTCGTGCACGGCGTTTTTAAGGGCTTGGCCCGACTTGCCGTTGAGCGAGGAATAGTAACCCGCAGGCACGGCAGCTTGAACCGCAATCACAGCCGCCAGGGCCACACAGGCGGCCAGCAGGCGGCGAAAGGTTGATGTAAAATCACGTTCAGTCATCAGTCAAAAAGTTATATAATTATGTATTTCAATTTCTTAAAGCGGCCTTGCGCCACAGTGGCCAGCAGTGCGGCCCGAAAAAGCGCAAAGTATGCAAAGGTATGCAATTTTTTTCTACAGTGCAATAACCATCAGCATTACTAAGGCATGACTGATAGCCCTTTATGGCAGCGCGGCCACCGCTTGCGGCCAGCGGTGGCGGGAAGTGCGGAGCGGCATGGCGGCGTGCTATTGCGGAAGTGGGTGGATTTTATTAAATTTGCCTGAAACAAAACGCAAACTGACGATATGCCATACTTTTCAGTGATAGTGCCGGTGTATAACCGGTGTGACGAGGTCGACGACCTGCTCAAGAGCCTTGCGGCCCAGTCGTGCAAGGACTTTGAGGTGATGATAGTGGAAGACGGTTCCACCCAGCCATGCCGCGAGGTGGTTGAGAAATGGGCCGGCAAGGTCGACGTGCACTACTACTACAAGGACAACGAGGGCCGGAGCATAGCCCGCAACTACGGCATTGAGCGCGCCAGCGGCAGCTACTTCGTGTTTTTCGACAGCGACTGCGTGATACCGCCACACTACTTCGCCCGACTCAGCTCGGCGCTCAAGCAGCACTATGTGCCCTGCTTCGGCGGCCCCGACGCGGCAAGCAGCGACTTCACGCTGGTGCAGAAGGCCATCAGCTTCTCAATGACGGCATTTCTCACCACCGGCGGCATACGCGGCGGCAAGGTGCAGCTCGAGAAGTTTGTGCCGCGGTCGTTCAACATGGGCTACTCGCGCCAGGTGTGGGAAAAGGTGGGCGGCTTCCGCGAGATGTTCAGCGAGGACATCGACATGAGCACCCGCATCCGCAAGGCCGGCTTTGCCATCAGCCTCATCCGCGAGGCGTTTGTGTATCACAAGCGGCGCACGAGCCTGAGCAAGTTTGCCCGCCAGACCTACGTGTTCGGCATGTCGCGCATCACTCTCAAGCTGCTCTACCCCGACTCGCTCAAACTCGTGCACTGCCTTCCGGCGGTGTTTGTGCTTGGCTGCCTGGCACTGGTGCTGCTCGCGGTGCTGTGGCACTGGTGGGCCATCCTGCCGATTGCCCTCTATGTGGCCATGCTGTGGGTGAGCGCTCTGGCATCGACGCGCAGCCTCGCCATTTCGCTGCTTGCCGTGGTCACCAGCTTTGTGCAGCTGGGATCGTATGGCGTGGGGTTCATCCAGGCCTTCACGTGGAAAATTCTGCTGGGCCACGGGCGCGACATTGAGCAAGAAATAGCCATGCGCAAAGGAAAATAGCCACCTAAGAACACCCTCTCCACCATGAACAAAGCCCATCACAGCTACTGCATGGAGCAGCCCAAACCCGCCGACGAGTGCAAGTCGCTGAAAAGCACCACAGCGGCCGAAGACCGTCCGCGCGAGAAGGCCCTCACGCAGGGATTCCAGTCGCTCACCAATGCCGAGCTGCTGGCCACCATAATAGGCACCGGGGTGCGCGGATGCTCGGTGGTTGACCTGTGCCAACGCATCATGACGAGCACCGACAACCGCCTATACAACCTGGTGCGCCTGTCGATGGCCGAAATCAGGAAGTTTCCGGGCATAGGCGAGGTGAAAGCCATACAGATATGCTCGGCTCTGGAGCTTGCACGGCGCTACCAGAAGGAGCCGTATGCCGACGGATTCCAGATTTGCTGCAGCGACGACGCCTACCGCTACCTGAGGGCCGACATGGACTGCCTGGACCACGAGGAAATGTGGATGGTGCTGCTCAACAGGGCCAAGCGTGTGAAAGGGAGGGTGCGCATCAGCTCGGGCGGAGGGTCGGCCACGGTGGCCGACGTGAAGCAGATATTGCGGCACGCGCTCGAGCGGCAGGCCGACGGCATAGTGCTGGCACACAACCATCCGAGCAACAACCCCACCCCCAGCCGTGCCGACGACGAGCTCACCAAGCGCATTGCCGCCGGATGCCGGGCCATCGACATCGAGCTTGTGGACCACATAATAGTGTGCCGCCAGACACACTACAGCTATGTGGACCACGGCAAGCTATAGCGGCAACTCCACATGAACGAAAGCGGGTCGCAAGCACACCCATCATATACGACTACCGAAAATAACAACAATCACCATAAACTGAGGCAAGCACCATGCATTTCTGGTTTTTCTTCATTTCAGCAACTTTGTTTTTCTCCTACGTGGCCTGCGACCGCGTGTTTTTCCTCACCCTCTCCTCGATAGCGCTCGCTGTGTGGGTTGTGGCATCGTCGGTCATGTGCAAGAGCGACCTTTCGAGCCAAGACCGCATCTCGCGTAACAGCAAGTGGATGTGTGTGGAGTGCGTGGCGTTTCTGCTTGTCACGCTGGTAGTGTGGCAGTGGGAGCCCATCTGCTATTTCTACTACAAGCACAGCAACGCATTCTATTTTTCAGAGGAGGCCGAGAAGACAGTGGCCAAGCTGCCTATATTTCCCTTCAAAGCCAACCAGCCCATCGACCCAGTGCGCTACAAGCAGGTCGACGACAGCCTCAACAACGCCACCACCGACGAGTTTCTGGGCCGCATCAAGGTGGGTGCCACGGTGTTTACGGCGGTTTCGAGCATCGAGTCGATGTTTGCGGGCAGCGGGCCGTTCCCGCTCGGATGCGGACATGTAATCGGCATCGACGGGATGTATGCGCCGCAGTTTCCGCGGCCGCTCTACGGCATCTATGTGACCATCGACCCGGAGTGTGACACTGATACGCTGCCCGCCGACGTGCGCCGCCAGCGGTTCCAATCCTTCGAGAGTCTGCTCGTGAGCCACTATGGCAAGCCGCACTATGTGGCGGGCGACTCGGCCATGCTCGCGGCGTGGAAATTTGGCAGCCGCATGGTGGCACTCACCTATGTGGCGCCGCGCAATGCGCTCGGGGGCGACCGTTTTGCCATAATCCAGTGCTCGACCGAGGGCTACAATGAGCTTTGCGCACTGGCCAAGGCCGACGACAACGTGAAAGCCGTACAGGCCTCCAGCGGGAATGACTCACTACAGTCAAAGGAGAAAGCGCGGAAAAATCGCCAGAATGCCGAGAGGGAGAATGGCGACTTTTTGCAGCGGCACCTGTGATACCAACCACCAAAAACCATAGGGGAGGGTAAAAAACGCGGCAAACACTGTTCCGTATGGCATTTTTTGTGTGCCAATGCGCTTTTTACGCCTAAAAAAGTGCCTATATCTTTTGCAAAAAACGCACGAAAGCATTACTTTAGCATCGTTATAAAAAATAGGACAAAGAAAAATAGTATCGGGAATAAGAACAGATGAACCGCGAAAACCAAAACGGAACTCGGCACTTTACGTGTTGGCGTTGACGCAACAACAATCAAGCAATCGCCGAGACATCGAGCAACCAAATCCCTGATATAACAGCAGCAGAACCGGCATGCCGCGCCACGGCATGGGCA
Organism: Agathobacter rectalis; assembly: GCA_963625945.1. Taxonomy (GTDB): domain Bacteria; phylum Bacteroidota; class Bacteroidia; order Bacteroidales; family Muribaculaceae; genus Sodaliphilus. The sequence goes on along the minus strand of CAVFVP010000002.1, from coordinate 1,261 downwards.
TTACGCATTTGCACCCGTCACGCACGCCACTCAAGCGGCAGGCGGCAGGTGAAGATGTATCCACGCACTGAGTCGGAACTGCACCCAAAGGAAATAGTAAACAACACATTAATAACACACAACTAATTTTAATCAACACCTATTTATTATGAAAAAAACCGCATTTTCATTGATGGCAATGGCAGCACTGATGATTGCCACCACATCATGCCAGAAAGAAGGCGTAGACGAACCCCAAGGCGAGTATGCCAACGTAACATTTACCGCCCAACTGCCCTCAGGCATCAACCAGCGAGCTAAAGCCAACGGACCGCGCAAGGCCTACAGCGACGGCAAGACCGCTACCACACTGCACTATGCAGTGTATGAAGACGGCAAGACCGTGCCTCTGGCAGTGTGCAACGGCGCAACCGAAGGCACTGCTACATTTGCCAACGGCAGCCTCACTACCACAGTGACACTGAAACTGCCTACCGACAAGCAGTATGACATCATATTCTTTGCCCAAAGTAACGACGCGCCTTACGAATTCAGCGCCGAGAATCACAATTTCACCATTAAATACGAGAATGTGAAAGCCAACGACGAGAACCTCGACGCATTCTATGCAAAATATGACTACGACGGCACCACAACCGACAACCAGGTGACGCTGAAACGCCCGTTTGCCCAACTCAACATCGGCACCGACGACCTTGAAGAGTACAACAAAGCCAATCCTAATGGTCAGCTGACTGAGACTGCAGTGACCGTGACCGGCGTGGGTGAGGCGCTTGACCTGCTTAACGGAACTGTGAGCAACCTTGAGACTCGCACTTTCACAACCAACGCCATCCCCACTGAGGGCTTTGTGAAAGAAGGCTACAAATACCTCGCAATGGACTATCTGCTCGTGGGCAATGAACAGACGCTGGTTGACGTAACCCTCAACAGCAATGCTAAGGAGACTGTGGGCACATATACCAACGTGCCCGTGCAGCGCAACTACCGCACCAACATCTTCGGCTCGCTGCTGACCAACGCCTCCAACTTCAACGTAACCATCGACCCCAACTATGATGGCGAAAACGACTATAATCTCCCCGTCCTCGTGAGCAATGACGCCGAACTCGCTAAAGCAGTGAAGACAGATGGCGCCAACGTGAAACTCGCTGCCAACACCACTTTCGCCATCCCCACCACAATCGCTAAAGGTGTGACCATCCTCGGCACCGACAAGACCTCAGTCCTCGACGTTACCAATTCAGATGGAGATGTACGT
>CAVFVP010000001.1:0-145694 GCA_963625945.1 Agathobacter rectalis | reverse complement strand
AAAAGTAGAAAAAAACACAACAATAATCGTGGTACTGCGCAATTAAAGAGTCTGCTGGTCTGGTTAAAAAAGCTTAATTGATGGGCGCTCTGTCGTCTATTTTCAGGGTGGCATTTTGCGTGGGCGGGCTGACCTGTGGAAAACCGAAGGCGGGAAACCGCCGGAGCGGTTTCTCGCCTTCGTTAAAGTATGCGTAAGCGCTGTGGTTAGAACGACAGCAGGGTTGCGCCAATCTGGTAATAACCCTTGCGTGCTTGCGGGTTAAACAGTGCATTGGCATATACCGGGAAATGCCACTTGCCCAAGCGCACTTGGCGGGTCACCTTCAGGTTGATGGTGTTGATGCCATAGTGGTCGCCGAAGAAATTCTTGTGGGTGCCGCTTGCGTTGTTGAGTGCGAAGTTGAGGCCCAGGCCTGCATCCACTGCCCAATCCTTGTTTTGCCATACTCTGTACTCGCCATAGATCCAAGTAGAGTAGATGTTGTGGTCGTCGTCGGTACCGGGGTTAGAGAGATACTTCACACGGTCACGACCAAACACTACAGTCGACCACGACAGTGTGAGTGGCACTTTGGGTGAAACTGTAGCAAAGTTGTAGCTTGCTGTCACATCAAGGAAGCGCCCGGTGGTGTGGGCATTGTAGTTGAAGAAGTCTTGGTTGTCATAGCTGGCACCGGGCGAGAAATTGAAAATATCCCACACGGCAAGGGTGAAGCCCTTGGCTGTGAACGATGCGTGGTAGTCAAATTCCTTGTAGTTGCCCGAAGTGTTGGTCCCGCCCCAAAGGCCCACGTTCAAGTGGCCATCGGCAAATGTAACCGATGCGTCGGCCTCAAGCACGAGACCGTCGCTCACTTCTGCGCCTCTCCAAAGGTGGTTGTTGTTGAGGCTTGCGCTAAAATGCATTTGTGCAAAAGCCTGTGCTGATGCGAGCAGGCCAACGACGATAAGAGATAAAAAACGTCTTGTCATAGTCTTTTAAAGATTAAATAGTTGGTAAATAGGATGTTTTTTAAAAGTTTCTGCGCTAAATTACAAAAAAAACTTAACTCGCAAATGTTTTTTTGAAAAAAAACATCAATAAGGTGCAATATTGTGCATTCTTGTTGAAAATTTCTCCTTGAAAGCAATCCAATTTCGTTCAAAACCGGACCCTAACCTTACTGTTGTCCAAATGTAATAAGCTACATTTGGCTGTGAAAAGTTATGTGCCGGTGGTCATACGTTAAAGCGGCGGCATCCGCTGCTGTGTGGATGCCGCCGCTTTTATGGCGAACTTGGCCGTCTTGTCTGACGGCCATAGTGGGTTGTGTCTTGGAATTACTCGCCTGCTTGTGCGCTAGCGCGCTCAATATATTTGTCGATGTTCACGCCATAGGCTTGGCTGAACTGCGGATACTTTTCTTTGATGGTCTTGTAGATGCCAGCCTCGTCGGCATATTTCTTCTGCTCGCGGAGCACAGTGGCTTTTTTGAGCATAAACAAGGGTGCGTAGTTCACATTGTCACCGGCCAGGTCGATTGCTTTGTTGAAAGCGTTTACGGCCTTGTCATATTGCTTGAGGTTGACGTAGCAGTCGCCGAGCAGCGATTGCGATGCCGGGCCCACGAGGGCACCGTTGGCGTCAAAATCATTTAAATACTTCACGGCTTCCTCATATTTGCCTTTTTTGTAGAGGATGATGGCTGCGTTGAGGTTGGCGCGGTTGGCCGGCTTGTTGCTGTATTCGCTGGCCACTTTCTCATAGTCTTTAAGGGCGAGAGAGTCCTGACCCATGAGGTATTCCATGTCGGCCTTGGAAATGTCTTCCTTGGCACCTTCAAGGTTGGGGTTGTGAATCAAGTAGATGTAACCTATTACGAGCAGGGCTATTACCACAATTGCGCCACCTGCATAGTAGATGATTTTTTTGTTTCCTTCTACTTTCTGCTCCAGTGACGACAGTGACTCGTTGAATTCTTCAAGCGAAGTGCGGGCACTCTGATTTTCTTTTTTAGCCATAATATCTTGAATAACTAAATATTAAATGTTCTTAAACGTTTTGACTTGCAAAGATAATCCTAATTTGCCTAATTAGAAAGTAAAACCGCAATATTTTTAGGCATTACTCGGTCCAAATGGTGGGTTTTTCTCTCAATATGGCTCAACCGTAGGCGGTTTGCGGACAATATGGGGCAACGTTATGGAGCCGGGAAGGTGTCAGGCGGGCGGTGTCGGCGGCAATAGCCTGATGGGTATGTGGACATTCTCGATTTTTTTCCTTAAATTTGTGCCAGATGGTTTTAAACTGCAAGGGTAGGTAGCGGTCAAATGACTGTAGGGCATGCCGGCTTGGCTGCCCGTTGTCCTTGCAACACACAAAGAAAATGCACAAATTAAATCAAATAGAATGGAAAATAACCGTTATTGCGTGATCATGTGCGGCGGTGTGGGCAGCCGTTTCTGGCCCTATAGCCGCTCTAACAAGCCAAAACAGTTTATCGACTTTTTAGGCACGGGCCGCAGCCTGCTTCAGATGGCTGTTGATCGCCTGGAGGGCATTGTGCCAGCCGAAAATATAATAATGCTCACCAACGAGCAGTATGCCGGCCTCATCATGGAGCAACTGCCACAGCTCAAGCCCGAGCAGATTCTGCTTGAGCCTGCACGCCGCAACACAGCTCCGTGCAACGCCTGGGCGGCCTATCACATCAAGGCTCTCAACCCATCGGCCAAGATAATGGTGTGCCCAAGCGACCACCTTATTCTCAAGCAAGACGAGTTTCGCCGCTGCGCATTGAGCGCTTTCAGTTTTCTCGACAACCACGACGCTTTGCTCACCTTTGGTGTGAAACCCAACCGCCCCGAGACAGGTTATGGCTACATTCAGCTCGGCGAGGCGGCCGGCGACGGTTTCGCCAAGGTGAAGACGTTCACCGAAAAACCCGACTTGGAGTTGGCTAAGGTGTTTGTCGAGAGCGGAGAGTTCTTTTGGAATTCCGGGATGTTTTTCTGGAGTGCCGACTCGATAATCAAGGCATTCCACGATTATGCCCCTGAGATTGCTCAGACGTTTGACAATGCCGCAGGGGTGTTTGGCATGCCGGCCGAGCAGACCTATATCAACGAGAATTATGCTTCGTGTCCCAACATCTCGATAGATTTTGCCATTATGGAGAAGGCTCCCAACGTGTATGTGGAGCAGGTGGACTTCGGGTGGAGCGACCTCGGCACGTGGGGATCGCTGTATGAAAACTCGCCGAAGAACGACGACGGCAATGTGACGCGAAACTGCAAGGCTTTGCTCTTCAACAGTCACAACAATGTGATTGCTGTCAAGGGCGACAAGCTGGTGGTGGCATCGGGCCTCGACGACTATATCGTGGCAGATGTTGACGACGCTTTGCTCATTGTGCCCAAGAGCGACGAGCAGAAGTTGCGCACCTACGTCAACGAGGTGAAGGCTACCTTCGGCGACAAGTATCTGTAACAATCTGGCCGCTCAATGCGGCTCTATGATAACGATTGCGGCCGTGCTTGGGTCTTACCCGGGCACGGCCGCATAGTTTATTCGTTTTCCTTTGCGCTAATATTCGTCTTCGTTGAAGAAGAAATCCTCATCATTGGTCGGATAGTCGGGCCAGATGTCTTCTATCGATTCATAGGTCTCGCCCTCGTCTTCTATTTCTTGCAGGTTCTCAATCACCTCCATAGGAGCGCCGCTGCGCATGGCATAGTCAATGAGCTCGTCTTTGGTGGCGGGCCACGGTGCGTCCTCAAGTTTGCTTGCTAATTCAAGAGTCCAATACATAGTTAATTCCTCCTTTGAATGTAAGTACTAAAATTTTGCGCAAAAGTATGCACTAAATTCCCTATTCGCAATTTTTGTTCCAATAAATTTCTTCAAATTGATTGTGGATATTGTTAAATCTTGCAAAAACGAAGAAAAAGTCGCTTAGGCGGTTCACATACTTGATTACGATAGGGTCGACTTTGCTCGTTTTCGATAGTGTGATGATGCGGCGCTCGGCACGGCGGGTGATGGTGCGGCACACTCCACACTGTGCCGAAAGGCGGCTGCCGCCAGGCAATACGAATCCCTTGAGCGGTGGCAGCTCGCTGTCGAGCTCGTCGATTTTTGCCTCAAGCTCTTTAACGTCGGCATCGGTGATCCATTCGGTCTTGCTGAACTTCTCGTCGGTGGGGTCGGTGGCAAGGTAGGAGCCGATGTTGAAAAGCTTGTTCTGAATCTTGCGGAAGAATTGGAGTGTTTCGGGGTGATCGATTTTTGAGCTGTGGCTCATTAGGCCTAAAACCGCATTCAATTCATCGACGGTTCCATAAGCCTCAACTCGAATGTCGTCTTTGCTGACGCGCTTTCCGCCCACCAGTGAAGTGGTGCCGTTGTCGCCGGTGAGTGTGTAAATCTTACTTTTCATATGTTTCTTGATATTTGGTTAAAAAAATTGTCAATTGTGAAGGAGTGGTGACCTCGGCGGTCATGTCGATGCGCTTGCCGCGGGCCAGGGCCGACTGGCTCATGGCCTTAAGCTCGGCCAACTGGAAGTCGAAAATATGGTCGATGTTCACGGCCACGATGCCGCGCTTGTCATCGTCGCCGTTGACAATGATTTGCGATAGTGTGCTTATCCACTCATCGATGGTGCCAATGCCCCCGGGCAGCACCACAAACACGTCGGCCAGGTCCATCATTCTCATTTTCCTGTCGCTCAGGTCGGTGGTGGCTATCACGGTGTCGACTACCGGGTCGGCGCGGTGGGCAAACCGTTCGGGGATTACTCCCGTCACGCGGCCTCCGGCGTCGTGCGTGGCTTGGGCCACGGTGTGCATCAGCCCGGCGTTCACTCCGCCATACACGAGTGTGTGGCCGTGTTCGCCTATCCATTTGCCGGTGGCGCGTGCCACCTCCTCATAGGGCTCGGGTAGCCCGGCTTGTGATGAGCAGTATACGGCAATATTCATGTCTGTGTTGTTCTGTTTTGTCGTTTTTGAAATGTCTGCCTGTAATGCGCTTGCTGCGTGTCTCAATGGGTGCTGTGTCACAACACAGTCTCGTTGATCACGTGGCTCACCTGCTTGAATGCGTATCGGTTGAGCGTGCCGTCGGCCTCGTGCCGCAGAACGAGCATTCCGTCGGGTTCCACATCGGCTATGCTGGCTTGCAGGCGTCGGCCGTCGGGCAGAGCAAAGGTGTGTGGCTTGCCGTCGTGGCGGTAAAGCGTGTCGAGGTAGCGCTTGTGTGCTGCTGCGAAATCGGCTTCTGTCATGTCGTCGAAATTGCAAAGCCTCTCAATGCGTTCGCAGGTGGCGTGCAGCAGTTGCTCGAGTTCGGTTTCGTTTCCTGTAATCTGCTTGACCGATACCGGGTTGGGCGCATCGCTCACAAAGCGGTCTTGGTTCACGTTGAGCCCCACACCGGCCACCAACCACTCGATGCCGCTGCCGTCGAGGCTGAGCTCGATGAGGATGCCGCAAATTTTGCTGTCGTGCCAGTATATGTCGTTGGGCCACTTGACGGCAAACCCTTGGCCATAGCGCGATTTGAGTTCGTGGACAATGGCGAGCGACACTGCCTCGCTGATTCGGAATTGGCTTGTCACGGCCACCGTTGGGCGCTTGATTAGCATTGAGAACGTGAGGTTCTTTCCTGGTTCTGCCTCCCAACTGTTGCCCTTTTGCCCACGGCCTGCCGTCTGGTTGTGTGTGTAGACCACAGTGCCGCTTGGCAGGATTCCGGCCATGCGCTTGAGGTAGGTGTTGGTCGATGCTGTCTCGTGCAGCAAAATGTATCGTGCCATGTCTTGTGCTGTCTGGTTGTTATTCCGGGAACGTCATGCGCAGCGTGCGGCTGTCGTCATCGTTGACGGTGATGTCGACCCTTACGGTGTCGTCGGGCAGTAGGGCGTCGATGCGCTCTGGCCATTCAATCAGACACAGTGAGCCGCTGTCGAAATAGTCCTCGGCTCCCAGGTCTTCGGCCTCGGCCTCATTTTCGAGGCGGTAGCAGTCGAAGTGGTAGATGAGCTCGGCCGTGGTGTCGCTGCGGTATTCGTTGATGATGGCAAACGACGGCGAGTTGGTGGTGTCGGTCATCACACCCAGCTCCTTGCACAGGGCATTGATGAATGTGGTTTTGCCGGCGCCCATCTGTCCGTAGAAGGCGTATACCGTGTAGTCGCCCATTTCCGACATGAATTTGTGTGCGGCTTCGCCAAGGGCTTCAAGGTTGTTGATGGGAATCTCTATTGATTTCATATTTCTGATGTGTTGTATATAGTCTAAATATCTGTGCCTGCGCATCATGGATCCCGGTTGTGCCCGTTGTGCACATTGCCCGGTTGTCGCTGGTTGCCGCTTGCACATCGCAAATATAGAAAAATATATTCTAAACGAAAAGTAAAACGGGTCTAATTAAAGAATTTTTTCCGTATTGTGTGTTTTTCGCGCGGTTTTCAGCCCAGACTATATAATAATGTGTGCGAACCCCGTCTATTCAAACACTTGCTTGAGCACGTCGAGCGACCGAAGCGTGCCCAACGAGGCATGGTGCATGCGGAAGTATTCGATTATGGCATTGAGCAATGCCGTGCGCTCGGTGTGGCTGAAGCGGAACAGGTGCAGGTTGGCCCAGGTCATACGGCTCAATGAGTTGACGGCAGCAGCCGTTTGGGGAGGCACCCATCGGCCGCCGGTGGTGGGCGACGGGGCAAACGTGCCCCCCTCGATGTCGAACCAATATCCAGCGTGGTAGGCGTGGGTGTCGGGCTCGATGCCCATCATGCGCCCGAGTCCGTAGAGGAAGCAGATGTGGAAGTTGGCCACGCCCCGATCCATGGCGTCGAGCAGCCGCACCGACGTGCTGATGTAGTCGTAAAGCGTCTGATTCTGCTCACGCTCTTGGATGGTGTGGGTGAGGACTTCGGCTACAAACATGGCCACTGTCACCTTCACCGGGTCGCCGTAGATGCCGGCGAGCGGGTGTGTGCGGCGCATGTCGTGAAACCGGTACAGCTCGTTGACCGGACGCCCCGATGCCTCAAACTCCACAAGCGACAGTGGCAACAGCATGGCGTTGCGCATGCGCGCCGCCGCAGTGGCGCTTTGTGGAGCCACGAATGCCATCAGTCCACGCCGGTCGGTGTAGATTCGCACTATGTTAGTCCGTTCGTTGCACTTTATGGTGCCCAGTACCACTCCGTTGAGTTTGTCGCGCATGAGATGAGTGTGAAAAATTAATAGCTAAATTACGAAGTTTTTCTCAAAAAGCACGGCCAAAACATCTTTTTGCCCCTATAAATCACGTTTTCACTGCATTAAATTTTGTGGAATGAAAAATCCTTTCTATATTTGCACTCGCTTTTCAAGCACCACACCTTTTTGGCCCATTCGTCTATCGGTTAGGACGCAAGATTTTCATTCTTGAAAGAGCAGTTCGATTCTGCTATGGGCTACTAAAAAATTAAAATAACAATCAAAAAGATATGGCAAACCATAAATCAGCTATTAAGAGAATCCGCCAATCGCAGGCAAGAAATCTGCGTAACCGCTATTACGCAAAGACAATGCGCAATGCAGTGCGCAACCTCCGCAAGATGACCGACAAGACCGCTGCTGCTGAGGAGTATAAGAAAGTTTCGGCTATGCTCGACAAGCTTGGCCGCAAGAACATCATCAGCAAGAACAAGGCTTCTAACCTGAAGTCGAAACTTGCCAAGTTGGTCAACAAGCTCGCTTAATAAGCAAGTGGATGCAGGCAGCCCACAAGTGGCCGCCTTTCCTCAGAGTTTCTCTGAAAAAGCCATATAAATGAGAATATAACGGCTATGTGCTGTGCGATGTCAGTCGCGGGTAGTAGCCGTTGATGATGGCCCATTCGTCTATCGGTTAGGACGCAAGATTTTCATTCTTGAAAGAGCAGTTCGATTCTGCTATGGGCTACTAAAAAATTAAAATAACAATCAAAAAGATATGGCAAACCATAAATCAGCTATTAAGAGAATCCGCCAATCGCAGGCAAGAAATCTGCGTAACCGCTATTACGCAAAGACAATGCGCAATGCAGTGCGCAACCTCCGCAAGATGACCGACAAGACCGCTGCTGCTGAGGAGTATAAGAAAGTTTCGGCTATGCTCGACAAGCTTGGCCGCAAGAACATCATCAGCAAGAACAAGGCTTCTAACCTGAAGTCGAAACTTGCCAAGTTGGTCAACAAGCTCGCTTAATAAGCAAGTGGATGCAGGCAGCCCACAAGTGGCCGCCTTTCCTCAGAGTTTCTCTGAAAAAGCCATATAAATGAGAATATAACGGCTATGTGCTGTGCGATGTCAGTCGCGGGTAGTAGCCGTTGATGATGGCCCATTCGTCTATCGGTTAGGACGCAAGATTTTCATTCTTGAAAGAGCAGTTCGATTCTGCTATGGGCTACATCGGTTGATGCCGGACGCAAACTGCGCCCGGCATTTTTTATGCCCGTGGGTCTCATGTTGCAGCAATGCCTTGCCACACATTAAAATTGCGCCACACATAACTGCCGGGTGGTGGAAAATCGTGTATTGCTCATAAATTTTTTTATTGCATAAATAGCCGTTGCTACTACTGAACAGTTACCGAAATACACTTCGGTGGGTTAAAAAACGTCAAAAGATTGATATTTTTCTTGTTTGTGACAAAGCAATTGCATATCTTTGGGAACTACTAATTTAGAAGGATAAAAATAGGAAACTTTTAAACACTTAAAAATAGAGGCGTCTTAACCACGAACTGACCAGACCGTTAGCCAGACACTACTCTCAGGCGACAATCGAAAGCCATGGCCGCCCTCTATTAGCGAGAAAGGCTAAAGCCCCGTTTGATGAAATCTTTCACCCAGCCGCACTATATGTGGCCTTTTCCCATGACTTACAGGTAAATGAGTGGTGATGATGAATTAGACTGAGACAATGCCGTGAAATTTCTCGATGATGATTTTTTGAAAACAGATTAAAAACAGACTCTTAAAAACGAATAACAGCGTTGAAACGGATATCAGCCATAATCACGATGATTTTGGGCGCAGCGGCCATAAGCCTCGGCGCGCAAACCCTTGAGGCAAGCCAGCACATGGTGTCGTTCCGCCCCGATAGCTCCCGCATTAACCCGGCCTATCGCGATAACGCGCGTGCTATTGCCAACATAGCATCAACTTTGCAGGCCGTGAAAGACGACAGCCTGCGCACCTTGAGACACGTCACCTTCTATGGCGTAGCATCGCCCGAAGGATCATACTCTCGCAACTACCAGCTGTCGCGTAAGCGGATCACGGCCATGCGCGACCTATTCAGGCAGTATATTGCCATCCCCGACAGCATAGTGACACTGAAAGACGACTATATCAGTTGGGGCCATTTGAGCAATCTTGTGGCCAACTCCGATATAGCCAATCGCGATGAGGTGGTGAGAATTATCGACTCCGACTCTTCGCTCACGGCCTATGCCGGGCGCGGCGGCACCATCGACCGGCGTGTGCCCGCCTTGCAGGCTATCGACGGCGGCCGCACGTGGCAAGTGCTAAAGCAGCGGTTCTTCCCGCTGATGCGCACGGCCGGAGCCCTGATGGTGGTAGAGCGCAAGCCTGCCACGCAAGTGATGCCCGTGCATGCCACAAAACCCGACACTGTCAAGTCGGAGCCGCTGCCTGTTCCATCAATCGTGCCGGTGCCTGTTCCCGAACCCATACCCGATCCGGCTCCGGTTGAGGCCGACGAGTGGAATCCGGCCATCTATGTGAAGACCAATGCGGTGGGGTGGGCAATGCTCATCTCCAACGCCGGAGTGGAGTGGGAATTCAGTCCGCGCTGGTCGGCGGCATTGTCGGTCTACTATTCTGCCCTTAACTACTTCAAGTTGACGCGTAAATTCCGCACGCTCGCCATTATGCCCGAAATAAGGCTTTGGCTTAATGAAGGCAAGAAAACCCGCGTGTGGATCGATGCCCATTTGGGACTGGCCTACTATAACTACGCAAAATGTGGCGAGTGGCGCTATCAAGACCACGATGGCCGCACCCCTGCATTGGGTGGCGGCCTGGGGCTTGGGCTGCGCACTCCACTTGGCCACAGTGGCCACTGGTTCTTCGAGACATCGGTGGGAGCCGGCGTGTACCGCCTACACTACGACATATTCCGCAATGAGCGTAACGGAGAGCTCACAGGTGAGCGTCACCGCACATTCTATGGCCTCGACCGCGTAGCGCTGTCAATTGCATATAAATTTAACCTGAACCGACACAAATGATGAAACACCTATATAATTGCATATTATCGGTTTTCGGCATGCTGGCCTTGCTTGTGGCCGGGTCGTGCGACGTGCACGAATTCCCGCACAACGGGTCGGAGGAGCCGGGCAAGGTGCCTTTTGTGCTTTACCTCGACTTCTCGAAAACCATCGAAATGGGATTCCATAAAGAGATAGACTACACAACCCAGAACTCGGGCGCATTTCAGTCACTGGCAGTCCCGGCAAGCTACGATGTGCGGTACAGCGTGCAAGCCTATAGGGTGGCGGCCGACGGATCAACATCCACGAACCCCGACACGGTAATCACCGAAACCAAGTCGGATATCACCGACCTCAATCACTCGATGGTGCTGCGTCTCGCCCCCGGAACCTACAAATTCTTGGTGTGGACCGACTATGTGGCCCACACCTCAATGGTCGACCTCTATTACCGTGTGGCCAATTTCAAGGAAGTGATGTATACCAGCCCCGACGACTATATCGGCAACAATGATTTCCGCGACGCTTTCCGCGGCGAGGAAGACGCCGCTGTGACAGCCGCGCTCAACAGCGACGGCTCAACCCCGTCGGCAACGGTAATCATGGAGCGCCCGCTGGCCAAATACAAGTTCATAAGCACCGACTTGGAAAAATTCTTGACTATGGTGGTGCAGCGCCGTGCCAGCCAGGCATCGGCACCACTCTCGCGCCAGGAGCTGCTCGAAGCCATTAAGAAGATAAACCTTGCCGACTTCCGCGTTGTGTTCCGCTACACCGGCTTCTTGCCGTGCTCATTCAACGTGTGGTCCAACAAGCCTAACGACTCATGGACCGGCATTTCATTCACCAGCCGCCTGACGTCGATATCGGAATCTGAGTCGCAAATGGGATATGACTATGTGCTTGTCAACGGCAACGAGTCGAGTGTGGCAGTGGCCGTCTATGTGTATGATATCGACGGCAAGCTCCTCTCCAGCACTCCGTCGATTGATGTGCCGCTGAAGCGCAATAAGCTCACTGTGGTGCGCGGGCACTTCCTCACCTCGCGGGCATCGGGCGGTGTGGGTATCGTCACCAAGTTCGACGGCGAATATGACTACATAGTGAAGTGACAGCCGCGCTTTTGGCTGAAGCTCGCATGAGGGCCTGCAGCCGAAAATGGCAAGTGAAGATTACCAAGGGCGAAACCGGCTGTGCGGCCAGGCTTCGCCCTTGTTGCAAACCGGCAATTTGCATCTGTCTGGGCAATATGGGCCGCCGGTTGTGGCAAAATTGGACAAATTGCATTAATTTTACATCACTAAAGGTAGAAACACCGATAAAAACGATACAGTTATGTTTAGCAAAGAAACTTACGTGGGCCGCCGCGCCGAGCTTAAGAAGCTCGTCAAGAGCGGCGTGATTCTGCTGTTCGGCAACAACGAGTCGCCGTGCAACTATCCAAGCAACTCATATTATCCATTTCGTCAAGACTCCACGTTCCGCTACTACTTCGGCCTCGAACGCGACGGGCTGGTGGGCATGATTGATGTTGACAACGACACCGAGACATTGCTGGGCGACGACATATCTATCGACGACATCGTGTGGTATGGGGCCGTTGACAGCGTGGCCGACATGGCGGCACAGAGTGGCGTGGCCCATAGCGCACCCCTCTCCGCCCTCGAGAAAATAGTGGCCGATGCCAAGCACACCCGTCGCATCCACTTCCTGCCGCCATACCGTTACGACAATAAAATCCAGATTTATGACCTGCTGGGCATACACCCGCGCCAGCAGACCACGCTAGCCTCGATGGACCTTATAATGGCAGTGGTGAAAATGCGCTCGGTAAAAGAGCCGCAGGAAATCGAAGAGCTTGAGCGTGCAGCCGTGATAGGCTATAAAATGCACACCACAGCCATGCGCCTCACCAAGCCTGGCGTGACCGAGAAATATGTGGGCGGACAGGTCGATGGTGTGGCCCACTCGCTAGGCTCGCAGGTGAGTTTTGCCACAATATTCTCGCAACATGGCGAAATTATGCACGGCAATCCGTCGCTCGCCCCGCTCGAGGCGGGCCGGTTGGCTCTATGCGACGCCGGAGCCGAGACCGTGAGCGGGTATTGCAGCGACAACACGCGCACCTATCCCGTGAGCGGTCACTTCTCGCAGCGCCAGCTCGATATCTACAGCATAGTTGAGGCTTGCCACGACTATGTGCTCGAGGTGGCCAAGCCTGGCATAAAATGGTATGATGTCCACATGGCCGTCTGCCGCCTAATGACCAGCAGACTCAAAGACTTGGGACTGATGAAGGGCGACGTCGACGAGGCTGTGCGTGCCGGTGCTCATGCCATGTTCCTGCCCCACGGGTTGGGACACATGATGGGAATGGATGTGCACGACATGGAAGGCCTGGGCCAGCGTTATGTGGGCTTCGACGACGAGATTCAGCCGTCGACCCAATTCGGCACCAATTGCCTGCGTCTGGGCCGCCGCTTGCAAGAGGGGTTTGTGGTGACCGACGAGCCGGGCATCTACTTCATTCCCGCGCTTATCGACGATTGGCGCAAGATCGGCCATTGCAAGGAATTCATCAACTTCGACCTGCTTGAGACTTACAAGGACTTTGGCGGCATACGCATCGAGGACGATGTGCTTATCACTGCCGACGGTTGCCGGTTCATCGGCAAGGACCGCATTCCTTATCACCCGGCCGACGTTGAGGAGTTTATGCGCAACAACTGAGTGGCTGAGTCTTACCCGATTCATCGCGTGGACTCCCCCGGAGGATGGGTATGGGAAACTGCCATTGCACTCTTATTGGAATCTTTCCATAATCTTTCCTCGCTTGATTTTTTGGAAAAAATCGGCTAAAAAGGTTTGTGAATGAAAAAAAATGCTTACCTTTGCAACCGCAAACAAATCCTGAATGCCTAGGTGGCGGAATTGGTAGACGCGCTAGTTTCAGGTACTAGTGACTTCACGGTCGTGTCGGTTCGAGTCCGGTCCTGGGCACCAAAAAGGTTGGAAACCTCAAGCGGTTTTCAGCCTTTTTCCGTTTCTGGCCCACAGCAAAAAAAGAACCGGCAACTTTCACAAGCTGCCGATTCGCGCGATTGTACATAGTCTTGTTTTTATCCCTAAATGCATTCTTTGCTTGGAAAAAACGATGTGAAACTAATCACACTGAAAGTCACAACATTAATCACACTCGTTACTCTTTCACAAATGTAACGCTGTCACCGTATTTTTTGTCGATTTGCAATAAGAGGAAAGGAACCATTGAATAGGTCATTTGTTCTCCCGTCGAAATAAGCCGGTATTTGACAATGACTGCATTCCCTTGCTTCCGGATTGAAGAGACCTTGATTTCCGTGTTCCTGTTGGTCGCTGCATCGATAATGGCAACAACATTGTGCTTGGCAAAGTCGATGTTCGTTGGCATCCCGTTGGCACCCATGGTTGCGGCTGGGCCGAAATAACGGTTTAGTTCTTCGGCCGATTGGATGAGTCGGGGCGAATAATCGGACACGTTGTTGCGAATGAAATAATTGTGCGCTTCATTGTAGTTTATGGCCGCGTCCGACATTCGGCATGATGGCAGGCCGATGGCGATGCAGGCAAATGTTGCAAATGCAATAGATTTTAATCTCATATTTTTGTCTTTTCGAATTATTGATTTTTCTCCTTAAAATGAATATCTCACGCCAATTCCAAAGTTGAAATTGAGTGGTGTGTCCTTGTAGATGTTAGTGACATTACTGTGATTGTTGAAGTGGTAGCTGAGGCCGGGCTCCACATACACCCCTACGTTTTCTGTCGCCATTACTTGCAAGCCTGCGGCCACGTTGACTGAATATTGCAGGCGTCGCTCTGTCACGTCGTCGTGCTGCGTGACTTCGGTCTTCCCGTTCACGACATAGTCGGTGGAGGAATTGCCCTTTACGCATTTTTCAATCATGCCGCCGCCGGTGCCGTACACGTTCCAACGCTTGCCACTAAACACGGTGTAGCTCACGTTGATGGGAATGCCAATGTATTGCAAGGACTGCTTGGTGGTGTAATTGTAATCATCTGTTCCCGAAAACAGATCAGAAGAGAGGTAGCTGTAACACAGTCCGGTGCCTATGGAAAGGCGGTCGGTGAGGTGGTAATTCACCGACAATCCCACCTTGATGGGCTGGCGATGCTTCTTTTTTGTGTATACGTCCTTGTCGTAGTTGCCTTCGATGATATCCCCAACAGCGTTGCTATTACCAGTCGCATCGCCATCTCCATAGTTGGGGTCATCATTCCAAACAGTCCCGACAACTAATTCGCCATATCCGCTTTGAGTGTTGGAAGAATTGAAGAAATTAGATGCTATGAGCGATGCCGAAAAGCGGTTATGGGATTTATGGTGTGATGCTGCAATGATAGGATCGCTGCTCCATCCCGACGGCATTCGTGTGTGTCCCTCACATGTCTGATGGGGATTCGTTGTGCGGTTAACCACAGTTGAATCCGCCTTGGTGGATTTCCCTTGACGGGCAATGGCAGTAGCTGCTTCGTCATCTGTGGTGGCAATTGTGTCAGGACTTAAAGTCCAAACATCTGCTTGCAGTGCTTGGGCGGGTGATTTTTTAACTGGCTCATCGGCAATGGCCATGTAAGCGTTCTGCTTTGCGGGACCATTACCCTCACCGTTGGCCGAGGAATTGCCGGGGGTAAGAGATGTGGTAGCCAGATGCGCGATGTCGGAAGGCTGTGGGCCGTTTGTCCACAACAGGTCGATGCACAAAACAATCACTCCTGCGAATACGGCGGCGGCCGACCATCTGATAGCCTTGTAGATATTCATGTGCAAGGCGAAATGTGGTATGATGCTGCCTGCCGGTTGTGAATGACCATCACCCAAAGGCGCGGGCTTTTCGTTTGCCGCCGACTCGTTAAGACTCTTTTCGATGCTTTCCCAAAGCCCTTCGGGAGGAGACATTTCGAAATCGTTCATCTTGCGGTCGATATCTTCCGTCCATTTATGATTATCCATTGTTCCTCATTTTATAATCATTAATCATTTGTGCAAGCAGGCCTTTTGCTTTGTGCAGTTGTGAGGCCGACGTGTCGGTCTTGATGCCGAGAACAGATGCAATCTCCTTGTGGCTTTTATGCTCAAAGACAAAAAGACAGAAGACGGTGCGGTAGCCTGCGGGAAGCTGTTGCACCATCTTCTGTATTGCTTCAGGCGGAATGTCTGTTAGGTCGGTGCTTTCTTCTTCTGGCAGGTCGGGCAATTCTTGCTCGGGATAAGCCATTTCCAGATGTCGTTGTTGCTTAAGAAATGCAAGCGACTCATTCACGACAACCTTTGTGAGCCATGCCCTTACAGAACCCTTGCCTCGATACTCAAACTTGGCGATGGAAGTAAACACCTTGACAAAACTGTCTTGAAGCACGTCTTTCACGTCGTCTTCATTGACGACATAGCGGGAACAGACGGCTGTGAGGTAACCTATATGCTGCTCATACAGGCCTTTCATAGCCGAAACATCACCTTGTTTTACAAGAATAATTTCCTTTTCTTCCTTGTCTCTGTTCCAGCTTAAAAACATTAGCTACTGAAGTGTGATTCTTTGGGGGGCATTACTTGCTGACGGTAACTTTGATGGTGCCAGCCACATTCTTGCTGTCGGTAACAGTGATGGTTGTGGTTCCGGCTTTCACGCCCTTCACTGTAATGGTGGCGTCTTTTACAGTAGCGGTTGCGATAGATGCGTCTTTCACTGCTACTGTGTAGGGGGCTGTGCCCGATTTTACGGTTACTGTGGCGTCGTTACCGGCTGCCACAGTAACAGAAGCCTTGTCGAAGGCAAGCATTTGCTTCACCTTTACAATAAGGTTGCCGGTCTGCTTGCTGGCGTCGGTTACCGAAATTGTGGCTGTGCCGTCTTTTATGCCTTTGATTTTGAGAGTTGTCGCATCTACGGTCACAGTGGCTGTGTTGTTGTCGCTCGATGTTGCTGTCAGTGGGGTTGTGCAGTTAAGCACACTCACTGATTGTGTGGAGTCCACACCGATTTCTACTGCCGAAGAGCTGAATTTCATGCTCTTGTTGTCATCATCGTTGCTGCAAGAAGCGAATACTACTGCACTGAGGCAAGCCACAGTCATCACCATTGTCTTAAAAACACTCTTAATTTCCATTTTTGTTGATTGTTTGTTGTATATTATTTGTTTTATTGGCTGACTCGCTATGAACACAAAGGTTGCGCGCCCACCTTTGATTCCCGTTTGTCTGCCTATTAAATACCGAAAAGGCAAAAACTTGCCTGACTTATGTGTTAAAGAGTGTTAACTGTAGTTGAATCCATGATTTTTAGAGTGGGTTTTGCTCTCCGCGTCCGATTTTGTGGAATGAAAAGCGGTTTCCCTTGCTTTTTCTTTTGGTGGTATGGAGGGCACTTGTGCGAAAAGTCCTATATTTGTGCTTGTATAGGACAAGAGTGAGCTTCGCCGTCATCGGCAACTGGCCTCCTGCCTAGGGTGAAAGATATCTTTTTCAAGAAAACAATAAACTTACATACAATGACTCACGAACAACTCATGAAACGTGCCATTGAACTGGCCGAAGAAAATGTGCGCCGCGGGGGCGGTCCCTTTGGCGCAGTCATTGCACGTGATGGCAAGATTTTGGCCGAAGGCGTGAACCGCGTGACGGCAAACAACGACCCCACGGCACATGCCGAAGTGCAGGCCATTCGCGCAGCGGCAGAGAAACTGGCCGACTTCAACCTTGCTGGTTGCGACATCTACGCATCATGTGAGCCGTGCCCCATGTGCCTCGGCGCTATCTACTGGGCCCGCATCTCTCATCTTTATTTTGCCGCCACCAAGGACGATGCCGCCAATGCCGGCTTCGACGACGCCTTTATCTATAGCGAACTTGCTTTGCCCTACGTTTCGCGTCATCTGCCCACGGCCACAATCCTTTCTGCTGAATCGGCAGGGCCGTTTAAGCTGTGGAAAGCAAATGCCGACCGCGTGGATTATTAAGCAAAAGCGAGTGGTGAATTGATAGGTGAGAGCCTTCAGAGAGGGTTGTGCTGGGCAGTGCCTGGCACCGCATCCAGTTGTTTATAACCGACCGTTTTCATTGACACGGAGATCGGCGTATGGGCTCATGGCCACGGTGAGATTTTTGGTTTTTGCTGCAATTAGCCAGAGTAATATCGACATCGAATCCAAAAGCCTGAAATTAACACCTCTATATGGAGCTTTTTTTGTAATTTTGCAATCTTGAAGCAATGGGCAGGATGTTGCCATCGCTTTGAGCGCCAAGCTACGCTGTGTGGTTGCGGCGCCCCTTGTGCCATGACGCGGTTGTGGCCCGCATGGGCTTACCGTGCCGCTTAGTCCTGCCAAGCACAACTTAACACTCCGCCAGCCCGAGTCTAATGATAGCTGTCGGCTGGTGAAATATAGAGATATGAGCCAAAACAAAGGAAACAACAAAAGGAAAGAAGAGGAAGAAAAACGAATCATAACCGATGCCGCCGGCGAGGAATACAAGTATGGATTCGTGACCAGCATCGACACTCACGTCATTCCCAAGGGACTTAACGAGGATGTGGTGCGCACCATCTCACGCCTCAAGGGTGAGCCTGGGTGGCTGCTTGAGTTTCGTCTGAAGGCGTTCCGCCATTGGGCCACGCTCAAGATGCCCACGTGGGGTCACGTCAACTTGCCGCCCATCGATTTCCAGGCCATAAGCTACTATGCCGCTCCGCGCAAGCAAGAGACCGGTAGCAAGGAAATTGATCCGGAACTCAAGAAGACGTTCGACAAGCTCGGCATCCCGCTTGAAGAGCGCATGCGGCTCAGCGGCATGGCGGTCGATGCCATCATGGACAGCGTGAGCGTGCACACAAGCTACCGTGAGCGTCTGGCCGAGCTCGGCGTGATTTTCTGCTCAATAAGTGAGGCCGTGAAGGATTACCCCGACTTGGTGCGCCGCTATCTGGGTTCGGTAGTGCCGTATACCGACAACTTCTTTGCCGCCTTGAATTCGGCTGTGTTCAGCGACGGGTCATTCGTCTATATTCCCAAGGGAGTGCGTTGCCCGATGGAACTGTCGAGCTACTTCAGAATCAACGCCGCGCAGACCGGACAGTTTGAGCGCACGCTGATTGTGGCCGACGACGACAGCTATGTGTCGTATCTTGAAGGATGTACCGCCCCCATGCGCGACGAGAACCAGCTCCATGCCGCTATTGTGGAAATCGTGGTTGAAGACCGCGCCGAGGTGAAATACAGCACTGTGCAAAACTGGTATCCGGGCGACAAGAACGGCCGAGGCGGCATCTACAACCTTGTGACCAAGCGTGGCCTGTGCCGCGGTGACTACAGCAAGCTGTCGTGGACCCAGGTCGAGACGGGCTCTGCAATCACTTGGAAATATCCGAGCTGTGTGCTCAAGGGCAACAACTCGGTAGGCGAGTTTTATTCGGTGGCCCTCACCCGCAATTACCAAGAGGCCGACACCGGCACCAAGATGATACACCTGGGAAAGAACAGCCGCAGTACCATAGTGTCGAAAGGTATCTCGGCCGGGCACAGCCAAAACAGCTACCGGGGCATGGTGAAGGTGGCACCGGCTGCCACTGGCTGCCGCAACTACACCCAGTGCGACTCGCTCCTGCTCACACCCACCAGCGGAGCCCACACATTCCCTGTGATAGAGGTTGGCAACGACTCGAGCGTGGTGGAGCATGAGGCAACCACAAGCAAGATCAACGAGGAGCAGATATTCTATTGTAATCAGCGTGGTATCAGCACTGAAGATGCCGTGGGGCTTATTGTAAACGGATATGCCAAGGAGGTGATGTCCAAGTTGCCCATGGAGTTTGCGGTCGAGGCCCAGAAGCTGCTCTCGGTGTCGCTCGAAGGCAGTGTGGGATAGCCCCATGCCTATAGGCTCTCTGAAGCCTGAATGAAAAAAGAATTCAATACACAAAAAAGATATACTCAACCACAATATGTTAGTAGTAAACGATTTGCACGCCTCGATCGAGGGAAAGGAAATTTTGAAGGGTGTGAATCTCACCGTAAAGCCTGGTGAGGTGCATGCCATCATGGGACCCAACGGGTCGGGCAAGAGCACGCTCTCATCGGTGCTCACAGGCAACCCGGCATATACCGTCACCGGTGGGTCGGCCACATTCTATGGCAAAGACCTGCTGGCCATGTCGCCCGAAGACCGCGCCCACGAGGGCTTGTTCCTCAGCTTCCAGTATCCTGTGGAAATCCCGGGGGTGTCGATGGTCAACTTCATGCGTGCCGCCATCAACGAAAAACGCAAATATAACGGCCAAGAACCTCTCAGCGCGAGTGAGTTCCTGAAACTCATGCGCGAGAAAAGGGCAATTGTGGAACTGGACAACAAACTCGCCTCGCGCGCTGTCAACGAAGGCTTCTCGGGCGGTGAGAAAAAACGTAACGAGATTTTCCAAATGGCCATGCTTGAGCCCAGGCTGTCGATTCTTGACGAGACCGACAGCGGCCTCGACATCGATGCGCTACGCGTGGTTGCCGGTGGTGTGAACAAACTGAAAACAGACCAAAACGCCACAATTGTGATTACGCACTACGAGCGGTTGCTCGACTACATAAAGCCCGACTTTGTGCATGTGCTCTACAAGGGGCGCATAGTGCTGTCGAGCGGCCCTGAGTTGGCCAAGGAACTTGAGGTGAGGGGCTATGATTGGATAAAGGAGCAGGTTGACGGCGCTAAAGCTTAGTGGCGCACATGCCCAATAACCATTTTTAGAAATTCCACTCACACTTGATTATGACTACTGCATTACAACAATATATCGACCTCTACGACCAACATCGTGCGGCAATCGAAAGCCATGCACCTGCCGCTCTCAATGCGCTGCGCCCAACGGCCCGCCAGGCTCTTGACGGTGCAGTGTTGCCACGCAAGGGCGAAGATGACTATGAGGCTACCGACATGGAACGTATGCTCGCTCCCGACTATGGCGTCAATGTGAACCGGATTCCGTTTGACGCAGGTACAAGCCATCCGTTTAACTGCGATGTGCCCAACATGAGCACGTGCCTGTATTTCTTCTATAACGACGTGTTTGCCCGCAGCTCCACGGCCCGCCGCCATCCTGGTAACGGCGTGGTGGTGGAATCGATGGCTGAGGCTGCCGTCAACCACCCCGACCTGCTCTCGAGCTACTATGGAACGCTTGCCAATCTTGATGATGCCACAGTGGCTCTTAATACGTTGCTCGTCCAAGACGGCTTGCTGGTCTATGTGCCCGACGGCGTGGAGGCCGAGCGTCCCATCCAACTCGTGAATGTGTTTAACGCATCGGCGCCCACAATGGGTGTGCGCAGGGTGCTCGTGGTGGCTGGCCGCAATTCGCGCGTGCGCTTGCTTGCCTGCGACCACACGCAGAATGCGGCTGAAGACTACTTGGGCTTGCAAGTGGTGGAAATTGTGGCTCAGGAGGGTGCCACGGTCGATTATTACGACCTTGAGGAAAGTTCGGAGCGCACAAGCCGCATCTCGTCGGTGTTTGTGAGCCAGGCCGCCGGGAGCAATGTTCTTGTCGATGGCATAACCTTGCTTAATGGCACCACCCGAAACAACTATCGTTTCGAGGTCAACGGTGAGCACTGTGAGTCGCATTTGCTGGGCATGACCATAGCCGGCGGTCGGCAACATGTCGACAGTCACACGCTCATTTGCCACAATGCACCGCGATGCCGCAGCAACGAGATGTTTAAATATGTGCTCAACGACCAGGCCGTGGGCGCGTTCTCGGGCAAGATCCTTGTCAAGCCAGGCTGTCCGCGCACCGATGCCTATCAGGGCAACCGCAACATTTGCGCATCGCCACAGGCCAAAATGTACACCAAACCGCAACTCGAGATATATACCGACGACGTGAAATGCTCACATGGCGCTACCGTGGGACAGCTCGACCAGGAAGCCCTGTTCTATATGCGCACCCGCGGTGTCAGCGAGTCGGTTGCCCGGCGCTTGCTTATGCAGGCGTTTGTTGCCGACGTGGTGGATGCCGTGCGTCTTGAGTCGCTGCGCGACCGCCTGCGCCACTTGGTAGAGAAGCGCTTCGACGGCTCGCTGGCTACATCGTGCCAGAGTGGCGAGTGTGCGGCCATGTGCCACAAGTGATCAACAACCGGCAAAAAAACACAACTTCAACCAGATAATCGACTTATGCAATTAGACATAGAGCAGATAAGGAAGCAATACCCCATTCTGAACCGTGAGATTGAGGGCAACAAGCTGGTGTATCTCGACAATGCCGCCACGTCGCAGACTCCGCAATGTGTGGTGGATGCGATAACCGACATGTATTTTAACCACAAGGCCAATGTGCACCGCGGAGTGCACACGCTCTCGCAGGAGGCCACCGACAGGGTGGAGCAGGCGCGTGAGCGTGCGCGGGCTTTTGTGAACGCTGAGTCGGCCGATGAAATCGTGTTCACGCGAGGCACCACCGAGGCCATCAATCTGGTGGCAGC
The DNA here is from genome assembly GCA_963625945.1 of Agathobacter rectalis. Classification (GTDB taxonomy): domain Bacteria; phylum Bacteroidota; class Bacteroidia; order Bacteroidales; family Muribaculaceae; genus Sodaliphilus. The sequence goes on along the minus strand of CAVFVP010000001.1, from coordinate 123,911 downwards.
CACTTTTGGCGACATGCTTTGCAATGGCGACGAGATAATTGTCACCGGCATGGAGCATCACAGCAACATTGTGCCTTGGCAGTTGGTGGGTCGCCACAAGCGTGTGCGTCTGCGTGTGGTTCCTGTGACCGACAAGGGTGAACTCGACCTAGATGCTTACGATGACTTGTTTACCGAAAACACGCGTTTCGTGGCCATAGCCCATGTGTCGAATGTGCTTGGCACTGTCAACCCTGTTAAGCAGATGATTGCCACGGCTCACCGCCACGGGGTGCCGGTGCTTGTCGATGGTGCCCAGGCCGCTCCGCATCTGAAGATTGACGTCAGGGATCTTGATTGCGATTTCTATGCCTTGTCGAGTCACAAGATGTATGGCCCCACCGGTGTGGGGGTGCTATATGGCAAAAGGCACTGGCTCAACACGCTCTCGCCATATCAAGGTGGCGGCGAGATGATAGGCAATGTGTCGTGGGAGCGCACCACTTTTGCCGCATTGCCGTTCAAATTCGAGGCCGGTACTCCCGACTATGTGGGCATAGCGGCATTCTCGGCCGCAGTCGACTATATTGAATCGTTGGGAATTGCCAATATCGAGGCCCATGAGCACCGGCTGCTCGAGGCCGCTACCGAGGGCTTGATGAAGGTCGACGGTTTGCGCATCTATGGCACTTCGCCGTCAAAGGGCGCGGTGGTGTCGTTCAACGTGGGCAATATCAGCAGCTACGACATTGGTACTTTGCTCGACAAACTCGGCTTTGCCGTGCGCACTGGCCACCATTGCGCCGAACCGCTCATGACGCGCTATGGCGTCACGGGCATGGTGCGTGCCTCGTTTGCCGTCTATAACACGCTCGACGAGGTGCGGCGGTTCACCGAGGCCGTGCGGCGGGTGGCAGCCATGTTTGGATGAGTCGGGGAGCCCCGAATCCTTATTAACCAGATAAAAAAGTAACGAGAGGCAGAAACTTCAAAAACTGTCTCTCGTTAATCTGTGCTCATGGGTTTTACTACTGTTTGATTTAAAATTAACGTGTAAAAATAAACAAGCCTAAAACAGATTTACCATTAAAAATTTGTGTTTTAATCGATAGCAAAGATATGTATTTAAAAATCCAATTGCAAATTTTTTTAAACCAATGCCGCCAAATATTAAGCGAACTGCTGTTTTGGGTATGTATAAGCTTAAGGGGCTGCTGTTTGTGGGGGTGTGTTGAGGTGGGTTAAAGTCCGGCCACTTTCTTGTTGCGCTGGCGGCGGAATGTGCCGAACGAGTCGAAAATGTCGGCCAAGGCGGCAACTGAGTTTTGTGCTTCGCTCTGGTATAGGGTGGCTGAGTTCCCGCTTTGACCGCTCTTGCCTTGCAAAGCGCCGCTCACCCCCGAAATCTCCTCGAGCAGCTTCATTTGCAGCTGTGCCATCTGCAGCGCTCCTATGTCGGTGCTGTTGGCAATCATCTGCTCTGGCTTGGCGTTGCATTCGTTGGGCGAGTAGGGTAGAATGCCGTTGCTGTTGCGCCAAATCATGCGTATGTCGCGCCATGAGAACCCTTCGGGAAGTGCTATGTCGGGGAACAGCAGTACGCCCTTGGCCGATGCCGCCATCACTTGGTCCACAAGCGTGATGAGGCGGTTCACTTGCTTCTGTTGGTCAATCACGTCTTCTACCAGTGAGTGCACCTCGCCGTCGGTGAGCGGATACATTTTAATTACATAGGGGTGCGAGCCGTGGGCAAACGGTGAGTCGTAGCTGGCCAGCAGGTCGCCCATGGGCGAGAACCACCGGCAGTGCCACACGGCTGCCACATCCCAGCGGACCGATGTGTCGGGCTCTGATCGCAGCTTTCTCGCGTCGCTGGTGGGGTGCAGGGTCACTTCGGCCGTGCGGCGGTTGTGGCACACCAGCACCTCACGGCTCTCGAGCGTCCACACCTCGATGGCGCGGCATTTGCTGCTGTCGGTGGCGTGCCAGAAGCTTGTGCCGCTCGCCGAGTCGGCGCCTATGCTTGCCGTGAATCCGGCCAGGTGCTCGTCGGTGCAATTTTGGTAGATGCCTCTTATCCAAGCGGCTTTGCGGCGCGAGTGTCCTGCTGTGCGGCGCATGAGCGCGGCCAGGCTCATATCATGCAGTTGTCCGGCTATCTCGCAGTCGCGGCCCAGCGGATCGGTGTATGCGTTCACGAAGAATCGGTTGATGTTCACGTTGTCGACACGGGCCGTGTGGCCGCACAGATTGTGCTCTATGTCGACGCGCTGTATGCAGCATCCCGAAATTAGGAATTCCTCAAGAGCCCGGCTGTCGAGCTCATCGAGGCAGTTGGCATCGTTCACTTGCTCGAGGTGGGCGCTTTTGTCGTCGCTCTCGCTGCTGAGTTGTGACCTGAACCGCCCCACCACGGTGCGCACCAACTGGCGTATGAGGTTGTTGGTGATAGGGGTGCATCCCTGCATGCAATAGCGGTCCCATTCGGTGACTTGGTTGCCGGTGGGGTCTACAGTAAGGTCGCCCCATTGGTCGCCATAGACAAACCGCTTGCATCTGAGCCTTGCCTTGCGCAGTTGTCCGCACGCTTCCCATGCCCGGTAAGCGGCGGCGAGCACATCGGTGTCGGTCTGGCTCGCTTGATTGTGTGCTGAATAATCTTTCATGGTGTGATGTGTTTTTGTGTGGGCCGTCATCTGATGGCAAAATAGCTGCGGCGGTTGCGTGGGCCGCATGAAATGTGTATCCACTGGAAGTCGTGCTCGTTGATGGCTTGGTCTACCGGGAGGTCGAGGGTGCGTAGCAGTGCCCACAATTGGGCGTTTTGCCTTGACGAGCCCAGGCTGATGTCGGCGGCTTCGCCCAGTGTGTGCTGGCTGTGTGGCACGCCTCCCACGGCCTTGTTGAGCTCGCTTGAGCGGTAGCCGCTTGTGATTTTGACGGGAGCGCCCCAAGCTTCGCGCAATGGGTCGAGCACCTTGTCAACCAGGGTTTCGAGCGCAGCCACGGCTTTTGGCGGCGGTGTGTTGTCTATCCCGCGGGCCTCGGCCGTTGCCGACCGCGTGAGTTCCTCGATTGTGAAATGTTTCATTGGCTTGTTGGATAAAAATAAGTGTTGGTGAAAGTGTCGTGCAAAATTAATGGGTTCGCGGCTTGCCTGTACATATCAACCGATGGTGAGAGGCGCCCGCCGCATAATCTTGTTGGATTTTGTGGTTGTATTAATATTGCTTATCTTTGGCATGATTATTGTTATATTAAAGGGAGGCGTCGGAAATGTTTCTGCATAGCCGGGTTTATCGATTGAATCACTATTAAAATCATGACAACTCATAAAATTACAGGACTCACAACCCGTCAGGTGGTTGCGAGCCGTGAAAAGTATGGTTCCAATGTGCTCACGCCGCCTGTGCGTGAGCCGTGGTGGATGAAACTTCTGTTGAAATTCAAGGACCCTCTCATCGTGATTCTGCTTGTGGCAGGAGTCCTCTCTGTGGGCATTTCGCTATATGAGTATTTTGGCCTTGACCAGGGCCTTCATGTGTTTTTTGAGCCTGTGGGCATTTTTGTGGCCATCTTGCTTGCCACGGTCTTGGCATTTGTGTTTGAATGGAAGGCCGACAAGGAGTTTGCCCTGCTCAACCAGGTGAACGATGAGGAACTGGTGGAGGTGGTGCGCGACGGCAATGTGCAGCACGTGCCTAAAAAGGATGTGGTGGTGGGCGATGTGGTTATGCTCAACACTGGCGAGGAGATTCCTGCCGATGCCACACTTGTTGAAGCCACTTCGCTGCAAGTCGACGAGTCGTCGCTCACGGGCGAGCCCCTGTGTGCCAAAACCACAGTCGAGGCCGATTTTGATGCTGATGCCACATTCCCGTCAAACCGTGTGCTGCGTGGCACCAAAGTGATGGAAGGCCACGGGGTGTGCCGTGTCGATGCCGTGGGTGATGCCACTGAAAACGGCAAGGTGTATGTGGCTGCCCAAATCGACGACAGCGTGACGACACCTCTCAACACGCAGCTCGACGGCCTCAGCCGGTTCATCTCTCGCGCCAGCTATGTGGTGGCGTCGCTTGTGGTGTTGGGGCGCATTATTTACTATTTTGTCACCGGCCACGCCGATCCGCTGAATTGGCTCGACTTGCTGGCCTTCTTCTTGCAGACGGTGATGATGGCGGTCACGCTTGTGGTGGTGGCTGTGCCTGAGGGTCTGCCTATGGCTGTGACATTAAGTCTGGCCTACAGCATGCGACGCATGCTCAAGACCAGCAACTTGGTGCGTAAGCTTCACGCTTGCGAGACGATGGGCGCCACCACCGTGATATGCACCGACAAGACAGGAACACTCACCAAAAACCAGATGAGAGTGAGTCACACCAACTTTTATGCGCTTGGCGACGACCAGCGGCTGGATGCCGACGAAATCAGCCGGTACACGGCCGAGGGGCTTGCTGTCAATTCCACTGCCCAGCTCAATCTTGCCGACCCAAAGCAACCGCAGGCCATAGGCAACCCCACTGAGGGCGCTTTGCTCCTTTGGCTCAACGACCAGGGCATAAATTATCGCGACCTCAGGGATGCCGCTCATGTGATTGAGGAGGTGCCGTTCAGTACCGACCGTAAGTATATGGCCACCGTGGTGCGAAGCGGTGTCTCGGGCCGCAGGGTGCTCTATGTGAAGGGGGCCACCGAGATAATATACCCCATGTGCAGCCAGACGTGTGGCGGTGTGTCTCGGGCCGAAATCAACCTGCAACTGCTGCAATACCAGCATCAGGCCATGCGCACGCTCGGTTTTGCCTACCGTGTACTCGACGATGGCGAGGAGCCGGTGGCCAACGGCGCAATAGTGGCGTCAAACCTCACTTTCCTTGGCATAGTGGCAATAAGCGACCCGGTGCGTCCCGACGTTCCGGCTGCGGTAAAGGAGTGCTTTGATGCCGGAATAGCAGTGAAGATAGTCACGGGCGACACCCCGGGAACCGCCACCGAGATAGGCAGGCAAATAGGCTTGTGGACTGATACCGACGGTGCCGACAACATTATCACCGGCACTGAGTTTGCCGCTCTCACCGACGCACAGCTTGACGAGCGTGTGGGCAAGATAAAGATCATAGCCCGGGCGCGCCCCATGGACAAACGGCGCCTTGTGGAGTCGCTCCAGCGTTGCGGCCAGGTGGTGGCTGTGACTGGCGACGGCACCAACGACGCCCCTGCCCTCAAGGCTGCCCATGTGGGTCTTTCGATGGGCGACGGCACCTCGGTGGCCAAGGAGGCAAGCGACATAACGATTATCGACAATTCGTTTTCAAGTATAGGCCGGGCTGTGATGTGGGGGCGGTCGCTCTACAAGAATATCCAGCGTTTCATCTTGTTTCAGATGACAGTCAACGTGGCTGCGTGTGTTGTGGTGCTTGCCGGGTCGGTCATGGGCATTGACGCCCCGCTCAACGTGACGCAAATGCTGTGGGTCAACCTCATAATGGACACGTTTGCCGCAATGGCTCTTGCGTCGTTGCCGCCCGACCACAGCGTGATGCGGCAGAAGCCGCGCGACCGGCACAGTTTCATCATCGACCGGCCGATGGCAACAAACATCTTTGCCGTGGGCGGCATTTTTGCCGTCGTGCTTGTGTTTGTGTTCTGGCTCATAAAGAGCGTAAATGTCGACATGGCCACATCATCGTCCTACATCCTGTCGCTGTTTGAGTCGTTCAAAATCGACCCTCGCGGCATGCACACCATCACCTCCTATGAGTCGAGCCTGTTCTTCACCATCTTTGTGATGATGCAGTTCTGGAACATGTTTAATGCCCGGGCTTACGCCACACACCGCTCGGCGTTGAGCTTGAAGGGCTGCCGCGGGTTCATGCTTATTGCCTTGCTGATATTCTTCGGCCAGATATTGATTGTGAACTATGGCGGACTTATGTTTAATCTTGAGCCGCTTCATTTCATCGATTGGGTGATAGTGGTTGTGGGCACAATGCCGGTGCTTGTAATAGGCGAGGCCTGGCGTATGCTGCGCCGGCATTGGGTGCGTTCCACACCAGGGCGGCCCTAAGTTCCACGGCGGCATAATGCTGTGGCACAATGCTCTGTTACGGCGATGCCGAAGTTATTAACAATTGTGTCGAGTTATCAACAGAAATGCCATTTTTAACTGATTTTTTGTGGTTGGTTAGCTCGAAAATTGATTTCTTTGCATCGTCTTGCGCAGGCAGTCAGTCGGAGGTCGTGCCACAACGCCGGTCGATGTGTCGGGTTGCGCAGGAGTCTATAGAAATTCATCTACATGGGAAAAACAATAGCAATAGCAAACCAAAAAGGCGGTGTGGGAAAGACCACCACTGCAATCAATCTGGCGGCATCGCTGGCGGCAAGCAAGAAGAAAGTGCTGCTGCTAGATGCCGATCCGCAAGCCAATGCCACATCGGGCCTTGGCGTGGATCCGCGACAGATGACCTCGTCGATCTACGAGTGCCTCGTCGATGAATACCCTCTGCACGGTGCCGAAGTTGCCACTTGCGTCAAGGGGCTCGACTTGGTGGGCTCGCGCATCGACCTTGTGGGCGCCGAACTTGAACTCATCAACAAGCCCGACCGCGAGAATGTGCTCCGCAAGGCCATCGCCGAAATCAAGGACGACTACGACTACATCCTGATTGACTGCAGCCCCTCGCTGGGTTTGATCACAGTGAATGCCCTCACGGCAGCCGATAGCGTGATAATTCCGGTCCAGGCCGAGTATTTCGCCCTTGAAGGCATCAGCAAGTTGCTCAACACCATCAGAATCATCAAGTCGAAGCTCAACACGGCGCTCAAAATCGAGGGATTCCTGCTCACAATGTATGATGCCCGTCTGCGCCTTGCCAACCAAATTTACGAGGAGTTGAAAAGCCACTTCGGCGACATGGTGTTCAACACCGTGATCCCGCGCAACATACGCTTGAGCGAGGCCCCGAGCCACGGACTTCCGGCTCTGCTCTACGATCCGGCAAGCCGCGGTGCCACAAGCCACATTCAGCTGGCCAAGGAACTCATTGGTAAAAACCGCGTGCCGCACAAGCAGTGAGGCGCTTTATCAACACCCTAAAACCACAATAAGCATATAATGAAAGGACAACACCGTAACGCATTGGGCCGTGGGCTTGACTCGCTCATCTCGATGGACAACATACAGACGAGCGGCTCATCGGCCATCAACGAAATACGAATCGACCAAATATCACCCAACCCCGACCAGCCGCGCACGTCGTTCGACGAGACGGCTCTTGAGGAGCTCGCCTCGTCAATCCGCGAACTGGGCATCATCCAGCCACTCACTTTGCGCAGCATGGGCTCGGGCAACTACCAGATTATCTCGGGCGAGCGCCGCTACCGGGCCGCCAAACTCGCAGGACTCGACACAGTGCCGGCCTACGTGCGCACAGCCAACGACGCCGAGCTCACCGAGATGGCGCTGATTGAGAACATTCAGCGCGAGGATCTCAACGCTATAGAAATCGCACTTACATTCCGTAAGTTGATCGACCAGTATAACCTCACACAGGAACGTCTGAGTGAGCGCATTGGTAAAAAAAGAGCTACCATAGCCAACTTTTTGCGCCTGCTGAAACTTCCTGCCGAGGTGCAACTTGGCTTGCGCGACAAGCGCGTGGATATGGGGCACGCCCGTGCACTGCTTAGTGTGGACAAACCATCACTTCAGTTAAAATTATATAACGAAACGCTTAAAAAAGGTTTATCGGTGCGTCAGGTCGAGCAGCTCGCAAAGCAATATCAAGAGGCTGACAGCTCCAAGCAAGAAGACGATGATTCGAAGGCTAAAAAGCTGAATAATAGTGATTTTGAGGTGCTTCGCAAGCACTTGTCATCTTCTTTCGGAGTGCAGGTGGGATTCTCCTGTGACTTAAAGGGTAAAGGAAAAATAACATTCCCGTTCAAGGATGAGGACGAATTGGAGAGAATTATTAGTATCTTTGACAAGATAAAGAGTGACGAGAAATAACATTCACGCCACACAACGGCTTATTCAGGCAACTTTGTGAAAAGGCAAGTGAGCATCACACACACGTCGATGGTGGGCATGGCATTATTGTTGTGTCTGCTCCTCATTGTGCCTGTGCCAGCCGTTGCCCAAGCGGTGTCAAAGCCTCAGCGCAGCACGGCCAAGGTGGCAGCCACGCCCCAGCGCAAGCGCCACAAGCGCACTCCTGTGGTGGTGCCCGACGAAGACTCGGGCCGTTCAAAGGCCGCCAGCGACTCGGTTTCGCACCACAACCTGGTGCGTGTGGTCGATGTCTCGGGCGACACCATCCATTTTAGCTCTATCGACTCGCTGGCCGGTGTGGAAGGTGTGGAGATAATCCCGCCCACACAGATGCCTGTGGCCGCCAGCCTGGGACAGCTAAAGCCGTTTAACCCCGACCCGACTCGTGCCCTTTGGTTGTCGGTGCTGTGTCCCGGACTGGGGCAAATCTATAACCGCCGCTACTGGAAACTGCCCATAGTGGTGGGTGCTTTTGTGGGGCTCGGCTATGGCATGGCATGGAACAACCGCATGCTCAACGACTACACCCGCGCCTATCGCGATGCCACCGACAACGACCCCAGCACCAACAGCTATATGGACTTCTATCCGCCCACAACCAAGGAGAGCGACCTCGATATGGCATGGCTGAAAAGGGCGCTGAAAAGCAAAAAGGACTATTACCGCCGCTACCGCGACATTTGCATCTTCTCAATGGTGGGCGTGTATCTGCTCAGCATAGTCGATGCCTACGTCGATGCCTCGCTGGCACACTTCGATGTGTCGCCCGACTTGAGTATGCGGGTCAAGCCTGCAGTAATCGATCCGCAAATCACACGTCTGCCATCGGTAGGACTGCAGTGCGCCATCAATTTTTAATGTAATCAGGATAAAAACCACATAGAGAGACGAGAAATATGCTACGAAACAAAAAGACTATGTTGACGATTGCAATGCTGCTCACGGCGGCTGCCACAACTATGGCACGCCCCGTTCCCAAGCACTCAATCCTCTCGATTAAAGAAACCATCACCGACACGGCTATCGTGTATCCGGCAAGCTTTGAAACCGATACTCGCGAAATGATGAACAACTGGTATCTGCAGAACTACGCCATACTCGATAAAGACGTGGAGAAACGCTCGGTGGGAAACGTGAGCGATGCCGAATATGTGCGCCGCCTGAAAGCCATTCCATCGGTGATCGAACTCCCGTTTAACCAAATAGTGCGTTCTTACATTGAACGCTACATCAAGCGCAACCGCACTCTTGTGGAGCAGATGCTGGGCATGAGCCTATATTATATGCCCATTTTCGAGCAGGCTCTCGAGAAGGAGGGACTGCCGCTCGAACTCAAATATGTGCCCGTGATTGAGTCTGCTCTCAATCCTAATGCCGTCTCTCCTGTGGGCGCAAGCGGTCTGTGGCAGTTTATGATTGCCACAGCCAAGGGCGTGGGTCTTGAGGTCAACTCGCTTGTCGACGAGCGCCGCGACCCTTACCGCTCGTCGGAGAAGGCCGCTGTCTACTTCAAGCAGCTGCATAACATCTACGGCGACTGGTCGCTGGCCATTGCCGCCTATAACTGCGGCCCGGCCAATGTCAACAAAGCCATTAGACGTGCCGGTGTGGAGGGTAATCCCGACTTCTGGGCAATCTACGACTATCTGCCACGCGAAACCCGCGGCTATGTGCCGGCTTTCATTGCGGCCAACTACATAATGACCTATTTCAAGGAGCATAACATCAGCCCGTCGCTCGCCAAGAAACCGATTGTGGTCGACACCGTGAGCGTGAACCGCCGCGTGAATTTCAACCAAATTGCCCAGGTGCTCAACATCCCCATCGAGGAGATAAGGGTGCTTAATCCGCAATATCGCCACGATGTGATTCCGGGTGACTCGCGTCCCTACACGCTGGCCTTGCCATCGCAGCAAATCTATAGCTTTATTCTCACAGAAGACAGCATTGCCTCTTACCGCCCCGACCTCTATGCGCAGCGAGAGGTGGTGGAGCCTGGCGGTGCAAGCTACAATGTGGCCGACGCGCAATCGTCTCAGCAGTCGGCTGGTGAGGGCAAAACCGTCTATCACAAGGTGCAGAAGGGCGAGAGCCTTGCGGGTATCGCATTCTATTACGGCGTCTCGACCGACGAAATTCGCTCTCTCAACGGATTCACGGGCTCGAAACTGCGTCGTGGTCAGGTGTTGAAAATCGTCAAGCACTCTGATGCCGGCGACGACGGCTCTCAGCTCACGGCCCAGGCTACGGCCAATGGCCAACTCGACGGCGATGCCACAGTGAGTGTGGTGGAGCAGGAAAATAAGGTGGCCGCCACCAACACGCCTTACAAGGGCTCGTATCGCATTGACGATGTTCCGGCACCAAAAGCCCGTCAAAGTCAGCCTAAGCAGCAGGTTCCTGCTGCCGTGGCCCAGCAACCGAAAACTGAGACCAGGGCAACAGCTCCGGCAGCAAAGGCCAAGAAGGTGACCAACGACATGGCCGACGCATCGTCGCGCTATGGTAAGGACAAGGCCCGCTACGGCAAGAATTCGGCAGCCAACGTCAAGAAGAACAAAACGTCGAAGGAATCGACCTACAAGAACGCACGCAGCAGCAGGGCTAAAAACAAGAAACAGGCCGCAGCGCAAAACTACACCATCCAAAAGGGCGACAACCTTATCACTATCGCCAAAAAAACCGGTGTGAGCGTCGACGAGTTGCGCCAGACCAATAAGATAAAGGGCGACAAGATTACAGCTGGCGACAACATAAAGATTCCGTCAACAGCCAAGAGTAAGAAAGCTGCCAGTGCCCAAAAAACGAAAGGAAAGAAAAAACGCAGATAATGTCGTGATTCGCGCGGTGGCTCTTTAACCCTTCTGGCTCTTGTGCCGCCAGCGAAATTCACATTGTGCCACACAACATACACATGAGTGGGGTGCGCAGTGCCGTTGTGGCAAGCGCGCCCCACTTGTGTGTCTATTGGCTGCTGTCAATTCAGTGCAGTCGGACTGCAAAGCGGTGTGAACCACCATATTGGGCACTATGATTAGTTAAATAACCTTAACCGTGGCTATTTTGCCGCATTCTGTTTTGGTTGCAGTCTGATTTTAGGCATAAATTTGCATCGGTTTTTCATGGTATTAGATTTTAAGTTTTAAGGTTAATTGTCGGGAGACAATTATCCTTTTTTTATTGCCGTTTTGTTTGTCGCGAAGCCACATTTTTGGACAAACGCGAAAGTGTGTCGATTAAATTGCGTAATTTTGCAGCACTCTTTACACGCTATACTGATTTCAATGAGCATACTTCGACCATTAAAGTTCGGCTTAAACCTGAAACAGGTGCTTTGGGGTGGCGATAAAATCGGCACCTTCAAGGGTGTGCACATTGATGAAAGCCACATAGGCGAGAGCTGGGAGGTGTCGGGACTTCGGGGGCACGAGTCGGTGGTGCTCGAGGGTGAGGACAGGGGCCTCAACTTGCGCGAGCTCATACGCAAATATCGCGGCGACCTGGTGGGCAAGCGCGTCTATCGCAAACACGGCGACGAGTTTCCACTGCTTGTGAAGATAATTGATGCCAAGCTCAACCTATCGGTGCAGGTGCATCCCAATGATGATTTGGCCCAAGAACGTCACGGTTGCAACGGAAAAACCGAAATGTGGTATATCATTGACAGTGACCCCAATGCCAAACTGTATGCCGGAATGCGCCGAACCATCACACCTGATGTGTATCGTCGCATGGTGGCCGACAATACCATTCTTAATGCCGTGGCCAGCCATGAGACACACCCTGGCGACATCTTTTTCCTGCCAGCGGGCCGCATCCATGCCATTGGGGCCGGCAACTTGCTTGCCGAAATACAGCAGTCGAGCGACATAACCTACCGTGTGTATGATTTCAACCGTCTTGACAAGGATGGCAAGCCACGTCAGTTGCATACCGACCTTGCCGCCGATGCCATCGACTATACGATAGCCACCGACTGCAAGCGCAATTATGTGCGCAGCAAGGGTATAACTTCTCTCATCAACAGTATTTTCTTTAACGTCGACCGCGTGATTGTGGAGCATGAATTTGATTTGCGTATGCCGCACGACGCATTTCTGGTGGTGATGTGCATTGATGGTGAGGCTTCGGTAACCAGTACTGGTGGCTGTGTGACTCCTATGCGCAGGGGCGAGACTATCTTGGTGCCTGCTGTGGTGCGCCAATTGCATTTCGAAGGTAGTGCCACGTTCATAACGGCCACTGTGTGACGGCTGTTATTTCCGCATCGCATCCGTTTCTCAATTCACAACCGTTATTTTACTCCACGCCGCTCAGTATTGACCGTGCGTGATGGTGCAATATATGTAGCCGGGAGCCTGAAGGTAATCCTTCAGACTCCCGGCCAATGTGTGTGCTATGTGTCCGTTACTTTGAATCGGATAGTCTTATTTAACCATTGCTTTCACTGCCGAAGTGGTGCCATCGCTGTAGCGCACCACTTTCACCACTACGCCAGTGGGCGACGTGAGTCGGTGACCTTGAAGGTCGTAATATGTTTCGGTTGCAATGGTCTTTTGGACGCTAATGCTTCCTATGCCAGAGTTTGCGGTTACGTGCAGGTTGTATGTCTTTGCAAAGTTGCCGAATGTCTTGGTGAGCCAAGCCTCGCCGTCGGCAGTGATGTTCACGGTGTTGCCGTCAACCGTCAGATTGGCCGATGATGTCCATAGGGTTCCGGTTGGGGCTCCGATTGTGAGTGGCGATTTCACGTCGGCATACGGTTCGCCGTCAGCCGTGAGTACGGTGGCGGCAAAAAAGTTGGCTGCGGCGCTGTCGGCCAGCAACGAGAGCGTGGGGTAAGACCCGGTGGTGTTGATGTAGGCTGCGCTGGGTGTGATTGAGCATAGGGTCTTGGGGTCGACTCCTTTCACTGTTGCGGCATCGGCAGAGTGGCTTGTGCCGATAGTGCTGTCGAAGTATGCCCCGGTTACCGTTGCTGTGCAAGAGCCGGCGATGTTGCCAGTGGTGGCGTCGTCGCCGCTTACTGTTCCCGCCGAGTACACGCCCGATATGGTTGCCGTTGAGGCGGCAGCCCCGGCGATACCTCCCACACGGCTCTTGCCGTTCACGCTGGCTATGTTGTGGCAATCGCTCAGTTCGGCATTGAGTGAGCCCACAATGCCGCCCACATAGTCGAAGTCGGCATCTATGTCGCCTGCGTTGAGGCACTGGTTAATGCGGTTTGTGCTGTTGGCGCGGGTCTCGATATTGCCTGCAATTCCGCCGCCCATTGAATAGGATTCCGATGCCAGGCCGGTGATTTTGCCATAGTTTGCGCAACCCTCAATCACAATTCCGGGTTGTGCCTTGCCCACAATGCCGCCCACGTTGCCCTTGGCTGTGAGTTTGCCGTAGTTTGAGCAACCTTTTATCACATTAGTTGTCCCCTCGGTGTAGAGCGAAGAGGCTACAATGCCGCCGATTGAGGCCGACATTTTAAGCGTGTCGGGAATCATGTCGCCGTAGTTGACGCAGTTTTCCACCAGGCCGTTGCCGTCAAGCATGGCAACGATTCCGCTCAGCGTGCTTGGGCAGGTCACCGAACCATAGTTGACGCAATTGCGCACTGTGCCGTTGCATGATGCGGCTATGCCTGCAGCCGTGCCTAGAGTGGAGGTCAGATTCCCGTAGTTATAGCAGCCTTCCACCACACCGCCTTGGTCCACGTAGTAGACAACGCCGCCAAGGTAGGTGCGTACGCTCTCGTGGTTGGTGTAGTTGCGGCAGTTGCTCACCTTGCCCCCGCTCCACACCATGCCGGCAATGCCTCCGTTGCCACCCGATTTGGTATTGGCCATTACGGCATGGTTCTCGCAGTTGTCTACCGTGCCGTACACTTTGCCGGCAATGCCGGCCGTGCCGCGGTAGCTGCTCAGAGTGCCCGAGGCTAGTACAATGTTGCGCACGGAGCCTTCTTTTCCCACGTTGCCAAACAAGGCGCGGTAGCCCGATGTGCCCGAGATGGTGAAGTTCACGTTCTTGAATTGCTTGCCGCCTCCGTCGAAGCTGCCCTTGAAGTTGTTGCCGTCGACTGCCACGGGAGCATATTCAGTGCCGTCGAAGTCAAGGTCGTTGACCACCTTGAAGCTGTTGCCTTCGAATGTGATATGGTGGGTGTTGGTGAGTGTGCTCAGCAGGGCCATATCGGCAGCGCTCTTGATGAGGAATGGCGAGGCCTCGGTGCCATCGCCGTCAAACTGTGTGTTGTAGTTGAGCGAGCGTAGCAGAAGGGCTTTTGTCTGGTTGCCGATTGTGCCCACAAGTGTGTCGGTTTCGGCCAGTGATGTGTGGGTTCCAACGGTGAGGGTGCCGTCGGCCAGGCTGAATGCGGTTCCTTTCCTCAATGTCCATGTGGCGGCTTTGCTCAGAGTGGCGGACGAACTTATAGCCTGGATGTTTTCGCTATCGTTCAGATAAGCCACTATTGCGCGGTTGGCCTTGGCTGCGGCTTGGTCTTTAAACTGTGCCAGCACGGGATACACTCCGGCAGTCCAGTCATATTTTGTGCTGTCGAGCCCGTCAAGTGCGCGGCCGTCGGTGAGGCGCGTGGTGGTCAGCCCGTCAACGCCCACGTGTGAGGCTGTGCCCACACCGTCGTAGTAGCCTATTTGCTTGTCGAAGTAGTTATGCCTGAGCAAGCAGTCGCGGTTGCTCTCGCTGCCAATGATGGAGCCGATGGAATTGGCTCCGGCATATTGGTAGCTCACGGCTCCGTAGTTGATGTTGCCCACAAGGGTTGATCCATACATGGGTGTGGCGCTCGTGACGCCTCCCACCACATAAGTGCCGGTCACATTGCCGGTGTTGATGTTGTATGATACAGTGGCATACTGCCCCATGCTGCCTACGATTCCGCCGGCTGCATATTGCTGCCCGGCTGCCTTGTAGCTGTTGACAAACTCGGCCGCCACATCACCATCGTTCTGGCAATAGGCGAGGTGGCCTTCGGTTGTGCCGGCAATGCCGCCCACGGTGTTGAATCCTACGGCCACCTTGCCGGCGTTATAACATCCGTAGATGGCCGATGCGGAGTCGGCTGCCTGTCCTACAATGCCTCCGGCAGCATTGCTCACGGCTACCACTGGCGCAAAGTTGTAGCAATTCTCAATGCGGCCGTAGCATTTGCCCGCAACCGATCCCACGATGCGGAATGCCTTGAATGAGCAGTCGGAGGCGATGGTCAGGTTTTTCACTGTGCCGTTGGCCGAGATGAAACCAAACAGTCCGGCGGTGACGTTTGATGTCTTTTGGTCGGCTTTGCCATTGGTGTCATAGACTATTCCGTCGATTTTCAGATTGTGTATCGACTTGCCACCGCCATCGTATGTGCCGGCAAACGTCACTGAGGTGTTGTTGCCTTGGCCAATGCCGGCAAAAGTGGAGCCGCCGGCTGTTGCGTCGATGTCGGCTGTTTGGAGAAAATACTTTCCGTAATAGGAATTAGAGGCCGTTAGGCCTTCGTTGAGAGCCTCGAGGTCGGCAACCGTAGTGATTTTGTATGGGTTTGCTGCCGTGCCTGCGCCTTCCCATGATGCGGCATTGGAGTGAATGGTCGAAGCTCCCAAAAGGGTGCAGATTAAAAAGAGTGATTTTTTTGCCATAGGCTTTGTGTTGTTTTTTTAGTTGTGGTGCTATGTATGTTTGCTTCTTTAATTATATCGGACCGTAAAGTTACGTTTTTTATTTTTGTAGAGGGTGCAACTGTCATATATTTATTGGTTGCCGGAGCCTCTCCCTGTGCACTTGGGGATATGTGCGCAGGCATTGGCCGGGTTCCATATTAAGTCCTGCTTTAACCTAAATCACAAAATTATGGCTGTTGTGATGGCTGAGAAATACCCAATTGTAGGTATTTGCCGGCGTGTCAATCACACTTGATTGCCATGTGGAAGCATCTGCATGCCCAGGTCGGGTGAAAAAAAGCCACAGGCTGCCCGGTGTGGCGTGGGCAGCCTGTGGCGGTAAATGGTGGCAGGTGGCGCTTAGGCCGTTTCGATCATGGGCGCCAATCTATTTTGCGTGTGAGTTTGGCAAGGAAAAACGCGCGTACGTCGCTCCAGTGGTAATATGGGGCCACGTCGGTCTTCACCGGCAGGGTTGCCTCATGCTCGTTGAGCAGCACTTTCACCAGCACGTCGCTGTTGCCGGGCTTGCGGTAATACACCATCTGGATGTTGCATGCCTTTGGGAATATGTTGTAGTCTTGCCAGTGGTCGGCCAGTGTGGCGAGATCGGTGCATGAGTAGTTCACACTGTCGAGCTCCATAAGGCAGGCGAGCGGTAGCAGGCAAGTCTCGTGGCCAAACCGCAATGCGGCTCCTCTCCACTGGGTGGCGATGGCACTGTCGGCCGTTGCCACCATGTTTTGCAGCAGTTCTCGCTCAATGTAGGGCATGCGGTTGCCGTTTTGCGGAGCGTTGGCCCACTGCACATACCAGTAGATGTTTTTGTTGCGCCACAGGTCGTATATTTCGTCGGCGGTGAAGAATCGGTAAAGGTCGAAGTTCTTGTATGCTTCGTGGCCTTGTATCGACCCGGCCACGTCAAACACGTCGACCATCAGCCCCGTTGGGTCGATGCTGTCGCGCAGCAGGTCTTTGTCGGTTATGAGCGAGGCTGCAAAGCGCTCGGGATGCACCATTGCGCGCTTCACGCTGTCGGTGAGCCGTCGTTGGCTCTTGCGCAGTGCGTTGGCGCATGTGTCTTCGCCGAATCCCCAACCCATGTAGTGCATGTCGTGATAGCTAGCGTCGGTGGTGATGCGCAGCTCGGGGTTGATTGAGCGCATGGTCATGGTCTCGTTTTGCATCGAGAGGATGCAGCGGATAATGATGGTCGATTTGGCATCGATATGTGCGTTGCCGTTAAACACCTGCGGGAAATTGCGCATCATGCGTGTGGCGATGCCCTGGTGCTGCTTGGCGCCAATGTCGGTGAGCTCGCCCACGCGTCCGGCCGAGGCATCGGCCAGTGTGCTCAGTGCTGTCAGCAGTTCGCGCCCGGCTTGCGTGAGTGCTCCGTGGCGGTTGGCCATTTCAAGCTGGGCCACAGGGCGCAGGTAGGTGCCTTTGCCGGTGAGCCACCGGCTGCCGTGGCGGCCGTAGTGGTTGATGAAAAACGGCTCGTAGCCCTGTGGGGCGGGAGTGAGTTCGGGCAGAGTGGCCTCGTCGGGATAGGGGTAGGCAAAGTGGTTGCTGCCTGCGCGTCCGGGAATTTCGGCAATTTGCTCGCGGGGAGTGCTGGCCGTGGCGCACATCACGCACACGGCTGCAATTGCCATCAGTAGTGACTTCTTCATTTGGAGGTGGGTTAAGGTTTGGGCTGCCGCGACAGTTTGTCGAGAAGGTAGGCGCGCACGTCGCTCCAGTGGTAATATGGAGCAACGTCGGTCTTCACCGGCAGGGTTGCCTCATGCTCGTTGAGCAGCACCTTTACCAGCACGTCGCTGTTGCCTGGCTTGCGGTAGTATATCATTTGCAGGTTGGCCCCCATGGGGTATATCTTATAGGCCTGCCAGTGGTCGGCAAGAGTCTCAAGGTCGGTCGTGTGGTAGTCGGCCCCGTTGATTCCCATAAGGCACACAAGCGGCAGCAGTACCGATTCGTGGCCAAACCGCAGTGTGGCGCTGTTGCGTCCGAGGGCTATGCCCTTGTCGGCTGCGTCGATGAAGTTGCGTAGCAGGTTGGCCTGGTTGTAGTCCATGCGGCAGCGTGTGAGCGGGGTCTCTCCCGAGAGCAGATACCAGCGAGCGTTGTTGTATTGCCAAATGTTGTAGATGTCGTCGTCTGAGAATACATTGTAGAAGTTCACGTTCTCAAACCGGTGGTGGCTCTGCATGTTGGCGGCCACGTCAAACAGTTTAATCATCAGCTCACGGCCGTCGATGTTGTTGTTGGCCCACTTTTGGTCGGTAAACAGCACCTTGTAGACGTGTTTGGTGTTTATCAGTTTGTCGGCGAGTTTCTGATACAGGTGCTCAACGCTTTTGCGCAAGGGTTTGATCACTGAGTCGGAATAGTTCATGTAATACATGTCGTGCTCCGAAGCGTCGGTGGTGATGCGCATCTCGGGGTTGAGCGACTTGAGGATGTCGGTTTCGTTCTGCATCGAGAGGATGCAGCGGATGACGATGGTCGACTTGGCATCGACGGGTGCGTCGCCCTTGAACACTTGCGGAAAATTGCGCATCATGCGTGCGGCTATGCCCTGGTGTTGCTCGGCGCCTATGTCGCTAAGCTCGCCCAGTCGCAGGGTTGATGCGGCGCGCACCATGCGCAGCGTGTCGAGCACTTGCTTGCCCCGCTCGGTGAGCTTGCCCGCTTTCTCGGCTTTCTCGAGTTGCGATATCGGAAATCCGTATTGGCCCTTGCTGATGAGCCACCGGCTGCCGTGGCGGCCATAGTGGTTGATGTAGAACGGCTCGTAGCCCTGTGGGGCGGGAGTGAGCGTCGGCAGATTCTTGTCGGGATATGCCTGATAGTTGTTGGCGCTGCGGCGCACGTCGGCTTTGAACTCTTCGCGCACGCTGGTGGCGGCAAATGCCGATGCCACAGTGAGCATTGCGCCAATCAGGAGTAGGAATCTTCTCATGATAGTAATGTGTGTTATGAATATACTATAGATAATATCAGTTTTTTACAAAGGTAGTGTAATTGAACCGCATTGGCAACATGCTGTGGCACATTGGCCCGTGAAATGGGTTCTGCTTAGTATAAAATGGGCGTAAAATAGCGTAGTATTCCGGATGGTGCAAGGAGGTTGGGCATAAGGCACCGATACGGAAACGTAACCACAACCACAACTGTCATTTCCCTCGCGAAATCCATTGTGAAATTCCTTCTTGCAGTGTGGCTTGCTACTGAGAAGATTTTGGTAAAATGAAGCTTTCACAGGCTAATATACAGTAAATTAAGTAATTACGTTGCGGGTAATTTTGCGTCATAATCACTAAAGTTTTTGGTGGGTCGGCGGCTTTGACGGCGGGTTGTTCCGAAGTAGTGTGCTACGGCTTGGGGTGGAGCACTGTTGGCTCTTGGGCTGGGACGGTGTGGCTGAGGATGCGCAGTGTCTTGGGCAGCAGGCTGTTGGCTCGGTTGCCAAGATTGTTGACGAAGCCAAGAGGCACATTGCGGTGGGTGAGAAGGCAATAGCCATGGGCTCCGCCTATTGCTCCGAGAGCCTCGCCTCGCAGGAAGGCCATGGCGGTGGAGTAGTCGACTTCCACAGTTGGGAAGGCTCCTTCAGCCAAATGCCGTGAGAATGCCAGCTCTTGGCTTGGGACGATTTTGCGGCCTTTGATGGAGCCAAGTGCCGTTCCGCTATGAACCAGGTTGAGCGTCTGTCGCAGCACGGCAAGTTCTGCCTGGCGGTCGGCAGGCGAAGCTACTATGGTGCCGTCGGCTGTGGTGGCGAGCGAGAATGCTTCCGGTGTGCTCAGCCAGTGGGAAGCGTCGTCTGCGCCTTGAGGGGACTTGCCTTGCTCACTTCCTCGGGCTTTGCGTGGCTTGCCTGGCATGGCGGCAGGGAAGTGGCCTGGCTTGCGGACCACGCTCATGAAAAGGCCCTCGCCGCGGGTGATGTGGGGCATGAATCTATAGCAGTGGCAGGTGGTGTCTATGCCACCCCCGATTCCCCAATTGGGGTCGATGGGCACTTCAACCGACTCGGCTCCATAATGCTCCACAAGGTAGTCGATCATCTGCTCGTTTTCCTGGCGGTTGTAGGTGCATGTGCTGTAAATGAGTAGTCCGCCCGGCCGTAATGCCGGCCACACGTCGTCGATTATTGAGCGTTGCCGCGTGGCGCATTGTTCCACAATCTGTGGAGTCCACTGCTCGGCCGCGGTGGTGTCTTTGCGCATCATTCCCTCGCCACTGCAGGGGACATCGGCGGCCACGACATCGAAAAATCCCGTCAGCCATGAAAATGCCTTGGGCGCGTTGCAGCTGACCAGGCAGTGGGCGCTGCCCCAGCGTGCCACATTGTCGCGCAGCACACGGGCGCGCAACGGCACAATCTCATTGGCCACCACAAGCGAGCCTTCGGGCAGGGCTCCGATGGCTGCGGTGGTCTTTCCGCCCGGTGCGGCACATAGGTCGAGATACCGCACAGGTTTGTCGGCAACAAGTTGCCGTATCACGTGTGATATGAACATCGACGACGCATCTTGCACATAATACAGTCCCGACTGGAAGTCGACGTCGAATGTGAATTGGGGTCTGTCGCCGTCAATGTAAAAGCCTGTGGGGCACCAGGGCACACACTGCGCGCTAGGCGGCACTGATGCGCCTCGGCGACTGTTGACGCGCACCGCAACGGTTGGCTCGCTGTCGCTGATGGCTTCCACAAGGGCCTGGCACTCGCTGGCGGGTAGAATCGATTCCATTTGCTTGACGAAAAGCGGATTGAGGATCATAGGGCTATGTGTGTCGTTTTTTGCTATGCGTGAAAAATCGTTGTGCGGTCAGGCATTGCTGTCGGGGGGCTTGGCCTGGCCGCTGTGCAAAAGTAGTGAAAAAACATAACACCACAACATTCGCTTTGCCATGCGTTCACGCTATTCGTCTACTCGAAATGGCTTTTGCTGAACCGGCGATTGACATAAAAATGCCAATTTAGCCCCTGAACTATTCCATATCTGCCGAAAATATTGTATTTTTGTATGTTTTTAGCCCGCGGGTTAAAAAGGTTGCTTATGCGGGGTGTTTCAGCCTCTGTAGAGTGCCTTGCCGGCGGAAAGAAAAAGTCAGATTTATGGCAGAAGATTTAAAAGAACAACAAGAAGAGAAACAGTATTCAGCGCACAACATTCAGGTGCTCGAAGGCCTTGAGGCCGTGCGCAAGCGTCCGTCGATGTACATTGGCGACACTCACGTCAAGGGTTTGCACCACTTGGTGTCGGAGGTAGTTGACAACTCCATCGATGAGGCTCTGGCAGGATTCTGCAACAATATTGAAGTGACCATAGGCGAGGACAATTCCATAAGCGTCAAGGACAATGGCCGTGGCATCCCCGTCGACATGCACGAGAAGCTCCACAAGTCGGCTCTTGAAGTCGTGCTCACGGTGCTGCACGCCGGCGGTAAGTTCGACAAGGGCTCCTACAAGGTGTCGGGCGGTCTGCATGGCGTGGGCGTGTCGTGTGTCAACGCACTGAGCGACTATCTGCGTGCCGAGGTGCGCCGCGGCGGCAAAATCTATGTGCAGGAATATGCCTATGGCAAGCCCACCTGCGACGTGCATGTGATTGGCGATACCGATGAGCACGGAACCACCATCACATTCCACCCCGACGGCACAATTTTCCAAACCACCGTATATGAATTCCAGCTGCTTGCCAACCGTCTGCGTGATTTGGCCTATCTCAATGCCGGTGTGCGACTGACGCTCACCGACCTCCGCCAAAAGGACGACAAGGGCAACTACCACGCCGAGGTATACTATTCGAAGACGGGTCTCGACGAGTTTGTGCGCTATATCGATGCTGCAAAGGAGCCTCTCATTAAAGATGTGATCCACATCAGCAACAACAAGGGAGCTATTCCCGTGGAAGTGGCTATGACCTACAACACCTCGTTCAACGAGAACACATATTCATTTGTCAACAACATCAACACCATAGAAGGCGGCACACACCTCACTGGCTTCCGTCGCGGCTTGGGCGCAACGCTCAAGAAATATGCCGACGATAACAAGATGCTCGACAAGGTGAAAGTGGATATCACCCAAGACGACTTCCGCCAGGGCCTTACCGCCGTGGTTTCGGTCAAGGTGCTTGAGCCGCAGTTTGAGGGTCAGACCAAGACCAAGCTGGGCAACACCGAGGCCATTGGCGCCGTCGACACATCGGTGCGTGAGGCTTTGGGCAACTACCTCGAAGAGCATCCCGTTGAGGCCAAGGCAATCGTTGAGAAAATAATTCTCGCGGCCACAGCCCGTCATGCCGCCGAGAACGCACGTCTAAAGGTGCAGCGAAAGAGTCCGCTGTCGGGTGGCGGCCTTCCAGGTAAACTTGCCGACTGCTCGTGCAAAGACCCGGCCAAGTGTGAGCTGTTTCTTGTCGAGGGTGACTCGGCAGGCGGTTCGGCCAAGCAGGGCCGTAATCGTGAGTTCCAGGCCATATTGCCGTTGCGAGGCAAGATTCTGAATGTGGAGAAAGCCATGGACCACAAGGTGTATGAGAGTGATTCGGTGGTTAATATATTCCGCGCCCTGGGCGTGACCATCGGCACTCCCGACGACCCCAAAGAAGCCAATTTGAGCAAGCTGCGCTACCATCGCATTATAATAATGACCGATGCCGACGTCGATGGCTCTCACATCGACACTCTGCTCATGACGTTCTTCTTCCGCCGCATGCGCCCTATAATAGAGAAAGGGTACCTGTACATTGCCACACCGCCGCTCTACAAAGCCTCTAAGGGTCAAGTGCAGGAATATTGCTGGGACGAAAAATCGCTTAACCGCTTCCTCGACCGCTATGGCAACGACAAGAACGTGAAGATTCAGCGATTCAAAGGTTTGGGCGAGATGAACCCCGACCAGCTTTGGGACACCACAATGGATCCCGAGGGCCGTATGCTCAAGCGCGTCAACATCGTTGATGCTGCCGAGGCCGATCGCGTCTTCTCGATGCTGATGGGTGAAGACGTGGGCCCGCGCCGCCAGTTTATTGAAGACAACGCCACGTTTGCAACACTTGATACCTGATGGGTTAAGCACACCATACAACGAAATAAGACAGCTGCCTGGGCTCTATGCTTCCGGCAGCTGTTTTTTTAGCGATGTTTTATAAAAAATGCATCAAAGTTGTTGTGAGTTAAAAAAATAGACTATATTTGCGGTAAGACTAATTCTTGAAAGAAAAAATTGGATTAACTGCATACCTTCAAGGAAACCGTAATGTCATGAATGGTCGTGAAAACAAAGCATATCAATCATTTCACCCACAAGCCGGCGGCATATGAGGGCGGTTGTGCGTGCTGTCTCTTTTCCGACGGCTCCGAACCGATGCTTTCGGGTTCCGTTTTTTACGGTTTGCCGCAAGGCGGCTTCTGAGAGAGCATGTGCATAACGGTTTATGACAATCACAACACATTTGTTTTTATCAACAAATGATTTGACCCAATAGGTGTAAAATCACACATGTAAAAAGATGTTTTAAGGTTTATGTTTTTTATGGCGGTTGCTGCGTGAGTAGCGGCCGCCATTTTAATTACGGATGAGTGTGCCATGCGTGTCGTTACTGCCACGACGCTAGACCGACGGCTGCTACCGCGCCAGTCACGTCCCAAGTCCTGTAAAGGAGGAGCCCTATTATGCGGCCTGTACACAATATGGGGCCAAAAATTTGCCTCGGCGGGCTATTTGTGATACCTTTGTGTTGGCTATAGGCGGTGCGGCTCAGACCGTCGGCCCCTGTGGCCCACATTCACATAAAGGGAAAATGATTGAAGCAACCAACATAGTCAAGCAATATGGCAACCTCGATGTGTTGCGCGGAGTGAGCGTGAGCATCAGCGAGGGCGAAATTGTGTCGATAGTCGGGCCAAGTGGTGCCGGCAAGACCACACTGTTGCAGATAATCGGCACGCTCGACAAGCCGCAGCAGGGCAGTGTGCTCTACGACGGCGTCGACGTGATGAGGCTGAAGGGCCGCGAGCTTGCCCGCTTCCGTAACCGAAATATCGGTTTCGTGTTCCAGTTTCACCAGCTGCTGCCCGAATTCACCACTCTCGAAAACGTGGCCATTCCGGCATTGATAGGAGGTGAAAGCCGCGATGCCGCCTACGGCCGTGCCCGCGAGTTGCTGCAGTTTATGAAGCTCGATGACCGCCTCGACCACAAGCCGGCGCAGTTGTCGGGTGGCGAACGCCAGCGTGTGGCTGTGGCCCGCGCCTTGGTCAACAAGCCCCGTGTGGTGCTTGCCGACGAGCCGTCGGGCAGCCTCGACACAACTAATCGCCAAGAACTTCACAGCTTGTTTTTCAAGTTGCGCGACCAGTTGGGGCAGACGTTTGTGATAGTGACTCACGACGAGAGTCTGGCCCGCGACACCGACCGCGTGCTCCATATGCGCGACGGCCTCATTGTAGATGAAGCTGATGCCACTATATAAAGCATCCATGCCCAATGACTCGCATCACCACCATTGCCACACTGTCAATCATAGCCGCCACATTGCTCGCTGGCTGCTCCGACGACTATAACCCCGGCACCGACACCTACCGCGACTTTCGCCTCGATGTGGCCACATGCCTGGGCATCAACAACAGCGCCGGAGCCGAATTCGAGTATATTGGCCACAACGACTCGGCCACGGTGAGGTTGCAGTCGGCCCTTACCACCTTGCCCAGCGGAGTGGTCGCCGGTAAGCGGGTGCTGTTGCGCTACAGCTACAGCTCCACGCCATTTGCAGGCGGAAATCCCGATGCGCGCCCCATCAGCACCTACCGGTGCACGCCCATTTTCACCGACACGGTGCGCGTGGGCTCACAGGCATCTTGGAAGGCCAGCCATGAACTGAAACTGCGCAGCCTGTGGCGCACGGCTGGCTACATCAACATGCGCAGCCAGGTAGAGGTCACAGGCCACACACGCATGCTCGGATTGGTGGCCGATGCGGCAACTGTCAATGCCGACACGGTGGAGTGTCATCTTGTGCACAACCTGATGGGCGCCGACACCACATATTACTGGCGCGACTGCTATGGCTCGTTTTTTGCAGGTAATATCACTGGCAGAGCCACATGCCGCGTGCTACGCGTGTGGGTGAACGACTGCGTGAAGCCCAACGTGAAATATTACGATTTTAAAATCAGATAGTTAACTCAATATTTAATAAACATTTCTAACAACATCAAAACAAAATGGCTAAAGAAGATCAAAATCAAGGACAACAAATACAAATTGAAGTGCCTGCTGAAGAACAGCAGGGAAAATATGCCAACTTGGCCGTGATTTCACACAGCCCCAACGACTTTTTCATCGATATGATTCTGCTCGCCCCCAACACACCCAAGGCGCGTGTGCAAAGCCGTGTGATCATGACTCCCGAAAACGCAAAGCAGCTGCTTGCAGCCCTCAACAACAACATCGTTCAATATGAGCAGACGTTCGGCGAAATCCAGCCGCGCGTTCCCGGCGTGAACAACGGCCCCATCAGCTTCCCCACAGGCCAGGCATAAATCAGCGTTGAGCCATGGCGGCATCTTCCCACTTACGGGATTTGTCCACGACTCACAACCGAACATCATCCACGTTTTTTTCAACACTCACATAGAGAGATTATGCAACATCCACTCTACATCTACAACACGCTCACACGCAGGAAGGAGCAATTTGTGCCCCTCAACGAGCCGTTTGTGGGCATGTATGTGTGCGGCCCCACCGTGTATGGCGATCCGCACTTGGGACATACCCGCCCCGCAATCACTTTCGACGTCTTGTTCCGCTACCTGAAGCACCTGGGATACAAGGTGCGCTATGTGCGCAACATCACCGACGTGGGCCACCTGGAGCACGATGCCGATGAAGGTGAGGATAAAATTGCAAAGAAGGCACGCCTTGAGCAGCTCGAGCCCATGGAAGTGGCCCAGTTCTACACCAACCGCTACCACGATGCAATGGCTGCGCTCAATGTGTTGCCGCCAAGCATCGAGCCGCATGCCACCGGCCACATCATAGAACAGGAACAGCTCGTGAGCGAGATCCTGAAAAACGGTTACGCCTATGAGAGCAACGGCAGCGTGTATTTCGATATCGAGAAATACAACAAAGACCACCACTATGGTGTGCTCTCGGGCCGCAACCTCGATGAGGTGAAGGATGCCAGCCGCCAGCTCGACGGTGTGGGCGAAAAGCACAACCAGGCCGATTTTGCCTTGTGGAAGAAGGCTCAGCCCGAGCACATCATGCGCTGGCCGTCGCCATGGAGCGACGGTTTCCCGGGGTGGCACTGCGAGTGCACCGCCATGGGACGCAAATACCTGGGCCGCCACTTCGACATACACGGAGGCGGCATGGACTTGGTGTTCCCTCACCACGAGTGCGAGATAGCACAGGCTGTGGCCAGCCAGGGTGATGAAATGGTGCACTACTGGATGCACAACAACATGATCACCATCAATGGCCAAAAGATGGGCAAGTCGCTGGGCAATTTCATCACCCTCGAACAGTTTTTCACGGGTGACCACAAACTGCTCGACCAGCCTTATTCGGCCATGACCATCCGCTTCTTTATCCTTCAGGCTCAGTACCGCGGCACGGTCGACTTTTCCAACGATGCCCTTAAATCGGCCGAAAAGGCCTATGAACGCATCATCGACGGTTGGCACCGCTTGCTCGACCTGAAACCGGCAGCCGCCACAACCGCCACCCTCGACAACTATCGTGAGCGCTGTGCTGATGCCATGAACGACGACCTTAACACGCCAATCGTGATAGCTACGCTATTCGACGCCTGCAAGGTCATCAATCAGGCTAACGATGGCAAAGTGACTCTTTTGCAAGCCGATATCGACGAACTGAAGGATGTGTTCAAGACCTATTTGTTCGACATCCTGGGCGTGCGCGACGACTCGGTGGGTGGCAACAGCGTGAACCTTGAGCCTTACCAAAATGCCGTAGACTTACTGCTCAATTTGCGCAAGACGGCCAAGGCCAACAAGGATTGGGCCACAAGTGACCTTATTCGCAATGAGCTCGCAAGCTATGGCTTTGATGTCAAGGACACCAAAGACGGCTTTGAGTGGAAGGTGAAATAATAAAACGGCACGGTCTGTAGCATAAGGCCTACAATGCGTTGCACAATTTACAAACAGAAACATATTCAGAAAAAAATGAACAAATCAATTTTGGCTGTTGCCCTGATCGCCGCCATCGGCGCGGGCAATGCACATGCAGCAAAGCCGAAAGCTGCAAAAAAAGCCGTGGCTGCGGCCACAGCCAAGCAGGCTGCTCCTGCAATCACGGTAAAGGAAGCCGAAGACTCGCTTAGCCGCTCGCTGGCCCGAATCTACGGCGCTTCAATCAATAAGATGTATGCCGAGCGCAAGCAGGGTGCCTCGAAAGACAAATTCCTCGAAGGCTTCCAGATAGTGACAAAGGCCGACACGTCGAACACCGACTTTCTCGACGGCATTGCATTCGGCCTGGAACTTCTGCGCCAGCAGATTCAAATGAAGAGCAAGCAGAAAATCAACCTTAATAAGGACGCTTTTGCAGCACAGCTTGCCAGTACTCTCACCGATACCACCGTGCTCACCGAGGGTCAGTTGCGTTTGCTTAACAACGACGTGACCAAACTGCTGAGCGCAACAGAGCAACTCGCCCGCGAAAACGATCCGCAAGCCATTGCCAACAAAAAGGCCGGTGCCGACTTTGTGGCTAAGACTCTGGCCAGCGACAAGAGCTACAAGAAGACTGCCAGTGGTTTGGTATACAAGGTGATTACTGCCGGAAAGGGCGATAATTACAAGGCTACCGATGTGGTGAAAATCAAATATAAGGGCACTCATATCGACGGCAGCACATTCGATGAGAATAAGGATGGTACCGAAATGGGTATCAGCAACTTTGTGGCTGGCTTCAAAGAAGCTCTGCAGCTGATGCGGCCCGGTTGCAAACTGCGCGCCATCATTCCCGGCGACCTTGCCTATGGTGTGCGTGGAGGCGGTCAGGGCGTAATAGGCCCCAACGAGACTTTGATTTTCGACATCGAGACTCCTGAGGCTGCTAAAAAGCCCGAGGCTGAAAAGAAACCCGATGGCCCCAAGGGCCCCGAAGGTCCCGCTCCCGGCCATGAGCCTGCTCCCGGCCATGGTCCCGGCCCCGGTCACGCACCGGCCCCTGACCATGCCCCAGGCAAGTAATGGTGGCTGAGCGCAGTCTTAATCATACATTATAATCAGGCAAGAGCCACATGCATCGAAACGGCAGTTTTTCTGAATGTGTGGCTCTTGCCCTATTTTTTTTCAACTGCTTTTTTACTTTTTCTGTTTCATTTGGTTATAGAAGCAAAGACCGCAACTTAAACGCCGTAGGGCTAACAGCGGTCGAATGGAAAAATAATTAATGATATGGCAATAACCGAACATGACATAGTGCAAACCATGCGCCACAATCCCGACAAAGGCTTGTCGATGCTGATGGCGCAATATGGAGAGCCGCTATATTGGCACATACGCCGCTTGGTTGTTGATCATGCTGATGCTCAAGATGCTGCTCAGGAAACGTTTATCAGGATTTTCAACCACTTTGGCAGCTATCGTGAGGGAACGTCGCTCAAGGCCTGGGTCTACAAAATAGCCACCAACGAGGCTTTACGCCTGATTGGCCGCCGCAAAGAGCCGCTTGTGTCGCTCGACGACAACAGTGCCAGTCTTGCCCAAGCCAGTGAATGGATTGACTACAGCGACCTTGAGGCAGTAAAGTTGCAGAAAGCTATCCAGTCGCTGCCATCAAAACAGCAAGTCACATTCTCGCTGCGTTACTACGACGAGATGGATTATGAGCAGATTGCCGAGATAACAGCTTCGACACCTAAAGCAGCCAAGGCCAACTATCATGTGGCCAAAGGCAAAGTGATTGAATACATGAAGTTGCACGATTAACCGTATGGAGGATTATAGAGATGAAAGAGAATTTTGATTTCAGCACTGTGGGCAAGAAGATGCCCTATACTGTACCTGCCGGTTTTTTTGAGCAGATGCAGACCAATGTGGAGGCTGAGCTGCAGCGCCGCCGCCATGCCAAGCGCCGTCGTGGCCGCATTGTGGCTTTCACCCTGGCCGCCGCAGCCTCATGCGCCGCAGCCGTTGCAATATTTTTAGCTCCAGGGCATTCGGCCATAGATAACCGCACCGATTTCAACGATGTGCAGCAGGCCTATTCACAACTCAATGCCGACGACCAAGCCTACTTGCAAATGGTGTATAACGACGACATATTCATAGAAGACGAAAACATTTGAAATCCATAAAAAGATTAAGACATTATGAAACAGAAACTGAAAATCATCATGATTGCAATTGTCGCAATGGCAATATGCATCGGTCAGGCAAGTGCCCAAGACCAACAAAAGCGGCAGCGGCTCTCACGTGAGGAGTTTGCCGAAAAGCAAGCACAGCACATTGCCAGCCAACTTGCCCTCGACGAGGCCAAAACCAAGCAATTCGTGGCAGTCTACTCTCAATACCAGAAAGAGATTTGGGCTTTGAACGGCGGACACCGGCCAAGAAGGGCTGGAGCGCAAAGTGAGGCCCAGGTTGAGAACAACATAAAGCAGCGCTTTGAGCACAGCCAAAAGATTCTCGACATCAGGCAAAAGTATTACAAGGAATACAGCCGATTCCTCACACAAACACAGATTCAGAGGGTGTATGAGATTGAAAAACAAACTATGTCGCGCCTGAAGAAAAAAGGACGCCCGGCAGGCAAAAAAACGCAACGCAGAATAGAATAGTAAATGGGTGATTGGCGCTCACTGCGTGTGGCCATTAAAACCACCGCGGTGATGCCAAGAGGAGCAGGGTGGCACGACCCTGCTCCTCTGTGTTTAGTATGCTCGGCATGAGCAGAAACAAGGGCGGCTTTCCCTAAATGGGGAAAGCCGCCCTTAGATTCGTTGCTCCATGTGTGCCGTTTATGGGTGGGCGCACATGTTATTTAAGCAGTTTCTTATTTTGCGTTAGGAACCACGCTCACAACCTCGATGTCGAATACCAGATATTCGTTGGGGCCGATTGCATCTGCTTGTCCTTGTGGACCGTAAGCAAGATCGGCGGGGAGGATGACATGAGCCTTGGCTCCGGGTTTCATCAGTTTAAGCACTTCCACAAAGCCCTTGATGAGAGCGCCCTCACTCACCTTCATGGGAACGGCTTGATTGCTCTTGTCGAACACCTTTCCGTCGATGTGCGTACCTGTGTACATCACGTTCACTGTCTGGTCGGCCTTAATGTTTTCGCCGCTACCGGGCTCCACAATCTTGTAAACGAGGCCACTTTCGGTTTTCTTCAGGTTCTTGTCGAGCTGGAGTTGCTTAGCCACATAGGCCTGTCCGGCTTTTGCGTTCTTAACAGCCGTGGGGTCGTTGGCTTTCTGCTCGTTGGCGATGCGGGTGAGCAGGTTCTGCAGATCCATACCCTTTTGCTGGAGAGCTTCGGGAGTGACGGCTTGATTCGACTTGAAGGCTTTCTTGAATTCGCTCAAGAACCTGTTGCGGTTGATTTTCAGACCGGTCTCATGCTCAACTTGCTGAATCGATTGCAGAATCTGGAAGCCATATTGCACACCGCCCATATAGCTGTTGTCGGCATCGGTGGTGTCGCGCTTGATGATTTCTTCCAGGCCTTTCAGAAACTCTTCAGACTTGAACTTGGCTGCATTGGCAGTGTCTTGACTTATCATGTAGCGGAGGTTTGTGCCCATACCGTCACCAAAGAGTTCAGCCACTGAATCGGCACTTTTGCTGCTCTTGTCGGCTTTCTTGTTGCAACTTGCAAATGAGCCAATCATAAGAGCCACTAAGAGTAATGAAAAAATCTTTTTCATAATCCTTTCAATTAATGTTTTTTATTTTGAGTGTTTTTTTGATTGATAGCGTGAGTTATTTTCCCACCTTGAGCAGCTGCACGTCGAAGATGAGAGTGCTGTTGGGGCCGATGGGACCTGTTCCGTGAGGACCGTAAGCCAGCTCGCTGGGAATGAACAGCCGCCATGCTGCGCCTTCACTCATGAGCTGCAGGCCTTCCACCCATCCGGGTATTACCTGACCCACTGCAAAGGTAGCGGGCTCGCCGCGCTCTACCGAGCTGTCGAACACTGTGCCGTCGATGAGCCGGCCGGTGTAGTGCACAGTGACCACATCGTTGGGACCGGGTTTCTTTCCTGTGCCTTCTTTCACGATTTGGTATTGCAGACCGCTTTCGGTTACGTGCACGCCATCTTGCTTGGCGTTGGCTGCCAAAAATTCCTTGCCTGCTTTGGCATTGTTCTCGGTAGCCTTTTTTTCGAGTTCGGTGAAATATTCAGTAACCACCTGTTTTGCCTCGTCGTAGGTCATTTTCTTCTCACCGTCGGTGTAGACGGCACGCAGGGCATCGGCAAAGTCGTCGACGTTGATGTCCTTAACGCCCGAGCCAATGAAATTCTGGCCCATGCTGAGGCCAAGTGCATAACTTAGTTTGTCCATTTTTGTAGTTGGCTGCTGTCGCTATGGCTCGCCAGAGAGGCGGCTGAGTTTCAGCAAATTTTTTTGTTATAATTAAAGTCTGGTAAAAATCTCAATCCATTAGTTGCATCCGCTGCAACCACCGTCGCCACAGCTGCTGCAACCGCCTTCGCCACAGTTGCAGCTGCCGCCGCAACCTTTGGGGTTGAGCTCATCGGGGGTGGCGTCGCGCACAGCCAGCACCTTGCCGGCATAGCGCACGCGCTCTCCTGCCAACTGGTGGTTGAAGTTCATGGTCACCTCGGTGTCGGTCACCTTGTCCACAAAGCCGTCGATGCGGTGTCCGTCGGCGGTCATCATCGGCACAATGGCGCCCTCATACACTTTTTCGGCGTCAAATTCGCCGTCGACGCAGAAAATGTCCTTGGGCAACACTTTCACCATGTCGGGGTCTTTCTCTCCGAATGCGTCTTTGGGCTCAAGGGTGAAGTCGAATGCATCGCCTGCGGTAAGGCCGTTGAGGGCATTGGCAAATCCCTCAATCATTCCGGGATCGAAACCGTAGATGAATGAGTCGGGATGCTCGTCGGTAAATTTGTAGACCGATGAGTTGGTGCCGTCGGCAGCCACCACGAAAATCTCGTAGGCCAGGTCAACGTGCTTTCCTAATTGTATCTTGTCCATAATGAGTGGAATGTGATATGCGTTTTGTTAATTAATGATTTGTTGAAATTTCAGTTTTGCAAAATTAGGCAAAAAGCTTGAATAAAATGCGGAATGTCAACACTTAAAACGCCTGTTTTTGCGTTAAAGTGCAATTTTTGCCGAGCGGTTTCCACAGGCCACCACGTAGAATCCGTGGCAGGGAGCCTCAAGGGTGGCACGGCCGTCGGTGCCGGCACTGGTTGTGGCCACTTTTTGGCCGCTTGCGCCATAGAGGGTCACTGTGCTGCCGACCTCAATGCCTGATGCGGTCACCGTCAGCCCGTTGCGCGTCACAGCCATCTTTTCGCGGTGTGTCCAGTCGGCAATTACATTGTCCACACCTGAAGGTTCGCTGCCGAATATCGAGAAATTGTCCACATATACTTTTCCTGATTTCGGACCGGCATAGGCCGTGATGCGGAACAGCAAGCGTCCGCTTGCCTTTAGGTTCCATCGGATTGTGGTTTTTTGCTGTGCGGGGGCCTCGGCCACTATGCTGTGGCGTGACCACACGCTGTCGGTCTCTCCTTTGTATTCAAGTATGAATTTTGCCGTGGTCGATGACGAGTTGTATACGTCGATGCCTGCCATGTGGGCATTGACGGTGAGGGGTGTGGCCATTGCCGCAATCGATGGTATTGCCATTGCCAACGATTGCTTGCCGTCGCACTTGGTGCTGTCGGGGGTGCCCACCTGGCATCGGGTGAAGTTCCATTTGGCAAACTTGCCCTGCACGTCGGTCTGTGAGCCAGTGGTGACCGGCATATCTTCAAAGGTTTCTACGTATGATTGTATTTCACTGTCCTTTATCACGTTGAATGTGATGATAGAGTTGTTCTCGGCAATGTTGTCGATATAATACTCATTGCCGGTGCCGTTCCACTGGCACAAGCTGGGCACGGTGAAATTGCTTATCATTGTCACGCCCGAAGTGCCGGGGTAGCTGTCGTTGGAATAGTCGCCCGAGGTGGAGCCGCCGGCTCTCAGCAGCTCGTAGTGGTTGTGGGCTATGTTGGTGTTCACGCCATAAGCCCACGACTCGGTGGAGTCGACGCGTGCCACCACCATGCCGTGGCCGGGCAGGTAGTAGTCCCACTTGGTCCACTGGCGGTTTTCGAGCATGAAATACTCGCGGCTGTCGAGCGATGGCAGTATGTAGGCTTCGTTGCTCGTGTTGAGCGGATTAATTGTAGCACTCATCTCGCCGGTGATGCGCTTGGGTGTCATGAAGCCGAGCGTGTAGCGCTCCCATGCCGAGTATCCGGCAGGGGTGCGGCTGTTGTTGAGGTAGCTTCCGCTGGCCATCACGTCCCATTGGCCCGGATGGTGGCTTTGTCCGTCGGTCGCATAGTTGGTGTCGTAGAGGTCGGGCAGGCCGAGCACGTGTGAGAATTCGTGGCAAATGGTGCCTATACCGTCGAGTATCGTGCTGTTCTCGCCGCTGCACAGTTCGGTGGAGCAGGCATATTTTGAAATCCACTTGCCGCCCAGTTTCAGGTTGGGGAACTGCCACTTGTGTGGCCACAGCAGACCGCTGTTGTTGCCCGACACGTGTGAGCCGTGGCCGGCCACAATGAAGTATACCATGTCCACTATGCCATCGTTGTCGGTGTCATATTTGCTGAAGTCAATGCTCGACTGCAGTTTTTGCAATGCTGTGGCAAGAATGCTGCGGGCCGAGGAGCTAGCCCCATTCATGTCGGTGCTGCTGTAGTCGACAGTGACGGGGCCCACTATGTCGAACTGCGGGTCGAATTTTCCCATCGAGTTGTCGTAGTAGTAGTCGCGCACTGAGCCGGTAAAGTTGCCGTAGCGGTTAGCCGAGCCGTCTTCGTTGGTGTAGCCGGTGTAGTAGCGCTGGTTTATCATCTTGTTGTAGTGGTCGAGCACATCTGTGCGGGTGAATTGCACGTCTTGGAAGTTGACCAGCACCACCAGGCCACGGAAGGCCGAGTAGTCGATGGTGGTGATTTTGGCTGGCGACTGCGAGGCAGCGCGCTTTGCCCGTGAAGCCTTTACGGCCTGGAGGTCGGTAAGTCCTTTGCTGAGGGTGGCGAGCAGAGTGCGGTCGGCCTGTGTGCGCTGTTGCGCGTCGCGGGCCACAGTTTGTGTCGCTGTTAGGGCGCCGTCAGCGTTGAGGGTCGCATAGGTGTAGTAGCCGCGAGAGTCTTTCACTACGGTATAACCGTCGGCCGTGGTTGTGAAACTGTAGAATTCATCGCCATGCAGCGCTATGGTGAGCTGTGTGCCGTCGGGTTGGGTGACCACAGCCGGTGTGGTGTCGGCCGGAACTGCCGCGGCCTTTATGGCGCACAGCAGGCATAATGCCGATAACAGGAAATTTCTCATTGACTTGTGTGTGATTGTTTATTGTGTAGTTGTTGTCTTATTCTGACCACATTCCGGCCCCAGGGCCTGATGAGTGTGATGTTGATGTGTCATTGGGGGCTGCCTGATGCGGGTTGTTTCTCTTTCCACAGAAACAGTTTGTCGCTAGGTCTGATCTTCACCCCGGTCTTTATCGAGAAGTGCTCGCCCTTCACGGCCTTTTCCACCGGTTTGAGGTCGACGCGAATCTCTTCGATTGTGATGGGCACGGCTCCGGTCGTGGGGCCGGTGATATACACCTCGTCGCCCACATGCAGCTCACCGGCTTCCATAAGAAACTCGGCCACGCCAAGCTTGGTGAAGTAGCGTATGCCCTTGGCGGCATATACCTTGACGCGTGTGGAGCTGGAGCCGTATTTCGATGTCCACTCGCCAAGCCGCTGCCCCAAGTAGTATCCGTTCCAGAATCCGCGGTTGAACACGGTGGCAAGTCGCTCGTTCCAGTCGGCAATCTTCTCGTCGGTGTATGTGCCGTCGATGATGCTGTTGATGGCCTCGTTGTAGCACTCGGCCACTGTGCGCACATATTCAGGCCCGCGGGCGCGTCCTTCTATTTTGAACACGTGCACGCCGGCCTCGATCATCTTGTTCATGAAGTGGATTGTCTTAAGGTCTTTGGGCGACATGATGTATTTGTTCTCTATCGCAAGCTCGTCGCCGGTGTCGCGGTCGGTGACCAGATAGTTGCGGCGGCAAATCTGGCGGCAGGCCCCGCGGTTGGCGCTTGCTCCGGTCTCGTGCAGGCTCAGGTAGCATTTCCCGCTGACGGCCATGCACAGGGCACCGTGGCAGAACATTTCAATCTTCACTGGCTTGCCGTGGGGGCCGCACACGTGGTCACGCATGATTGTGTCGTGGATTGTGCCCACTTGGTCGAGGTTCAGCTCGCGGGCCATTACCATCACGTCGGCCCACTGCGCGTAATGGCGCACGGCCTCGCTGTTGCTCACGTTCACTTGTGTGGAAATGTGCACTTCCACTCCTATGCTGCGGGCATAGATGATAGTGGCCATGTCGCTGGCTATGATGGCGCTGATTTGAGCCTCCCGGGCAGCGTCCACGATTTGGCGCATATATTCGATGTCGGAGTCATAGATGATGGTGTTGACCGTGAGGTAGCTCTTGAGGCCGTGCTCACGGCACCAGGCAGTGATGCTGCGCAGGTCGTCGAGCGAGAAGTTGACGCTCGACTTTGAGCGCATGTTCAGTCCCTCGATGCCGAAGTATATGGCATCGGCACCTCCCTGCCATGCGGCGGTGAGTGATTCCCACGAGCCCACTGGGGCCATAATCTCGAAGTCGGTTCTGTTCATATCGTGTGGTTGCAAAAAAAGTCGTTCTGTCGGAGGGCGACAGTCCCGGCAATGTGCGGCTGCTTGCCGCCGTCACTCTTTGCGGCCGGTGATGATGCCCTTTATGTCGTTGAGTTTGTTTAGAGCCTCCATTGGGGTGAGGTTGTTGATGTCGGTGCTCAATATCTCGTCGCGTATTTGGCACAGCACAGGGTCGTCGAGTTGGAAAAACGACAGTTGCATGCCGCTTTCGGTCCTGGGGGCGGATATGGCCGCCGAGGCGTCGCTGCGGTTGTTGGCCTCGAGTTGCTTCAGCACTTGGCCGGCCCGTGTGGTGATCGACTTTGGCATGCCGGCGATTTTTGCCACGTGGATGCCGAAACTGTGCTCGCTGCCGCCTTTCACGAGTTTGCGCACAAACACCACCTTGCCGTCAATTTCCTTGACGCTCACGTTGTAGTTGCAGATGCGTTTAAACGATTTCTCCATCTCGTTGAGCTCGTGATAGTGTGTGGCGAAGAGGGTCTTTGCCCGCATGGGTGACTCATGGATATATTCCACAATCGACCATGCTATTGAGATGCCGTCGTAGGTGCTTGTGCCGCGTCCCAGCTCGTCGAACAGCACAAGGCTGCGTTGGCTCAAGTTGTTGAGGATGGAGGCGGCCTCTGTCATCTCGACCATGAAGGTGGATTCCCCGAGCGATATGTTGTCGCTGGCACCCACGCGCGTGAATATCTTGTCGACGATGCCTATGCGTGCTGCCTGTGCGGGCACGAAGCATCCTATTTGCGCCATGAGCACGATGAGTGCGGTTTGGCGCAGCAGGGCCGATTTGCCGGCCATATTGGGGCCGGTGATGATCATTATCTGCTCGTTGTTGTTGCCCAGATGTATGCTGTTTGGCACATACACCTCGCCTGGTGGGAGTTGCCGCTCTATCACCGGGTGGCGTCCGTCGGTGATGTCGATGTCGAGCGAGTCGTTGAGTTCGGGCCTGTTGTAGCAGTTCTCTATCGACACCCGTGTGAAGGCGCACAGGCAGTCAAGTTGGGCTATGAGTGCGCTGTCGAGCTGAATGGCCGGTATGTAGTCGGCCACTGCCGTCACCAGCTCGGTGAACAGGCGCTGCTCGATTATCATGATTTTCTCTTCGGCGCCGAGTATTTTTTCCTCATATTCCTTCAGCTCCTGTGTCACATAGCGCTCGGCGTTGACTAGCGTCTGCTTGCGCACCCATTCGGGCGGCACCTTGTCGCGGTGGGTGTTGCGCACCTCGATGTAGTAGCCAAACACGTTGTTGTAGGCTATCTTCAGGCTCGGTATACCGGTGGTCTCGCTCTCACGGCGCTGTAGTTCCATCAGGTAGTCTTTTCCCGACACCGAGATGTCGCGTAGGTCGTCGAGTTGCGAGTCTACGCCGCGGTTTATCACGTTGCCGCGGTTCACTTGGTTGGGAGCGTCGGGGTTTATTTCCTTCTCGATGCGGTCGCGGATGGTGCCGCAGGGATTTAGCTGCTCGCCAATGCTGTGCAACACGTCGTTGCCGCTTTGCAGGCACAGTTGCTTTATGGGCTCCATGGCCTGCAACGCAGCCTTGAGCTGCACAAGTTCGCGAGGCGAGATGCGGTTGACGGCCACTTTTGATATCAGTCGCTCGATGTCGCCTATCAGCTCGAGCTGGGTCTTTACTTCATCGCGTGCGTCGGGGTGCTTGAATAAGTGTTCCACCACGTCGAGGCGTCGGTTGATTTGTTTCACGTCTTTGAGCGGGAAGAGCACCCATCGGTGCATCATGCGCGCTCCCATTGGCGAGAGTGTGCGGTCGATGACGCTGAGCAGGCTCTTGCCCTCGTCGGCCATTGGCGACACTAGCTCGAGGTTGCGCACGGTGAACTTGTCGAGGCGCACAAAACGCTCGGCTTCGATGCGGGCCAGTGTGGTGATGTGCTTGATTTGCGTGTGCTGGGTGATGTCGAGGTAGTGTAGCACTGCCCCCGAGGCTATAATGGCGCTTGTCATTCCTGCCACGCCGAATCCCTTGAGGGTCTTGGTTTCGAAGTGGCGCAGCAGCCTTTCGGTGGCCGAGTCGTCGCTGAACACCCAGTCGTCGAGCTCGAAGGTGAGGTAGTGGGCCGAGAAGGCATCGTCGAACTTGCGTCGCAGGCCTCGCTCGATAAGCACCTCCTTGGGTGCGAAGTTCGACAGCAGTTTGTCGATATAGCTTATGTCGCCCTCCGAGGTGAGGAATTCACCTGTGCTGATGTCAAGAAACGCCACACCGCAGTCTTTCTTGCCGAAGTGCACAGCGGCAAGCCAGTTGTTCTCTTTGCGGTCGAGTATGTTGCCGCCCACCACCACGCCAGGCGTTACCAGCTCGGTGATGCCGCGCTTCACGAGTTTCTTTGTGGTCTTGGGGTCTTCGAGCTGGTCGCAGATAGCCACTCGCTTGCCTGCGCGCACCAGCTTGGGCAGATAGGTGTCGAGAGCATGGTGCGGAAATCCTGCCATCTCAATGCTCTTTGCGGCGCCGTTGGCCCGGCGGGTGAGTGTGATGCCAAGTATTTCCGATGCGGTTATGGCATCGGCCGAATATGTCTCATAGAAGTCGCCCACGCGAAACAGCAGCACCGCATCGGGGTGCTTGGCTTTCATTGCCAGGAACTGTTTCATCATTGGGGTCTGCACTATGTCTTTTGCCATTGTAGCTCTCTTTACATTAAATATGCAAAGTTACACAAAAAAACCGAGTGTGTCACAAAAAACCGCATGACAGGGTGGTCTTTGAGGCCAATGACTACGGCAAAGGCGGAAACCGTGGGCTTGTGCCCGGCTTCCGCCTTTGAGCCTTTTTTGTGTTGTGCCGCAAGGGCCTGTCGTTGGGGTGATGGGCGTTCGCGGCTGGGTGTCGTCTCTTAGAGAACCACCTTCACTGCTTTGCCGGCTTGCTCAACGATATAGACTCCGTGAGTGCCTACTGCAAACTGGGCCTTGCCGTCGACGGCCTGTGCGCTCTGTACGAGCTGTCCGCTCACGCCATAGAGGTGCACTGTGCCTTCTGTGGCTCCGCTCACTGTTACGGTGCCGTTGTTGCCAGTGGCTTTCAAGGCTGATGCTCCGTCAGGTGTTATGTCGGCAACGCCAGAGAAATCGGTGGTGTAGTAGATGGTGAAGTCGTCGACATACACCTTTGCGGTTTGGCTGCCAGCGCGTTGTGTGAGGCGGTAGAGCACTTCCGACGAGGCGTTCTGCAGGTTCCAGATGGCGTTGATGCCAGTGTTTGGGCCTGAGATTTCGGCATACTCCTGGTCGCTCGATGTGCGCACGGCTGTCCATGTGTTGCCGTTGTCGACAGAGTATTCCAGAAGGAACTTGGCTGTGGTTGAGCCGGGGTTGAATATTCTGGCTGTTACCATCTTCACGTCTTTGCCTGTGCGTGATGTGGTGGTGAGGATGCTCGGGGCGCTCATGGCCACGGCATGTGAGCCGTTGCAGCGGTCGGATGCCGGTGCCGAAACCTGGCAGCGGGTGAACGACCATTTGCAGAAGTTACCCTCGACGTTTTTCATCGATGTGCTGGTGCCCACGGCCATGTTTTCGAAATCTTCTACCACCGAGAGGATGTCGCTCTCATTGATGGTGTTGAATTTAATCACGCCGTTTTCCTCAGTGATGTCGTTGATGGCATATTCAGCAGTATTCTTTAGGTATGGCGAGATGAGACCGGGGGTGGTGGTGTTTGAGACTATGGTCACACCCTTGGTGCCCGGGAACGGGTCGCTGTCCACGGCGCCGCTTGTGCTGCCGCCTGCGCGCAACAGCTCATAGCAGTTGCGGCTTGTGTATGCGTTTACTTTGTTGTTGAGCCAGTATACCGAGCTTGTGGAGTCGACGCGGGCTATAATCAGTCCGTGGCCGGGCAGATAGGCATCCCATCCCTTGAGCTGTCGGTTCTCAAGCAGGTAGAATTCCTTTTTGCCGTTGGTGTTGAGGCGATAAGCCACATTGTTGTCGATGCTCTTGAGCGATTGCGACCCGGCGGTGAGTACGGTGGGCGTCATGAAACCGGCTGCATAGCGGTCGTAGGCCGAATATCCGCACGGGGTGCGTGAATAGTTCAGGTAGCTGCCGCCTGCCATAATGTCCCACACTCCGGGGTCGTGGCTTGAGCCGTTCTCTTCGTAGTCGGTGTCGTAGAGGTCGGGCAGGCCGAGCACGTGCGAGAACTCGTGGCAGATGGTGCCTATGCCGTCGAAGATGAGCGGCGACTCATAGTAGAGCTCGGTCGAGCATGCATAGCGGCTCAGCGTGTAACCGCCCAGGCGGGTGCTGATGCTGCTTGCGTGGGGCCAGATGTGCTGGCCACCGCCCACGTTGGAACCGGTGCCTGCGAAAATCATGTAGAACATGTCGACCACTTTGTCGTTGTTCACGTCATATTTCGAGAAGTCGATGCCATAGTTGGTGTATGCTGCCTGAATGGCGGCGCGCACTATCGTTTGGGCATTTTTTGTCTGGTTGGGGTCGTTGACCGAGTAGTCAACTTTCACTGGGCCGTAAATGTCGAATTGCGGGCTGAACTGGCCCTGGGAATTGTCGTAGAAGTAGTCACGCACCGAGCCGGTGAATGTGCCGTAGGCGTTGGCGCTGCCGTCTTCGTTGGTGTAGCCGGTGTAGCCGGTCTTGTTGACCATGTTGCCGAAGAATGTGCTCACGTCGCTGCGCTTGAATGAGCAATCGTTGAATTCCACGAGAATGATGAGCCCGCGGAATTTATTGTAGTCGATGGGCGACTTTTTCATCTCGCTGACGCGGGCGCTGCGCACTTTGCTGGCTGAGCTTGCCGATGTCTTGTCGACAAGACCTTTGCCGAGAGTGCCCAGCAGGGCGTTGTCGGCAGCAGAGCGCTGCTGCTCGTTGCGGGCCACTGTGGTTGTGGCTGTCAAATGTCCGTCGGTCAGTTGGGCGTAGGTGTAGTAGCCGTCGGCGTTTTTTATCACCGTGTAGCCATCGGCTGTGGTGAGAAAGTTGTAATACTCGTCGCCATGGTTCTGAATGGTGAGCTGAGTGCCGTCGGGCTGGGTCACGGTCAATGGCCTCGGATCGGCCGGAACGGCCAGGGCCTGCAGTGACATCATTGATGCTAATGCAAGGGAAAGAATTGATTTCCTCATATCTTTAAAATGTTGTTGTCGCAATGGAGCCTGTGGGCCTCCATGCGTCGGTTGTTGTTTTATGTCATTGAAATAAGCACGCATACTCTGCGCTGTTGATTCTAAATGCCATTGGGGCATATGCGCAAAATTGCGCCTACAAATATCCGAAAAAAATCACAAATTGTCAACATTCCCGCCCTGCTTTGCCCTAAATATTAATCTTTATTGCACTTTTGGTCTAATAAACAATGCTAAAAGGTGGAATTTAGTTGCAAAAAAGATTCAACGGGAAAGTCTGTGGACCGATTTTTCCAAATTAATTACTATCTTTGTGAAATCGTGGCTATTGATGCGGCTTTTCACATGCGAATGCTACAATAGCCATAGCGCGTTTACAAAATATTCGATTGAGTTTTGAAATTCCGGAATCCACTATATAAGGCAAGGCAGGTCTTGCTTGCGGCCGTAACCGTATGGGCCGCAGCGGCAATGGCTGCGCCGAAGCAAATCGACATCGACGACGACCAGCTGTATCGCAACGACCAGACGCTGGTCTACGACGGCATCGACGTGTCGAGCTATCAGAAAGACATCGACTGGAGCACCACTGCTGCCGACCGCAACATAAAATTCGTGTATGTCAAAGCCACCGAGGGTGCCACATTCACATCCAACCACTACAGGCGCAACATTGAGAATGCCCGCCGCTACGGAGTGCGTGTGGGCAGCTACCACTTCTTGCGCACGGCCTCGAGCATACGCAGCCAGTTTGAGAATTTTAAAAGCGTGGTAAAGAAAGAAGAGCAGGACCTGGTGCCGCTGATAGATGTGGAATACCGCCGCGGATGGACTAATCAGCAGTTGCGCGACAGTGTCAAGCTGTTTGCCGACTTGCTTGAGGAATATTACGGTTGCCGCCCCATGATTTACACCAGCAGCTCGTTTTTCAACTCTTATCTCGCCCCCGACTTTGTTGACTATCCATTGTTTATAGCCCGATATTCCAAGACCCAGCCCCAACTCACCCACGGGGCCAAGTGGATATTGTGGCAGTTCAGCGAGCGCGGACGCATTCAGGGCATTGACGCATATGTGGATCTGTGCCGATTCAACACCGGCTGCAGTGTGAACGACATACTCATAAAGAAAACGCCCAGCCGGCGTCGCCCCCGCACGGTGGCACCGCCCACCCGGGTGCCCGAGCCTGCCGTGAAGCGCGTGCATACAGTCTCGCAACAGCCTGTCCCGCTGAGTGCCAAGCAGAAGAAGGAACTTGAAAAGCAGCAGAAAGAGCAGCAAAAACTACTTGAAAAGAAGGCTAAGGAAGACAGGGAGGCC
This sequence comes from Agathobacter rectalis, assembly GCA_963625945.1. Lineage (GTDB taxonomy): Bacteria > Bacteroidota > Bacteroidia > Bacteroidales > Muribaculaceae > Sodaliphilus. Next base: position 81,782 of record CAVFVP010000001.1, on the reverse strand, counting down.
TATGAGCGCAAGCAGAAGGAGGCTGAAAATAAAGCCAAAGAGGAAGCAAAAAAACAGGAAAAGCTGAAAAAACAGCAAGAAAAGGAGCAAAAGAAAAAAGCTGAGCAGCAACGCAAAGAGCAACTGGCACGGCAGCAACAGCTGAAACAGCAGCAACAAGCTAAACAGACCGAAAAGAAAAAGAACCAAAGTTCGGCCGACAACGACGGCGACATCTATATGCCCACCCGTCGCAACCGCTGACAGGTGCCGCTACGACGCATGGATGTGTCGCTCTCATAACCCACCACGTGCTTCCCACGTGCCAACAAATGAAATGAAACACAGTCACGCACATATGTCCGCAATAATGATGACTGCCATCGTGATAATGATGGTGGCATCGGCAGCATGCAGCAAACGCAGTGCCGCCCCAAAGGCCACGCAGCGTGTGGCTCCGCGTGACACCACCGCTCCCTACGATGGCATCGACATCTCGAGCCATCAGGGCGACATCGACTGGGGCAAGGTTACCAGCGACAAGTCGATACGCTTTGTCTACATAAAGGCAACCGAAGGCGCCACATACAGCTCGCCGCATTACGGCTACAACGTGACCATGGCCCGGCGTCACGGCTTGCTGGTGGGCAGCTACCACTATTTCACGCCTACGGCAAGCGTGGGTGACCAGTTCCGCAATTTCAGCCATTTGGCCGCGGCAAGCAGTCAAGATCTGATACCCATGATTGATGTGGAACACAGCGGGAACTGGACGCGCAACCAGCTTGTGGACAGCGTCACGGCATTTGCCGAACTCGTGAGGCAACACTATGGTGTGCTCCCCATGATTTACAGCACTATGGCGTTTTATAACCGATGGCTTGCCCCCAACTTCAACAAATACCCACTCTACATAGGCCGATACAGCGACAAGAAACCCGATATCGCTTGGGACGGCCGCTACACCATTTGGCAATTCTCACAGTCGGGTATAGTGCCCGGTATTGATGCCTATGTCGACTTGTGCCGTTACCGTAACGGGGCCTGGCTTGACGAGATTCTGCTCACAAAATAGCCCGTGCCTATACACCAAAAGCGGACCACTCGCCATGAGCAGCCAATGGCGCTGCATGGGGTGGCCCGTGTTTCGGTGTGTTGTGTGCCGGTGGTGTGTCGAAATGTACTGCCGGGAATTTTATAGCAGTGATATCAGCTCATCAATCTGCTCATCGGTGGTGGCCCACGTGGTGGCGAATCGAATCACATGGTGGTGGTTTCCTACGCTCTCTATCACATTGAATCCCACTCGCTTCGACAGCTCTTCCATCTTGTGGTCCTCAACCACTACAAACAACTGGTTGGTGGGCGATTCCACATAAATCGGGTAGTCTTTCGATTCAAGCGCGTCGCGCAGGCGCATTGCCTTGTCTATGGCGCTGTGGGAAATGCGCATATACAGGCCGTCGGTAAACAGTGTGTCGAACTGCAGTCCCAGCAGCCATCCTTTTGCGAGAAGGGCTCCGCGGTTTTTCATGTAGCCAAGTGTGAGCTTTATGGTCGGATTGGTGATGACCACAGCCTCGCCAAAGAGAGCCCCCACCTTGGTGCCGCCTATGTAGAACACATCACACAGACGTGCAATGTCGGGTAGCCACAGATCGTTGTGCTTTGCCGCCAGACCATAGCCCATGCGGGCACCGTCCATATAGAGCATCAGCCCGTAGCGGTCGCACACCTCACGCAGGTCTTGCAGTTCGTTGAGCGAGTAGATGGTTCCGTATTCAGTGGGGTTGGATATATACACGGCCTTGGGCACAACCAGGTGCTCATAGGCAAAACCGCTGCCAAAGAAGTTTTTGAGATATTGCGCCAGGGCGAGCGATTTGATTTTGCCGTCTTGCTGCTCAATCGACAATATCTTGTGGCCACATGCCTCAATGGCTCCGGCTTCGTGCTGGTTGATGTGGCCTGTCTCGGCGGCAAGCACTCCCTCGTTGTGCGACAGTATGGCGTCGATCACTATAGCGTTGGTCTGCGTGCCGCCCACTAGAAATTGCACGTTGGCTTCGGGGCACGCGCACGCTTGGCGTATTTTCTGCTTGGCGCTCTCGCAGTAGGGGTCACGGCCGTAGCCGCTTATCTTCGAAAAGTTAATCTCGTTGAGGCGCCGCAGTATCTCGGGATGTGCGCCTTCCATGTAGTCGCTGTTGAAACTTATCATCGGGGTGTGCGATATTTATATTAATGTGTACAAAAGTAATAAAAAACAGCCAAAGTGAGGCTGTGGCAGCCGTTATTTAATGGGCCGTGGGCAATGTGTGTGCAAAAAAGCTAAACCCTCGTCGGGTTTCGCGTTGCTTAATAAAAATTGGGTGATGAATTTGAAGTGCTTTTCAAGGTGTGGTGTTGTTTCGGCTGCAAAATTAGTGAATGGTTATAATAAATGCAACGCATTGCTTCAAAAAAACACGAAAATATGCGATAGTGCCTTATTTTGTCAATAAAATGAGCTAATTTTGTGAAAAATGATTTGACATACCAACTCACTTCACTCCTCACAGACAAATACACGACAAACGATAATTCACCTATTAATTAACAATTACTGTGTTTATGACAAAAAAATCTACAATTTGCTGCGCGCTCATCGCCACGGCAGGAGCCTTGTTCTGCCCGTCGGCCTTGGCTGTTGAAAAAACCGTATCGGTATCTAAGGCAGGGACACTGTCGACGCTGATTCCGGCAAGTGAGAAAAACTCTGTGACATCGCTGACAGTGAGCGGAACACTCAATGGCAATGATGTGCTCTACATAAGGGAAATGGCCGGACAGGATGTGGAGGGCAACGCCACTAATGGCACCCTCACTGAGCTTAACTTGGAGAGCGTGACGCTCACCGATGGTGGCGATGCCTATTATAAGGATTCCTGGAGCAGCTATTACACTGCCACAAGTTATGACGTGAACGATGATGAGGACGAATATTACTGTACCGACCTGTCTTATGCGTTCACAGGCACAAACTTGATTAAGGTGGTGTGGCCGGGCACCATGTGGGAGGTCGGCACCGATGCCTTGTCGTATTGCACGGGGCTCACTTCATTCACGCTTGGGGCCTCGACCAACGAGATTAAAAACCGTGCGTTCTATGGTTGCACTAGTTTGGCCGGCATCGACTTGACTGAGAAAATCCTCTATGTCGACGACTATGCCTTTGCCGGTTGCACAAGCCTGAAGTCGATTGCTTTGCCTAGCGAGATTGAAACGGTGTACCGCAACACGTTCGATGGCTGCAAGGCTCTTGAAAGCGTCACGCTTGGCGGCAATGTGACCGACATCCGCACTAAGGCGTTCAGCGGTTGCACAAGCCTGAAGTCGATTGTTCTGCCCGATGCGTTGACCCAACTCGGCGACAATGCTTTCGACGGTTGCACGTCGCTGGCTTCAATCACTCTGCCCAAGAAGCTGCGGTCGATAGGTACGGCGGTTTTCGACGGCTGCACCAGTCTCGGCTCTATTGACGTGGCTACGGGCAACAGCTACTATGCCTCGGTCGATGGCGTGCTTTTCAACAAGGCCATGACTGTGCTCAAGGTGTGCCCTGTGGGTAAGATTGGGCTGTATGCGGTTCCCGAGGGCACAGAGGAAATAGAGGAAAGCGCCTTTGGACGCTGTGCCGCTCTCACTGCCGTCACATTGCCGTCGACGCTCACCTCCATTGGCGATGAGGCATTCTACCGCTGCACTGGCATCGGCTCGCTTGTGATTCCTAATTCTGTCACAAGTGTCGGGCAAAACGCTTTCTACCGCTGTGCGGGTCTGGAGAGTGTGACTTTGGGGTCGGGCATGACTCAGATAGGCGAAAGCATGTTCTACTACTGCACTGGTCTTGAGGATATGGTTATCCCTGAGGGTTACACCGCTTTGGGCTATGAGGCCTTTGCTGGTTGTTCTGCGCTTAAGAGCGTTGACATCCCAAGCACTGTCACGGCCATAGGGGCCGAGGTTTTCAGCGGCTGTTCTAGTCTGGAAAAGGTGACGGCACGCATGGCCTCGCCGGTGGCCATCAGTGCCGACGTGTTTGAAGACGTGGATGTGGCTTTGTGCCGACTTTGTGTGCCTGAGTCAAGCGTGAGTCTTTATAAGGCCGATGCCCAATGGGGCAAATTCACCAACATCTCGCCCATCAGTGCCACGGGTGTCGGCGGTATCAACGACGGTGCCGCAAAAGTAATTGTCAGCGTCAGTGGCGGCGTGCTGCGGGTGGCAGGCAATGACGCCGTATCGGTCTACACATCGGCCGGCCGCCTTGTCTGCGAGGGCGCAAGCCACTCTGTGACTCTGCCTGGCCGTGGTGTGTATGTGATCGTGACTGGCGGTGCCACAGCCAAGGTTGTCTATTGACAGCGGCGAGTGTGGCGCTTAATGCCGCACAGTGCCGATTGAAATCGGCCACATATTTTCAGATACAGAGTCTCACACGCATCGCGTGTGGGGCTCTGTTGTTGGGCTGACGCCATTGCCGCTTATTTCTTTTTTGCTGCTTTCTTCTTGTGTGTGGTGCCGGGCTTTCTCGTTGCTGGCTTCGCCGGGGCTTTCGACAATGCCTCCAGGCGTAGCACCATGGCCGAGCGGGCGGGCAGATAGAGTTTCAGCCATCCCAGTCCGGCGCTGTCGTAGAGTGGGTCGGGCTGTGTAAGGTGCTTCACCGTTTCATCGATATTGCCGTAACCGCCATAGCGGGGACTGTCGGTATCGATCACGCCGGCGTATTCTCCAGCAGGGGCCAGAATGCCATAGTCGTCAAACGACTTGACGGGGTTGAAGTTGAACACAAACACAAGATTGCCTCGCATGAACGCCAGCACTTGGTCGCCGTCTTTGTCCCAAAGCTTTTGCACTGGTTTCTTTTGGAAGTTGTGCACTGAGCCTATGAGGTGAATCATATCGTTGTCCCAGTTGTTGAGGAACTGATATTTGAGATCGGTGCGGTCGACGAGGCTCCACTGCCTCCTGGCATATTTGTAGCTCCAACCGTTGCCTTCACGCGGAAAGTCGATCCACTCGGGGTGACCCCACTCATTGCCCATAAAATTCAGGTAGCCGCCGTTGATGGTCGATGCGGTGGCAAGCCTTATCATTTTGTGCAGCGCCATTCCGCGGTCGACCACAGCATTATTGTCGCCCACCATCATGTGCCAGTACATCTCCTTGTCGATGAGGCGGAATATGATTGTCTTGTCGCCCACGAGAGCCTGGTCGTGGCTTTCGGCATAGCTGATGGTCTTCTCGTCGGCACGGCGGTTGGTGAGCTCCCAGAATATTGATGTGGGTTTCCAGTCTTCGTCGCGTCGCTCTTTAATCGTCTTGATCCAGTAGTCGGGTATTCCCATGGCCATGCGGTAGTCAAACCCTATGCCGCCGTCTTTGAACTTGCGGGCGAGTCCCGGCATTCCGCTCATTTCCTCGGCGATGCTTATGGCGTGTGGTTTCACTTCATGAATCAGGATGTTGGCTAGCGTGAGGTAGGTGATGGCGTTGGTGTCCTGGCCTCCGTTGTAGTAGTCGTCATAGCTGCCGAAAGCTTGTCCCAAGCCGTGGTTGTAGTAGAGCATCGATGTCACCCCGTCGAAGCGGAAACCGTCGAAGCCATATTCGGTGAGCCAGAATTTGCAGTTGCTCAGCAAGAAGTTGAGCACTTCATTCTTGCCGTAGTCGAAGCACAGCGAATCCCATGCGGGATGCTCGCGGCGAGAGTCGCCATAGAAGTATTGGTTGTAGCTGCCGTCGAAACGCCCCAGGCCCTCAACCTCGTTTTTCACAGCGTGTGAGTGCACGATGTCCATTATCACGGCAATGCCCCGCGAGTGAGCGTCGTCCACGAGTCGGCGCAGGTCGTCAGGGGTACCGAATCGGCTCGATGCGGCATAGAAGCTCGACACGTGGTAGCCGAACGACCCATAGTAGGGGTGCTCTTGAATGGCCATGATTTGGATGGCGTTGTATCCGTCGGCGGCGATGCGGGGAAGCACTTGCGTGCGGAATTCCTCGTAGGTGCCCACGGCTTCCTTGTCTTCGGCCATACCTATGTGGCACTCATATATGAGCAGCGGAGCGGTGTTGGGTTTGAATCCCGCAGTCTTGAGCTCGTAGGGCTCGGCCGGGTTCCACACTTGGGCTGAGAATATTCCTGTCGACTCGTCTTGCATCACTCTTGTGGCATAGGCAGGAATGCGCTCGCCCATGCCGCCGTCCCAGTAGATATGGAACTTAAACAGGTCGCCGTGGTGCAGTGCGTGCTCGGGCAGGGTGAGTTCCCAGTTGCCCTCGGTTCCGGGCAGCCGTTTGAGCTCATAGTGTATGCATTCTTTCCAGTCGCTGAAGTCGCCCACCATCACTATGCGGTTGGCGTTTGGGGCCCACTCCCGCATCACCCACCCGGTGGCGGTGTGGTGCAGGCCGTAGTAGTTGTAGGCATTGGCCCAGTCGCCGAGCGACTGGTGGCCTTGGGTGAGCTCATCGAGCTTTTTGAGTGCGTCGTTGTGACGCCCGGCAATGGCTGGCTCGTAGGGCGCAAGCCACGGGTCGTCTTTGATAATGCGTAGTGTGGATGATTTTTTCATGTTGCCTGTAGTGTGTGTTCAAAATAGCAGTGAACGTTTACACTTATATATTATTATGTGTTTGCAAAGATAATTCGCTTTGGCGTAAAAATGAAATCTGTGGCAGTCGCGGTGACTTTTTATGGTATGTTTATGGGAATAATGCACAAATAAATTGCCGTTAGTTGCACATATTGAGGTGTGGCTATCGGTTATAACGATAGCCGTGCGCGCTGGTGTGCGGCTATGCTACTAGATGATGTCGATATTTGCTGTATTTTTTCACTATATGGGCTTTTGTTATTACTTTTGCCGATAGCAAAAGTAATCGTCAATCGCAATCTAAGATAGTCGCTATCGTAACAAACAATTAAAAACGCAATAATGCTTCGGATTGGTGATAGTAAATTTGCCGTCGATAAAGGGAAATTAGAAACTTTAAGACAAAATTTGATTATGATTGACGAAAAGACATTGTGGATTTTAATAGTGGGAATCACCATGGTTGCTCTCATGCTTCGTGAAATCTACCGCTTCGGTCACAAGCACGGACACATTAAGCCCATTGAATATGACAAAGAAACGGCTCTCTTTGTCGACGACGACGCAATCGACAGCGACGATTGATGGAACACCCCTTGAGGCCACACGCCACGACAGCCTTCAGCGGCTGTTAACCCAGTGACTATAACCAACACTCAACGCATATGGAACTACGGCAACTACGTTATTTCTTGAAAACGGCCGAGCTGCTCAACTTCTCGGAGGCAGCGCGGTCGCTATGTGTCACACAAAGCACCCTCTCCCAACAAATCAAGCAACTTGAGAACGAGTTTGGCGTGCAGCTTTTCGAGCGCAACAGCCACGAGGTGTCGCTGACTGAAAACGGCAAAGAGCTGATGCCGTTTGCCGTCAAGACACTGTCGGCCAGTGAGGCTTGCTGCCAGCATATGCTCGATTTGAAAAACATAGTGGCCGGCACGCTCAACATTGGTGTCACCTACTCGTTCAGCCCTATGCTAAGCGAGACGTTGCTCACCTTCATCAAGCAGTATCCCGAGATTAAGCTGCGCATCTTCTACAATCCCATGGAGCAGCTGCTCGAAATGCTTGAGAAGCGTGAAATCGACTTTGTTCTTGCCTTCAAGCCGGCGCGCCATTACACTCACATCGAGTCGCATGTGCTCTTCGATAACCACCTCTCGGTGATTGTGTCGAAAAGCCATCCTCTCGCCGGCCGCGACAAAATCACTCTCGCCGAGTTGCAAGACTATGATCTTGTGTTGCCCAGCCGGGGCTTGCAGGCGCGCAATGCGTTCGAGAAAATGATACAGGGTCGCGATCTCGACTTCAAGACCAACATCGAGCTCAACGAGGTGAACATTCTGCTCAAGGTGATACGCGAGGGGCGTCTGGCCACCATATTGAGCGAGGCCACAATAATGGGCGAGTCGGGCGTTACGGCGGTGCACCTCGACGTGCCAAGCGAGGAAAACACCATGGAGGGATGCATCCATGTGCTCAAAGACAGCTACATAAAGAATTCGGCGCGGGAGTTCATGCGCATGTTGCGCGACAGCGACTCCATTCGCCTGCGGTCATTTGAATGGATAGGCTGACCGCTATTCCTTGATAAAAACACTGCGGTGCGGCTCGATGCCGCATCCGTTCCGCTTACATACGATAATAGGGATTTTTTTAGACTGTGAAAGCCCTGGCAGTGATGTCAGGGCTTTTTGTCGGTGGTTGGCCGCAAAAAAAACGACGGTGGGACAAGGTTTGTAAATCCCACCGCCTAAACCAACAAACTTAATGATGGTACTTTAAATGAAGGTTAGTCAGCTTAATTATTACTATTTCGTTGTGAAGATACGCATTTATGTTAGAATACAAATAACGTTTTAGACAAATACTGCGAATTTACCGACAAATTGCCCAAATTTCAGTAGCGGTTGATGCAACGCAGCGTCATTTTTAATCCCGTGTAAGATAGCAGTATGCCCGCTTTGTTCTTCAGCCTCACTCGCTTGTCGGTCAGGCATTGCCACCGCAGCTGCCTTATCACGCGCCAGCACCGGTCCACCAGTGGTCGGCATTCGGCAGATCGCACTGGGGCGATGCGCAGCAGGTTGAAGTGCGCGCTCAGGCGGCGGTTTTGCACCGCACCTATGTGGCTGGGCGCTTCTGCCTCTACGCGCTCAAGCAGACTGTCGAGAATGTTGAGCACATCGGTGCGCTTGTGGCTGTAGTGCCCGGTGATGCTGCCGCGGCGCCGCATGTAACAGTAGGTCACGGCGCTGGTGTGGGCCACGGTCGAGGCTTTGGCCAGCAGGTCGTAGGCCACAGCGAGGTCTTCATAAAGCATCCCCTTGGGATAACGTAGGCCGTAAAAGAGGGTGGCCTTGTAGAGGTGGCTGCATGCTGAGCACGACAGCGTGTGCTGGTAAAGCACGTCGTCGATGGCTTCATGCGACGTGTAGGTGGTCACGCGTCCGTCTTCTTGCTTTACCTGGCAGTCACCGCCTTCGTCGAATCTCATTTGGCGCCCTTCGGCAATGTCGGCCCCGGTGGCTTGCATCACGCCGAGCAGGGTGGCGATGGCGTAAGGCGGCATGTAATCGTCGCTGTCGACAAATGCCAGCAGTTCTCCGCATGCCATGTCGATTCCGGCATTGCGGGCGTCCGACAGTCCGCCGTTGGCCTTGTGCACCACGCGTGTGCGACTGTCGGTCGCGGCCAACCGGTCGCACATGGCTCCGGTGCCGTCGGTGCTACCGTCGTCGATCAGTATCATCTCGATGTGTCCATAGCTCTGTCTGGCGATGCTGGCGAAGCAACGCTCAAGATACGGCTCCACATTGTAGCAGGGCACTATAACCGATATCAGTGGCTGTGTGGCATTCATGACCATATGCAAATATAACGCATTTTTCCACTCCCCGCAAATCCAGTCACGCCTCGTGTGCCCTCGCAGACGGCTGATTGCAATTTGAAAGGGATAAAGGTGTATAAAAATGCACATTGGTTGCTGTCGATTGTGCATTTTTGTTTTTTTGTTATTAACTTTGCACTTGAAATTGATTGTAACAGGCGGTTCCGGCCCGGCCGGTCCGTCCCACCTATTGCAAAGTGAAAAATAAGAAGAACAGGCTTCAGCTCATAACCGAGCTGATACAGAACAATTGCATAGGCAGCCAGAATGAACTGTCCGCTATGCTGAAGGAGCGTGGGTTCAATGTGACCCAGGCCACCCTTTCGCGCGACCTAAAGATGCTGCGCATCACCAAGGTGGCCAACGACGGCGGCAGCTACATGTATATCATTCCGGCAGGCAATGAAATTCAGGATTCGCTGCTGAGAAGCGGCCAAAGTTCAATCACGGCCAACCAAAAGGTGAGTTTCGTGTCGATAGAGTTCTCGGGCAACATCGCCATCATCAAGACGCGCAACGGCTATGCCGCTGGTGTGGCTTACGACATCGACATGAGCCGAGTGCCTGAGGTGATGGGCACAATCGCAGGTGCCGACACGGTGTTTGCCGTGCTGCGGGAAGGAGTGTCGCGACGACGAGCACTGGAGGTGTTCGCGCGTTTTATTCCTATTCAAGACATGGTCGAGAGCGGTGACAGTGAAGAGTGAGCCGCCATGAGCCGAATCCCGGCACCATGACAGGAAGCCGCCCGGCCTCCAATCCAAATCAAGCAACTTATTTATTAACGATATCAGCCCCGGCTCCACCTCTGAGTGGAGAGGAGGCAATTCAAAAAAAGCATATATGTGATGCAGAAGCAGCCCCTCCCGGGAAAGTGAAACGGGCAGGGCACCCGGGCTGAGCCGGCAGGCTGCTTTGCAAAAATCTTTTGATTTAAAAAATGATAGACGTCAACGAAATTGAAATTGTAGTGGCCGGAGTCGATCACGTCAAGTATATCGACGAGATACTGAAGACCATGAGCGATGCCGCCAAAGTGCGCGGCACTGGTATTGCAAAGCGCACCCACGCCTATGTGGAGAAAGTGATGCTTGAGCGTAAAGCCGTGCTGGCCCTCTACCACGGTCGTTTTGCCGGATTCAGTTATATCGAGAGTTGGGACCACAAGCTCTTTGTGACCAATTCAGGCCTTATTGTGCACCCCGACTTCAGGGGCATAGGTGTGGCTTCGCGCATCAAGAGGCGCGTGTTTGCGCTTGCGCGCCAGCGCTATCCGCAGGCCAAGGTGTTCAGCCTCACCACCGGAGCTGCCGTGCTCAACATGAACAACAAGCTCGGCTTCAAGCCGGTTACCTTCGCTTCGCTGACGGCCGACAAAGACTTCTGGAAAGGCTGCGAGAGCTGCGTCAACTACGACATTCTGCAGCGCAACGGCGGCGAGAAGTGCCTGTGCACGGCCCTTCTCTATGATCCGGCCGACCATCCCGATGACGCTAATATAATAAATGAAATAATGGACGAGAACAGTAAAAAACAACGCGAGAAAGTGGTGCTCGCCTTCAGCGGCGGACTCGACACTTCATTCTGTGTGAAATATCTGAGCGAAGATTGCGGCTACGATGTGTACACGGCAATCGCCAACACCGGCGGCTTCGGCCCCGAGGAGCTTGAGCAGATACGCCGCCGTGCGCTCGAACTGGGCGCTGTGGAGCATGCCTCGATCGATATCACCCAAGAGTATTACGACAAGAGCATAAAATACATGGTTATGGGCAATGTGCTGCGCAACGGCTGCTATCCCATCTCAGTGAGCTCGGAGCGTATGTTCCAGGCCATCGCCATCATCAACTATGCCAAGAAGATTGGAGCCAAGTATGTGGCCCACGGAAGCACTGGCGCCGGCAACGACCAGATTCGCTTCGACCTCACGTTCCAGGTTCTTGCTCCCGAAATCGAAATAATCACGCCCACACGCGACCTGTCGCTCACTCGCGACTATGAGATCGACTACCTCAAGAAGCACGGCTTCGAGGCCGATTTCACCAAGATGGCCTACAGCTACAACAAGGGTCTGTGGGGCACAAGCATCTGCGGCAAGGAGACCCTGGTGAGCAACGAGACGCTGCCCGACGAGGCTTATCCCACCAAGATGACCGCCACTGCCGACCGCCGCATAAGCATCGACTTCACCAAGGGCGAGATTTCGGCCATCGATGGCCGTGAGTTTACCGACAAGGTGGCTGCAATCCAGTATCTGGAGCAGATAACCGGACCCTATGCCATAGGCCGCGACATCAACCTTGGCGACACCATCATAGGCATCAAGGGCCGTGTGGGATTCGAGGCCGGCGCGCCGCTGCTCATAATCGCCGCCCACAAGATGCTCGAGAAGTTCACTCTCACCAAGTGGCAGCAATATTGGAAAGAGCAATTGGGCCAGTGGTACGGCATGTTCTTCCACGAGAGCTATTACCTCGAACCGGTGATGCGCGACATCGAAGCCTACCTCGTCGAGAGCCAGCGCAATGTCACCGGACGCGTACTCGTCGACCTCAAGCCCTACCGCTACGAGCTGGTAGGCGTGGAGAGCGACTACGACCTGAGCAAGACCAACTTCGGCGAATATGGCGAGATGAACAAGGCCTGGACTGCCGACGACGTGAAAGGCTTCACCAAGATTTACGCCAATCCGCTCAAGGTCTACCATTACAACCAAGCTAAAAACGGCAAGAAATTCGAATTATGATTAAAGCAGGCATAATAGGCGGTGCCGGATACACTGCCGGCGAACTCATCCGCATTCTTGTCAACCACCCCGACGTGGACCTCATGTGGGTCAACAGCACAAGCAATGCCGGCAACCGTGTCGACAATGTGCACCAGGGTCTCATTGGCGAGTGCGACTTGTGTTTCACTTCTGAATACCCGTTTGAGGGCACTGATGTGCTGTTTCTGTGCACTCCTCACGGATTCTCGCGCCCCTTTCTCGAGGAACACAAGGCCGAGATTCCTGCCGAGATGCGAATAATCGACCTCTCACAGGACTTCCGCATCGCCGACGGCACTCACGATTTTGTCTATGGTCTTCCCGAGCTTAACCGCCGCCGCTTGGTGCACGACTGCATCCATGTGGCCAATCCGGGGTGCTTTGCCACTGCCATTCAGCTCGCATTGCTGCCGCTTGCCAAAAACCTGCTGCTTAATGCCGATGTGCATGTCAACGCCATCACTGGCAGCACCGGGGCAGGCGTCAAGCCCAAGCCCACGGCCCACTTCTCGTGGCGCAGCGGCAATGTGTCGATCTACAAGCCGTTCAAGCATCAGCATCTGGCCGAAATCAAGCAGTCGCTTTCGCAACTGCAGCAAAGCTTCAAGGCCGACATCGACTTCATTCCGGTGCGTGGTCCCTTTGCCCGTGGCATTTTCGCCTCGCTCTACCTCGACTGCCCGATTGGACTCGATGAGGTGCGGCGCCTCTATGATGACTATTATAGCGACCATAACTTCACCTTTGTGACCGACAAGGAAGTAGACCTCAAGGATGTGGTCAACACCAACAAGTGCCTCATTCATCTTGACAAGATTGACGGCAAACTGCTAATAACATCAGTGATTGATAACCTGATCAAGGGCGCAAGCGGAACTGCGGTGCATAACATGAACCTGCTCTTCGGCCTTCACGAGCGTGTGGGGCTCATGCTCAAGCCATCGGCGTTTTGACACCCGTTGGCATGACCCGCTTAATTATCTGACACTGAGATAAAAAGAAAGACAATAAGGAAAAATGAAACTGTTCGACGTTTATCCATTATACGATATCGAGATAGTGCGTGGCCGCGGTTGCTACACCTACGATGCGGCAGGCACCGAGTATCTCGACCTCTATGGCGGCCATGCCGTGATTTCGGTGGGCCACAGCCATCCGCACTATGTGGAGGCAATCATCAATCAGGCCAAGAACCTGGTGTTCTACAGCAACTCTGTGATCAACTCGCTGCAGCAGCGCCTTGCCGACAAGCTGGGCCGGGCATCTGGCTACGATGACTATCAGCTGTTTCTCATCAACTCGGGTGCCGAGGCCAATGAGAATGCTCTCAAACTGGCGTCGTTCCACACGGGCAAGAAGCGCATTGTGGCTTTTAGCAAGGCGTTCCACGGCCGCACGTCGCTTGCCGTTGAGGCAACCGACAACCCCAAGATTAAAGCCCCTTCCAACATGAGCGGCAATGTCACTTTTGTGCCTTTTGGCGACATTGAGGCCGTCAAGGCCGAGGTGGCTAAGGGCGACGTGGCTGCCGTAATCATCGAGGGCATTCAGGGTGTGGGCGGAATCGTGATTCCCAGTGATGACTTCTTGCGTCAGTTGCGCCAAGTCACAGCAGACAACGGCGTGGTGCTTGTGCTCGACGAAATCCAGAGCGGTTATGGCCGCACCGGTAAGTTCTTTGCCCACCAGTATGCAGGCATCCGCCCCGATATCATTACTGTGGCCAAGGGCATTGCCAACGGCTATCCCATGTCGGCGTTGCTCATCAGCCCGGCCATCAAACCCGTATACGGGCAACTGGGCACCACCTTCGGCGGCAATCATTTGGGTTGCGCTGCTGCTTGTGCCGTGCTCGACATCTTTGAGAGCGAAAACCTGGTTGAGAATGCCCGCGTTGTGGGCGAGCACCTCATGACGGAACTTAAGAAAATTCCGCAAATCAAGGAGGTGCGCGGCCGTGGCCTGATGATAGGCATGGAATTTGACTTCCCGGTGAAGGACCTGCGCTCGCGACTCATCCACGAGCAGCACGTGTTCACCGGAGCCAGCGGCACAAACGTGCTGCGCCTTCTGCCCCCGTTGGTGCTCACCATTGAGCAGGCCGATGAGTTCATTAGTCGCTTTAAGAAACTGCTGTGATTCGGGCCGGGCTGTTTGCTGTGCCCAGCATCCAATGATATCAAGCCGGGAACCGGTGCACCGTCAAGCGCCGATTCCCGGCTTTGGCGTATTGATTGTGTGCGGCAACCTATGCCGGTTGTGCCATGGCTTTCTGTGGGCCGATAAGTGGGCATAAGCACCACGCCGTCAGCCGTGTGGCACGAGACTGTGTGGCGGTGCGGTCTAAGTGGCTGTTGTTGCCAGCGTAATCCGCTATTGCCGTGGTGTTTAGGTTAACTGTCGGCCACCGTGGCGCTGACGTTGCAATATTGCCGCTTAAAGCCGTAAAATGCTTGTAGGCATTGAGTTTGAGCCGCATAGACAAAAACGGCTTGTAAATATTTTTAAGCTTGAAGAATTTGTAGTATATTTGCAAACTGTAAATTATATTTGCACGGAAACTAGTAAAAATAATAAATAATAATTAACAAATGCAAACCAAAGGTTTTATCAGAGTCATTACCATTCTGCTGATCCTTGTCTGTGCATTCTACCTCTCGTTCTCGTTTGTGACTTATCACTACAACAGCATCGCAGAGCAGAAAGCACTTGCCGCTGCCGGCATCAAGACTGCCGACACGTCGAACGACAAGTACAGAACAGCCTACAATGAGTATATCGACTCAATCGCTAAGCAAAAGGTGTACATGGGCTACACTTTCCAGGAAGTCCGCGAGAAGGAACTTGGCCTCGGCCTTGACCTGAAGGGCGGTATGAACGTCACTCTTCAGATTTCGGTTCCCGACATCTTGCGTGCACTCTCTAATGAGAATCCCGACAAGAAATTCAATGAGGCAATTGCCGCTGTAGAAAAGAGCCGCAGCGCCCAAGAGGACTTTGTGGCATCGTTCTGCGCCGAATACAAGAAACTCGCACCCGAAGGTAGCCTTGCACAAATATTCCGCAACGTGGAGCAGGTGAAGGCAAAGCCGGGCGCATCGAATGCCGAAGTTGAAAGCATACTTAAGAAAGAAGTCGACGACATGGTGGAGAACTCATACAAGGTGCTCCGCACACGTATCGACCGCTTCGGTGTGGTTGCCCCCAACATCCAGAAGCTCCAGAGTACAGGCCGCATCCTGCTTGAGCTCCCGGGCATCAAGGAACCGCAGCGTGTGCGTAAGCTCCTCCAGGGAACAGCCAACCTCGAATTCTATCAGACCTATAAGCTGAGCGAGATAAGCAATGATATCAACAACCTGAGCGTGGCTACCGCCAACGGTGTGGCTCCCGCAGCCGCCGACTCCACAGTGGCAGCTGCCGACAGCGCCAAGAAAGAGCAGCCCGCTGCCGCTCCCGCCAAGAAACAGGCCCGTCCGCTCATGGCTCTCATCAACGCACAGCAGCTCAACCCTGCTACTCCTGTTGTGGGCATGGTCGACGTGAAAGATACTGCCGCAGTTAACGAGATCATCCACTCGCAGGTGGCTAAGCAATATCTGCCCACCGACCTCAAGCTCTGCTGGACTGTGAAGGCAGCCGACGAAGGCGGCCGCATGTTCCAGCTCGTGGCTCTGCGCACGGTTCAGGGCAAGCCGGTGCTCACCGGTGATGTGGTGACCGATGCAACCAGCGAGTTCGACAACCTGCAAGGTCAGGTGGTGTCGATGACAATGAACGACGAGGGCGCACGCCAGTGGTCGCGCATCACGGGCCAGAACCTCAACCGCGCAATTGCCATCGTGCTCGACGACCAGGTTTACTCTTTCCCAAATGTCAACAGCCAAATCGACGGAGGCCGCTCGCAGATTTCGGGTAACTTCACTCCCGAAGAGGCAAACGACCTTGCCAACGTGCTTGAGTCTGGTAAGATGGTGGCTCGCGTCAACATCGCCAGCGAGAGCGTGATTGGCCCGTCGCTCGGTCAGGAGGCCATCAATAAGGGCCTCGTGTCGTTTGCTGTGGCTCTGGTTCTGCTGATGATCTTCATCGTGGGCGTTTATGGCGTAAAGGCTGGTAGCATCGCTATCCTCGGCCTTGTGCTCAACCTCTTCTTCACATTCGGTATTCTGGCTTCGTTCCAGTCGGTGCTCACACTGCCCGGTATCGCCGGTATCGTGCTTGCGCTTGGTATGGCAGTCGACGCCAACGTGCTCATCTTCGAGCGTTGCAAGGAAGAGCTCCGTGCCGGCAAGGGCATCAAGGCTGCAGTGGCCGATGGCTACAGCAACGCCTTCTCGGCAATCTTCGACTCCAACCTCACTTCGGTGATCACATCAATAATTCTCGCATTCCTTGGCACAGGTCCTATCCGCGGTTTCGCCATCACCACCATGATCGGTATTTGCTGCTCGTTCTTCACGGCAGTGTTTGCAACCCGCCTCGTGCTTGAGCACTTCGTCAACAAGGGCTCGTTCAACAAGGTGACCTTTACCACAAGCATGAGCCGCAACCTCATGCAGAATGTGAACTTCGACTTCATGGGCAAGGCCAAGACAGTGCGCTACATCTCGTTGGCTCTGATTGTGGTCATCGTAGCCATGCTTGTGATTCCTGGCCGTGGACTCAGTCGTGGCATCGACTTCTCGGGTGGCCGCAACTATGTGGTTCAATTCACTCACCCGGTTTCTACCGAGAAACTCCAGAATGAGCTGGAGGGCCAGTTTGAGAATGCCAACTTGTCGGTCATCACCATTGACAACGACACCAAGGTGCGCATCTCTACCAACTACATGATTGACAATAACAACCCCAACGTAGACGTTGATGAGATAATCATGCAGAAGCTCTATAAGGGCCTCAAGAGTGAAATCGGCAACATGAACTACAACGACTTCAGCGTTTCTAACGAAACTATCGGTGTGGTTTCAACAGATCAGGTGGGCCCGAGCATTGCAAGCGACATGACCCGTGGCGCCGTGCTTGCAGTGATCTTCTCACTTATAGCAATGGCACTCTACATCCTGCTCCGTTTCCGCGACGTGGCATTCTCACTGGGCGCTCTTGCCGCCGTGGCATTCACTTCGTTCCTGGTAATCGGCTGCTACACGCTCCACGGCCTGTTCCCATTCTCAATGGAAATCGACCAGACCTTTATCGCTGCAATCCTGACCGTGATCGGTTATCAGGTCAACGATACTGTGGTGGTGTTCGACCGTGTGCGTGAATACCGTCACCTCTATCCGAAGCGCGATGATGAGTACGACACATTCAACACTGCACTCTGCAGCACCCTGTCGCGTACTACCATCACATCGTTCACCACATTCCTCGTGCTGCTCGTTATCTTCCTCCTGGGCGGTGAGAGCATCCGCAGCTTCATCTTCGCAATGATGCTCGGTGTGGTATTCGGTACTTTGGCATCACTCTTCATTGCTTCGCCTGTAGCTTACGCTGTTTCGAAGAAGGAAAACAAGAAGCACGCCAAAGCCGCTTTGGCAGCTTCGAAAAAGAAGTAAGCCCCCCTATGATTCGCAAGTAATAATAAAACAAACGAACACATAATTCCCGTGATGTCCGCTGCCCTGTGAGGGAGGCGGACATCAGTTTTTTCTGCTTTGGCCTTTGCGGCCGAGAACGAAAATGTGGTATATTTGCAACATGAATGCAATAATAGAAAACATGGTGACGCGGCGCAGCGTTCGCGGCTTCAAGCCCGAAATGCCCCCGCGCGATGTCATCGACGAGATTATCAAGGCCGGCACCTATGCCCCCACCGGGCGTGGAAAGCAGTCGCCGAAAATAGTGTGTGTGACCAGCCGCGAGGTGCGCGACCGCCTTATGGCAATGAATGCCGCCGTGATGGGCGTCGACACCGATCCGTTCTATGGTGCCCCAGTGGTGCTTTTGGTTCTGGCCGACCGTGCGGTGCCCACCCACATCTACGACGGATCGCTGGTGATGGGCAACTTGCTCAATGCCGCCCATGCACTTGGCCTCGGGGCTGTGTGGATTCACAGGGCCAAGGAGGAATTTGACTCACCCGAGGGCAAAGCCTTGCTCAAGGATTGGGGCATAGAGGGCGACTACGAGGGCATAGGTCATTGTGTGCTGGGATATGCGTCGGCTGAGCCTCATGCGCCACAGGCTCCACGCAAGCCCGACTACGTGCACTACGTTGACTGACTCCTTTAACTTGGTGCTTGGCTCCCGGCCACATTTTTTTACTGATTTTTCCGATGCCCACCGGTCTGATTGTGCCCGGCGGGCATCGTTGCGCTATGTCGGCCGGCATTGGGCGGCATGGCAGGGTCGGGCCAAGTGTGCGCCTGCTCGCTATGCCTTGTGCCGCGACAGCTGTCGTTTTGGCCTTATGGCTGTGAAACGAAATTGCTTTTTTGCACAAAGTGGTAAAAATTACTTAAATTTTATTATCTTTGCATCGTGTTTTCAAAAAGAAATGAAACGAAGCCCTATTTATTCATTAACATTTAATTTCATCAGATGAGAAAGAACTACGCATTAATTGCCGCAGCTGTGCTGGCCTCGACCGCAGTTGCCTCCGGCAGTGCGGCCACCGTCAACGGCAGCCACGTCACATTTTACGGCAACCTGATTTATGACCAGGCTATCGCAGGGAATGCCACCACAGGCATCTATTCCACAGTGTTCAAACCAAGCGCCACGGTGGCTCAGGTGGAGTCGCAAGTGACCAAGGCCAACGGTGGTGCCTGCCTTGCCGACACTGCATATTTTGCTGTTGAGTATACCACCCGTTACGGCAACGTCTACACCTGCTACCTCAACTCCTACAATCCCACCACATGGCAGCGCACCAATCAGGTGACCGCTTCTCACTCGTCGATTGCCACTTCGCTCACCTATAATCCGGCCGACAAGAAAATCTACGGCAGTTTCTACAGCGAGGAGCGTGAGAAGTTCTACTTCGGAACCATCAACACTAAGACGGCCGATTGTGATACCATCGCATTCCTCGACCACTCGTTCAACGCTCTTGCAAGCGACCAGAAGGGAACACTCTATTTTGTGAACGACAGCGGCGATTTTGGTAAGATTTCTACCGCCGATGGTGCGATAACCATCATCGGCGCCACCGGATTCCAACCCAAATACCTTCAGGACGCCACTTTTGACTATGGAACCAAGCAGTTCTACTGGTTTGCTTACAACGACGACGACAGCCAAAGCGGTATCTACACCGTAGATCTTGCTACCGGTAAGGCAACCCGTTACTCGCAGTGGGCCACTGGCGGCAAGGAGTTTGTGGGCGTGTGCACCAAGACCCCGGTCTTCGCGGCTGGCGTGCCCGAGATTCCTTCTGAAATGACAATCAGCTATGCCGGCACTTCGCTCACAGGCACAGTGGCATTCACTTTGCCCACGGCCACTTATGGTGGCGAGGCCATCACCGGCAACCTCGACTACGAGGTGCTTGTCGATGGCGTGGTGAAAGCCACCGGTTCGGCGGCAGCAGGCAGCCAGGTGTCGCTGAACCTTGCAGTTGACCGTGGCGAGCACAATGTGACCGCCCGTGCCAAGAATGCTGCAGGCGCCGGTCCCGAATACATCTGCTCGCAATACTTTGGAGTCGATGTTCCATCGGCAGTGTCATCGGCATCGGCTGCGCGCAGCCCCGAAGGCGCCCAAGTGAAATGGGAGGCTGTGACAACTGGCGCTCATGGTGCACAGTTCGACCCGTCGACCGTTACCTACAACGTGGTGCGCTACCCCGACTCTGTGGCTGTTGCCACTGGTGTGAAGGCAACCGAATGCACCGATGCCAATAAGGTGACCGACTTGGGCAGCTACTATTACGAGGTGGTGGCCGTCGACGGCTCTTATAAGGCGGCTCCGACAAAGACCAACAATGTGGTGCTTGGCACTGCTCTTCAGGCGCCTTACAGCAAGACTTTCTCTGATGGCGACTTCAGCCTCTATACTATCATCGATGCCAATGGCGACGGTTCGACTTGGAACAAAGACTCTCGTGGTGCGCGCTACCTCTACAGCAACTCGGTGGCTGCCGATGATTGGCTCATTGCTCCCCCCATCAGCATGAAGGCCGGTGTCACCTACACCGTAGCCGCACAGTTTGCCAATGCAATGGACCCCTATACCGAGAAGGCCGAAGTCAAGGTGGGTCTCAACGCCACAGCCGACGCAATGACCACATCGGTTATCCCGGCCACCAACATCGAGGGTGGCTACCGTTTCCCGGTCGACCTTAGCGGCGATTTTACCCCGACAGCCAACGGCGACTATTTCGTGGGCATCCATGCCGTTTCCGACCCGGGTACTCTTTATCTCTACTGCTACAAGCTCGATGTGACCGCCAACACAACCGGCGTTTCGCAATCGTCACTGCAAGTGGCCACAGTGCGTGCCGCCAAGGGCGAAATCACTGTCGCCAATGCCGAGGGCGCCAAGGTGACTGTGGTTGCGGTGAATGGCCGCGTGGTTGAAAGCTCTGTTTCGGCTCCGGCACAACTCACGGTTGCTGTGCCTGCCGGCATCTATGTGGTTACTGTCGACGGCCGTGCCACTAAGGTGGTGGTGAAATAACGATTTGATGAGCCGCCCACTGGCGGCTTCGTGATATCCATGCTGGTTGCGTGGCGATAGGGTAATCGCTCCGCAACCAGTTTTTTTGTGCGTTTGTGCGATTCCTGAGAGCTGTTGCCTCAACGCCATAAAACTCGAAGCTTTACCTGAAATGGCGAAAAACGTGTGCTAAGGGACGTTTTATTTAATTTAGTTAATGCAATTAAAAAATAATATATTATCTTTGCTGTCGATTCCAATTATTAAGGATAAGGCCATAAAAAGTATTATATATTAAGCTGCGGCCGGTTGAATAAAAAATGTGAGACTGATATAAAAACATATATAAATTAAAATGCAGAGGTTTATGAACAAACTTTTACTCCTTACTTCAATGTGTGCTTTCACGGCCGCGTCGCTTTGGGCTCAGCCCAGTGTTCAGCAACGCAGTGCCGCCGAAGCCGGCAACCTTTTCAGTAATCAGGAAGCGGTGGCTCCATCGGCTGCCGTGGAGCAGGCGCAGGCATCAAAGTCGCTTGTCAAGTCTCTTGCCAATGGCTCTAAGATAGTCTATAGCCGCAACAGCAACGGCACGGTAGCCAAGCAGCTTGTGAAGCCGCTTGCCAGTCAAAACGTGACCAGCTTGCAGGCATCAAAGCAGACTGCCGCCAAAGCCGGTGCCGCCAAGGCCAGCTCGTCGAACTACACGCTTCTGGAAAGCTTTGAATACTGGAACGGCACCGATGATGACTGGATTCCCACTAACTGGTCGCGCGTCGTAAGCGCCGACACACTGAAAACCTACAATGGCAACTGCACGTGGCACGTGTCCGGGGCCACACTGTTCGGCCCATCGCCAGCGGCTGGAATGTATATGGCCGTGGTCAATGCCGCCATACAATATGATGATTCATATCAAGTGCACGCCTATCCGCAAGACGAGTGGCTCATAAGTCCCGAATTTACACCCAAAGCCAACGAGAAGCTGATTTTCACGGCAGGCTACTCACCGTTTTTCCTGTTTGATGTGACCAATGGAGTGGATTGGAGCACAATGTCGTTTACCAAGAAGCAGGTTTCGGCCACTTTGCAAGTGCTGGTCAAGGCCGACGGCGGCGAGTGGAAGAAGGTGTTTGATATCTACGACAGCTATAAGGACTACACCTTTCAGGAACTATTTAACGATTTCACTGATGTGGCAAACTACACCCACACTGTGTCGCTTGCCGACTACACTGGAAAGAAGGTGCAGGTGGCATTCCGCTATGTGGGATCAGACGGCAACGTCATTTCGGTCGACCTGGTAAAGGTGGCTGTCCCGCATCCCACTTCGGCCTACACCAGACCTGAGGGTGCTTTCTATTTCGGTTTCAGCGACGATTACCGCTTTGTCTCCGACAGCAAGCAGCGCTCGCTCATGCTCATTCCGGCCTATGTCGACCAGTCGTGGACCAATGAGTCGAACGGCGAGAGCGAAAGCTTCACATGGAAATACGACAAGCAGGATGGCTCATCTACCACAAGCGATGTGCCCGACTTGACTGTGAACTATAAGCGCAACTACAACTCGCAATACAACTGGTTCAACGTGCCTACTCTGACAGCGAGCGCCGAAGGCGCTGCCGACTCCACCTATCAGTGGAACGGACTGGCAATCCAGGCTGGCGGCGAGGCTTTGTATACGGGTTCCGACGGCAATACCGTGTATTATGGTGTGGGTAACTACGACATCAACAACAAGTTCTATGCGCTGACCTCGGGCGGCAAGGGGCTTTATGGCTATTGTGATGGCATTGACGACGTGTGGACAAGCCTCTTCGGTGTTGCAAAGGCTCACGTCTATGCGCTTGGCAACCTCTTTGAGAAGCCGGCAACGCCTTACCGACTCAAGAAAGTGTCGGTGCAGGGCACAGGCTCGTTTAAAGATGAAGCTGAGCTTCATGCTTATGTGATCCGTGTCAAGAACGGGTCGTTGGCCGACACCATTGCCACTGCCAAGTGCAAGGGCAGCGAGGTGGTGACCACCACAATAAGCAGTCAGCCTTACGTGTCGATTCCGTTTACCTTTGTCGATGCACAAGGTAACGCTTCTCCCGTGCTTATCGACGACGAAATCATCGTAGTGATGGACAATTTCGACAACAGCAACACTACCCAATTCACTGCCTACCAGAGTGGCCCCGATCCATTCAAGGAGACCAACGGCTACTTCTTCGTCTCGCGCACCGATACCGCCGGCAATGTGACCAATGCCTTGCACTCGCTTGCAGTGCTCTCCACATCGGCCGGAAAGTGCTATAGCTCGTTCCTGTTCAACCTCTATGCCGACTATGGCTGGTTCAGCCTGGTTGATGACAATGTGCAATACAACGAGGAGGGTGAAGTGAATGTGGAGTTCGGTGCTGAGTCGTCGAGCAAGACTTTCAACGTGGAGGCCTCTGATGCAGCCTCGGAGTGGACAGTAACGTTTGACACCGATGACCGTCAGGCTCCGGCATGGCTAGTGGAAAAACACGCCGACAACAAATTGTCGACCGATGTGATTGACGGGCGCGGCACTGTCACGTTCACGGCATCCAGCCTGCCCGAGGGCACCGACGAGCGCGCTACAACTGCTTATGTGGGCAATGCCGCAGGCGGGCAATATCAGTTCAACATCACCCAAAGCCGCTCTTCCGGCGTGGGCTCAATCAGCACATCGGTTCTCAGCGTGGCCAACGTGGGCGGCGACTTTGCCGTGTCGGCTCCGGCTTCGGTCAAGAGCGTGAGCGTGTATTCAGTATCGGGACAGTTGCTGAAGGCGGTGGCTGTTAACGGTTACGCCACTCTTGGCATCGGCAGCTATGTCCATGGGGCTTATATGCTGCGTTTCAGCAACGGCAAGACCCTGAAAGTGGTGAAATGACCTTTAACGGTTGATCCCGATCGCAAAGAAAAATACTTGCGGTGATGCAATGCCGTGCCGCAAATGAATTTCCTGCAAGGAAGGCTGTGAAAATTTCAAGGCCTCCTTGCGGTTTTTTCATGAGTCCGCACGCTTGGCATGCTTTTTGTCGCGCAGTCATAGGGGCTGTGTTGGCTATTGCCGATTTAATTCGTATATTTGCCAAAAGCGCTTGTGAAGCACAGCAATGTGCCGTGCCTCACAATCATAAAAAGAAGAATATTATTTAATCACATAAAAAACAGTAATAAGCATGAAGAAGATAGTTTTGCTTGCACTGGCAGCCATGGTGATATGCACTGGCGCCACAGCCAAGACCACCGCAGCCAAGAAAGTGAAGAAAACCACAGTGATGGCTCCGGGCCCGCAACTCACCAATGCCCAGGCCGGCAAGAAATGGTTCGTTGAGGAACGCTACGAGAAGGCTCTCCCTTATCTGCTCAAGGCAGTCGATGAGGGCGACACCGACAGCAAGGTGCGTCTGGCCTACATGATATTTACCGCCCAGGTGCCTGAATACAGCATTGACCAGGAAGAGGCCGTGAAGATGCTTGATGAGTGCATCGAGTCGGGATCGGTATATGCTCTCGAGCGCAAGGGCTTTTGCATTCTGGCAATGTCGCCCGACGTTAAGGAGGAAAAACTCAAGGGAATTGAGCTTCTCAAGCAGGCTAGCGACAAGGGCAACGGCGATGCCTCGGCCGAGCTCTTCAATGCCTACCGCGAGGGCGTGAAATCGTATGCCAGCGGCGAATACTATATTGAACCCAACGACTCGATAGCAACCGCCTATGCGCGTTTGGCTGCCGACCAGAACAATCAGGAAGGCACGGCCTATATCGGCCTTTACACATACAATGGCTCTCATGGTCTGACTCGCGATGTGGAGGCTGGCGTGCAGCTGCTTGAGAAGGCCTATGGTATGAGTGAGCGTTTTTTCACCACCAACTGCCTCGAGCCTGCCCGGGCCCTTGCCAACTACTATACCATCAATGACAACAGCAGCAAGGCCAACCGCATCTACACACTGCTCAAAAAGTATCATCCCACTGAATTCTAAGAATTGCTATGTCATATTTTATGGTTATCAACGGACAGCAGCAAGGGCCTTTTGAAACCGACGCTCTGCTTGCTGCCGGACTCACACAATCAACCTTGGTGTGGCGTGAGGGTATGCCGCAGTGGCTGCCTGCCTCGCAGGTTGCCGAATTGGCTCACCTCTTTCCGCCTTGTCCGCCTTGCCCGCCTACTGCCGGCAACTATGGGGCAAGACAGCCCAAGCCCGATAGCTGGCTGGGGTGGAACATCGTCTGTGTTATAGTAGGCTTTACAATGTGCGGTGTGATTCCTGGCATCTTCGGCATACTGGGAATAATTGCCGCCAACGAGTCGGAGTCGCTTTGGAACTCGGGCCGCTATGCCGAGGCCGATTCCCGTGCCGCCAGTGCACGCCGGTGGGCGAAGGTGAGCGGAATCGTGATTCTGGTGGGTCTGGTGCTGGCAGTCTTGCTTTTTGGGTGTATGATAGCCCTTGGCGTTCTTGGGGCACAGTATTGATGCATAACAGAAGCGTGGCGTAGCAGCCCGCACAACTGCAATATAAAAACAAGGCCACCGATGCCCTGATGAGGGTAATCGGCGGCCTTGCCATTATTGTGTGGCCTTTTGTGACTTACTTTCTTCTCTTGGCCCCTGGGCGCCGGCGTGAGCCTTCGCGCACTTCGCGGCGGGTGCTGTTGCCACGTGCACCTCGCCGTTGCCGGTTGGAGGCTCGGCCGCCTTCGTGACTGCTGCGGCGGCGGTCGTCGGCCGACGACGCAAAGCGGTTTCCTTGTGTGATGGGAGCCTTGTCGATGTGGTGTGTGCCTGCAGGGTTGTTCTTGTCGACAAGCGCAAAGTCGAGCTGTTTCTTGATGAGGTCGGCGCGTGCCACTTGAATGGTGATCTTGTCGCCCAACTGGTAGCGGCGGTGCGAGCGGCGTCCTATCAGGCAGTAGTTGTTCTCGTCGAACTCATAGAAGTCGTCGTCGAGGTCGCGCACGGGAATCATGCCCTCGCAGTGCGTCTCGTCGACTTCCACATACAGTCCCCACTCGGTAACGCCCGACACATGGCCGTCGAACACGCCTCCCAGGCGGTAGCCCATAAACTCCACTGCCTTGTATTTGATCGAAGCTCTCTCGGCATTGGCGGCAAGTTGCTCTTGCGCACTCGAGTGCTGGCAGTCGGCCTCAAGGTTCTCTTGGTTCGCGCTGCGGCTGCCTTTTGCGGCATAGCGGTCGAGAAGGCGGTGCACCATCATATCGGGATAGCGGCGAATGGGCGATGTGAAGTGGGTGTAGTAGTCAAATGCAAGTCCGTAGTGGCCCACATTGGTGGTTGAGTACACGGCTTTCGACATTGAGCGGATGGCCAGGATTGAGAGCATCTCTTCTTCGGGCTTTCCCTTGATGTCGTCGAGCAGCTTGTTGATAGAGCGGTTCACCTCGCGGGCGTTACCTTTGATTTTCACCTTGTAGCCAAAGCGGGCGGCTATGTCGGCAAAGTTCGACAGCTTGTCCTTGTCGGGTTCGTCGTGTATGCGGTATACAAAGGCCTTTGCCTTTTTGCCTTTGCCCACTTTGCCTATGTGTTCGGCCACTTTCTTGTTGGCCAGCAACATGAATTCCTCGATGAGCTTGTTGGCCTCTTTCGACACGTGCAGGTGCACGCCTATGGGCTTGCCTGTCTCGTCGATGTCAAACTCAATTTCCTCGCGGTTGAATGCCACAGAGCCGTCGGCAAAGCGCTGCTTGCGTATGCGCTGCGCCAGGTCGTTGAGCTTGAGTATCTCTTCGGCAAAATCGCCTTTGCCTGTCTCAATCACTTGCTGCGCGTCTTCGTAGGCGAAGCGGCGGTCGCTGCGTATCACGGTGTGGCATATGTTGTAGCTCAGCAGTTTTGCGTCGTCGGTAATCTCGAATATTACCGAGAAGGCAAGTTTCTCCTCGTTGGGGCGGAGCGAGCATATGTAGTTGCAGAGGCGGTCGGGCAGCATGGGAATCGTGCGGTCGACCAGATACACCGATGTGGCGCGCTCATAAGCCTCCTTGTCGATGATCGATCCGGGAGTCACGTAGTGTGTCACATCGGCAATGTGCACGCCCACCTCCCAGTTGCCGTTCTCAAGCCGCTGGATTGAAATGGCGTCGTCGAAGTCCTTTGAGTCTTTCGGGTCGATGGTGAACGTGGGCACGCTGCGCATGTCGCGTCGGCGTGCAATCTCTTCTTCGGTGATGCCCTCGTTGATTTCCTCGGCAGCCTTAACCACCTTTTCGGGATATTTGTAGGGTAGGCCAAACTCTGCGAGAATGGCATGGATCTCGGCATTGTTCTCTCCGGCCACTCCCAGCACGTCGATTATTTCGCCCACGGGACTGTTGGCGTCTTGCGGCCATTCCACAATGCGTGCCACGGCCTTGTCGCCTGTCTTGCCTCCCTTGAGTTTGTCGATGGGGATGAAAATGTCGGTGGCCAGGAATTTGCTGTCGGTGGCCAGGTGGGCGAAGTATTTCTTCACTTGCAGTGTGCCTATGAACACTTGCTCCTTGGGCTCGATGATTTTGAGCACCTCGGCCTCAGGTTCCAGACCGGTGCGTGCGGCGCTTATGTGCACTAGCACGCGGTCGCCGTTGAGGGCGTGCAGCGAGTTGCGCTCGGCCACGAATATGGGCTTGATGTCGTCGTCGGGGCCGGTCGAGATGTCAACGCTGTTCTTGCCGTTGCTGCGGCGGATGAATGTGCCTTCGGCAACCGACGAGCGCATTGCGGCTTTGAACCAGCCGGGCATTGTCTCGCACACGAAGCCGTCGACCTCGAGTTGCTCCAGGATTTCCACAATCATGGCGCGCTGCTTGGCCGTGGTGGCTCCCACGTTTTCGGCCACCTGCTTGTAGTTGTAAGGTTTGTTTTCCTCGGTATTGTAGAAGTTAATCACTTTGTCGTGGAACTCACGTCGCTCCATTTTCAAAGATTTGAAATTGTCTTTACTTGCCATTGGAAAGTGTGATGTGTTATAGTGTTGTTATTCTCTTATTTTTCGTCTGATGATTTTGCCGGGTCGTATTGCACGAATGCCTCGATTGCCTCATAGGCTGCGAGGCCTAGCTTGGCATAGAGGTCGGCAATGCTCTTGTTGCGGTCGATCGACCGCTGCCACGACAGCTTGTCGTCGTCGGTGTCGCGGAACGGGGCGTCGTGGATTTGTGACTGGTGGTTGAGGATTGCGTCGCGCTTGAAGCGGAACTCCTCGGGACTCATGGGTACCGACATGTCGATGTCGTCGATGTTCCACGATGCCCATTGGCCGCGGTACATCCACACTCGGCATTGTTGCATCAGTGCCGAGTCCTTGAGCTGGTCGAGGGCTCCGAGCACGCTGTCGATGGCGCGGGAGTGGGTGCCGTAGGGGTCGTTCATGTCGCCTGCGAAATATATCTGATGTGGCTGTATCTGCTCTATGACGCGCTTCACTGCGGCAATGTCGCTTTCGTTCACGCGGCCTTTGCCGAATGGGGCCTCGGTGTAGAATGGCATCTTGAGCTCGATTACATTCTCGCTTTTCACTCCCATGTAGTTGCAGGCCATCAACCCCTCACACACGAAGATTTCCCCTTTGATGTAGCGCATGTCGCTGTCGTCGACGTCGCCGGGCGCCATGTTGCTGATGTAGCTCGAAATCGATGAGTCGAGTTGCTGCTGTATCTTGTTGTCGAGCCCGTAGTGCTTGCTTATGCGCTTTATCAGCATCACTGTGCGTGTGAGGTCGTTGTTGCTCACGGCCACGTCGCCGCTCGTTTGGAACACCACATACACCTCGTGGCCTTGCTGCGTCAGTTTGCGCAGTGTGCCGCCCATCGACACCACGGCGTCGTCGGGGTGAGGGCTGAATATCACCACGCGCTTGGGAAACGGTGCCGACCGCTCGGGACGGTGCGTGTCGTCGGCGTTTGGCTTGCCGCCAGGCCATCCGG
The DNA here is from genome assembly GCA_963625945.1 of Agathobacter rectalis. Classification (GTDB taxonomy): domain Bacteria; phylum Bacteroidota; class Bacteroidia; order Bacteroidales; family Muribaculaceae; genus Sodaliphilus. The sequence continues at coordinate 52,945 of CAVFVP010000001.1, read as the reverse complement.
TGATGGTGTTCTGCAGGTTGTTAAACACTTTCAGATTCACGTTGTAGGCCGAGCCATACAGCACCACGAGTTCGCTGAGGCCGTTGTCGTGGTAGTCCTTGTTGGTGAGTTTCAGTATCGGCTTGCCCGTCTGTCCGCACAGCCACACCACGGCCCGGCGCACCAGCTGGTCGTCCCAGTTGCAGCTTGCCACACGCCATGGGAAATTGAGGCGGGTGAGGCTCGATGCAGCGTCGATGTCGACATAGATGTGGGCTGAGGCGTGCATTTGCAGGAACGATGCCGGCACCTGGTCGGTGCACAGCCCTTCCACTGCATTGCGCACAGCCTCCGAACTGTCGATGCCCCATGCCACGCACACCATGTTGCGGCAACCCAAAAAATTGCTCATGCCCAGCGTCACGGCCGTGTGCGGTGCCACATTGCACTGGTAGCTGTCGGCCACGCGGCGTCGGGCATCGTTGCTGAGCGAGGTCAGGCGGCATCCGGTGCTCATTGCCGAGCCGGGGTCGTTGAAGGCCACGCTTCCGCTTTTGGTGAGCTCGCACACCACGATGTCGAGGCCGCCGAACTCGTCGATCTCAGCCTCATAGTCCTTGCACATTCTGAACACGTTCTCATCGTTGGCCTTTAGGCTGAATGTGTGCACGTGCTCGGGCAGAATGTCGATTTTGTTGATTAGCCGCTCGTTGATTCTGCGCATGGTGCTCTGCTCTGAGTCGAGAGCAATCGAGTTGCCTATCCACAGTTCGCTGATGTTGAAAATCTCAACATTGGCAAAACTCACCTTGTCGGCAAAATACATCTTCACCAGCTCATCGTAGACGTCGAGGGCGCAGCGTCCCGCTCCTAAGCCAATCACGCAGCGCCCGCGCTCTTGCACGCACTGGTCAATGGTCTTGGCCACAAACCGTGCGGCCGCTGCCGCGCCTTCTTCGGGGGAGCAGTTGATTGTGGTAGGAATTTTTTCGCATCGTGTGAGTGATGCCAGTTCCATTTCGGCGCTAGGGTGGAAGTGTTGCCTTGAAACCTGTCCGAGCTTGATGAGTGAGCTTAAGTCAGTCCTCATGTGCTGAAAGTCGTAATTTTGTTAAACCGGGAAAAATCAAATAAAGCAATAGGTGATGTCAAAGTGCATGCCTGAAATTTTCCCTAAAGCCTTGGCATGGCATTTTGGCCGAACGCATGTGCCGCTCTGAGTGCAGAATCGGGTGGCCGATATCCGGGCATTGGTGGATTGCCACGGGTACATGGCGTTCAAGCAAAGATAATGCAACTTGACCTCATTTCAAAATATCATGCCTTTAAAATTGTGTGGCGGCACCGCGCTGCGTCCGTAGCCTATGGCATGCTGGTCGGGGCCTGCCGTTTGCCGTTCGTGCACAGGTGGCGGCGGGCATAAAAAAAGCTGCGTTCCACATCTGGTGGAAGCAGCCTCTTTCTTTTTTTGCTATTGTGCAGTGTTCAGATTATTTCTGAGCAGCAGCGCTGTCAGCAGGAGCAGCGGCGCTGTCAGCAGGAGCAGCAGCGCTGTCAGTAGCTGCGCTGTCGCTGTCAACAACGGCAGTAGTGTCAGCAGCGCTGTCAGTAGCAGCAGCGTTCTTGTCGGCGTTGCCGCAAGAGAAAAGTGATACACTAAAAACAACAGCAAGTAATAAAACTAACTTTTTCATTTCAGTAATTTTTTTAAATAATAAAACAATAATTTTCTTTTTCAAAATCGATGCAAATTTATAACAAAAAACTCATATGCAAACAATTTTCGTGTTTTTTTTGAGTGTTTTTGTCGCTTTGATAATGTTTTTTTAAGCGTTTTTTGCACTGATATGTTGTGTAAGTACTTGTGCGATAGTTAATAACGTAAGTTTCTGAGGGTTTAATCGCCAAGTGTTAATTAATGTTATGCTGCAGAGCGTTTCCTATTATTGGCAGTGCAAATCACTTGTAGAGGAACCTCTTGATGCTGCGTTTTGGGGTCTTTTCAAACTCGTTGGCCATAAGCTCGATTTGGGCAATGCGCTCATATGGGGCCACCAGCTTGTTGAGCTCGGCCCGCACCGTCTCCATGTGCTCGGGAAGCTTGTCGCGCGTCACACCGTCGCGGTCCATGGCATCGTAGTCGGGGTAGACTAGGGCCACCAGTTTGCCGTTGCGGTCAACCACCAGACTCTCGTTCACATAAAGCATGTTGTTGAGCTTTGCCTCTATTTCTTCGGGGTAAATGTTTTGCCCGTTGGCACTGAGGAGCATCGTTTTGAGACGGCCTCTGATGAACACTGTGCCGTCGGCGCTCAGGGTGCCCATGTCGCCGGTGTGCAGCCAGCCGTCGTCGGCCAGCACCTTGTCGGTGGCTTCGGTGTTGTGGAAGTAGCCCATCATCACGTTCTCGCCCTTTACACAGATCTCGCCGGGAATGTTCTCGGGATCATCGCTGAGTATTTTGCACTCCATCAGGCCGGGTAGTACGCGGCCGGCACTGTGCAGCACAAATTCGCGCCACGGGGTGTGGCTCACCAGCGGGGCGCACTCGGTCATGCCGTAGCCCACTGTGAAGGGGAACTTGATTTTGTAGAGGAACTCCTCGACCTCGGCATTGAATGGGGCGCCGCCCACAATCACTTCCTCAAACTCTCCGCCGAAAGCCTCCACGAGCTTTTTGCGAATCTGCCCGTAGATTTTTTTGTCAAGGCCAGGCACGGCAAGCGCCCAGCGCAGCATTCCCTTGCTTATCATGGGCACAATCATCTTGCTGTATATCTTCTCGAGCACAAGCGGAACGCATATCACCAGGTTGGGCTTTATCTCGCTCATGGCCTTTACCAGTATCTTGGGAGACGGTATGCGGCCGAGCAGGGTGATGTGGGCTCCCACTGCGAGCGGGGCAAGCATGTCGAATGCGCAGCCGTAGGCGTGTGCCAGCGGCAGGAACGACACGCAGCGTGTGCCGCGGCGGTGCAGCTGCGAGTTGATGCCATACACAATGTTGCCACACAGGTTGTTGCCGCTAATCATCACGCCCTTACTGTAGCCGGTGGTACCCGATGTGTAGTTGATCACCATCAGTTTCTCGTTGGGCACGTCGGGATACTTCACATCGTCGGGGCCGAAACCGTTGGGGTATGCCTTTTGCATTTCATCGTCGACATTAGCGATAGCCTTGTCCACCTCAAGGCCTTCGCGCTGTGCCATCACATTGTGGCTGTCGAGCGAAACCACCGACTCGATGCGGCTGAGCCCGTCGAAGTCCAGGTTCTCCCAAATCGAATTGCTCACGAAAAGCATTTTCGACTCGCTGTGGTTGATTATGTGTTGCACATCATGCGGATTGAATTCTTGTAGAATGGGTACGATCACGGCTCCATAGGTGATTGTGGCCATAAACACGTTGACCCACGCCGGTGTGTTTTTGCCGATGAGCGCTATGCGGTCGCCGGGCTTGATGCCTATCGTTTTGAAGACCAGGTGCAGGCGGGCCATGCTGCGGGCAAAGTCGCCGTAGGTCTGTGTGGATTTCGAGTTGTAGTCGCTTAGGGCTGGAAGTTCCCAGTTGCTTTTGAAGCTTTGTTCAAAAATTTTTATGGTGTTTTCCTTCATCATAACGTTTTGTTCGATTCTGAATTGTTTAGGGTACAAAGTTACCACTATTATTCCTATTTTGGCACACTTTTGTACATTTTGTGTAATTGTTGGCTGTTTAGCGGCAGTTACACATTATTTATATAGGCATATGTGCCCTCCACGACATGGTTTGAGGGGTGCAGCTGACGGGCCGTGAAGCCGGTTTTAAGTGCTTCGATAAAAAAAATCACATTTTTTGCCGGTAAAGTATTGCCGATTCAAAAAAAAGCAGTACCTTTGCAATCGCAAAACGGAAATAAACCGAATGACTCCGTGGCTCAGTTGGTAGAGCAACTGACTCTTAATCAGTGGGTCGAGGGTTCGAGCCCCTCCGGGGTCACATAGGCGCAATCATGAATTTGGTTGCGCTTTTTTTTGTATGTATTTCTTTGCGGCCATGCGCTACGCCTCACAATCTGAAAAGTTTTGATTATTTTTGTAGCAGATTCAGCCTCGTGGCCGAACCTGCCGAAAACTTTAACGTGTTGAACAAAACATACAACTATGAAGATAGGAATTATAGGAGCAGGCAACATGGGCGGAGCCATTGCCCGCGGACTGGCCGCCGGCAACAAGGTGGCTACAGCCGACATATCACTTAGTTCGCCAAACCGCCGAGGCGAGCTTGATGCCATCAAGGCAGAATATGACGATATAAACGTCACGCTGTCGAATGCCGAGGTTGCAACCGGAGCCGATGTGGTGATTGTGGCTGTGAAGCCATGGCTTCTCGATGAGGTGATGAGCGGTCTGGAAGGCGTGATCGACTACAAGCGGCAGATGCTCGTGTCGATAGTGGCGGGTGTCACGCTCGACAGGCTTGTGGCATATGCCGGCAGTCAGGCTGAAGAAGCCACTGTGTTTCAGCTAATACCCAATACCGCCATCAGTGTGCATCAGAGCATGACATTCATTGCCCACCGTGGCGCAACGCAGTCGCAACTTGCCGCCGTGGAGGGCATATTCGGCGAACTGGGCCAGACCATGGTGGTCGATGAGAGGGTGATGCCGGCATGCACAGCCCTGGCTTCGTGTGGCATTGCCTATGTGATGCGCTATATCCGCGCTGCCAGCGAGGGTGGTGTGGAACTCGGCTTGCCAGCCGACACTGCCAAGCAAATCGTGATGCAGACCATGGCAGGTGCCGTGGCGCTGCTGAGGTCGACTGGCGGCCATCCCGAAGCTGAAATCGACAAGGTGACCACCCCCGGGGGGCTCACCATCAAAGGCCTGAATGCAATGGAGGCCGGCGGCTTCACATCAAGTGTGGTGAGTGGTCTCAAGGCCTCGGTGAAATAGCAGAGGCGGCACACTTGTGAGGACAACAGCCAGAATTCATATATAAATACACAAAAATCACTGAACAATCATGTCAGTCAACAAAGTAATCTTATTGGGCAACGTCGGGATTGACCCCGAAATCAGCTATCCGCAAAAGGGGCAAATCATTGCCCGTCTGCGCCTTGCCACTAGTGAGCGCGCCTATACCACACAGTCGGGCGCACAGGTGCCCGAGCGCACCGAGTGGCACACCGTGGTGGTGTGGGGGCGACAGGCCGAAGTGGTGGAGCGCTATGTGCACAAGGGCTCGAAACTGTATGTGGAAGGCAAATTGCGCACGCGCTCTTGGGAAGACCGCAACCAGGTGAAGCGGTACACTACCGAGGTGTATGCCGACACCATTGAACTCCTTGGCTCGGCTCATCAGTCGGCACCCCAGTCGCCTGCTGCGCCTCAGCAGTGACCGTGCATGCCGATGTGAAAAACGTGCCGGGCGCACCGTTGGTCTGAAAAAAAACGGTGCCGAGACTGCTTTTGTGCAACTAAATCAGTATCTTTACACAAAATAGCCAGGCAGGGCTGGCGTGTGCCGATTGGCAACCACGCACGCCGCGCCTGTGCCGAGGCGTTTTTTAACCATCAAATTAACAGACAAAATATAATCTTAATAACTTCGTTGTTATGAAAAAGAACTTAATGTTAACCTGCACTGCGATAGGAGTTTTAGCTCTGACGGGTTGCAGCAAGAAAATGGGCGATTTCAAAGCCGAGAACTTTACGGTCAATCCCACTCCGCTTGCCGTGGTGGGCGAGAAAGTGCCGGCTACTGTCACCGCCAACATCCCCGCAAAGTTTTTTGTGAAAAATGCCGAGCTCACCATTACACCCACTTTGGTGTATGGCGGCAACGAGACCACGTCGACACCCTATGTGGTGCAAGGCGAGAAGGTGCGCGGCAACTATCAGGTGGTGCCTTATGAGACCGGCGGCACACTCACAATCCCGGCAAGTTACACTTACACCCCCGACATGGCCAACAGCAACCTGTGGCTCGACTTCAAGGTGCAGCAGGGCAACAAGAGCTATGCATTGCCACGAGTGAAGGTAGCCAACGGCGTTGTGGCCACAGCCACTTTGGCCGATGCCGGCACCGTGACACCGGCCTTGGCTCCCGACAAGTTCCAAAAAGTGATTAACGAAAAATACACGGCCGACATCAAGTTCCTCATCAACCAGACCAATGTGCGCGCAAGCGAGTTGCGCCAGCAGGCTCTCAAGGACCTTCATCAGACGGTGAAGGACGCTCAAGGCGATGCCAAGAAGGAGGTTGAGGGCATCAACATCTCGTCGTATGCCTCTCCCGAGGGCGGTGTGAAACTCAACACACGCATTGCATCGGGCCGCGAGGACAACACCAAGAAGTATCTCAACAGCCAGCTCAAGAAAGACGGCATAACCGATGCCGGAAGCCTCACTGCCGATTTCACGGCACAAGACTGGGACGGATTCCAAAAACTCGTGTCGGAAAGCAACATCCAAGACAAGAACCTGATTCTGAGTGTGTTGTCGATGTATAAGGACCCCGAGGTGCGTGAACGCGAAATACGCAACCTGTCGTCGGTGTTCGACCAGCTTGCCAAGGAAGTGCTGCCGCAGTTGCGCTACTCACGCCTCACAGCGTCGATCAACACCATCGGCAAGACCGATGAGGAAATGAAGGCTGCCTATGAGTCCGACCCCAAGAGCCTCACCAACGAAGAGCTGCTTTACTATGCAAGCACCCTCAAGGACAACTCGGCACGCAAGGCCGCCTATCAGAAGTGTGCCGAAATCTATCCCAACGATTACCGCGCCTACAACAACGAGGGCCTTTGCCAATATCAGGCCAAGGACTACAGCGGAGCCAAGGAAAGCTTTACCAAAGCTGCACAACTCAACCCGCAAAGCAGCGAGGCGAAAATGAACTTGGGCCTCTGCTCTCTGCTCGCGGGCAACTACAGCGATGCCAACCAGAAGTTGGGTAGCGCAGCCGGCGTGAAGGAACTGGGCGACGCCCTGGGTGTGTATTACCTCAAGACCGGCGACTACAATGCTGCCGTGCGCGCCTTTGGCGACTCAAAGACCAACAATGCCGCCCTTGCGCAAATCCTCACCAAGGACTATAGCTCGGCAAGCAGCACGCTCGCCTCGGTGACCAATCCCGACGCCACCACCTATTACTTGATGGCAGTGCTTGGCGCACGCACCAACAACGAGCAGATGGCCATAAGCAACCTCAAGCAGGCCGTGCGCCTCGACAGCTCTCTGGCCGCCAAAGCCCGCACCGACCTTGAGTTTGCCAAATACAACCTGTCGGGCATCAACTAATCCGCCCCACAGCAGTCAATCATAAAGCAGGCCGCGCAACCCGTATCGGTTGCGCGGCCTGCTGCGCTTGTGTGTCTATGGTTATTTAGCCGTGAAGAAGTGGATAACAGCGTTGCCAATGCCGGGATATCCGGCATCGGTCTTGAATGCCCAGCCGGGAAGCACAAAGCCATATTCGTGCCCGGGCTCGGTCTTGACAAACACCGACATCACAAGGCGGTCTTTGCTCATTTTCACCCCCACCAGGTCGGGCTGGATGTCTTCGTTGTCGTTGTAGTAATTGTAGGCAAATCCGCCAGCAGTGTCAGGGCGGTCGAGATACACCTTTATTTCAAACCGGTCTGACGCGGGCACGTCGCGCGCATCAAGTGGCAGCGAGGTGCCGATGATTTTGATTTGGTTGCGCCTCAAATCCAGATAGTCTTGCTTCACGTCGGCACCGTTCACGGCCTCAACGATCTTGGGCGCAAACTGTGCCAGGGTGGCATACTGGCTGCGGTTTTGCCTGTAGCTCGAAAGCGCGTCGGTGAGCTCGCGGAAAAACAGGAATCCGCCTGCCACCTGACTCTTTATGCTCGACTCAACCATAAGGCTGTCATCGGCCGTGGTGGCGTGGGCCAGTGCATACTGCGTTTCCACTCCGCGCACCATCGATTCATAGAGCACTGTGTTGCCGCCGGCATATCTGCGCTCATGCAGCTCGCTCTCCATCAGTTGGGCCGCAATCTGCGCGTTGTTGTTAAACTGTGGCAGGCACTGCTCTATTATGGGGTTGCACGAGGGATGCGAAAACTCGTGCACTATCAGACTCTCGATGTTGTAAAACACCGGGATGCCGGCCGGGTCAAGCTCACTGCATCCGATTATTATCACCGATGCTTCGGGCTGGCTGGTGCAGTGAATCTCGGTGCCATAGTTGCCAAAGTTGAGCAGGCTCACTGAAATGCGCCCATGTATGGGGGTGCCAAAGAAGTCTTCGAGCCACTTGAGGTCGACTTTCGAAATCATCGATTTGGCGTTGTTCACCACCTTGCCGTAGAATGGCTGCTGTGACTCAAAAAAGTGGTGGAAGCCGCTGTGGCGGTAGGCATCGTCGAGCAGTTGCGCCATTTCGGCATCCTGCCCCTTGATCCAGCGGCTTTCATATTTTGCCACATCAGAGCCAGGCAGCAGCACGAAGTGCCCGTTGCTGATGGCGGTATGCGCGGCAAAGGTTGCCACGGCATCGTAGCTCAGTCCCTGTTTACCGCGCAGCTCGTTGAGCCGTGCCACCGCCTTGTGGCCCTTGAGTGGAGCCATCACAGAGTCGATGGCCTTAGCGTAATCCTTGTTAAGGTCATATACATACTCCTCAAAGCCGGCGAGGCGGCACATGGCACTCACAAATTCCACGTTCTCATCCACCGATACCTCGACGGCCGATGCCTGCAGGCCTAAAATCAGGCAGAATGCCAGAATAAGCTTTTTCATAAATCTGTTTTCTTAATAAATTGATTCGGTTAGTTGTTTTACGATGAATAAATCATTGTCAATACTAATACGCACAACTGTGGCAAAATTAAACAAAAAAATGCTTGGTGTCCCTAAAAAATGATGCATTGACGAAGTCGGGTACCGGAGTACAGCCAGGCCGGCGCTTCTATAGTTCATACTATAGTATGCATTTCAGCCATTACGAAAAATGTGCTATATTTGCTACCGTATAATATATCATGAGCAATATGAAAAACTTAGTAGTGATAACCGGCGCCGGAATAAGCGCCGAGAGCGGCCTGTCGACATTCCGCGATGCCGACGGACTGTGGGAGAACTATCCGGTAATGGACGTGGCTAGCCATGAGGGGTTCCTGCGCAACCCGCAGCTGATCCACAAGTTCTATAGCGAGATGCGCGAGAAGCTGCCCGCAGTGCAACCCAGTGGCGCCCACAAGATGATTGCCGACCTTGAATCGAGTTACAATGTGACGGTGGTCACACAAAATGTCGACGACCTCCATGAGCGTGCCGGATCGACTTGCGTGGTGCACCTGCACGGCGAGCTGATGAAGGTGCGGTCAATGCGTCGCGATGACAGGGTGTATACCCTGCCGTGCAGCGAGCTGAGCGATCACGGCCTCAGGACCACGGTCGACACGGTCGACGCCTTTGGCGACCATGTGCGTCCGCACATAGTTTTTTTCGGCGAGAGTGTGCCCGAGTTTGAGCCTGCGCTGGAGCTCGTGCAGAAAGCCGATGTAGTGGTGGTGATAGGTACGTCGCTGGTGGTTTATCCGGCCGCAGCTCTGCTCAACTACGCCCCGGCCGACACCGAGGTGTATTATATCGACCCCAAGCCCAATGCGGTGCCGGCCCGTGTGCACGTGGTCGCCAGCAAGGCAACCGATGGCCTTGCCGAAATAATGCCGCAGCTCATAGCCTCGCGATAAGGGTTAACCGAATATTGGAAAATGCAGCATTCTGCCTTGCCAGAGCACAGAATGCTGCATTTTTTCATTTGTCGCCGCTTGTGTGATTGCGGCGTGTGCTTTGTTGCGCTTACCTGAACAGCCTACCCACAACGGGTAGTCGTTTAAGCATGGCCCCCATGTGCTCGCGCTTGAATATCACCGCGCAGAACACAATCAGCAGCACGGTGCGTGCACCGGTGACAGCAAGCGTGCCCTTCACGGGCAGCACCATCATTCCGGCATAGAGCACAGCGGCCAGCAGCGTGTAGAGGCCAATGTCGGCCATGGGGTATTTGATGGGGTAGTGGCGTTGGCCCACAAAGTAGCTGAGCACCATGGCTGTGCCGTATCCGGCAAATCCGGCCCATGCGCATGCTATGTAGCCGTAGACAGGCACAAACAGCACATTGATGGCTATGAGCACCGCACAGCCTATTCCCGAGAAATAAGCGCCCCATATGGTCTTGTCGATGAGTTTGTACCAGAACGACAGGTTGAAGTAGACACCCATCATGATTTCGGCAGCCATCACGATTGGCACCACCTGAAGCCCGCTCCAGTAGTCGGGTGCAATGATGTGCTTGAGCACTTCGATCCATGCCATAACGGCCAGGAAGGCCAGCAGTGTGAACACTATGAAATATTTCATGGCCTCGGCATAGGTCTCGCGGTTGTCGCGCTCCTTTGCCTTGCCAAACACAAACGGCTCATAGGCATAGCGGAATGCTTGGGTTATCATGGCCATAATCATGGCAATCTTGCTTGCCGCTCCATAGATGCCAAGCTGCTGGGTGCTGCCGCCCCGCTTGTAAAGAAACGGAAACAGAATCTTGTCGGCTGTCTGATTGAGGATGCCGGCTATGCCAAGTATCAATATGGGCCAACTGTAGCTGAGCATGCGCCGCAGCAGCGGGCGGCTGAAGGTGTATTTCACCTCGGTGAGCTCGCGCCAGAAGCAGAACGTGATAAGGCCGGTGCACACCAGGTTGAGGTAGAAGGCGTAGCCCACACCCACCGATGGGTCGTAGATGGCGCCCACCACGTCGGGATGGCTCTTGTAGGCAGCCGGCAGCACCAAGTAGTACAGCAGGTTGAGCCCGATGTTGAGGAAAATAAATAGCAACTTAAGCGCGGCAAATTTTATGGGGCGCTTCTTGTAGCGTAGATAGGCAAACGGTATCGCCTGGAATGCATCGAGGGCAACCACCACGGCCATTACGCCTATGTAGCTAGGATGCTCGGCATATCCCATGGCTCCGGCTATCCATGGCAGGAAGCCGAGCACTGCGGCCACAAAGGCCAGTGATGTGCAGCCTACCGTCAGCAACACGGTGGTGTAGACTGTGGCTGGCTTCTCGTCGGTCTTGTTGGCAAACCTGAAAAACGTGGTTTCCATGCCGTAGGTGAGAATCACGAGCAACAGGGCCGTGTAGGAATAAACGTTGGTGATTACGCCATAGCCGCCCGATGCTGCCGATAGGCTGGCTGTGTAGAGGGGCACAAGCAGATAGTTCAGAAAACGGCCCACTATGCTGCTTATGCCATATATGGCCGTGTCCTTGGCCAGTGATTTTAAATTTGCTGCCACAAAGCTGTGAGTTTTTAGTGAAAAGAAAAATGTGTGTACGGCACGCGCTTACGGCCCGATGTCGTTCCCCGTCAGGCAGTGGCGCGGTGATGTCTAGAACAGTGTTCCTGTCATTCCCGGCCGTGTGCGCTTCAAGTGGGTATAGGCCAGTTCGGTCACTTCGCGTCCGCGCGGAGTGCGCTTCAAAAAACCCTCCTTTATCAAAAAAGGCTCATACACCTCTTCTAAGGTTCCTGTATCTTCGCCCAGTGCCGTGGCCATGGTGGAAATGCCCACCGGACCGCCGCCAAACTTGTCGATAAGCGTAATCAATATCTTGTTGTCGATCTCGTCAAGTCCATACTTGTCGATGTTGAGGGCTTCAAGGGCAAAACGGGCAATGTTTGTGTCGATCTTGCCCGAGCCTTTCACCTGGGCGAAGTCGCGCACGCGGCGCAGCAGCGAGTTGGCAATGCGCGGAGTGCCGCGGCTGCGCAGGGCTATCTCAAGGGCGGCCTCGTCGGTGATGGGTACGGCCATCAGTCGGGCCGAGCGTTTGATGATGCTCTCAATCACATCGTGCCCGTAATATTCAAGGTGGCAGTTGATGCCGAAGCGGGCCCTCAACGGGCTGGTAAGCAGTCCGCTGCGGGTGGTGGCGCCTATCAGTGTGAACGGCGACAGCGTGAGCTGCACCGAGCGTGCACCAGGCCCTTTGTCGATCATGATGTCGATTCGGTAGTCCTCCATTGCCGAGTAGAGGTATTCCTCAACCACTGGACTCAGACGGTGTATTTCGTCGATAAACAGCACGTCGTTCTCCTCGAGCGATGTGAGCAGGCCGGCAAGGTCGCCGGGCTTGTCGAGCACGGGGCCCGATGTCACCTTGAACCCTACGCCAAGCTCATTGGCAATGATGTTGCTCAATGTGGTCTTGCCCAGTCCCGGAGGCCCGTGAAACAGAATGTGGTCGAGGGCTTCGCCTCTCATCTTGGCCGCCTGCACAAACACGCGCAGGTTGTCGATTATTTTCTCTTGCCCTGCAAAGTCGCCGAACCGCACCGGGCGCAACGCTTTCTCAAAGTCGCTGTCGCCTTTTATGCGCTCGTTGCGTATGTCGAAATCTTCTTCGTCCATAGTCTAATGGTGGATAATGTGTGCAAAGGTAGCAAAATACAATCAGAATTGCCACCATGGATTCATTCCTGGCGGCTGATTTTATCAAGATGTGGTGCGCAGGGCACGGTGCGCAGGGGGGGGCTATTCCGCGTTGTCGTCGGCCTGAATGGGAATTTCGCGGTTGATGCTCTCGTCGAGCGAAATCAGTGTCTCGGTGGCTGTGACACCGGGAATGTGCTGCACCTTGTCGTTGAGCAGCTCCATAAGATGCTGGTTGTCGCGGGCATAGAGCTTGATGAGCATGGTGTAGGGGCCTGTGGTGAAGTGGCATTCGGCCACCTCGTTGATTTTCTCAAGCTCGGGAACCACGTTGCGGTACATCGAGCCGCGCTCCAGTTTCACGCCTATGTAGGTGCATGTGGCAAATCCCACCGATTTCGGGTCGACGTGATAGCCTGATCCGGTGATTACCTTCATGTCGATCATGCGTTGAATGCGCTGATGTATGGCTGCACGCGATACGCCGCACTCCACGGCCACGTCTTTTGATGGGATGCGTGCATTTTTCATAATGATTTTCAGTATCTTCTTGTCGAGATTGTCAATTTTCTCCATGCGACATGCTTATTAATGTTTTTACTATTGCAAATGTAACTACATTTTTTGAAAAAATGTGCAAAACGACAAATAAACTGGCCGCCAACGGCTCAAAATGTTGCCATTGGTGGCCAGTAATACAGTTGTGGCGCTGTCTGTGCTTTCCTTTTGCCAAAAACGGGCTTTGCCCGGGTTTATTTGCTGGTCAGCTTCACAATGGGCACAAGCATTTCTTCCATGGAGATGCCCCCGTGCTGGAACGTGTCGCGGTAATATTGCACGTAGTAGTTGTAGTTGTTGGGATAGGCAAAGAAATCGCGGCCTGTGGTGAAAATGTAGGTCGACGACACGTTGGGCGTGGGTAGACCGTAGCGCTTGGGCTGCTTGATCTCAAACACTTGCTTTGGGTTGTAGCTCAGATTGCGGCCCACTTTGTAGCGCAGGTTGGTGTTGGTCCCCTTGTCACCAATCACTTTCACCGGATTTTCTACGCGTGTGGTGCCATGGTCGGTGGTGAGCACAACCGACCACCCCTTGGCTGCGATTTTCTTGAATATCTCGAACGCGTATGAGTTTTTGAACCACGATTCGGTGAGCGACCGGTAGGCGCTGTCGGTGTAGGCGAGCTCACGGATCATTTTCGACTCGGTGCGCGCGTGTGACAAGATGTCTACGAAGTTGAGCACAATCACATTCAGGTCGTAGTTCTCGAGGCTTGAGAAGTTTTGCAGCAGGCGCTCGCCGGCCACCGAGTCGTTCATTTTGTTGTAGGAAAACTTGAAATGCTTGCGGTAGCGGTCGATGATTGTCTGAATCAGTGGGGCCTCGTTCACGTTCTTGCCCTCGTCTTCGTCTTCGTCGACCCACAGATCGGGAAACATCCGCTCGATGTCGATAGGCATCAGGCCCGAGAATATGGCGTTGCGGGCATATTGTGTGGCTGTGGGCAGGATGGTGGTGTAGAGCTGCTCCTGCTCCACGTTGAAGTAGTCGCCGAGCAGTGGCCTGATTGTGCGCCACTGGTCGAGGCGGAAGTTGTCGATGACTACAAAGCACACTTTCTCGCCGTTGTCGAGCATGGGAAAGATGTGGGTCTTAAACAGCTCGTGGCTCATAAGCGGATGGTCGGGGGTGGTGATCCACCGCTCGTAGTTCCGTTTCACGAATTTCGCGAAAGCGCTGTTGGCTTCGGTCTTCTGCATTCGCAGCATCTCGTCCATGTTGGTTCCGGCACTAGAGAGCGTGATTTCCCATCTCACCAGTGTGGTGTAAATCTCATACCAGTCGTCGATGGTGCTCGCCGAGTTAATCATTTGGCTGATTTGCATGAACTGCTGCTGGTAGTCGTCGGTCACTTTTTGTGCCACCAGTGTGTCGCTGTGCAGGTTCTTCTTTATCGACAGAAGAATCTGCATGGGGTTCACCGGCTTTATCAGGTAGTCGGCTATTTCGCTGCCTATGGCCTGGTTCATAATGTTTTCCTCTTCGCTCTTGGTTATCATTATCACGGGCACATTGGGCTGGGCTATCTTGATGTGCTGCAGCGCCTCGAGCCCGCTTATGCCGGGCATGTTCTCGTCGAGGATAATGAGATTGAAGTTCTGGCCGTTGAGCATGTCGAGGGCGTCGCGGCCGTTGGTCGCGGTCACCACCTCATATCCCTTGCTTTTCAGAAACATAATGTGTGGTTTCAGCAAGTCGATTTCGTCGTCGGCCCACAAGATTGTTTCGTTGCTCATATCTGTGATTGCTTTTTGATTTGTTTAACTTGGAAATTAAAATGCTGTGGCGCGCTGTGCGCTGGCATCATTTGCCTTTGCTCTTTTGGGCTTTTTGCTGCTTGCGCTCTTCGGCTCGCTGCTTGGCCTGCTCGGCACGCTCTTTCTGGCGTTGCTTGTAGGCTTCTTTGCGCTCCTTGGCTTCTTGCTCCTTGCGCTTCTGCTCTTCCTTCTTTTTCTGCTCGCGTTCTTTCTGGCGCTGCTTGCGTGCCTCGATTCGCTGCTTGCGGTCTTCTTCGAGCTGCTTTTGCTTGAGTTTGCGCTCGTTTTCTTGCTGCTTTTGTGCCTCTTGCTTGGCCCGTTGCTCTTGCTTCAGCGCATCGGCTTTCTGCTTTTGTGCCAGCTTCAGCGCGTCGGCTTCTTGTTTCTTGGCCAGTTTCACCGAGTCGTCGTGCTCTTTTTGTCTCAGTTTCAATTGGCGTTTAGCCTCGTTCTCAGCATCTTTTTGTTGCTTTATACGGGCTTTTTCGGCTTCTTTCTCGAGTTTTATGCGTTCTTTCTCTTCTTTCTCGCGCTGTTTCTGTTCCCGCTCGCGCTCGAGTTGTGCCTCGTCTTTCTGTTTTTTGAGGCGTTTCACGTTGTCGGCGCTCTTGTTGCTGTCGGTAGCATCGGCTGGCTTTTGAGCCTGGACACGGGTGTTTGTTGTGCTTTGCTGTTTTGCTGTTTCGGCCGGCTTGGCTGCGGGCACGCTGTCTTGTTTGGCCTCTTGCACCGGCATGGGGGCAACTGTTGTGTCGGCGGCAGCGGGCTGCCGTGTGGCGTTGCTTGTGGAGGCCTTGTTGGTCTTAACCGTGTCGGGCTGTGCGGCGGCAGTGGTGTCCATGGCGGCAGGTGCGGCTTTAACGCTTTGCGGACGGGCAGGCGTTGCGGTAGCCTTAGCCGTGTCGGGCTGTGCGGCGGCAGTGGTCGCGGTGGCTGCTTTTGCGGGAGCGGCGGGAGCCTTTGCGGCTTGTGCCGAGGCTTGGCGCACTGATTTGCGTTTAGACGGCTTGGCTGCATTGTCGCGTGTGGCATCGTCGGTTGCATTGGCCGGAATTTGCTTCTCCACCTTGGCGGTGTTCTGCTCTTCAAGATACTGGAAGTAGTCGGCAAACGAGCGGCCCTCGTTAACAAGCAGGTCGAAGTTCTCTTTGCTGATTATTATAAGGTGCGCCTGTGCCGGAATCACCTTGGCCGTGTCGGCCTCCATCACTTGGCGGTAGTGTGCCACTTCGGCATAGTTGGCAAATCCCTTGACCACAAGCAGCCCTATTTCGCCGAATGTCATTTGCTCGAGTTCGAAGTCCTTGACCACAAATGATGTGAAGTTGTGCTTGGCCACTTCATACAGCAGCTGGTTGGCCGAAACCGAGTCGGTTGAGAATGCGTAGATAAACAGCTGCGGCTTGTCCTTGCCTTCCTTGAACGGCGTGAATTTCTTCTTGGCGTCGGTGGCGGTGGAGTCGTTGCTCAGGCGGGTAGCCCAAAGCATGCCGCGGGCATTTGTGGAGCCTCCGTTGAGTTGGCGGCCCTTGTTGAGCTGTTTCACAATTCCCGAGGCGGTGGGGGTGATGTCGGTCTCGGGGTAACGCTCAAGCATTTCCTTGAGTGTTGATTTGAACTTGTCGTAGTTCTTTTGCGTGACGTAGCTCAGAGCATCGATAAACATGAATTTGGGCATTATTTTCGACAGCGGATACTTGCGCATCATCTCGGCGTAAGCCTCGTGCACTCCCTCGTTGTTGTTGCCCAGATAGTCGGCGTAGGCTCGCTCATACATCTGCTCCTGCACCTTTTCCATGTTTTTGAGGTTGTCGATGTAGTTGGGGTCTTTCATCGCCATGCCGTATTTCGAGTCGGCAAAGTTGTCGAGTATAAGCAGGCGGTAACGCTCGGCGGTGGATGGCTCGCCGATGCGCATATACATCAAATACATGTTGTAGTAGGTGTCGAGCCGGTACACATTGTCGGGATACCGGTCCAGCAGTTCGTTGAACTGGTAGGCGGCCGAGTTGTAGTCCTCAAGCTTGTCCTTGAGGATGATGCCCATGTTGTAAAGGCCTTCTTGGATCACGTTGTTGGCCGTGAGAATCTCTTCGTCGGTCTTGGGAATCTGTTTCAGATAGTATTCCTCATAGTGCGGGTCGTCGGCGTGCTTGAGTGCCACCTTGTCGGTCTTGGTGGAATCGGAGGCGGTGGTGTCGGCTGCCAGGGCCGTGTCTTGGGTGTCGTCGCCCAGCGAGAATGTGTTCTTGTTGCGGCGCCGCCAGTCGTCTTCAAGCTTGCGGTTGCCCCACAGTTGCTGGAACGCTGTCTTGCCGGCGTTTTTCGTCGCAGTGTTGTAGAAGTACCACGAGTTGTCGCTGTTGATGGTGTAGGTTGCCGGCTGGTTGTTGCTCTTTATCGAGCTGCCCTTAGCGGCCTGTTGTGCCAGGTATTCTTCGCGCTTGGCGTTTTCGGCTTCTTCTTTCTCTTTCTTTTTCAGCGCATCTATTATTTTCTTTATCACGGCTTTCTGCTCGTCGGGCGACAGCTTGGCAAGGCGTAGCAGCGAGTCTTGAAGCGTCACGTTTTGGGCGTAGACCGACAGCTCGTCGAGCACGTCGCTGCGCCGCTTTAGCACCTTATAGTTGGGGTAGTCTTCGCTGAGTTGGGGTATGGCTTCGGCATAGCACGGCTGTGCCAAGTCGTACTTGTGCTGTGCAAAATAGATGCCGCCGAGTGTGATTTGGCTGATGGCCTTGTCGATGCCGTTGCGGGTGCTCTTTTTTGCAGCTTCCACATAGTTGGTCACGGCGTTGGCTGTGTCGCGCCTCGACAGGTAGATGTTGCCAATCGCATAGTAAATCTGGTCAAGGTATTCCTTGTTGCGGTCATATCGCGCCATTGATTTCAGTGAGCGTATCTCGCCGTTGATGTTGTTGCCCTGGTACACGGCGCTTTGCCTGATGCGGGCGTTGAACTTGGTTCGGTAGGTTGAACCGCTGTGGCTGCCAGCTCGCTTGTAGGCTTCGTAGGCCAGGTCGTTGTTGCCGGCATCTTGGTAGAGCTGGCCGAGCAGGAAGTTGAGTCTTACGCTTTGTGCGCCTTTTTGTCCCTTTACGGCTTCGGCCAGATATGGAATGGCCTCGGCATTGCGCTTGCACTTGATGTAGTAGTCGGCAAAAGCCAGGTTGGCAAGTGAGCGCACGCGCTTGTCGGCAATCTTGTCGATGTGCACGTGGGCCAGCACGTTGTCGGCTTCAGAGGTCCACCCCATGGCGCAGTAGCTCAGAGCTTCCCACAGTTCTGATTCTGCCACCAGGTCGGGTTTCCACGTGAAGTGGCGCACGATGTAGTGGAATGTGGCGGCAGCGCTGGTGAAGTCGCCTTTCATGTATTGTGCCTTGCCCATTGTGAACCAGGCGTTGTGGATGAATGGGTTGTATTCGTCGCGCTTGAGCCACTCCTTGTATTTAGGGTCGTTGCCCTTGCCGCTTTTGCGCTTGGGCTTCTTCTTGATGGAGTGGAGCGATATTGCTTTCTGCATCTTCTCGATGGTGCGGTCGAAGCTTGCCGACGGCTGTGGCGACTTGGGGTTGCTGTAGGCCTCGGCCGGATGGATGAAGAGTTGCTGCGAGTAGTCGTCTTCGTAGTTGTTCTCAAGGTCGTGAATCTGTTCTTTGTAGTGCGTGATTCCGTTGTAGTACACGTTGTAGCGTGTGGTGAACGCCTGCCAGAAACGCGATCCCGCAGTGTTTTTGCGGGCACTGCACGACTGCATGATGGCTATCAGGGCTATCACTGCAAGCGGTATGTATTTTCTTAATGTTCTCTTCACTGTATCGGTGTGTGGGTGTGGCTTTTTGCCCACCTTGGGCATTAATATATAACGATAAGTAGACGGCTTTTATTGTTGTCCTTTGCCACTATGCTCATTGTAGAGCATGATGAATTCGTCGTGAATCGGGTCGGGCATTGCTATGCCGCGCCGCTTGAGCGACCGTTGCCATCCCATCAGGTCGGACGGGAGCAGTGTGTAGAGCACGTCGCGGAACCGGTCGATGTCGTCGGGACTGTAGTCGGCTGCTTTGCGGCCGCGATAGCAGTCGAGCTCTTCGTCGTCATAGTAGGTGATTTCGCATTTCCCGCCGGAATCGCCTTCCAGCAGCATCTGGCTTGGGCACACGCTGTGGGTGTCGCAGCACGAGTCGCCACATGTCTCCACGGCAGTACCCGGTTTGGTGTCGCTGGGGGTGTCGCTTTCGGCATTTTTGTTGTGGCTAAGGCGGTCGGCCGTCCACAGCACCAGGGCCGTGGCTGCGAGCAGCGCCACGAGTATCAGCGCGGCTTCAAGACCGTGATGCGAGCCCATCCATGAGGCTGCGATGCTGATGGTGGTTGATGCGATGGGGAATGTCATTTCTTCCTTTGTCAGTTTTTTCGTGTGCGGGGGGGGCAGGCGCGTAGCGCCGTGCCCGCTAAACCTCTTCGATTGTGAATCCCGTAAGGCGCAAGTGCTGCCAAAAGTCGGGATAGGATTTTTTCACCACTTGGGCGTCTTCGATTACCAGACCCGGGTGGCGTGTGGATGCCAGAGCCATCGACATGGCCATGCGGTGGTCGTCGAATGTGCTGATTGAGGGCGTGTCGTCGACTGGCATCTTGTTACCGTTCCACGCTATGAAGTCGTTGCCTGCCTCGATGGCGTAGCCGAGTTTGTACAGTTGCGATTGCAGCGCCTCGATGCGGTCGGTCTCTTTGATTTTGAGCGTGTGCAGTCCGTTGAGTCTGTAGGGGACGCCTTTCAGGCACAGCCACACGGCAAGCGTTTGCGCAATGTCGGGCGTGTCGGCCATGTCTTCGGTCACGGCTTGCGCACTGGCGATGGTTGGACGCAAGTCGGTACACACACCGCACGGGCATGATTCCACTCCCAGGCTCCAGGCGATGTCGGCGATGCGGCTGTCGCCTTGTACGCTTGGCCACGACAGCCCTTTCAGCGAAATCCTGGAGCCCGGCACCAGGTCTTGTAGGGCATACCAGTAGCTTGCGGCGCTCCAGTCGGCCTCAACTGCTATGTCGTGAGGCTCATATCCGCCCTGTGCCACTACGATGCGACAGCCGTCAAAATCCACGTTGGCTCCCCATTGCCGCATGAGGCGCATGGTCATTTCCACATAGGGGTGTGAGGTGAGATGTCCGTCGATGCACAGAGTGAGGCCACCGTCGACCACTGGGGCTATCATCATCAGCGCGCTTATGTATTGCGAGCTCACGCTACCGTCGATGTGCAGTGTGCCGCCGTGCAGTGTGCCGCCGGTCACCCGCAGCGGCGGATACCCCTTGCGGCCTTCCCATTCAATGCCGGCGCCGAGCGAGGCCAGTGCGTCGGCAAGCAGGCCTATGGGACGGTTGCGCATGCGCTCGGTCCCGTCGAGCGTTACGGCTTTTCCGCGGCGGGTGGCAAAATAGGCCGTGAGAAACCGCATGGCTGTGCCGGCTGCCCCGATGTCGATACGATCGGCGTCGGTATCGGCAAGGGCCTGCTGCACGGCATCGGTGTCGGCGCAGTGTGCAAGGCGGTCAAGCCTTCCGTGCGACTGGCACAAGGCGTCGATAATGAGAGCCCTGTTGCTGATGCTCTTCGATGCAGGCAGGTCAATCTCGCCAATGATGCGGCCAGGTGGTGTGATGCGGTAGTTCATGCGCTGAGGCGGTTGGCGTTACAGGTTCACGGTCTCTATGTCGTCGGGCACCACCACGACTCCGGTGAAGTTGCGCTTGGCCTCGGCTGTGTAGGTCTCGCGCCGTGTGGTCAGGTGGGTGTCTTCGGTGTGATAGATGAGCAGGTTTTTCACCTTGAGCTCTTGCGCAAGGCGTCCTGCGTCGAGCGCGGTGCTGTGGTGCTTATCGTAGGGGCGGAACTGTTCGCGGTCCTTATATAGGCAGAAGGCCTCGCACAACAGCCAGTCGCAGTCGCGCACCCATTTCTTGCTGCGCTCGTTGTAGGGCTCGTCGCCCAGGCATGTGAGTCGTCGGCCGTCGGGCAGCAAGGCCGAGAACCCGAACTGCTTGGTCTTGGTCGAGCCGATGTCGAAGAATGTGACGTCCATGTCGTCGACCTTGATTTGCTCTCCGTCGGTCACTTCGCGTATTATTATGGTGTCGTCGATGGCACGGCATATTTTTGCCGGAATGAGCATTTGCACAATTGCGCGCAGAGTGCGTGCCACTTCGTCGTGGCAGTAGATGTGCAGCTTGCCCACATACCGCCCGTGGTTCATCATGGGCGATATTTTGCGTATCATCCATATCACGCCCAATATGTGGTCGGTGTGCACATGGGTGACAAACAGGTGGTGCACTTCCTCGAAAGCGATTCCTGCCTTGTGCAACTGGCGGAAAATGCCGTTGCCTCCGCCTGCGTCCACCATCATGCCTCCACCGGGTGTGCGCAGATAGAAGCAGGTGTTGTAGCACCGGGTGCACATGGCGTTGCCAGTGCCAAGCATCGTGATTTGCATCTTGCCGTTGTGGGTGGGTGATGTAGCTGTCGTCATGTTTTGTGTAAAGCTTTTTGTTTCTGAATTCAGTTTATGGGGCCACTATGGGAATCTCGATGGCAAAGGTGGTTCCCTTGCCTATCTCCGACTCCTTGACATATATCTTGCCGCCGTGGTACTCTTCCACGATGCGCTTGACCAGTGTCAGACCGAGTCCCCAGCCGCGTTTTTTTGTGGTGTAGCCTGGGGTGAACACGTCCTTGAAATTCTTGCGGGCAATGCCTTTGCCGCTGTCGCGCACCAGTATCAGCGCCCGGCTGTCGTCGCTGCTCACTGTGATGGTGAGGTCGCCCTCGCCGCTCATGGCGTCGACGGCGTTTTTGGTCAGGTTTTCCATCACCCACTCAAATAGCGACTGGCACAGCATCACGCCGCAGTTGTGGGTATCGTCGGTGATTACGTTCAGCCTCACACGGCGCGGGATGCGTGAACTCATGTATTCGAGGCTTTGGGTCACCGACTCGTTGATAAACGCAAGTTCCTTGTCGGGCATGGAGCCGATTTTGGAGAACCGCTCGGCTATTACCGACAGGCGGTGCACGTCTTTGTCCATGTCGGCCACCACGTCGTGCGCCACGCCCATCGAGCCGAGCATTTGCGTCCATGCCATAAGCGACGATATGGGGGTGCCCAACTGGTGTGCGGTCTCTTTCGACAGTCCCACCCACACCTTGTTCTGCTCGGCCTTTTTCACGCTAATCAGCGCAAAGTAGGCCACTCCCAGGAATATCAGCAGCACGGCCAACTGGATGTAGGGGTAGTAGGCCAGGCGGCGAAGCACTGTGGAGTCTTCATAATAGAGCCATTGTGTGGTGGAGTCGTCGATTTTTATCTCAATTTTGTTTGGTGTGCCTTTGAGGTGGCTGAGGCGGTCTTTCAGAAAAGCCATGTTGCGTGGCGAAATCTGGTAGGGCGACATGCTGTCGACTGGCTCCGGCAGTCTGAAGTTGCGGTTTAGAAGGATGCTGTCGCTCTCGTCGACGAGCAGCACCGGTATGTTGTGGTTGCGCTCAATGATGTTGAGCAGGAAATCGACGTCGGTCTGCGGGACTGGTGCCGTGGTGTCGGCAGCGGCCTCATTGCCCATCGTGGCAAGTTCCTTGGTGGCGCTGGCCCATATTTCCATGCGGTCGCGTTCCTGCTGGGCGAGGTCTTTGACCAGGCTGTTGGAAATATAGATAAACACGCCCATCAGTATTGCCGCCACAGCCAGAAGCACGATTTTCCAGATGCGGCGCGAATCGTAGATGTTGCGTGTGGTGACCACTTTTTTCATAATCAGGCATTGCTGTTATGGCTCGCATCGGCATTCTGACGCAAGTCGTTGATTATCCATCGGGCCACACTGTCGGCATCGTTGGTGCCTATCACCTCACTGGCCGCTTCTCTCACTTCGGCAATGGCATTGCCCACGGCCACGCTGTGGGTGGCGGCATGCATCATGGCCAGGTCGTTTCCGTTGTCACCGAACACCACGGTGCGGTCGGCTCCAATCCGTGCGGCAAGTTGTTCTATGGCCGAGGCTTTGGTGCAGCCGGCCTTGTATATCTCAATCAGTCCGGCGTTTTGGTCAAAGATGTCGCGGTAATACATCACAGAGCAGTCGGTGGTGGCCGTTATTTCGTCGTGTATGGCTTTGAGGCTGTCGTAGTCGTGCATCGAGAAAAACAGCAAGGCATCGCCGTCGGTGGCATCGCGGTAGGCGCGCTCGTCGTCGTTGAGCATGAATTTCTTGAGCGGCAGTCCTGTGCGCTCGTCAACAAACTTCTGCTCTTGGGTCGACAGCTGTCCGCAATGGTGCACGTGCAGCATCGAGCCGTGCCTGCGGTAGATGAGCGGATGCAGGCCGTGGCGCTCAAAGGCGTCGGCTATTTTGTTGACCGTGTCGGGGTCAATCGTCTGCACGTCGGTATAGGTTTGTGTGGCATTGTCCCACATGGCTGCTCCGGCAAGCACTATCAGTGGCAGTCGTGTGTCCACTTGTGCCATGAGCCCAGTCACTGTGGCGGGCGTGCGTGCCGTGGCGCAGGTGAATGCGGCGCCATATTCGCCTATCGCCTGGTTGAGCAGTTGCACAGTGGTGTCGCTTAGGCGCGAACTGCTGTTGAGCAGTGTGCCGTCGAGGTCGCTCACATAGAGCGTTTTCGTGATTTTTTTGCCGTTGTTGTTCATCTGTCAGCAAAATTAATGAAAATCGCGGGCTGAGCCAAATATCACTACTGCCCAAATGCCTGTGGCGGCTGCTGAAGCCACGTCTTGGGCGGCACTGTTGGCTGTGAACTGAAATTTGTGTAAATTTGCAATTGCAGTGCACAAGCACTCAAATTAAACACACACAATTCAAGACAATGAAGAAAATGATTTCGCTTGCAGTGGCCGCTATGTGCGCTATTGCAATGACTGCTGGAAACAAAATCAAGGCTCCGGCTTTTTTGAAGCCAGGCGATAAAATAGCAATCATCAGTCCCGCCAGTGCTATTGACACAGCTTCGGTCGAGACCGGTGTCAACATCCTAAGGCAGTGGGGCTTTAACCCCGTGAAGGGCAAGTATGTGCTCGAGCGCGTCAGCACTGGTTTTGCTGGCACCAAGGCTCAGCGCAAGGCCGATTTGCTGTGGGCTCTGCGCGATCCGTCGATAAAGGCAATTCTCTGCTCGCGTGGTGGCTATGGCTCGGTGCAGCTGCTTTGCGACATTCCAGTCGAGGAATTCACCAAGCACCCCAAGTGGATTATCGGTTACAGCGACATCACAGCGCTTCACAGTGCCGAGGTGCGTGCTGGCAACATGAGCATTCATGCCAACATGGCCGGGCCGCTCGGTTACGATGGCGGCAACGACACCACTTGCCGTGCGCTTCACAACCTGCTTTTGGGCAAATTGCCGTCATATAGCGTAGCACCACACCGCTTCAACCATGCCGGTACGGCCCGTGGCATCGTGGTTGGGGGCAACATGAGTGTCTATGGTGGCCTTGCCGAGAGCGACTACGACTTCCTCTCTCGCGACTTCCTGAAGACCCACGACGTGATACTTTTCATTGAGGATGTGGGTGAGCGTTACGACAGCGTAGACCGCATGCTGCACCTTCTCAAGATAAGGGGCGTGCTTGGCCGCATCAAGGGCCTGGTGGTGGGCAAATTCACCAACTACAGCGCAGTGAAGGGCTACGACGACATGTACGACATGATTCACAGCCACATTGCCGACCTCAATATTCCGGTGTGCTACAATTTTCCCGTGGGCCACATCGGCCACGAGAACTACCCCATGATTGAGGGCTGTGAGGCCACACTCAATGTGACCGACAACGGAGCAACGCTCAACTTCAACTTGCAGTAACTGGTTACTTTACAAAAAAATACCGACGTTCAAAATCATGAAAACGGCCATCATAGCTGCAGCGGCGCTTGTGCTGTTGCTCTTGCTTCCGCTCCCCGACGGAGTCGGCCGGTTTGCCAGCCTCGCGCTGTCGGCCATATTCGGTTATGCGTCTTATTTGGGCTTTCGCCGTCACCACCATGTGGTGGCCTATCCGTTTCTGGCCTTGCTCGTCATCTATCAGCCGCTTTTCCCTTTTGCCGTGGGACAATGGACCCTTGTTGTGATTAATGTGGCCGTCGAGTGCTGCCTGTTGTCGCTGTTGCTGCTCCCTTGGATAGGGAAACGGCTGCCAAAGCCTGTGGCGTTGCTGCTTGGCGCCGTGAGGCATGCACTGTTTTGAATGCTTGATAAAAAAGAACCGAAAAGGGGCTTGATTCCAGATGATTGATGCTGGTTCAAGCCCCTTTTCGGCTTGTGGTTGTGCAACATCCCGATGGCTATGCACCACGCGGCTTGTGAATCGTCGTAGGTGCCAAAATTGTTGAAAAAATGGCTATTTGTGCTAATTAACTCACAATTATGCAGTATTTTTGTGAACCGCGTGTTTTTAATTAAAGAGCGTGGATTCCTGCAATGACCGAGAGAGAGATGCTGGATGGATGCCTCAAGGGCGACGGTGCAAGTCAGCGCAAACTGTTTGAACTGCATAGCCCCCGCGTCTATTCCCTAATATTACGATACGTAGCTCAGGAGGATGCCGCCGACGACGTTCTTCAGGAGACGTTTCTGCGCATTTTCGACTCGGTGAGCCGTTTCGTCTGGCGTGGCGAAGGGTCTTTGCGGGCTTGGATTGACCGCATTGCGGTGAACATGGCGCTTAACTACGTGCGTGATAATCGTAAAGAGTCATTGGCGGCACAGCAGCCAGTGGAGTTGCTTGGCGACGACGAGCCGTATGAGCCTGAGCCGTCGATGGTCGACAAAATCGATTCCAACACACTGATGGACTTCATCGCCGAGTTGCCCGACGGATACCGCACGGTGTTCAACCTGTATTGCATCGAGGGCTTCTCGCACAAGCAGATCGCCGAGAAACTCGGCATCAACGAGAAAAGCTCATCGTCGCAGTTGGCAAGGGCAAAGGCGCTGCTGGCAAGGCGCATCAAGGATTATTTGAACGAGCAATATGACGAATAACGATAAACACATGAAATCAGACTGGACCGAGGTAGTGCGGCGCAAGGCGCACGAAGCCGTTAAGCAGCCCCCCACCGGCAGTTGGGAGGCCGTGGCTGCCCGAATGGCCTTGAAGGCCAAAGTGGCGCCTCGCCGACGCCGCAACCGATGGCTATGGCCCACGGCGGCCGCCGCAGCGGTGGCTCTGATTTTAGGTGTGGGGTTGAAACTCATGTTTAACGGCGACGCCTCGCAGAGCGCACCGGTTGCATTGTCGCCGGCAGCGGGACAGCCGTCGGCAGTGAGTCAGCTCACTGCACAAGCCACAATTGTGCCAGGCGAGAGCGCAACAGCAAAGCACCTCAAGCGCCATCGCCGTCGCTTGCGCCACAAGGCTCAGGAGGCTGCCATGATCGATGACTCGGTCAACATAGGCGCACTTTACGCCTCGGCCACTGGTGGCCCAGGCGTTCCTAACCGGCCGATGGGGCAGGGCGATGATGATGAGGCTCCGTCGTCGTCACTCAACCCGTGGCAAAACTATAGCGACCGCGAATATAACGCCTATCGGCAGATGGAAGACAATGCCCGCACGCTCGGCTATTCGGGTTGCCTTCCCGATGCATTGGCCCGCAGTCCGCGCCGCTGGGCTTTGGGCGTCAATGTGATGGGACTCAGCGTGGCCGGCCGCAATCAGACGGTTGTCGCTGCCGACGGTTCCTCTCTAAGTTACAGCCACAATATGCCTCTGGCAGTGGGCCTCGACGTCAGCCGCGACTTTGCCCATGGGGCAGTCACAGCCACGGTTGGCCTCACCTACACGCTACTCCGTACCGAAGTGACCGATGCCGCCTCATCGTCGGTTGCCAAAAGTTTGTCTACCATATCGTTGCCAATCGGCGTGCGGTGGAATGCCCTGCGCCGCAATCGCATCAGGGTGTATGCCGGGGTGGAGATCGTTCCGGGCATAGTGGCCGGCATGCCCACTGGCGTGACTTGCTCCAGCCGCTTCAAGCTGTTGAACGCAAGCGGAATTGCCGGTGCGCAATATTTTGTCTCGCCGCGTGTGAGCATTTATGCCGAGCCGCGTGTGGTGTTCCGCACAGCCACGTTGCCAATGCCCACCATACAAGGCGTGAACGACGTTGACTTCAATCTGCAGCTTGGAGCTAAATGGCATTTTTAGCAGCGGGACTTTTGCCCCAAGTGTGTTTCCCGTGCAGAAAAAATTGTCAGGCCTGCGTGCAATAATTGCCGTGGGCCGATGTTTATATAGTGTGTAACAAAAAACAAATTGATAAATAACGCATAAACAGACAAGGAATAATTATGAAAAAAACATCAGTGTCATTGGTCGCTTTGGTGATGATTGCATTGCTTGCGGCATTCTCATCGTGCAACAACGACAAAAACGAAGGCAGCATCCAGTATTACGGCTATGCAACGCTCCACTCTGAAGACCCGAACAACTTCTGGTTTGAGGCCGACAGCAGCCTTCAGCTGCTCCCCAACCACAACAGTGACTATAGTTCTTTCAAGGTCAGCCAGTCGGACAACGGCTCGCGCGCCATCGTGTATTTCAAGAATTTGGCTCAGGGCACGCTCGCCAATGCCCGCACCATGGACTTGCTGGGCTTGCGCGTAATCCTCACAAAGAACGCTTTTTCGGCAACCACAAAGGCTCAGCTCGACAGCGTGGGCGATGATGCCATCTATACCAACCAGATGCATCTGACCACCGACGGCAAGTATCTCGACACCTATCTGTCGGTTCCTGCCGTGAGCGGCGATAACGTGACCTACGAGGTGTCGCTGATTGAAAACACACTTGCCAATCATCAGCCCGACTATGTGAACCTCGAGGTGCGTCTAAACCGCACGGGAACGGGCACGTCGACCGGCTCGCGCGTGAACGACTACGTCTCGTTCCGTCTCCCAGACAGTCTGAACCCTGTGAAGAACAAGCTTAAGGGTCTCTATGTGCGCGTGAAGGGCGAGAAGCAGATCAATTATCTGAGGGTGACCCCCACGACCACCACGGTTGACCGTTCTGAGACTGTGACCGACTAATCGAGGCGCTAATTGTTTGAATAATAAGGCCTGGCCTGTGGTATTCCCGCGGCCAGGTTTTTATTTTGCCTTTTTGTGGCGGCGGGGCATTGCCGTTGTGAGCCCAAATTGCTAAATTTGCCCGACAGCCGCTGCCACATGGCTGGCCCGCGGTGAATGAACGTGACTTTCCCAAAAAACAAACAACTGATATTGCCGTGAAACGTCGACACATAGCACTCGCTGTGGCTTGCGGACTTGCTGCCGTGGCCTATCTCGCATTGCGCGACATCCACTCCCTGTCTTTTTCGGGCGTAAGGCTCTCGGGTAACACCGTGGTTGGCCTGCTGCTCGCTGTGCTCCTTTTTGCCGGCCAGAACTTCTGCCTGATGTGGCGGTATCATCACCTTGCCTGTGGCAGCATATCGTGGCGTCAGGCTTTCAGGGTCGATGCCCTGTGTGAATTCACGTCGGCCGTAACGCCGAGTGCCGTGGGCGGCAGTAGCTTGATATTCTGGTTTTTGCATCGCGAGGGAATGAATGCCGGCCGCAGCACGGCTGTGATGATGTCGACCCTGATGATGGACGAGCTGTTTCTCACACTGGGGTGCTTGGCTGTGCTGGTGTTGATGCCTGCACGTGTGCTGTTTGGCGAGGCGCAGTTGGTGAATGCCGGCGTGCAGTGGCTTTTCATTGGAGTGCTTGTGGCTGTGGCGGTGTGGACTGCAGTGCTTTATGTGGCGTTGTTTCATAAGCCCCAGTGGGTGGGCAGGGTACTTGTGGCCATTTTCTCGTTGCCGGTGCTGAGGCGCTGGAAACCATCTATCGAGGCTGTGGCTCATGATATTTGCGTGAGTTCGGAGTCGATGCGCCGTCATGGTTTCGTGTTTTGGCTCAAGACTTTCGGAATAACTGTGGGCGCATGGTCGTGCCGCTATGCCGTGGTCAATGCCGTGCTTTTCGCTTTTGCCTCGGGTGGCGACCATCTACTGGCCTTTGCCCGCCAGTTTGTGCTGTGGATTGTGGCCATGATAAGTCCCACGCCGGGAGGCAGTGGGCTTAATGAGTATATGTTCAGTGTGTATTACAGCGATTTCACTGCCGATGCAGGCACTCTGCTTGTGGCCGTGCTCGCCTGGAGGCTGATTACCTATTATTCCTATTTGCTGGTGGGTACTTTTGTGATTCCGTCATGGCTTTCGGGCCACAAGAAACCCAAAGAGGCAACCGGTGCCAATCGGCTTTAGTGCTTGGCGTTGAACCGTAATCCCACGAGCAGGTTGAAGCATGTGGGCGAATCCTTGTAGAAGCTTTTCATGCGGCTGCCGTTGTCGAAATAGTGGCCTATGCCTGGTTCGGCATATATTGCCACGGCAGGAGTGATGTTGAATGCGATTCCGGCAGCACCTTTCACCGACCATTGAAGACCGCCCTCCTTAAGGCTGTTGTTGGTGTCATAGCCTTTGGCTTGCGTGTAGGCGACTTTGAAGTGCCCGTTCACGAGCTTCTCGGCCATGCCTCCGGCAGTGAGGTACACATTCAGCCTCCGACTGTTGTAGAGGCTGAAGTTTACCTTTACGGGGATGCCAAGGTAGTGCAGCCGTTGTTCGCAGTTGACTTGCTTGTTGGAATAGTCTGAATACAGATAGGTGTAGGCAAGTCCGGTCTCGAGACTCCATTGGCGGTTGAGGCTGTATTGAACCGATGCGCCCACGCTCACGGGCTGCTTGTGCTGCAGATTCACATCGGCCACGCCTATCGAGGGGGCTATGGAGTTGGTTCCTCCCATTGTCGAGCCGTCAGCGAAGGCAAAGAGGTCGTCGCTGTTGCTGTTGCCTATCTTTGCCGGGCTGTTGAAGGCGAATAGGCCAATAGCCCACTTGTCGTCGTTGTCGGCCTTGGCTATTTCGATGGGGGCGTTGCTCACGTCGTAGGCCCAGGTGGTGGCAGCGCCTTTGCTCGTGGTCTTGGCTTGCTGCTTGCCGTTTTCGGCCGACGCTTTGGGACGGTCGTCCTCTTTTGTGGTGCTGGCAATGACATTGCCGGTGTTTTTTATCGCGTCTTCAGATTGGTTTTCCGTGCCTGTTCCGCCAGTTGTGGAGGTTGCCTGTTCTGGTGATGTTTCGTGGTTGGCGGCGTTTTGGGCAAGCAAGGATGGCTTGACCGCTGTTGGGGCCAGACGCAACGTGCCGGTTGCGGGTGTGGGAGGAACTTCGGCTGTGGTTGCGGAACTGGTTGCCGTGGAGGTGCGGTCGCTGTTTGCTTTGTTGGTTTGGGCTATGCTTTGAGGTGTGGCTGTCGTCCTCGATGGTGTGGCTGTGTGACTACTGCGGATTGCGGGCAGACATAGCACCAAGGCCACTACGGCAGCGGCGGCCATCACGGTGGCCATCGAGCGCCGCAGCCATGCGGTGCGTGCTTTTTGGCGCTTTTGGGCGGCTTGCGCCTCTTTGACGGCGGCTTCTATGCCGGGCCACATGTCTCCGAATCCGTCGATCCGGTGCTCTTCCATGCGTTTGCCAATGTCGTTTGTCCAGTCATTTCTCATATTGTGGTTCCTCCTTGTCAGTTGTCATGTGTTTTCAAGTATTCCTTAATCTTCTTTGCCAGCAACGCTTTTGCATGGTGCAATTGCGAGGCCGACGTCTCACGCTTTATTCCCAGGGCTTCGGCTATCTCGATGTGGCTGCGATGGTCAATTACACTCATGTTGAACACCGTGCGGTAGCCGTCGGGCAACTGGCGTATCATGCGGTGAAGCACATCGATTGGCACTTTTTCGGCCTCAACTTCCTCATCGGGTACGTCGGGGATTTGCTGCCCACCCACTTCGATGCTACTCAGCCGTTGCGCCTTTTTCAAGCTGTTGATGGCCTTGTTGGCCACTATGCGCGTCATCCAGGCTCGTAATGATCCTGGTCCTTTGTATTGGAATTTGTCCATCGATGTGAAAATGGCCACGAAGCTGTCTTGCAGCACATCTTTCACATCGTCGTCATCGGCCACATACCGCGTGCACACTGAGGCGAGGTTGGGCACAAAACGCTCATACAAGAGTCTCATGGCTCTTGCGTCGCCCTGCACCACTTGCTGCGCAAGCGCCTGTTCGTCGTCGGTAGCGGTAGCTGTCATTATTCGTTGCTTCATATAATAATCAACCACGGGGTACAAGCATTGCATGCCGCGGTGATGTTTTTTTGCAAATTTACACAAAAAAAAGTAGCCAAAATGCCAGGATGGGCGATTTTTGTGGATTTGTGGCGGCTGATGCCGAAATTTGCGTAACTTTGAAGAAAACAAATATCACTGCTATGCTAAATTTCACTCCACTCATGCGCAGTCTCATGGCAGGCCGCCTGCAGCAGCAGGTACGCTATATCGACCATGCCGACAGTGTGCAGCAGGAACAGCTTGTGAAGCTCATTGAGCGGGCCTCGCTTACCGAGGTGGGCCGCAAATATGATTTCTCGAGCATTCGCACCTATCGCCAGTTTGCCTCTACCGTGCCGCTCTACCGCTACGAGGACCTGCGTCCGCAAATCATGCGCATGGTGAATGGTGAAAAAGACGTGCTGTGGCCTGGACTGACGCTCAACTATGCCCAATCATCGGGCACGAGCGATGGCAAAAGCAAATACATCCCCATTACTGCCGAGTCGTTCCGCTCCAACCACTACCGTGGGTCGGCCGACGTAGTGGCCCATTACTTGAATCTTAATCCCGGCAGTCGCATTTTTTCGGGCAAAGGATTCATCCTTGGCGGAAGTTTCGCCAATGAGCTGAACTTGCGCCCGGGTGTCAAGGTGGGCGACCTTTCGGCCAACTTGATAGGCAACATCAACCCGATAGTGAACCTGTTTCGCGTGCCTGACAAGCGCACGGCGCTTATGGAGGACTGGAACAGCAAACTTCCCGCCCTTGTGGAGGCCAGCATTCACGAGAATGTGACCAACATTTCGGGTGTGCCGTCGTGGTTCCTCACGGTGATAAGGCGTGTGCTCGAGCGCACCGGCGCCGGCTGCATTCACGAGGTGTGGCCTAATCTGGAGGTGTTTTTCCACGGTGGTATAGCTTTTGGTCCTTATCGTGAGCAGTATGAGCAAATATGCGACATGAGCAGGATGCATTTCCTCGACACCTATAATGCCAGTGAGGGTTTCTTTGCCGTGCAGACGTCGTGGGATACCACGGCCATGATGCTTCTTCTCGATGCAGGTGTGTTCTTCGAGTTCCTGCCGGTGGAGCAGAGCCACAGCTCGAGCCCCGATGTGTATCCCATATGGGAGATTGAGCCGGGTCGCACCTATGAGCTTATCATCACGGCTTGCAACGGATTATGGCGCTACCGCATAGGCGACACCGTGACAGTGACCCAGACATCGCCGGTGAAGATACGCATTGCCGGACGCACCCGTAGCTTTATCAATGCCTTTGGCGAGGAACTTATGGTCTACAATGCCGACGATGCCATGACTGCGGCGCAGGCCGAGACGGGTGCCAGTGTGCTCAACTACACTGCGGCTCCGGTCTATGCCAGTGGCAATAGCCATGGCCGTCACCAATGGCTGGTGGAATTTGCCCGGATGCCACATTCGCTCGATGAGTTTGCCCGCTCGCTCGACAATCGCTTGCGTGAGGTGAACAGCGACTACGACGCCAAGCGCAGTGGCGATATCTTTCTTGATGCTCCCGAGGTGGTTGTGGCGCGCCCAGGCCTCTTCGACCAGTGGCTCGCGCAAAGCGGCAAACTGGGCGGACAGCGTAAAATACCGCGCTTGAGCAATGACCGCGGCATCATCGATTCAATGCTTTCCATCAACACTCCTGATTGAGCTTGACCGGCAACTGCCCGGCCAAGCCGTACCCATAAAAACGGCGCAAGCCTAACCTGTCGCGGTCGGGCTTGTGCCTTTAGTCTACTTGTGGAAAATACTGTAGATGCGTAAGTGAACGAAAATGTTTGTTTTGATTACACTGTTATATGTTGCCTATATAATTGAATCGTTTGTTTTGCTGTGCTGAATCAGAACTTGTAGTCAACACCCACGCCAAACACCTTGTTGGTGCGCGTGTACACGTCGGTGCCGGCCATGGTGGTGCCGTTGTAGCCGCCTGTGGCCGAAGCTGCCACCGATTTTGTGTATTTGTCATACATCGACCAGAAGTAGCCCACGTTGAGCTTCAGTTTTTTCGAGAGATTGACAGCTGCACCCAGGCCCACGCTCCAACTGCTGCATGAGAATGCGGTGTTGGTCTGGAATCCGTCGCTCAGACCATACTCGGTGCGTTGCGCGCCGGCACTCACGGTGAGCACCCGGTCGATGTCGAACTCGGCGCCTGCCAAAAACTCGTGCGTGCCGTGCTTGAGGGTCTTCTCCTTGCCCTCGGTGCCGCCGTCGACGTGCGCCATGCCTGCGTG
The DNA here is from genome assembly GCA_963625945.1 of Agathobacter rectalis. Classification (GTDB taxonomy): domain Bacteria; phylum Bacteroidota; class Bacteroidia; order Bacteroidales; family Muribaculaceae; genus Sodaliphilus. The sequence goes on along the minus strand of CAVFVP010000001.1, from coordinate 19,680 downwards.
CTTGTCGTCATAGAAATGGTATTCTACTGTGGCGCGCAGGCGCGGGGTGAAGTTGTAGCCCACGGCTACCGACAGCAGCGACGGGATGTCGCTCGGGGTGTTCACACCGTCTTTGAAGTCGGCGAGTGCACCTTCGGGGTCGCTGTTCTTCTTTGTCTTGTTTTCAATGTTGAGGCTTGTCTTGAACTCGTATTTGGCCGCAAGGGTGAGGTTGTTGACCTTGTAGTTCACGCCGATTATCGGGGTGAGTCCCCATCCGCTTTGGTCGCAGTCTAGCTCGAGGTTGATCAGGGTCTGGTCGGCCGACTTGAGCTTTGCTTGCACAAAGCCGTTGTAGTTGCCCGAAAAGTAGTTCATGCGGCCTCCGGCATACACACCGAAGTGCTTGTTGATGCGATAGGTGAAGCCAAGCTGTGCACCATATATGTATTGGCGGCCCGACACGGCTGTGTTGATGTCGTACATGGCCGGGGTGATGGTGCCTTTGCTTTGTGAGTACAGGCCAGCCATCACTTTTGAGTCAAACATTGGAAGGCCGTCGTCAAACGAGGCCTTGCCTCCGCCTCCCACCACACCGAAGAAGCCACTGATACCCCACGACCCTTTGCGGTACAGGGCATAGGCACTCGGAATGATTGGTGCCGAGGCTTTTCCCTTGTATTTGCGCGTGCCTTCGGGGTAGAGTGCAAAGGTCGATTCGATGTTGCGTGTCTGGTATGCGCTCTGTCCGGTAAGCGACAGGTACCATCCGTCGGTCATATATGCCGTGCCGGCGGGATTGGAATACACCGCATCGATTTCTTGTGAGGCGCCGCGTGCCACCATGCGCAGGAAGGCTGCGCTCTGGTTGGTGTTGGTGAGTATGCCGCCTGCGTTTGCGGCAATGGCACAAAGAGCTGCGCCTGCTATGAAAATTGATTTCTTGTTCATTGATGTTCTATATATGCGTTTTGGTGATTGTCGTAAACTTCCCGTTTATTTGGGGTCATGCATCGCTTGATGTGTGTGCAAAGTTAGGTGCTATGGATATTATGCTGTTCAATTTGGGATAAAAAATGGTGAAAATGATGCTTTTTGTTAACTTCTGTTTATTCAACCCATGAAAATGGGCAGATTCTTACACTTTTTTGCAATTAAAATTTGTTAAATGTTGATTGTTCGGCTTTTTCTTGCTATCTTAGCATAGTAATGACCATGTCACATGGGCGCGCTTGGCCATGGAGCGGCGCAGTGGCGGCATTATGCGGCAACAGGGCACTGGCGGTGAGTATAGGCTGGTGAACAAGCTGATGCCGGCACATGATATTTATAAATAGAATAGAAACACATCAATTTTAATGGGAACTATGAAAAAGAGAGGTTCGCTAATTGTCATCGTAGTGGTGACGATTATGGTAATTGGCTGGTTCATGAGCACTTACAATGGCTTTGTGTCGAAACAGCAGGCAGTGGAGTCGCAATGGGCTCAAGTGGAGAACGTGTATCAGCGACGTGCCGATCTGGTGCCTAATCTGGTGGCCACGGTCAAGGGGTATGCCAAGCATGAGCAGCAGACACTCCAAAGCGTCACGGCTGCCCGTTCGGCTGCCACGCAAATGAAAATCGACCCGTCGAAGCTCGATGAGGCCACGCTGAAGAAATTCCAGCAGGTGCAGGGCGAGCTGGGCAATGCGCTGACGAAGCTGCTCGCCGTGCAGGAGGCTTATCCGCAACTTCAGGCCAGTTCCAACTTCCAGACACTTCAGAGTCAGCTTGAGGGCTCGGAGAACCGTATTGCCGTTGAGCGTAAGAAGTTTAACGACGTGGCTCGTGACTATAATACCGCCATCCGCCGCTTCCCGGCAAACATTCTGGCCGGTATGTTCGGTTTTGGCCCCAAGGCTTATTTCGAGGCCGACCAGGGTGCCGACAAGGCTCCTACGGTGAGCTTTGAGTGATTGTCGCACAGGGAAAATGTGGTATACTATGAAAACGATGAAGTCAACCGGCCTTTGGCGGCTATTGGCCGTGGCCGTGATGATGGCCGTGGCCGTGGTCAGGCTTGCGGCGCAGGTGCCCGAACGTCCGGCATCGGCACAGTTTGTGGTCGACAAGGCCGGCGTAATCAAAGATTCAAAGGCTATCGACGACACGTTAAGGCTCTTTTCGCGACGCACTGGCATTCAGATAGTGGTGGTGACGCTACCCAGCCTGGGCGGAATGGAAATTGCCGAAATGGCTCAGCAGATAGGACAGAAATGGGGCGTGGGCAAAAACGACAAGGGTGTAGTGATTCTAGTGAAGCCCAAGACGTCAAATTCAAGCGAGGGGCGCGGGGGCGTGTTCATAGCCACCGGCTATGGGCTTGAGGGCGATTTGACCGATGCCTACTGCAGCCGGATAATCAACGAATTGGTGCTCGCGGAGTTTAGGAAGGGCGACTACACGGCTGGCGTATGGGCTGCCGTGGATGTGATAGTCCCTGTGACCGATGGAGCATTGACGTTTGATGATGCGATGGAGGCGGCTAAGCGGAATGTGAAGTCGCACGCTACGGTGCGCACCGATGCCCATGCGGCAACCGAAGCCCAGGATTCTGACGAGAGCGACATGTGGGTGATGCTGATGGTCTACGGCAGCGCGGGGCTGTTCCTTTGGCTGTGGGTGGCTTTTGGCTACGTGTGGCGCCGCAGGGGTGGCTACAGTGGAACTGATGACGATGATGGCTACAGCAGCTCGGGTAGCTCGGGCGATGACGACTATGGCGGCGGCAGTTTTGGCGGCGGTGGCGCCGGCGCAAGCTGGTAGCTGAGCCGTTTCGGCTGCTGGGCGTTTAAGGAAACCCGGCCGCGTGCTTGCTCCCGTGTGTGGTGAGCGGCACGCGGCCGGGTTCGTTATGCCGTTTTAGCGCTGGTTGCGGTAATCGTTGTATTTGTTGCCGCTGTAGGCATTGCGCCCGAAGCTTGAGTTGTTGAACTCGTCTTCTTCTTCGTCGTCGCTGGTCTTCTTTTTGTTGTCGGTCTTGTTGAGCAGGTTGTTGCGCGACTCGGGCTTGTTGCGGCGCACGTCGTCGGGCTTCTGCAAGTCGAGCGGCAGTGAGTAGATGTCCCATGCTTGCTCCACATCCCAATTGCGGCGCAGTTTAAGCGGTTTTGGAAAGTAATACACCTCTTCGGGCTGGACGTGGCGGTTGTAGTTGCCGGTGTCCCAAATGCCGTTGCCGTTGGCGTCGAGGGTGAGCCGTGCATAGTAGGTGCCGGGAGTCACATTCTCGAAAGCGGCTTCGCCGTTGGCCTTGACTGTCGATTTCATCACGGGTTTGTCGCTGCCGTTCAGCAGCTCCACAAATGCCGGCTTGCCGCCCAGGTTGCTCACCCTGAAGTAAAGGTTGGCATATTCTTCGAGCGTTTTCACTTTCAGGTTTTGCTCAAGGGCTTTGTTGGTGATGTTGTAGATCGAGTAGATTGCTGTGGAGTCGATGGTGAGCTTGTATTCGCCGCCAGGGGTGAGGCGCATCGGTATCACGTAGCGCATCTCGTTCCAGCTGTTGGCCTTGACCATCGGCGGCAGCTTTATTTCGACCCACGAACTGTCGGCCTGCATCTGCCTGAGGTGAATGCGCCGGTTGTAGATGGTGTCGATGGGTACGTCGAATTTTATGGCAATCGAATCGGCAACGCCGATGTCGGTCGATTCGAGTGGTGTCTTCAGAACGGGGATTTCGGCCTCCTGCTCCTTGCGCAGGGCGGCGATGTCGAGCTCTATCTCGGTGGCGTCTTTGCCTGCGGCTGCTGTCTTGTCGCGCTTCTCGATGAGCTGGCTGATTTCCTTGTCGCGTTTTTCGCGCTCTTTGCGCAGTTGCTCTTGCTGCTTGAGTTGCGCGCTGTTGCGCCGCAAGGCAAACTGCAGCGTGTCGGTAGCGGCCACCAGTGTGTCGATGCCGCTCGGCGGGGTGCGCATGTAGCTCACCTCAATGGCAATGCTGTCGCTCTTGATCAGACTTGAGTCGGTGAGCCAATAGATTAGTGAGTCGCCGGCTGCGTTGCGCTCAAGCCGGTTCCACTTGGCGTTGTGGCGCTCGGGGCTGATGATGCGCAGCTCGGGCAGGGCTTTGGCGGGAGCTCCCATGCCTATGTAGAGGCGGTTGTCGCTCAGGCGTTGGTAGGTCTTCAGGTATTGCTGCTTGTAGTTCTCGTTAAACATGCACAGCAACACGTTGTTGGGGTGGTACTCGCTGTGTGTGGCTGTGACCACTGTGTCGACCCGGTGGTCGAATGTGAACACGGTGTCTTGCGACGTGTAGCTTGTCACCGATGGTACAATCACGCTGTCGCAGAATGCCATGTCTTCGGTGCGGGCCATGAGGTAGTTGCCGTCCATGTCGTTGAGGGCAAACACGTGGTACTTGCCTGGCTTGAGGTTGCGCATGGTGAACTGGCCGCGGTCGTTGGTGCGGCATATGCGTTCGAATGGCGTGGTGGTAAATGCCGTGTCGTTCAAGTTGCTGTGCAGACCCACCAGCACGTGTTGCATGGGCTCAAGATCGTTGGCACGCAGCACCATGCCCGATATTTGCATCGAGTCTATTTTGTCGCCTGTCGAGAATGCATAGCTGTAACCGTCGAGCACGTTGCCCTCGTTGTTGTCTTCGATTGAGTTGGTGAAATCGATCACATAGGTGGTGTTGGGCAACAGTGTGTCGCGGAACTCAACCGTGATTTTGCGCCCCAGGTTCTTTATCGATGGCTGGCTCTTCTGGGCCGGCGACACCACCACTTTCGACTGCTGGTCTTTCAGCTGCACTATTTCGTCGAAGGTGATTTCCACCTTGTTGCCCTTGAAATCAAGGGCTCCGTTGGCTGGCGACGTCTTCGTCACCCTAGGTGGGGTATAGTCGCGTGGCCCGCCCTCGGGCGAACCTATGTTGGCGCAGGCGGTCACAATTATCAGTACCACTACTGTTGTGGCGACCATTTTAATGTGGCTTGCTGCGGTTTTGATTCGATTCATGTCTGTCGTTAAACTGTGATGTGACGTTGGTGAAATGTGTGTATTGGTATAGGGGGCGGGCATTGGTACTACGACAAACACCAATCAACCCCTTAGTTGCCCAATTTATGCAAAGTTAGTAAAAAATGAGGGCTGCACGAAATTTAAACCCTGCTATGATGTTGGACGGCTGTGTGTGGCGGGTAAAAAATGATGAGCAATCGGTGTGTGTGACACTCGACTGCTCATCTCTCTCCTTTGCGGTGCGTACGGGACTCGAACCCGTGACCCCATGCGTGACAGGCATGTATTCTAACCAGCTGAACTAACGCACCATTTTGGGATTTGCCATCGGATTTCTCCCCGATTGCGAGTGCAAAGGTAGCACATTTTTTTCGGAATCCCAAATTTTTAAGGCAAAATATTTGTCTGCTCTGCATTTTTTATTGTGCTTTCGGCTCTGTTTTGCCAATTTGTGCCGTTTGTTATGGTGCCGCCGGCTACATGAGCGTGATGCCGGCGCTGGCACACTGCTTGATTTGCTCTTCGGGCCAGATGCTGGCTTGCACTTCACCTATGTGGGCCTTTTGCAGTAGGTACATGCACAGCCGGCTTTGACCTATGCCACCGCCTATGGAGTAGGGCAGGCGTCCCTCGAGCAGCGCCTTGTGGAACGGCAGCTCCTCGCGGTCGGTGCAGTGTTGCGCTTCGAGTTGGCGGTGTAGCGACTCAGGGCTTACGCGGATGCCCATCGACGACAGCTCAAACGGGATTTCGAGCACGTCATCCCACACGATGATGTCGCCGTTAAGGCCTTGGTAGCCGTCGGAGTTGACGCTTATCCAGTCATCGTAGTCGGGCGAACGTCCGTCGTGTGGCTCGCCATCGGCAAGTGGGGCGCCAATGCCAATCACGAATATGGCGCCGTGACGCTTGGCTGCTTTTGTCTCGCGCTCGCGCGGACTCAGCTCGGGGTATTCATCGGCTAGCTGTTGCGAGTGTACAAAGTGTATGTTCTCGGGCAGACGTGGCGTGATGTGGGGGAAATGCTCGTATACCACTTGCTCGGTCTCGCGCACAGCCTGGTAGATACTGCGCACGGTGCTCTTCAGGTAGTCGAGCGTGCGGTCGGTTTCGGTTATCACTTTCTCCCAGTCCCATTGGTCAACGTAGAGTGAGTGCATGTTGTCGAGAGTTTCAGTGGTGCGTATGGCGTTCATGTCGGTGTATAGGCCATAGCCGGGGGCTATGCCATAGGCGCCGAGTTTCAGCCGCTTCCACTTGGCGAGCGAGTGCACCACTTCGGCGTGACAGCCGTTCATGCAGGCAATGTCGAATCCCACCGGGGGCTCCACTCCGTTAAGGTTATCGTTGATTCCAGTGCCGCTGAGTACAAACAGCGGTGCCGTCACGCGGCGCAGGTGCAGCGAGTGCGACAACTTTTGCTGAAAAGCATCTTTCACTAATTTAATTGCCACTTCGGTGGTCTCGGGCAGCAGTCGCTGCTTGTAATGCTTGGGGGTTATGAGTGCCATAGGCTCGTGGTTTTTTTGAAACTTTTATGTGGCCATTGCTTTATGCGGTTTTGTCTGCATTTCTTTGGTTGGCAGTGGCCTTTTGCTATTTAATGGTGCAAATGTAGTGCAAAAAGATATAAAAATAAAATTATAGTAGCAAAAAGAATAATAAAATAGCATTTATGCTGGAAAAACGACATCAAAAGCGGCTGTTTTGTGGAAAAATGTGTGTTTGTGTTTAGCCTGCGCTGCGTGTTTTTGCACTATGTAGGCCCGTGATGGCTATTGCTTTGGGAGAATGGTGTTCTTATTTTCTTATATTTGTGGTCAATTTGGTCGGCTACCTAAAACTGTAGTTTTGATTTTTCAGTAATTGGAAATTGTGCTAAATATTTGGAAACAATGTGCTTGTGTGGTTAAATTTGTAGTTGACAAAATCATATGATCATTAATAATTAATATATGGTAGCCCATAAAATGGAATTGACGGAACGAGAAAAAGAGGTGCTCACACACCTTGTGAAGGGTCTTAACAGCCGCGAGATTTCAGAAAAACTGTTTATCTCAATCAACACGGTGCAATACCACCGCAAGCAGCTGCTGCGCAAAACCCTCTCACGCAATGTGGCCGAGCTTATAGGCAAAGCATATCAGCTGAACCTTCTTGACGAGTAAAATATTTTTTGAATGTTAAGGAACTGAAAGTTTAACTTTCATGAAGAACAACGTGCCTTGAAATTCTTCCCTTCACTTCACTAAAACCAAATCTCAAAGAAGCCTCATTGAATTAACCACTCAATCGGCAAACACCTCATAGAGTACTCCCTTGATGCGCGCATCAGTGTGCGTGAGGGTTCGTATTGGATTCAGTTGACAGATACATGTCAACTGGCTGTGTCGTGTGCGCCTGTGACTCGATGCGCCGGCTTTGGTGCATCGTGCAATGTGGGGTGACAGCGTATATGACAGATTCCCCGCCCAAGTGCAGCTTGTGTGCGCTTGGGCGGGGCGTCTGTTTTTTTTGTGCGCCAATCGGCGTATAGCTTACTTATACGATGCTTGGTAAATGTCGATGATTTCCTCACGGGTGAGGAAGCGCGGATCAAAGTCAAGCATGGCACCGCCGGTGGCAATCGCATTGTCGGCAAAGCGGTCGAAGTCGGCAGGGGTGATGCCCCAGTCGCTAAGCCGTATGCTGTCGACTTTGCACTCGTGCAGCATCACGTCGAGAGCATCGAGGAAATCGCTCGGGCGTGCGCTCTTTTGCTGTGTCATCTTCTCGGCCATCTTCATATAGCGCTTCATGCTGTCGTTCTTGAAGGTCTTGTAGTAGGCACGGCATATGGCTATGAGGCCTGCGCCGTGGGGCAGCTTCGGGAAAAATGCGCTCAAGGCATGTTCCATGGCGTGCTCTCCGGTGCAGCAGCTCGTGCTTTCAACCATGCCGGCAAGGGTGCTGGCCCATGCCACCTTCTCGCGCGCCTTGAGGTTGGCCCCGTCGGCCACGGCCACGGGCAGATATTTGGCCAGCAAGCGTATGGCTTCAAGGGCATACATATCGCTGACTGGTGTGTGCCGCTTGCTGTTGATGTAACCCTCGGCTGCATGGAAAAACGCGTCAAATCCCTGATAGGCTGTCAACTTTGGCGGAATCGACACCATGGTCAGCGGATCCACAATCGCCAGCACCGGGAACAACTTCACGTTGCCGAACCCTAGTTTCTCGTTGGTCTCCTCGTCGGTGATCACGCACCACGGGTCGATCTCGGTGCCTGTGCCGGCTGTGGTGGGGATGGCTACCAATGGCATAGTGTTGCCAATGGGCTTACCCTTACCGCTGCCGCTGTCCACATAGTCCCAAAAGTCGCCGTCGTTGCAGGCGGCTACGGCAATGGCTTTGGCCGTGTCGATTGAGCTGCCGCCCCCAAGCCCCACTATGAAATCGCACTGCTCGTCGCAGCATAGTTTTGCACCTTCGGCCACGTGACGTTTCACCGGGTTGGGGAGTATCTTGTCAAACACTATGCTTTCTGCTCCGGCTTTGCTCAGCTGCTGGCGCACCTTGTCGAGATAACCGTATTTTTTCATCGAGACTCCCGCCGAAATCACTATGAGGGCTTTCTTTCCCGGCAATTGGTGTTCCGACAGTTTAGAGAGTTGTCCCGCACCGAATATCAGGTGGGTGGGGATGTTTAGTGAGAAATTCATGTTGCTCATAATATCATAAAGCTTTTTGGGGGATGGCTCCTCCGGGTTCATGCAAATAGTCTGCTCAAATTTAAGGATAAATTGAAAGTTCTGCAAATGCATGCAGGCAAAAAAAGGAATCACCCATACATGCCGATGCCGATTTTCTTCATGCTCACTGGTAAGAGCCCCGCGTACTGGCGTAGGCGCCGCCGCATCGAAGAGGAGGAAATACGCAAGGAGCGCAAAGAAATGTATGAAAACGTTTTGAAGGGCGACTTCGATGACCTAACTTTGCGGCAGATAGATAACTACATAGAGCATGTCACACCATACAACAGATACAGAAGACCTCTTTCTCAACGACTTCCATCGAAAGCATTACGAGGAGTGTATGAAGGAGAACGCGCGGGTGCAGTCGATGTGCTTTTCTCACGAATATGCGAAAGCGCAGTCCCAAAGAATGGCAGAACTCGTGCAGAAGGAAAGAGAAGAATTGAGGAGAAGAAGAAAGAGCTCCTCAAAGGGTGGGCAATAGCCACCGGCAACTGGCGCACTTCGGTCAAGGATTTCACTGATGCAAAAGAGCCTCTTGGCCGCGGAAAGGATTCCGACGTTTATATTTCAAAAGACGGCAAGCACGTGGTCAAGGTATCCCACGGCAAGGAGGATGCCAAGAAGTTCCCGCCCGACATCGACGCAGTGGAGAAATACCTCAACGCCAAGCACGGCCTTGAGCGCAACGAGCTTATGGCGCGCTATTCGCCGTAGTGGTTGTTGCGGCGGTAGTTGTTTGGTGAGGCCCCTAGGTGTTTTTTTACGAATTTGCCGAAAAACGATAGGTTGTCAAAACCCATGTAGGCAGCAATCTCCTTGATTGTGCGGTCGCTGTAGAGGAGTTGCTGGCGCACGCGGCTCACGGTGTTGCTCGTGATAATCTCGCTTGCTGTGCGGCCCGAGAGGCTGCGGCACACGCTGGTGAGGTATTTGGGCGTCACGCACAGTTCGGCGGCAAACGACTTGACCGTGCGCTCCTGGTTGTGCGAGCCCGACAGCAACAATAGGAATCGGCGGAATATCTTGTCGCTCTGGTGGAGCATTCGCGAGTTGCCCTCATCGTTCAGATGGCGGTTCACACAGTCGATGATGTCGAGCAGATAGGCACGAAGCAGGCATTGTTTGGTCTCGCGTCCGTAACTCAAATTTGGGTGCGCAATCTTGTAGAGAGCCAGCTCGTAGTATTTGCTGAACATGTCTATCTCGTCTTGCGTGAAGCGAAGCAACGGGTTTTCACACAAGTTGAGGAATGTGTCGATGATGCTGCGGTGGATGAATGTGTATTCCACGTCGTTGCTGATGCCCAGAATCTTGCATTGGAATCCCTCGCCCACCACCACATCGCTTATCACGTTGTGTGAGTTCACGAGCAGGCCCTCGTTTGGTCCCACCCGGTAAGGCTTGCCTCCCAGACGTATGTCGAGTTGGCCGGCCAGGCAAAACACCAGCAGGTTGAAGTTCACTTTGTAGGCTTTGACAAGCATGGGGAGCGTTATGACATCGTCGGCAAATGCCATTTCGCCGTCGTAGTAGCTGACGCCCTTTATCGATGGGACATCGTTGAAATTTAGCTCTTTCAGTCGTTCCTCTTTATGTGCGTTTTTGTCGTCGGGCATAGTTCTGAATATTTGCTTACGCTTATGCAAAAATAGAACTTAACTGTTATTTATAGTGCTCGGGAAATCTTATTTTGTGTTAAAAATCATCGGCTTTTTTGCCGCGGCGTCAAATTCCGGGGGCGTGTGGCGGCTTACGGCAGGCGGCTTTCTGCCGCGGATTGTGGCTCTATGTTGCTAAGCCTTGTGCCTGTTGCCGAAAATAGCGGCATAGATGAATTCGGTGGCTCCGGTGTGGGTCTTGATGTAGTTGCCGGCAATGGCTCCCCGCTTGTGCAACTCATTGGTGCTGTGGGTTAGTGTGGCCATCACGTCGGCAAAGTCACTGTCGCCGGAGATGCTGAAGCCACCGCCGCACGCAATCAGGTCGCTGGCCTCCTTGAACTTGCCGAACTTGGGCCCGAACACCACGGGAATGCCAAACACGGCAGCCTCGTTCACATTGTGAATGCCGGCGCCGAAACCTCCGCCCACATATGCCATTTGTCCGTAGGAGTATAGCGACGACAGTATGCCGAAACAGTCGATTATGAGGCAGTCGAGACTTGCGGCAGTGTCTTCGTCGGTCTTGGAATACAATCCGGCGGGGCGGCTTATGCTGCTCTTGATGGCTGCCAGACGCTCGTCGTCAAACTCATGCGGCGCAATAATCAGTTTCATACCCGGATGGCTGTTGAAGTAGGGTATCACTATGTCTTCGTCGGGCTGCCATGAGCTGCCCATCACTAGCGTCATGGGACTGTTCTCGGCAAACTTTGCTACAACGGGGAATTGCTTGGCAGCTGCCTTGATGTCGGCCACGCGGTCAAAACGAGTGTCGCCCGACACCTCCACATTGGTCATGCCTATCGATTTCAGCAGTTGGCGCGAGTCTTCGTTTTGCACGAATATGGTGGAGAAGCACTTAAGCATGCTGCGGAACATCCCGCCCCATAGCCTGAAGAAAATCTGCTTCGGGCGGAATATCGCCGAAATCAGGTAGGTGGGCACTCCGCGGCGGTGGAGCTCGTGCAGGTAGTTGCCCCAAAACTCATATTTCACGAATATCGCCATCGACGGACGCACGGCGTCGAGAAACTCCCTTACAAGGTCCGGCAGGTCGAATGGCATGTAGCACACGGCATCCACTTTGTCGTAGCCCTTGCGCACCTCGAAGCCCGATGGCGAGAAGAAACTCAGCACAATACGCGCTTCGGGATTTTCGGCCTTGATTTTCTCAATCAGCGGGCGGCCCTGCTCAAACTCGCCAAGCGACGACGCGTGAATCCAAATGTGGCTTGCCGATGGGTCGAGCTTTGAGCGCAGGGTGGCTATGGTGCGTGCTTGTCCGTCGAGCATGAGTTTGGCTTTCTTGTTGCTCTGTGACGCAAGTCTCACCGCAAGCCTGTAGGCCTTAATGCCGAAGTTGTATATTGGAGTCATTGTTGAGTTGTCTTTTTTTGTGGAAACGTCGTAGTGTGAGTGATTTGGATTTAGTGGATGTGCAATAGTGTCTTATATTTCTCTTTGGCGGGTGCCCCTAATAGGTGTTGGCCAGATGGCCGCTCTTCAGCCACTTGCCGTTGCGCCTGTGACGCCAGATGTGGTGGTCGAGGTAGAACCTTACCGACAGTTGCTGCCAGAATGCCGTGGTGTGGTCGGTGGCGTGAAACGTGAGTGTGGCCCGCACATCGGCAAACCGCGTGCTCACTACCGTGGCCCACACGTCAGTACGGCTGTAGAATTTCGAGCGGTAGTATGGATCGCCCATGTTAAGCTCGCTGCCAAACCGGTCGTAGAGCGGATACAGGTCGCGTCCGGCCATCAGGTTTTCGCTCATGCCTAGCCAGCGCCATTGCATGGTGGCGTTGGCCACAAATGCACACGGCGTGTGCCACTTGTCCTCGGCCCTCGACCGCTGCATCTGCACCACGGCTCCGGCTGTGATGCTCAGACTGTCGAGCGGCGTGTGGCGGCTCAGGTCGATGCCGGCCAGCGGGTTGATGGTCACGTCGTCGTTCACGCCCTCGTCGGGTGGCGAGTCTTTGCGCTTGGCCAGGTGATTGTATTGCAGATAGCCGCCCAGCCATGCGCTGTGGCGGCCCGGATACCATCGTCCGCTGAAGATGGCGTTGAATGCCTCGCGGCGCTTTGTGCTTTGCATCTGCCGCCAGTCGAGCATCATCTGCCAGTAGCTGGGCCCCGAGGCATACTGGATAAGCGCTCCGCGCAAGTTGGGCTGCATGTAGCTCATCGAGTCGCTCCACAAGTAGAGCGGAAGCTTTTCGCGCAGCAGTGTGCGTGGCATGGCTCCGAGGCCCATGTGCCAGCGGCGTGAGGCATACATGTAATACAGCGTGGGACTTATCTTGTGCCCCTCCCAGTCGTCGTTGAGGGGCTGATACCAGCTCACTCCTGCCCTGAACTGGTGGCGGCTGTGCATCAGGTCGACACCCACCTCGGGCGATAGGCGCGCGAAGAAGAATGTCTGGTCGGGATTGGCCTCGTCGCCGCCTTCGCGGTTGTTGAGCACGGTGGAGTAGTCGATACTCCACGCCACATCCTGGGCCGTGGCCGCTAGGGCCAGGCCGCAAAGCAGCACCAGTGAAAGCAGATGCTTATGCATCGGTGGGCTTGATGTTGTCGATGCCGCGGCGCAGACGGGCTATCGTCTCGTCTTTGCCAAGCAGCTCGGTGATTTCAAACATGTGCGGGCCTTTGCATTCGCCCACCACAGTGAGGCGGAAGGCGTTCATTACATTGCCCATGTGGTAGTTGTGCTCCTTTATCCACCCGAGCACCACAGGTTCGCTTGCGGCTGCGCTGAAGTCGGTGAGCCCTTCGAGCACCCCTATCAGCTCTTCCATGATTTGCGCCATGCCGTCTTTCCAACGCTTGCGCACGTCTTTCTCGGCATAGGCCACAGGCGCCTCGAAATAGAATCGGGCATTGTCCCAGATGTCTTTTGTGAACGATATGCGGTTTTTGATTGTGCCCACGGCGCGGGCAATATAGTCGTCGGTGAATTTCGACGCATCCACGTGCTGTGCCAGATATGGCTTGAAGTCGGCAGCCAGGGTGGCGTCGTCGAGGTTCATCAAGTATTCGTGGTTGAACCACTTGGCTTTTTCGAAATCGAATTTGGCACCGCTTTTCGAACAGTGCTCAAACGAGAAGTCGCGCGTCAGTTCGTCGATGCTCATAATCTCCCGGTCGTCGCCCGGATTCCATCCGAGCAGTGCCAGGAAGTTGACCACGGCCTCGGGCAGGTAGCCGCTTTCGCGGTAGCCTGTGCTCACGTCGCCGCTCTTGGGGTCGTGCCACTCAAGCGGAAACACGGGGAAGCCCAGGCGGTCGCCGTCGCGCTTGCTCAGCTTGCCCTTGCCGTCGGGCTTGAGCAGCAGCGGCAGATGCACGAAGTCGGGCATGCTGTCGGCCCAGCCAAATGCCTCGTAGAGCAGCACGTGGAGCGGTGCCGACGGCAACCACTCCTCGCCGCGGATCACATGGCTCACCTCCATCAGGTGGTCGTCCACAATGTTGGCCAGGTGGTAGGTGGGCAGGTCGTCGGCGCTTTTATACAGCACCTTGTCGTCGATGATGCGCGAGTTGATTTTCACGTCGCCGCGAATCAGGTCGTGAACAACTATGTCGCGGTTGGGTTCCACCTTGAAACGCACAACATACTTCTCGCCGCCGTCGATCAGGGCTTTCACTTCGCTCTCGGGCAGGCTCAGTGAGTTGCGCATGCCAAGGCGGGTGGCGGCATCATACTGGAAATTCTTCACTTCGGCACGCTTGGCCTCAAGTTCCTGCGGTGTGTCGAATGCAATGTAGGCCTTGCCGTCGTCAAGCAGCTGCTTCACGTATTTGCGGTAGATGTCGCGGCGCTCGCTCTGCTTGTAGGGGCCGTAATTGCCTCCCTCGCGCACACCCTCGTCGATGCCTATGCCAAGCCATGCTAGGGCTTCGTTGATATAGTCTTCGGCTCCGGGCACAAAGCGGTTCGAGTCGGTGTCCTCGATGCGCAGAATCATTGTGCCGTGGTTTTGGCGTGCAAACAGATAGTTGTATAGTGCCGTGCGCACTCCGCCAATGTGGAGCGGGCCTGTTGGCGACGGGGCAAAGCGCACTCTTACCTTTCTTTCCATGTCTTTTTAATCAGTGTGTGTATATATGTTATGTTCCAATAGTGTTGTCTCGTTCACATATTTGCCCGGGCCGTGGCTCTTGCCCGGCTAAGCAATCTGCAAAGTTACAAAATAAGCGCCACATAAATGGCTTTACTGCCGCTTATTTGCGTATTAGGTGCATAACGGCCTTGCCGCTGGCATCGAATATTGTGGCCGAGTCGCCGCTGACGCTTACCGTGGCGGCCGAGTTCAGCGCTTGCGTCACGGCGTCTTCCACCTCAATCGGGTGTCCCATCATCCGGGTCATGCCCACGTTGGTCAGCTGCAGCTTCTTGCCGCTCAGCTTGTAGTCGCCGAAGAAATTGTTGATGCTGGTGCAGCCATGCATCTTGCTGTCTTCGAATGTTATCTCGGCGGGATTCATGCCCTTGGCCGTACTCATTCCGCACGCTTCGGTGATTGCCCATGAGCCTTTGACCGAGGCGCTTGCTGCGGCCCTCTTGCTTGACGAGCAGCTTGCCATGACTAATGCAGTAATGGTGGTGGCGGCAATGAAGGCCGATCTCATAAATGTTCTCATAATCCTTAAAATGAAATTGGTGTGAAAATTATAATATGCTTGTGTGGTGCAGGTTGCCGCTGGTTCACTTGAGCAGGTGGGCAATGGCGGGCATTGCCTTGCGGCACGTCTGGTCGGCCTGGCAGGGGGTCACGCTCACCCAGTCGCGGTCGAGCCAATAGTAGTCCGATTCGGCATCATCGGGGTCATCGCGTTCAAATGTTCCTGTCATCCAGTAGTAATCCCGGCCGAACGGATCGACGCGGTGCTCATATTCACGCACCCATCGTCCGGCAGCGGCGGCGGTGGTTTTCAGCCCCTTGATGCCGTCGGTGGTGAGCGGAATGTTCACGTTCAGGCACACGCCCTGCGGCAGCCCGTGCTCAAGCGTGCGTTTCATTATCATTCTCACCCACGGCAGGCATTCGTCAAAGTCGGCTTCGGGGCTGTAGTCTCCGTAGCTGAACCCTATGCTTGGCACATTGTGGAAGAGGCCCTCAAACACGGCACCCATGGTGCCGCTGTAGATGGCGCTGTTGCCGGCGTTATATCCGTGGTTGATGCCCGAGACGAGTAGGTCGGGCTGCCGGCCTCCGAGCAGATGGTTGAAGGCCAGTTTTGCGCAGTCGGCCGGTGTGCCGCTCACGGCATAGACCGTGAGACCGGGCTCTTTGCGGCACATGACGGCGCGCAGCGGCGATCCCACCGTTATGGCCGACGACATTCCGCTTTGGTGCAGTTGCGGGGCTGCCACCACCACTTCGCCCATCTCGCGGGCCACGGTGGTGAGAGCTTTGATGCCGCCGGCGGTGTAGCCGTCGTCGTTGCAGATGAGGATTAGCGGAGTGTTGTTTTTTGTGTCCATAATCTTATTTATGTTTTTTGCTGTCGGCGCAAGCGGGTTTTGTTGTGTGCGCAAATTTACGCAAAAAAGCTAAAAAGAACAATGCAATAGGCAACAAGCCACTGCATAATGCACGCCGCCGTCACTCAGGGCAAGCTTGGCCGGAATGACGTTCCGTAGCCTCGATGCAACGTATCTCGGCACCGGTGCCGCCGTGTCGGGGTGTGTGCACTTTAGTGTAAAAAATGTTATATGTGACTGATAATTGTGTGGGTGGTAGGCAAGTCAATGATTTTTTCCGTAACTTTGCGTGTAGAAATAAAAGTCTGAAAATTCATTAATAAAATTTAAAAACAAACTATGAGACTGATTATCGAACCCGATTACGAGAAAGTATCAGAGTGGGCAGCCAACTATGTGGCATCACGCATCAATGCTGCCAATCCCACACCCGAGAAGCCTTTTGTGCTCGGTTGCCCCACCGGAAGCTCTCCTCTGGGCATGTACAAGAAGCTTATTGAGCTTAACAAGGCTGGCAAGGTGTCGTTCCAGAATGTGGTCACATTCAACATGGACGAGTATGTGGGACTGCCCGAAGAGCACCCCGAAAGTTATCACTCGTTTATGTGGAACAACTTTTTCAGCCACATCGACATCAAGAAGGAGAATGTGAACATCCTCAACGGCAATGCTGCTGATCTTGAGAAAGAATGCGCCGACTATGAGGCACGCATCGCCAAGGCTGGCGGCATCGACCTCTTTATGGGTGGTGTGGGCCCCGACGGCCACATCGCTTTCAACGAACCGGGATCGTCGCTCGTATCGCTCACACGCCAGAAGACCCTCACTCAAGACACCATTATCGCCAACAGCCGATTCTTTGACAACGATGTCAACAAGGTGCCTAAAACCGCTCTCACCGTGGGCGTGGGTACTGTGATGGCTGCCAGGAGCGTGATGATTATCGTCAACGGCTACAAGAAGGCTCCCGCCCTGCAGGCTGCTGTTGAGGGCGCTGTGTCGCAGATGTGCACTCTCAGCGCTTTGCAGATGCACCGCAAGGCTGTGATAATTTGCGATGAGGATGCCACTATGGATCTCAAGGTGTCGACCTATCGCTACTTCAAGGATATCGAGAGCAAGAATCTCGACCCTGCCACACTGCTCTAATTGTTGCTGGCGCAGAGGCTGGGCCGCTGCCGCCAATCGAGGCATAACCGGTGCCGCACTCCCAAAGCCCCCGTAATCGCGCGGGCTGGAAAAGGAGCGCGGCACCGGTCGCTTTTTTGTGTGCTTGTGGCTGGTGTGGTGCGCCACAAACCACAGGCTCTCATCCGTGGTCAGTGATAATAGCAGTAGCCGCCTATGAAGCCGATGACAAGTATCAGAAAGAATGAGATTCCAAAGAAGATGAATCCCACGTTGTTCCACCGTTTTGCCTCATTGGCCATCGCCAGTGAGCCATAGGCGTCGCCTGCCTTCCACAATTGTGTGGATTTTGTGGCTTTGCTGATTGCGATTATGCCGAAAACCGATGGCAGAAAAGTGCAGCACACCAGTCCAAGGATGGTGATTACGATAGCCCATGTCATGTGGTTGTCGGGCTTGTATTTTGGCTTTGGCTGGTTGTCTTCGTCGTCACCGTTTTTACCGTCACCGCTTGGCAGGTCGGGAGGTATTGCCGGAGGCGGTGTGGCACCATTTGCCGGCGTCTGCTTGGCGAAAATGTGTGCCAGGGCCGGCAGGCTGCCTGCTGCCTGCCATTGCTCCATGCCCTCGCACCACACGAGTGTGGTGGGCGTGATGTTGTTGTGGGTCAGTTCGTTCTCTTCTATTGGGCCTATCCGCTGTCCGGCGACCGAGATGTAATACTTCATAAGCTTATGTGTGTGGTTGATATTAGGATTGCTGCCACGCAGCACCCAAAGATAGCTAAAAATATCCAATCGCCACACATCCAATGGCGTAATGGCGAAAAAAACTTTGCGCACACACGCGTTTTGTGGCCCGTGAGGGCATTATGGCGATTGTGATGGGGTGGTGAATTGCCGTTCGCCCTGCGGCAACGGCAAAGGCCGACAGCCAGCGGGCACTGTGTGTGCACCTACGGCTGTCGGCCTTTAGCTTGCAGGCGGCTGTTGGCTGCCTGTGTGGTCGGTCTTATTTCATGTATTTTGAATAGTCGGTCTTGCTCATGTCGCCCTCGGCCTGGAGTGTGCGGTGGAACGACAAGGCCAAGTCGAGGTTTTGGAGAATGTGTCCACCCTTCGACAGCTTCAGGTATTCGCGCAGAAGCGGGCGGTACATCGGGTGAGCTGCCTTCTCAATAATCTCCTCGGCTGCCTGGATTGGGTCTTTGAAGCGCAGGTCGGCCACACCTTGGTCGGTGACGATGATGTCGACCGAGTGGATTGTGTGGTCAACGTGGGTGACCATAGGCACGATGGTGCTGATGCCGCCGTCTTTCTTAATGGACGGGCACATGAAAATCGACACATAGGCATTGCGGGTGAAGTCGCCCGATCCGCCGATGCCGTTCATCAGGCGTGTGCCGCTCACGTGCGATGAGTTGATGTTGCCGAAGATGTCGCACTCGATGGCAGTGTTCATCGAAATCACGCCAATGCGGCGAATCACCTCGGGATTGTTGCTTATCTCGGCCGGACGCATCAGCAGCTTGTCGTGAAGCTGGTCCACATTGTCGAAGAACTCTTTCATGGCGTCTTTCGAGAATGTCATTGAGCATGTGCTGGCAAACTTGCAGCGTCCGCTCAGCAGCAGTTTCACCACGCTGTCCTGTACCACCTCGGTATACATCTCAAACGGCGGAATCTCGGTGCTGGTGTCGAGCGAGTCGAGCACGGCGTTGGCAATGTTGCCCACGCCCGACTGTATGGGCAGGAACGACTTTGGAATGCGGCCCTGCTTCATCTCGTTAATGAGGAAGTTGCACACGTTGCGGCCAATGTTGCGGGTGGTGTCGTCGACCGGAGTGAATGCGCTGCTCATGCCCAGGGGTTTCGAGCTGTAGACCACGCCAAGCACTTTCTTGGGGTCGACGTGGGCTGTGGGCGAGCCGGCGCGGTCGCTTGCCTTGTAGATGGGAATCTCGCGGCGGTTGGGAGGGTCGAGCGGCAAGTAGCAGTCGTGCAAGCCGCGAATCGTTTCCGGAATCTGGTCGTTGATTTCTATGATCACCTTATCGGCCATCTTGAGCCATGTGGGTGAGTTGCCGAGTGCTGTGCCGAGCACCATGTCGCCATTGTCGTCGATGCTCTGCACCTCAATCAGTGCCACGTCCATCTTGCCGTAGAATCCGTAGCGGAATTCCTGGGCCATTTCACTCAGGTGGCGGTCGTTGTAGTGGACTTCATGGGCGTTGATGCGGTTGCGCAGCTCGCCCAGCGACTGATAGGGAGCGCGGAAGTTGATGGCGTGAGCGCGAGAAAGCTCGCCGTCGGTGAAGTCGTTTGACGAGGCTCCAGAGAAAATGTTCACTTTAAACTCGCGTCCGGCTTCGTGTTCGCGACGTGCTTTGGCGGCGATTGCCGGTGGCACCACTTTGGGGTTGCCTGGCACGGTGAACCCGGAAATGCCGATGGTGAAACCATTCTGAATGTATTCAGCGGCTTCTTCGGCCGATAAAACAGGGTAAATCATATTGATTAGTGAGAATTATTAGTGTAATTATATAGTAAACTATGTATTTTGATTTTTCAAAAATAGGCATTTTGCCCGAATTGGCAAAATATGCACCACATAAAGTGTTTTTTGCACCCAATTGCGCATGGCCATTGGGCACTGTGACAGCCTGTGCCCC